>JBBRUX010000005.1:0-123503 GCA_038247415.1 Chitinivibrionales bacterium | reverse complement strand
TATAAGACTAAATTAATGTCGGCGCAAGAGGCTATACGGCTCATTAAAACTGGTGGGCCTCGTGTATTTGTGGGTTCGGGGTGTAGCGTTCCACAGGGAATTGTTACTGAACTCGTTTCTGGAAAGCACGATATTCTCGATGGAGAATTGTACCAGTATCTTACGTTTGGAACAGCGCCCATTGCAACGGGTGAAAATTCTAAAAAATTTCGGACTGTTGCCTTTTATGCTGGTCAAAATCTCTGCACTACAATTCAGGCTGGCGACGGCGATTATCTCCCTGTTACCCTCTCTGAAATTTCTAGCCTTTTTGCAAAAGGACGTATTCCTCTGGACGCTGCTGTGATTCAGGTGAGCCCTCCCGATGCGAATGGTTTTGTAAGTTTTGGTGTCTCTATTGATATTGTTAAATCGGCAGTGCAAAATGCTGTGTTAGTTATTGCAGAAGTAAATAAAAATGTTCCCCGAACACAAGGTGATACGCTGCTTTCCCTCGATATGATCGACGCGATTGTTGAGAGTTCAGATTCATTGGTTGAGCGCACGCTACCAGATACCGATCATGTTTCTGAGGCAATTGCAAACAATGTCGCCCAATTGATTGATGATGGGGCAACTATTCAGCCAGGCCTTGGTGATATACCTCAAATGGTGTTGCGCTTTCTATCAGATAAAAAAGATATTGGTATTCATACCGAAATGATAACTGATGAAATTGTCAGTTTGATAGAAAAAGGCATTGTTAATGGAAAACGTAAAAGTATCAATCGTGGCAAAGTGATTGCTAGCTGCGCGTGCGGTACTAAAAAATTGTATACACTCATCCACGAAAATCAAACGTTTGAATTTCGTCCTGCAGAATATGTTGCAGATCCTTTTGTCATAAGTCAAAATGCCCGTTTCATTGCTATTAATCAAGCACATCAGATCGATATGACAGGACAGGTCGTTTTCGATTCGATTGGCTATGATTTTTGTGGGGGACTAGGCGGTGCGGTAGATTTTAGCAGAGGTGCATTGCGTTCCAAGGGGGGCAAATCGATTATTGTTCTTCCTTCCAGAAGCTCCGATGGGAAAAGTTCGCGTATTGTCGCTTCATTGCCAGAAGGTTCGGGAGTTGCTCTTAATCGGGCTGATGTGCATTATGTAGTGACCGAATATGGCATTGCAGATCTCGAAGGTAAAAGTATCCGCGAACGTGTTGTAGCTCTTGCAGAAATAGCACATCCCGATTTTAGAGATGATATTCTTAAGCAAGCAAAAGCGCGTAAATATGTTTTCTCTGATCAGCTAGCTCTTGGCGGAAAAACCGTGCAATATCCTCGTGAAATTGAGCGTTTTATGCCTCTTTCGGATGGCACAGAGCTCTTTTTTAGGCCTATCCGGGTTACCGACGAAAAAATTATTCGCGATATGTTGTACGGGTGTTCCGAACGCTCAATAGCATTCCGTTTTTTCAAGCCAATTAAATCCTTTCCGCATCGATTTGTTCAAGAATTTACAAACGTAGATTATAGCAAAGACATGGTGGTTATTGCCGTGGTTCAGGAAACAGGTGGAGATCAAGTTGTCGCATTAAGTCGATACACACTTAATCCCGAAACAAATCGTGCCGAAATTTCTTTTCTGGTGCGCGATGATTGGCAATCAAAGGGTATTGGCACGTATCTGTTCGATATTCTTATTGAGGTAGCAAAAAAGCGCGGTGTCAAGGGATGTGATGCCAATGTAGTTGGTGAAAATCCCTCTATGCTTGCAGTTTTTTATAATACAGGGTTTAAAATTTCAACGCAAAAAGAAGGCGAAAATTTTAAGATTTCATTTGATATCGAAGGGGCCTAATTTCTTTTTTTTTGCGTTGGCTCTCTATTTGCAAACCACATGTCTTTGAGGCATGTGGTTTTTTTATGTGGTGGCGAAAGACTAGTACTTAGTATCTTTATGTAGTATGGTCTGATAGTGGTATTTCAACCTAATAGGGTGTTTTCGGTGTATGTTCGAAGCTCCTCAACGTTATTCTATTATAGAAAAAATCGATTCCGGTGGTATGGCCACGGTATTTCATGGTATCGATACAACACTCAATAGGCCTGTAGCCCTCAAGATTATTCATCCCCATCTGATGGAAAATCCCGATGCAATAAAGCGGTTTACCAATGAGGCCTTTGCCATTGCGTCGTTATCACATGAAAATGTTGTTAAGCTTTTTGATTATGGAGAGAAAGGTGGAAGTCGCTTTCTTGTTATGGAATATATCGAGGGCAAAAACCTGCTGAATTATCTGCAGACGTATTCCAAATTTCCTAATCTTGTATTATTGGAAATAGCCTTACAGCTTTTTAGTGGTTTATCGGCAGCGCATGCCAAAGGAATTTGCCATAGGGATATTAAGCCTACTAATATCATGATTGACAAATCGGGAACTTTGAAGATCATGGATTTTGGAATAGCGCATCTGCTCGATTCCGAAAGCATGACCATGACCGGCACGCTCATTGGATCCCCGCAATACATTTCTCCAGAGCAGTCCGAGGGCAAGAGAGTTACCGTTCATACAGATATTTTTTCTGCGGGAGCACTGCTGTACCAGTGTGCTACCGGGGTACTTCCGTTTACCGGAGAGAACCCGCATGCAATCATGTATGCTATTCTTAATTCAATACATACTCCAGCCGATGATTTCGATAGTCGGGTATTGAGTACTTTGGCGCGCATAATAGATCGATGCCTTGTTAAGCCAGTTGCCCAGCGAGCAACTATCGAAGAATGTATCGCAACAATTGAGAGCTTCTTTCAGGTCAATCAGATCCCGCATGGGAAAAATAGACTTGCAAGCTTTTGTAGCAACCCCCAAGCCGTCAAGATTCAAGAAAATGTTGAAATTTATAGTTTCCTGTGCAAGCAGGCGCATAGCGCATATAAATCCCGAAAACTCGTGGTTGCTTTGCGTGCCCTCTCTACTGCCGATCTTTTTTTGCCTTTGCAAGGAGCGAATGCCAGGCTTCAGACTTTAATAACGACACTTTTTTACTGGCGTAAAATAGGCGTTTTTGCAGGGAGCATTCTGCTTGTCTTTACGGGAGGTGTTGTTGTTCTTCCTCCCTTCATTAAGTATCTCCAAGCAACTCATGTGGGCGTTTCGCCTCGCAATGCGCCGCATAAACCAAGTGCTTCCAAAGCGCAGGGTACGGCCGTACGTGCTCGTGCCCAAGATTCTATTGCTGGGGTTCTTTTAGGGTCACCACGAAAAAAAATCCATAAGGAGAACCAGATTATTGAAAGTGTTCTTCTTGCTCAAAGCCTAGGCAGTCCAAGCTTGCAAGCTTCCGGCATCGATCAAAAAGGATATGTTGTATTTAAAACGCGACCGCCCTTTGCACGAGTGTATATCGATGGCAAAGCATATGGACAAACACCACTTGACGTTATCGAATTAAATCAGGGCGTTCATACCTTCGAAATCCGCAAAGATATGCATCAGCCTATTATCGAGAAGTTTTCTCTGGCAGCAGCCGAAACGCTCACGGTTAGCAAAAATCTTGCAAAAGAAGAACAGTCTGATTCTTCAATCACGTTTCAAGATCACTAAGTTCCCCATAGTAGGATCAGTACTATTGCCTCTGCTCGCCAATGAGGTATATTTCATTATACTAGCTTTGTGTAGCAACAAATAAAGTTGTGTGCAAACGCGCGAGGTGATGAAGTTTTAAAAAACAAGATTTGGGAATTTCTGTGCTAATTTTGAATAAATCCCTTTGTAGAGCATTGCTACTCACGCTACTTGCTTCGACGTTTGCTTTTTCACAATCTGTTGAGGATTCGCTAACGAGTCTTAGGCAACATTTTGAGTGGGGAGAATATAAACAACTCTACGAAGGTGTAATTCCTTTTGTCAATATAGCGGATTCTCTGCAGAATCCTGCTCTGTGTGCTTTGATGCATTCTTATTTGGGTGTTTCGAACTATGCTTTAAAAAAAATGATAGAAGCTGCTCATGAATTTGAGACTGCGTATCAGTGTGATTCCCTCTTTAGGCTCGATTCCGAATATATTTCTTCCGAAATGTACAATTTTATAACGGCGGCTCAATTAGATGTTATTGGAAAACGGCGAGAAGGAGCGCTTAAAGATTCTCTTTCGGCTCTTCATGAACGAGAATTGGAATCTAACCACAAATTGCTTGCTTCCATCGAATTGCAGAACAAACGACAGGGAGTGGGAATTAATCTCGCATCAACGATCGTCTCTTTTGGAGTTTCCGCAGGTGCATGCGCATTTTTAATTGAAGGCGCTACAGCATCAAAAAAGTATTATCAAGATTTTCTCACCGCAGCAGAGGTGGGGGATCGAGCTCAATACGATGCATTAAAAATAAAAGTGAGAAAATCCGATCTCATCACGATGGTTGCGACAGGCGTTGGATTAGTTTCTTTAGGATGTGGGACTGTGTTTTCTTTTCTAACTGTAAAGAACATACATGGTATGCAGGTAAAAATGATATCTTCGGCACACTTAAAAATTGATGCAACGGGAGTTTCTTTTGTTTGGTTTTTATAACATAGGGTACTTGAGAATATTCCTTTTGTGTATGCTTGCAGGTCTGGTTGACTGCACCCATGACTTGGATGTTCCGCTGCATAATAACGTCCCAAGCTTAGGAATTAATAGTCCACGCGAGTTGATTGACACCCTCTGGTATCCGGATTCTACTGTGTGCACATTATCGGTGAAAGATCTTAACGATACGCGCTTATTGGTAACCGACACCTCGTGGCCCGGTACCAGCGAGTATCTCAACGAAGGCCTTGGGGAGAAAAAAATCGCCTTAATGCTCCCTGCAGATTCATTGGGCCTTTTCTCTGATACCCTTAATTCTTTTGGGAAATTCGATTCGGTATTTATTTCAGATCCCTCTGGTGCCTATGTTTCTGTCCCCTATCATATACATAAAATGTTTCAGGATCAGTTTTTAGATAACCCTGCGTCGATGACCTATTGGAAAAGCTTTGATGATCCTTCAGATTCTATTGGGATTATCCGGCACGATCCAACGTCAACCTATACAGGCTTAGCATTGTATTTTAAAGCAGATGCCACGATACCTGCTCAAGAGCGATTGCTTTCGTTGACAAGCAAGTTTTCTCTTTGTGGAGACTTTAAAATTTCCTTAAATTATTTGATGAGTATCGGCAGTGTTACCGATACGTTTAGGGTGGGTTTTAAACTTTCTACAACAACCGATACTAGCATCCTTGATGCCAGCATAGCTGACCTCTGGATTGTTGCAAAAGGAAATATTCTAAAATATGAATACGATGTTGGCGCATTGAGTCAAGAAGATCGGTTTCAAACGCGGGAAATTTTAAACGGCCCTTTATTTATGGAACGTCGGGATTCTATGCTGACAATATATCGAGTTTCGTATTCCGGAAAGCGAGATATTGTTGCAAATTCGGCGTATGTATTTACGCTCAAGCCGGTTTACTTAAGTATATCTTCTCTTACAAACACTAATTCGATAAACGATCGATTTTTTAGAGTTACAAATCTTACAATCGATAAAGGGGCAATGAAACTGGAATGACAATTCTGAAGGAATTTTATAACAATGCAACGCGGCTTATACGCGTTGGCGCCCGGGCTCAATTTATTGGGGCGAGCAAGGAAAACGATATTGTCGCTTTGGGTAAAGGCATTGCTGATGTGTCCGCAAAATTGTGTCAGCATGCGCAGGGAATTGAAGTGCAGGCAATTAAATATGGAGATATACGAGTTAATGGAGCAAAAATACATGAGTGTATTTGTGCCCCAGGCAATCGAATAACTATTGGAGATATGGTTTATATTGTTGAGGATATGGTTGAGCACAGTGCACAAACCATAGTCCAGCCAGTATTTGATGAATTTGTGCGGTTTAGTGAAGCAGTTGGCAACGAAAGAGATCTGACAACGCTTCTTCAAAAAATCATTACCATTTTGCTCAGCGCTTTGCATGCAGAAGAGGCATTTATCCTTACCCTTGATGATCGCAAAGTTCCCCGCGTTTTTGTTTCGTCGAATCCTGCCGAAACAACCGATAGATTCTCCGATACGATTGTGCAAGAGGTGTTACGCAACAAATCCCCATTATGTATTGGAAATGTTTTAGCCGATAACAGATTTGGTGCAGCGCAAAGTATCATGGATTTGAATCTGTCAACTGTTTTGTGTTGTCCGATGATGGTTGCTCAACAGGTGTTAGGGGTTATGTATGTTGGTTCCAAAAACCCAACCGTATCCTTTGGCGATCGTGATATGGCCATGATGCGTCTGTATGCACTCATGGCTGGCATGCTTATCGATCATGTTGGTTTTATTGCTCAGCAAAATGACATTATTAGTCAATTGTCTTCTCACACCGCCGATGCCGGGTTTATTGCCGGCTCACACGCTATGAAAAAAGTCCTTGTTGATATAGATTCGGTAGCAGGTGCTGATATTACCGTTTTGTTGACTGGTGAAACAGGGACCGGAAAAGATGTTATCGCTCAACGAATTCATGCCAAGAGCTCTCGTGCTTCGTTTCCCTTTATTCCCGTAAATTGTAGCTCGCTTAAAGGAGAATTGCTCGAATCTGAGCTTTTTGGCCATAAAAAAGGCAGCTTTACAGGGGCAACTCGGGATCATGATGGTTTATTTGTTGCCGCATCAAACGGAACATTATTTCTCGATGAAATAAGTGAAATAGAGCTATCACTTCAGGCTAAATTGCTCAGAACTCTGGAAACCGGCAAGGTTAGGGCTGTTGGTGCTACATCGGAAAATCCCATTAATGTGCGAATCATTTGTGCAACCAATCGTGATCTAAAAAGTCTTGCTGCAGAAGGTCTCTTTCGTCAAGATTTGTATTTTCGGATCGATCAATTTCGTATTCAATTGCCGCCTTTGCGTGAAAGAGGCGCAGATATTCATCTGCTTGCCTATTTTTATTTAGAGAAATTTCGAACTCTTTATCCTGCCAAAAAAATTACCGATTTTCATCCCGATTCACTAAAAGCTATGCTCTTTTATGAATGGCCCGGCAATATTCGCGAACTATCAAGTGCTGTGCATAAAGCGGTTTTATCGAGCCAGTCTAAGTTTGTGGAACTCGATTTGGAAAATGGCTCCCAATTGCAAGGGGTGGCAACCCTAGAGAGCGCAACCCGCGAGTTTCAATCGCAACTTATCATGCGCACCCTTAGCGCGTGCAGTCAAAATAGGGAAGAAGCAGCAAAAACTCTGGGAATGAGTAGAGCAACATTTTTTAGGTATTTGGCAGCTATGAATGAGCCCACAAAATAAAACAGAAAAACAGCAAATGAGCATTTAAAGAACATAAATAAGACCGGTGAATTGGAAGAGGATGCAACTATTGGGAAATTCCCAATAGTTTAAATTGAAGGGAACCGAGAAGTAAACAGAGAACCGATTTGCTACAATCTGAACGTCATACCTCCAGAGATCGGGCTAAAGAGGCAAACTTTTCCGTTTCTTTCGGCAATGTCTACCCAACATGCATGTGCTTGCCGAGTGTTTAGCAAAAAGATTTTGATTAAAGTCCCCCGTGCTTTCTGCCAAAAAAATAATCTTCAGGTGCCTACATCATTCCACCTAGTGGTTCTTAATAGATCACAAAATGTTGCTCAGGCATTATTTTTATAATAAAATCAAGTAGTTACAATGATTAATCTTTCATTATGTTTAAAACATACTCAATAACGACTGGTTTTATGAATGATCTTCAAATGTGAGGTTGCAAGAAAAAGAATTCGAATTCGATGAACTCAGAGATTTTATTTTTTCGGCACAGAAAATGCTTATTAGAATAGGATGTGGATTCTACCTATACCTGAGGAGTTGGATATGGTTCAGGGAGTTTATATCGCTGCTGCAGGAATGACCGCCATGATGCAGAAGCAAGATCAGATCGCTAATAATTTGGCAAATATTAATACAACAGGTTTTAAACAAAGCAGCTCATTTACCAAAACGCTGCAAAAATATCTCGATAATGATGCTCGCCAGCCAAATGTTAATCGGGAGATTGCCACCGATAAAGTTTTTATCGATTATTCACAAGGGCCTGCTCAACCAACAAATAATGTTCTCGATGCGATGATCGAAGGCACAGGATTTTTTAACGTGCTTACTAATTCTGGAATTGGGTATACCCGCAATGGAAATTTTACAACCGATTCAAACGGCTTTTTGTCAACAATGGATGGTGCAAAGGTTTTTGGCCGAGATGGTTTTATTAAGCTCTCTGGCCCCAATGCAGTTACAATTTCATCTGATGGGGAAGTAATACAGGACAAAGAATCAAGAGGGTTTTTAAAAATTTCCGATTTCAAAAAGCCTTATGCACTAACCCGAGAAGGCAATAGCATCCTAAAACCTTACGGATTGGAAAATGAACCGGTTGTTGCTGCAGGCTGGGTTGTTAAGCAAGGATTTCTTGAAGGATCAAATGCGAACCCTATAAAAAATATGGTGCAAATGATTAACTCATATCGAAATTATGAAGCAGATCAAAAGGCAATGCTCGCACAGGATGAGTCGATGGATAAAGCAGTTAATGTGGTTGGAAAAATCTAGTAGCAATTTTTTAACGCCTAAGAGGTTATTATGGTTCGATCTATTTACACTGCGGCAACTGGCATGGAAGCTCAGCAGCTTTACATGGACACAATTTCCCATAATTTATCCAATGTAAATACTACAGGATATAAACGGGTGAAAATGGAGTTTCAGGATCTTATGTATCAGTCTCTTAAGGAACCAGGAACCAAAAATGCCGAAGGCACGGTTGCTCCAACTGGTATTGAGGTTGGGCTTGGTGTCCGCAATTCTGCAACACAAAGAATTTTTGAGCAAGGATCGCTTAATGCAACAGGCAATCCGTATGATATCGCAATTTCGGGCAATGGTTTTTATCAAGTTTCGCTACCAGATGGGAATGTTGGTTACACTCGTGATGGCGGATTTAAATTATCCTCCGATGGAACTCTGGTAACCTCATCGGGCTATAAGTTAGAACCTCAAATTGTGGTGCCAGATGGTGGTGATAGTTTTAGTGTTGATGCTAATGGGTTAGTTACTGCTATTCTTCCTGGCGAACAAAACTCAACCGAAATTGGGCAAATTGAGCTGGCCCGGTTCATTAATCCCGCGGGACTTAGAGGTTTAGGGGAGAATCTGTATGGTCAGTCTGATTCTTCTGGTGAGCCGATTATTGGAACGCCTGGCTTAGAAGGTATGGGCACAACACAATCGCAGTATATAGAAACCTCCAATGTCCAAATGATTGATGAAATGGTCAATATGATAACAGCTCAACGAGCCTATGAAATAGTTTCTAAGGCAATTTCGGTCTCAGAAGAAATGATGCAGACAGCAAATAATCTTAAGCGGTAAGTTATTGGTTTCTGAACTAGGTTGAAAGGGATGTATTTATGGTTGCCAGGGATTTTGGCATTATCGTTGGGTTGATGTGCTCCTTCGCCTATGCGTCTGAGCCGGTGATTCTTAATTTTCACGATAGCTCCTCGGTAAACGACACCCTTATTTATCTCTCAGATATTGCATCCTATTCTGCTCCTTTGGAGCTTAAAAAAAAGGTTGATGCAATTTGCATAGGTCCTTCTGCCCCAGCAGGTTACAGCAGACTAGCCCTCGTAACTGATCTTATCCCAAAAATTTCCCAGAAGCTTGGGATCTCTGTTATTGCTTCATCAGAAAGTATATCTAGAATTTCAATTTCAACGCAATCACGAATCATTAAGATCAGTGATTTTGAGCAATCAATAAAATCTTATGTCAGTGAAAAGACTGCGTATCCTCACACGAATATTGAATTCGCGCTTATTAACGGCAGCGAAACGATTCACCTTTTAGATAAACCTTTTGTACATGCAATAAGCGGTATGGACTCTGCTTCAAATCAAAAAGGGCACCTCAGAATTAACCTCGAACTTACTCAACATGGGAAGCACCTCATGGTGCCGGTTGTGTGCGTACTAAAAGTCGTAATGCCTGTATATGTTGCTTGTTCAAAGCTTTTGAGAAATGATACTCTAAATTCTCAGAATATTGTCATAACTCAAAAAGATATAACATTTTATGAAAAAGAATATTTCCTAAATCAGGGCGATATAATGGGTAGAACACTAGCTCGATCAATATCACAAGGAACAATCTTATCAAAGGATCTTTTAGCGCCTACAATCGATATACAAAAAGGTGCTGAGGTAGTGCTTGTGGTTAAGCAAAAAAATGTATCACTGAGTGCCTCGGGCATTGCTCGACAATCGGGTGCAATTGGATCGATTATACTTGTTGAAAATGCAGTAAGTCATAAAATTGCAAAAGGTAAAATTGTCGGAAAATCTAAGGTTGCCATTGCGGTGGCGGGGGAGGTTTTATGAAAAAAGGTATATCAGTGGTTGCTTATGTTCTCATAGGTGCTTTTGTGCAAGGGGTAATCGCTGCGCCGATGTATAGCCTTTATACCGACAAAAGAGCCATGCGTGTCGACGATATCTTAACCGTGTATATCGTTGAATCTGCCAAAGCTGGATCAAATTCTGGAACAAGCACCGATAAGAAAAATCAAGTTGGTGTTAACGGGATTCAAGGCACCGGGTTATTAAGTTTTATTCCTGCATTTGGCGCATCGGGAAGTGTGGGGGTTGGTTTTGATGGAAAAGGGTCTACATCCAGAGAAGGTTCATTGCTTGCAAAGGTCACAGCCCGTGTTTCAAAAGTTTTGGATAATGGAAATTTGGTTATCGACGGAAATAAAATGGTAGAAATTAATAACGAAAAAGAGATTATTTCTGTATCAGGAATTGTAAGAGCGCAAGATATTCAGCCAGACAACTTTGTGTATTCGTATAATATTTCGGATGCAAAAATAACCTATTCTGGAAAAGGAGCTGCCCACGAGGGACAGCGACCGGGATTAATTGCGCGCTTCTTGAATTGGATTTTTTAACCAGAATGCACCATTTCATGATTTTCATCTATGCAAGGACGTACGTATGACTTATCGATTACAAGTAGGTAAAAGAGCTGTTTTTGGATTGTTGCTCGTTTCAATACTGGCAAGTCTAGGATGGGCTCAGCAACGGGTTCGCATTAAAGATGTTGCGTCAATATCGGGGGTGGAAGAATTACAGCTTTTTGGGTATGGACTTGTTGTAGGTCTTGCGGGCACCGGCGATAAAACGCAGAGTGTTTTTACCCAGCAAACCGTCGCTAATATGTTGAAAAACATGGGCATAGAAATGCCAGACCAGCATATTCGTGTGCGCAATGTGGCATCGGTTATGGTTACAGGAACTTTGCAGCCGTATAAGAAAAAAGGCACTCGATTTGATGTGAGTGTTTCATCGATGGGCGACGCCACCAGTTTAGAAGGGGGCACGCTTATTTTAACGACTATTCAAGGGCCCGATGGACAAATCTATGGCTCTGCACAAGGGCCTTTATCAACCGGTGGTTATAACATTGATAATATTGGACTTACAAGTATTAGAAAAAACCATGTTGTTGTTGGATTAATCCCTGATGGCGCAATAGTCCAAAAAGCATTTGCATTAGATGCTCTCGATGGAAATGAGCTTTCGCTTTCTCTTACTAATCCAGATTTTACATCAGCACTCATGCTCGCTTCGGCGGTTAATAAAGAGTTTGAAACTATGACCTCAATTCCCATTGCAAAGGCAGTGGATGCGGCAACCATAAACCTTGATTTTAATACACTTGCAAAGGATTCTATCAAGAATAAAATAGAGCTTGTTGAATTCATTTCACGCATGGAAAATCTTCAATTTGAAGTGGCAAATACTGCTAAGATAGTTATTAACGAACGAACAGGGACTATTGTTGCTGGAGGAAACGCAACAATCTCTGAAGTTGCTGTATCACATGGAGGTATTAAGGTAGAAATCGTTAATACTCCCGAACTTGTTCAGCCTCAACCGTTTAGCGCAGGATCTACTGCTATGGCTCTTAAGGGTCAAACGCATGTAGAAGAAAAACCAGCCGATATGGTAGTTCTTAATGGGACAACAACAGCATCTGATCTTGCACAAGCCCTTAATTCACTTGGAGTAACACCACGAGATGTGATAACTATTTTTCAGGCTATCAAACAAGCTGGGGCTCTGCACGGACAGCTTATAATAATGTAATGTGCTAGGTTTGGAAGTAGCAAGGGCTTGTAAAGGCTACTACTTCAGAGCCCGTTTTCGAGAAGCATCCAACTTCGCCACGAATGTAAAATAACGCGAGATCGGGGAGAGAAATATCCAAGCTCTCTTCGAGCATTTGCTGCGATTCCGCAAAAAGCTTGTCGACAATAACAACTTCTTGTTTGGCTCCTTTTATCCCTCCCATAACTCGTATTCTCTGAAGATATCCAAACTCACAAGTGCTTTTAAATTCTGATGTTATAACTGTTATCTCACGTCTAAGCTCATGAGTTGAAATAAGGGAGCAGTATGGATTATTGCGATCCAAAAGGTTTGCATAGGGTCCACTGGTTACAAAAGTTTTGCCGTTCCTTATTGCATCTAAAACATCAGTTTTGGTTTTTGGTTTGCCGTAGAGCCCTGTTCTAGTACTTCCCAAATAGCGGTTAAAGAGTTCGAGAATTCTCAGAAAAGGAATCCCAATACATCTATAGCGATTTGCGTCCCCGTGTGCATCGGTACCTGCCACCAGTGCGAGTTTGTGTCCATTAAGTAATTCTTTGATCCACAACATCTTAGCATACTTCCAAGACTTGCCAAAACCGCTGTTTACTGCTTGAAGACCATCAATGGGCTGGGCAAGATCAGCAGTATCCCAATTTCCTCTGTGGAGGAATACCGATTGCATGAATCTTGCGCGCGAACCTGGATGTGCAGCCAAGAGCACTTCAGTATCTTTATCTTGGGTAGTAGCAAGGAGTTCTAATGTGCTGGATTTATTAAAAACCTTCTTTTTGCGCGCGCCATCAAGAGAGCCTGGGATATATCTGTCTGATCCAAATCTGAGCAGGTGAACTACCTTGTTTTTTTTATTAAGCACAGAAATTTCTTCACCGGGGATAAGCAGTGCTGAATGGGCTTCGCTGAGGCGGGTACATTCCGCTTTCATAAGCACCCACCGAGGGGTCGACTCTTCTTCGATGAAATAATCGCTCAAACTACAGGCGAGATCGTAGGAATGATCGGTTATGCCTAAGAAATCTAAACTACTTGCTCTGGCCCATTCTTTAAGAATTTCGAGTGGCGGGCCAAACTCAACGTGGCTTTGAGAAAACTGTGAATGAACATGCATATCTCCATATGAAACAATATCTTGCGACGGATAAGTATTGTTTGAGATGAGGCAAGTGAAGGATCGTTTAGAAGATCCAATATAGTTGTCGTTAAGAACCTCTAAAGTTCGGCCATGCTTTGTTTTGAGTATTGCGAGACAATTTATTTGGTAGGTGGATATCTCTAGAAAAAGGTCGGCAGGAAGGGGTATATTATACGCGGTTGATTGATGTTTGAGCGGATGATCGATCACATACTGCGCGATATTCTGAATCCGATGCAGTTTGGGACGGTCGCCGATTATGCAATACGCAATTTTAACTTCAATTAATTCAATAGGATACTTGTCTCTATCATTAATCAGAAGTAGTAGCGGAATGGGGGATCCGTGCAACCCGCGACGGGGCAGATCAAAAACCACCTCGGGCTCTGCCTTAGCAAGAAAATTAGGGAATCTCTTAAAAAAGCGGAAATGAGTTTCAGCGTAAAGCGCAAAAAAGGGAATGAACTCAGATAGTGGTATATTCATACGGTTTTACATGTTTAGTTAAGACCAATACTTTAAATTAATCGAGCTGTGGCTCAAATTTCTCGATTCTTCGATTGGGAGCTTTTTCTAAGGCATTAACGAAATAAATTAAATTTTCGAGCTCAACTTCAAAGGTTACATTATTTATTACGCGGTCATCAGCAGCTTTAAGCTGAATTGGAGCAAAATTAAGAACTCCTTTAAGACCTGCGGTCATCATAAGGTCGAGGGTTGCTTGCGCAGCTACAATGGGAACGCAGAGGATACCAATTTTAACACCATTATTTTTTACAAAATCAATGAGCGAATCTAGGGGCAAGACGGGAACGGTATCTTTTGGATTGAGTTTTGATGGATCGATATCAAAAGCGGCAACAATTTTTATACCATCCATCTCGAAATTGCGATATTTCATGAGCGCAAAACCAAGATTTCCCGCTCCAACAAGGATCACTTTTTGGAGTTCGTTTTTTCCAAGGATGTTATTAAGCTGCTCAATGAGCGCGTCTATCTGATATCCACCCCGCTTATTTCCCATGATGCCAAAAATTGAGAAGTCTTTACGCACTTGCACAGACGTTACCCCGCAGGCATCTGCTAAATAGTCCGAAAACACTTTGATGAATCCGAGCATTTTGAACCGGTGGAGTGCATTTTTATAGCGAGACAATCGTAAGATACAGTTTTTGTTTGTTATCATATGTTTGGATCCAACTTCTTTTTGAGGGGCAGGGTAGAGTGGTTGAGCCATTGCTGATAAAGGCAATGAATCTTGGCCATGAGCTTTTTCTGATCGACTCGCGTCATTATTTCGAATTCGCTGAAAACTAAAATTTTTAAGGGCAGATATAATTGAGGCCGGCGATAAAGAGTCTACCAGTAGTTCTGTAAACGATGTTCCGACCCTCTCAGGCGAATGAGCATCCGAATTGGCAATGACCTCATATCCCTGAAATGAAATTGGTTTTGGTCTTTTAATCATTTCTACAGCAGGGTAGGATTTTCCATCAGGTAAAAAGCCCAGTTGGGATATAATCGAAAATGAAGGTCTATCGATATGGGCAGGGATGACAACCCCTCCGCGATGCGTAACAAAATCCTCGATCTCATCCATGCTCATGGTTGCCGCACCCATGAGATTTCTCTCCATAAAGCCAAGTACCTCATCGTTGCGATTGACAAGAATTTGACATTTGTCCTTAAGCGGCACAGAGGGAAGCGATGGTAATGTTGCAGTAATAGAAGAACCCAGAGCATCGCAATCGCGCTGGTTACCGAAATAGCACAAGAGGTGGACTTCTTCGCACGTGGTTGCTTCGATGCCGTAAATAAACCCAATTCCAGCTTCTTTACAGAGCGTAGCCATCACGGCACTATTTCCGCAACAATTATGATCGGTAAGCGAGAGAATGCCTATGCCTCGTTCTTTGGCAGCTTTAACAATCGCACGGGGAGACATAAGAAGATCGGCGCATGGTGACAAGCATGAATGAATATGCAAATCTGCCTTAAAAATGGGCATAATAACAGTTATCGCGTTTGGGTGAGAATGGTGTGCACAAGAATGCTGATTTCAAACTGGCTTTTTTCTGTTTGCGCAATGCCAATTTTTTTATCGATTGCAGCATCGATCATGTCAAGGGGTGCAATGCGATTATTACAGAGAATGATAAGTGGTACACCAACCAAGGTTGCCACCGCAACGGTGTTCTTATGCGCCTGCACGGTGATAAAAACCGAATTTACAGGAGCATTGGCAATGGCATCCGAGAGCAAATCCGAGCAATACCCTGTTTCTATAATGGCTAAAGAATCGACCCCTGCAACAAGATGAAGCCGAACTTCTGTTGCAAATTCTAATGCGTTCATAGTGAACCTTTGTTTTCGGGTGGAATAAAAAAACGTGCGGTTATTATCGTTCCAAGTTTGACAATAGATGCAATATCAAATTCATCAGAAACCCTCTTAACATTAGGAAGTCCCATGCCGGCCCCAAAACCCATCGATTTTATCCAATCGTTTGCGGTAGAAAAACCTTCGGTACACGCAAGGGATACATCGGGGATCCCCGGGCCATTATCGCGGGCAATAATATCAATTGCAGAAGGGCTCATGCTAAAGCTTAAGTTTCCACCATCAGAATGAAGCGCAAGATTCATTTCAAGTTCGTACGAACCCACGGCAATACGTCGTATAAGGCCTGGAGCCAACTGCGCTTCGGTAAGAATTGCTTTAATTTCTTGGCTGGCTTTCCCGGCGTTGGAAAAATCGTATTTGTAAACTTCAAAGGAACGGTAGAGCGCGCGTGGTGAAACTATCGAATGGGGCTGGCTGCTCGAGAGCCTTTCTGCTTCAGCGCTTACTTCTTGTAAGAGCGCGCGAAGAATATCACCACCCGTCAATATGCCGCTCAGTAAACCTTCGGGAGAAATTACCGGAAAACGTCCAAATCCAAATTTTTCGAAATATGCCACAGCAAACGAGAGGGGCATAGTTTCTTCGAGGGCAACCATATTGCGACTCATGTGTGCCTCAACACGATCCTCGATGTAATTAAAATCGAGAGCTCGTATGATATCGTCAACAGAAATAATGCCAAGGATTCTATTGTCTAATGTAATGGGGATACCAGAGAGACGGTTCTTTTTCATGAAGTTTTGAACAACACGTAAGGTATCGGATGGGGAAGCGGTAACTACATTACGCGTCATGACATCGGATACGCGTAGCCGAAAAAGGGCCTCTTGGGTAAAGAGTGCTGCAGTAGAGATGTTTTTACCCGACTCATTCGGCATTGGTACGGGTTCTTTCTAGATGCTGGGTAAGTTTGTAACAGCATTCGAATTTCGAATACGGGGATACCAGAACGCACATATTAAGCTGATTGGCAAGAATAAGCACTGTTGATGGAAGTGTTTTTTGATATGGGTATAAAATGGCTGCACAATCGATCATGTGCGCCGTCCGGATCGTTTGATCAGATATGAGCGATGTTATAAGGAGTAGTCCTGCATATTCTGTGAGGAGAACCTCGCTCATAAGATCAGAAATTTCAATGCCACCTATGCTTCGATTTTCCCAACCCTGGGGTGTAACAATACCCGATGCTTGCGTTATTGTCGCTATTTCGCTCACGGATAAATTTATTGTTGCGCGTTTCACATTATTGGTCATTTTATGTTCCGATTAATTACAAAAACCACATTTTTTTCTTGTAATTTTATTTAAGAAGGAGTATATTATTGAACGTTAGTAGAAATTGAAAAAAGTTAATGTGTCTTTTTTCTTAATATAATCTAAATCAGCCAATGGAAGCAATCTGCAAGATTGTTCTTCCTTCTTTGGAGGTTACCATGGATCAGGCAGTACCGCAGTCGGCACAACTGACACCGGAACTTAGTGCTTTCATCCGTGAGTGGAAAGATAAGCCCGGCAATCTCATTATGGTTTTGCATAAAGTGCAAGAAACATATCGGTACATTCCTCGTGATGTTGCCATGAGTGTGTCGCGCGAACTCGAAGTTCCACTCGCAAAAATCTACGGCGTAATCACATTCTACCATTTCTTTAAAGTACAAAAACCAGGCAAGCATATTATTTCGATGTGCATGGGAACAGCTTGCTACCTTCGTGGTGGTGATGATGTCCTTAAAGAACTCGAAAATATTTTGGGCATTGGTGTAAATGGCGTTACCGAAGATGGGGAATTCTCCATTCAGACTGTGCGCTGTTTAGGATGCTGTGGTTTGGCGCCAGTGCTCACGATAGATGGTGAAGTATTTGGTTCATTAACCAAAGATAAGCTTCATACGATTCTCGCAAAATATGGTTCATAGCCAATGCATGCAGCGCTTGTCGACTATATCCTCGACTTGTCGCAGAATTCGCTCGAGGCACAATCGAGTCTGGTAATAGTCGATTTTTGCGAAAATGATAATAAAATATCGCTCTTTATATCTGATAATGGTTGTGGAATGAGTCCCATGGTACTTGCAAAGGCTGTCGATCCTTTTTCGACAGACCCTCGCAAACATCCATTAAGGTCAACCGGATTTGGTCTTCCTTTTGTTAAACAGGCCGTAGAGGCAACACAGGGGGAATTCGAAATAAGTTCTAAAGAAGGCGTAGGAACATCGGTCAAATGCATTTTCAATGCATCACATCCCGATGCACCACCTTTGGGAGATGTAGCTGGTACAGTTCTGACATTGCTCACCTTTGGTGGCACTTACGAACTGAAATTTAACCGGACTCGCGGCGATAAAAGCTATTCTATTAGTCGAAACGAGATTCTTGCCGAGTTAGGAACAATAAATGATGCTGCATCGTTACTTGCAATTCGTGAGTATGTGCAGATGCTAGAAGAAGAAACGCTTCTCTAAAAGGAACGTGTATGGCAAAATTGACTCTATCCGATCTTAAGACACTCCGCGACGAGCGGAAGCAGGCAATGGTTCCTCGTGAATCAGATGGTAAAGATTCACAGATTATCATTGGTATGGGGACATGTGGCATTGCAGCTGGCGCAAAGCTTGCTTTCGATGCTTGCCTCGATGAAATTGCAAAGCAAAAAATCTCAACAGTAACCGTTACTCAAACGGGTTGTATGGGACTTTGCTATAGCGAACCAACGGTGGAGGTTCAAACTCCGGGTATTCCTTCTATTATTTACGGAAACGTAACTCCAGAAGTTGCTCGGGCAATTATCACCGAACATATCATTAACAAAAAGCTCATAAACGACCATATTTTCGATAAACCAGCGACCGACTTGGTCCGGTAAGCGGAGGGGTTTCATGGCTTATAAACAGTATATTCTTGTTTGTGGTGGTACCGGATGCGAAAGTACTCGTAGCGATGCGGTGTACAAAGGTATTATCAAGGAACTCGAAGCACAGGGCGTTGCTGGCGATGCACAGGTTGTCAAGACTGGGTGCTTCGGTTTTTGCGAAAAGGGACCAGTTGTTAAAATTATCCCCGACGAAACGCTTTACGTACGTGTTTCACCAGACGATGCCAAAGAGATCGTTGCTGAACATGTTGTAAAAGGACGTCAGGTAAAGCGGCTGGTTTACGGTAATACCGAAAGTAAAGCACGAGTAAAAATCGATGATCTCGATTTTTATCAGAAACAAGTGCGTATTGTGCTGCGTAACTGCGGTGTAATCGATCCCGAAAATGTAAACGAATATATTGCTCGCGATGGTTATGTTGCGCTCGAAAAAGCGCTTACTACCATGAGCAACGACGACATTATCAACGAGCTCAAAATATCAGGCCTTCGTGGTCGTGGTGGTGCGGGTTTTCCTACCTGGAAAAAATGGATTTTCTCAAAGGACGTTGTTTCAGACGAAAAATTTATCGTTTGTAACGCGGACGAAGGAGATCCTGGCGCATACATGGATCGCTCTACACTCGAAGGTGATCCACATTCAGTTCTTGAAGCAATGGCTATTGCTGGAAAAGTCATTGGGGCAAAACAGGGATTTGTTTACATTCGTGCCGAATATCCCTTAGCTATCCATCGCCTTGAAGTTGCTATTAAGCAAGCTCATGAACTCGGACTTTTGGGTAAAAACATTCTTGGTACCGATTTTTCATTCGATATTGAGCTTCGTCTTGGTGCTGGAGCATTTGTGTGCGGAGAAGAAACTGCGCTTTTGGCAAGTATCGAAGGTAAACGTGGTATGCCGGTTCCTCGGCCCCCGTTCCCTGCTGTTAAGGGACTTTGGGGCAAACCCACTGTTATCAATAACGTTGAAACATTAGCAAATATTCCGCTTATCCTTCAAAAGGGTGGTGCTTGGTTTGCTAAAATCGGAACCGAAACAAGCAAAGGCACAAAAGTATTTGCGCTTACCGGTAAAATTAATAACACCGGTCTTATCGAAGTTCCCATGGGAACCACACTTCGCGAAATTATCTATGATATTGGCGGCGGGATTCCTCATGGCAAAAAATTTAAAGCTGTTCAAACGGGGGGGCCTTCGGGCGGGGTTATTAAGGCCGAATATCTCGACACACCAATCGACTATGAAAATCTACTAAAGCTTGGCTCTATCATGGGTTCGGGTGGTATGATTGTCATGGACGAGGATGACTGTATGGTTGATGTTACCCGCTTTTATCTCGAATTTACTGTCGACGAATCGTGCGGAAAATGTGCCCCATGTCGTAACGGTGGACGGCAGATGCTCAATATCCTAGAGCGTATTACCAAGGGTCAGGGTGTTGAGGACGATTTTCGCTCAATGCGCAAAATTGGTCAAGCCATGAGACGGGCATCGCTGTGCGGACTTGGACAAACTGCCCCAAATCCTGTAATGTCAACATTGACCTATTTTGAAGATGAATATTTGGCGCATATCAACGATAAAAAATGCCCTGCTAAAAAGTGCTCGCACTTGTTAGCGTATTCAATACTAACCAATAAATGTATTGGATGTGGAGCATGTGCCAAAAAATGTCCTGTCAATGCAATTAGCGGAGAAAAGCGTAAGCCACATTTGATTGATTCTAAAGCGTGTATCAAATGCGGAGAGTGTTTTCAAGTGTGTAAATTTGACGCGGTTATTAAATCCTAAAGCCATCAGGCGTGATGCCGCATAAGGAGTCGATAATGAAAGAAGTTAGTCTCAAGATAAACGGTCGTCAGGTAACTGTTCCTGCTGGAACTAGCATCCTGGATGCTTCTAAAAAAGTTCAAATCAAGATCCCTACACTGTGCTATCATCCCGATTTAGAGGCATGGGCAGCCTGTGGCGTGTGTGTTGTCAAGGTTGAAGGCTCGCCTAAAATGCTTCGTGCATGTTCAACTCCGGTTGAAGAAGGCATGAGTATTATTACCCATGATACCGAAATCATTGAAGTGCGAAAAACTGTTATTGAACTTATTCTCGCATCACACCCCAATGAGTGTCTTACCTGTCCACGAAATCAAAATTGCGAATTGCAAACAATCGCCGCCGATTTTGGTATCCGTGAGAATCCGTTCCCGCAACGTTTGCGAAATTTGCCCGAAGATACTTCTTCGTCAGGTCTTGTTCTGCACCCTGAAAAGTGTATCGGTTGCGGGCGTTGTGCAAAAGTGTGTCAAGATCTTCAAGGCGTTTGGGCGCTTGAGTTTCTTGGACGCGGAGATGGTACTCGTATAGCACCTGCAGGGGATGTATCTCTTGCAAATAGCCCTTGTATTCAGTGCGGGCAATGCTCTGCACATTGCCCAGTAGGGGCTATCTACGAAAAATCAGAATGTCATGTTGTTTGGAACGCTCTCCAAAAATCAGATCTGTACCCGATTGTTCAAATTGCTCCGGCTGTACGTGTTGCTATTGGAGAATCTTTTGGATTTGAATCTGGCTCGCTTCAAACCGGTAAACTCTATGCGGCCCTTCGTCAACTTGGTTTTAAGGCAGTGTTCGATACAAACTTTGCAGCCGATCTTACCATTATGGAAGAAGGGTCTGAGTTTGTAAAGAGGTTTACAGAAGCCCCAGAAACGCTTCCGCTGATTACCAGTTGTTGTCCTGCATGGGTCGATTATCTCGAAAAGTTTTATCACGATCTTATTCCTTACTTTTCGACAGCCAAATCGCCTCAATCAATGCTTGGTGCAATGTCGAAAACATATTATGCTCAAAAGCTTGGCATCGATCCTGCCAAGATCTTCATGGTTTCGATTATGCCATGCACAGCAAAGAAGTTCGAAATTGCGCGTAGTAAAGAAATGTTTAGCTCTGGTCACAAGGATATCGATGTTTCGCTTACAACTCGCGAACTTTCTCGTATGATCAAGTCTGCTGGAATTGATTTTGCAAATTTACCAGAAGAAAATGTAGATTCAATTCTTGGTAATTACACCGGTGCGGGCACTATTTTTGGAGCTACTGGTGGTGTTATGGAGGCAGCGCTTCGTACTGTTTATACTCTTATAACCAAAAAAGAACTAGGGGATGTCAACTTTGTTGATGTCCGAGGTCTTGAAGGTGTTAAAGAAGCAACCGTAGATGTTGAAGGTACAAAAGTTAATGTTGCCGTTGCTCATGGAATGATTCATATTGCCAGTGTTCTTGATAAAGTGCGCAAGGCAATTGCAGAAGGAAAGCCTTCACCCTACCATTTTATTGAAGTAATGGCTTGTCGTGGTGGTTGCGTTGGTGGTGGTGGTCAGCCCTATGGTGCCGACGATACTGTCCGTCGTAAACGTACTGCTGGTATCTATACCGACGACGAACGTTCCATTAAGCGTTGTTCTCACTTGAATCCGGAAATTCAATTGCTCTATAAGGAGTTCTTGGAACATCCGCTTTCTCATAAATCTCATGAATTGCTGCATACATCGTATACAGCCAGACCGGAGTATAAGTAGGATTGTATAATTAAGAAGTTTTCAGATTATTCTGGGCACTTCTGTGTTCTTTTCAGTTTTCCTGCGACGAGGATCTGTATCTGAGATCAAGGGAATGCGTTAGTTTATAAAGCCAGCAGGTGTGGCTTACATGAATAGTGCATCCCGTTTTCTCTTTTCAGAAGAGGAAGCGGGATTTTTTTTTGTAGAGATAGAAAGTATCAAGCATGGAAACTCTGGAAAAACGGCTCGGTTTTGTTGGTATTATTATTGAAAACCGCGAAAAAAGCGCCGAAAAAGTCAATGCTATTTTGCATGAACATGGCACCATCATTGTAGCTCGCACTGGCATACCGTACCAATCTCGTCAATGTTGCGTTATTACTTTGGTGGTTGATGCAACTACCGATGCCCTCGGGGTATTAACAGGATCACTCGGTCAGGTTCCAGGTGTTTCGGTGAAATCGGCTTTGGCAAAACCCAACGGAAAGTAATGATATGAATATGCGCATCGAACACGACCTGTTAGGGGAGAGATCACTTCCGCAAGATGCTCTGTATGGAATTCATACGCTACGTGCATTCGAAAATTTCCCCTTTGATTATGCGAGGCTTTCAAAATCGCTTGTAAAATCGCTTGTAATTGTTAAAAAAGCATGCTGCATTACTAATCAAAGACTAGGATACCTTAATGATACTCAATCTGCTGCTATAATTGCTGCATGCGATGACCTTTTAGCTGGAAAAAATGGTGATGCATTTTGTTTAGATGCCCTTTGTGGTGGTGCTGGAACATCTGTTAATATGATGGTAAATGAAGTAATTGCCAATACTGCTTTACAAAAATTAGGAAAAAACGCAGGCGAGTATGAATATCTCCATCCTATTGAAGCTGTTAATTTGCATCAGTCAACTAATGATGTTTTTCCCACTGCAATTAAAGTTGGTGCCATTGGCCTCTTGAGAGCGTTGAGTTCTGCGTGCGCGCTTTTACAGGGATCTTTTCAGAAAAAAGAAAGTGCGTGGGCACACGTTATCATAATGGGTCGAACAGAATGCATGGATGCTGTGCCTATGACCATGGGTGCCCAATTTTCTTCATTTGCAGAGGCTCTTGCACGCGACAGATGGCGAACCTTTAAATGTGAAGAGCGTTTGCGTGTTGTAAACCTTGGTGGAACAGCCATTGGTACCGGTTTAACTGCTCCTCGCGATTATATCTTTACGGTTACCGATGTTTTGCGTGAGTTGACGGGATATGGCATCACTCGTGCAGAGAATCTTGTTGATGCAACGGCAAATGCAGATAGTTTTGTAGAAGTTGCCGGCATTCTTGGTGCATGTGCAGCAAATCTTATCAAAATTGCAGACGACATACGTCTTCTTCATATGCTTGGAGAAATTAGACTTCCTGCCGTGGCAGCAGGGTCTTCTATTATGCCCGGTAAAGTGAATCCCGTTATACTCGAGAGCATAATTCAATGCAGTATGCGAGTTAGGAGCGAATGCAGTGTCGTAGCTGAGTGCGCAAGCAGGGGAACTTTACAGATTAATGAATTTTTGCCACTACTTTCGGATGCCTTGCTAAAGGCTATTTCGCTTTTATGCAAAGCGTGTTCAATTTTCGCAGCGCATATCGACCAGTGTGAGGTTGATGAAGATCGCTGCAACGCACATTCTACGTCAAGCACCGCCATGATTACTGCTCTTGTTTCGGTTATTGGATATGAAAAGGCTCAGGACCTTGTCGTGTCGTTTAAAAATTCATCGGAAAAAGTTTTTGTAAAGTATCTAAAGGCACAGCTTGGTGATAGTGTTGTTGAAAAGGCCTTATCCCCACAAAAAATTATGAGCTTGGGACACGTTTAATATGGAAGCAACGCCAAAATCTAATCGTTTGCAAATCGGCATATTTGGCCGTACAAATGTTGGAAAATCCTCATTTCTCAACATGATGTGTGGTCAGGATATTGCAGTAACCTCTCCTATTCCTGGAACAACCACCGATGTTGTAGAAAAAGTTCTGGAGCTTCTGCCTTTGGGACCGGTAGTATTACTTGACAGCGCTGGTATTGATGATGCTACGCAACTAGCAGATAAAAGGCTTAAAAAAACTCATGCACTTTTTAACCGTGCAGATGTTGTAATTCTTATTCTCGAAGCAGAAAAGTATGGAGAATTTGAAGAGAATATCGTTAACGAAGCTTTAAAAAGAAAATTGCCGTGTGTTGCAGTAGTCAATAAAATAGATGAAGCTATGCCCTCAGAGCCTTTTGTTGCCAGGCTTACCAAAAAAGTGAATGGGGTAGTGTGTGTTTCGTCAATAAAACAGGATGCTCAGGTGGAGTATCGGCAGAAGTTTATTGCTACAGTACACGCTGCTTTGCCACCAGATTTTCTTTTGACCCCGCCCTTATTGGGCGATCTTGTGCGGCCGGGAGGACTTGCAATTTTTATTGTACCGATAGATTTGCAGGCTCCCAAGGGTCGTTTGATACTGCCGCAAGTTCAATCGATTCGCGATATTCTCGATAATGATGCCGCAGTTATGGTTGTTAAGGAGCGCGAGTATTCATCGATGTTGTCAAGGCTTACCACACCGCCCGATCTGGTTGTATGTGATTCGCAAGTTGTGCTCAAAATGGTTGCAGATACACCGTCTACAATTCCTGCAACAACTTTTTCGATTTTATTTGCACGCGCGAAAGGTGATCTGGTACTTTTTGCCAAAGGGGCACGGGCAATAAAATCTCTTAAGGATGGGGCAAAAGTTCTCATTGCAGAGGCCTGCTCGCATCATGCTGCAGAAGATGATATCGGTCGGGTTAAAATTCCCCGCTGGCTGCGACAGTATACAGGATGCGATCTTACTATTGATGTTGCATGTGGGCGAGATTTTCCCGATGACCTTACTTCCTATGCAATTGTGGTCGGGTGCGGATCGTGCATGTTGACCCGTAGGGAAACCATGAATAGGCAGATGGCAGCATCTGAACAAAATGTTCCGCTTACCAATTATGGAATTTGCATTTCGGCATTGCAAGGCGTTGTGGAGCGTGTATTATCACCTTTTCCAGCTGCTTTATATGCATATACTAAAAAATAATCAAGAAATTTCTAAAAATTAAGCTTTAATAACAAGGAGAATGTATGGCACAAGAAAATGGGTTTGCAGAGTATAAGAATCTTAAAATCAAGCAGGATGAGATTGACAAGTATCTTAAAAATGGTATCGATTTTATTGATGATGCCAAACTTGAAGCGCTTTTGGTAGCACATCACGATACTTCTGCTGTACGCGTACGAGAAATTATTGCAAAGTCATTGACTATTGCAACGCTGTCTCACGAAGAAACTGCAACCCTTATGGCAGTTACCGACCCCGATCTTATTGCAGAAATGGAAGTCGCTGCCGGCCAAATCAAGAAAAAAGTGTATGATAATCGTATCGTAACCTTTGCTCCGCTTTATTTGAGTAACGACTGCGTTAATAATTGTGCCTATTGTGGTTTGCGGCACGAGAATAAAGCTGTCGATCGTTCTCGATTATCTCTGGATCAGGTAAAGGCAGAAGTTGAATCACTTGCAGGTGTAACGGGGCATAAGAGGCTTATTGTTGTGTATGGGGAACACCCCGATTCTGATATCGACTACATGGTTGATACAATTAAAGCCATCTACGATGTAAAGGTCCCCGTGGGCAAGAACTTTGGACAAATACGACGTGTCAATGTGAATGCAGCGCCTCTCTCTGTTGCCGACCTTAAAAAGCTTAATACAGCCGGGCTTGGAACCTTTCAGGTATTTCAAGAAACCTATCATCATGCAACATATTCCAAAGTGCACCCAGCAAATACTATTAAAGGTAATTATCAATGGCGTTTATATGCAATGCATAGAGCTATGGAAGCTGGTATCGATGATGTGGGCATTGGTGCGTTATTCGGCTTGTATAATTGGCGTTTTGAAGTTTTGGGGCTTCTGTCCCATGCTATTGAGCTTGAATCGGTTTTAGGCATCGGGCCGCATACTATTTCATTTCCGCGCATGGAACCCGCAGAGAGCACCCCCTTTGCAAGCAATTCGCCGTGGCTTGTTTCCGATGCAGAATTTCGTAAAGCAATAACCGTAATTCGGCTTGCAGTGCCTTATACCGGTATGATTCTGACAGCTCGGGAATGCGCTGAAATGCGCACGAGCTTACTTCCTTTGGGTATTACCCAAACAGATGCATCTTCTAAAATTGGCGTGGGTGCATATGCCGAAAGTCCGCGTGGTACCGACCAGCATGTTGAAAAACAACAGTTTACTTTAGGTGATACCCGAAGTCTCGATGATGTTGTTTACGAGTTGGCAACACTCGGTTATATTACATCGTTTTGCACTGCAGGATACCGCTGTGGCAGAACAGGCCAATGTATTATGGATCTCCTGCGTTCTGGCCAAGAAGGCAAATTTTGCAAACTCAATGCAGTCCTTACCTTTCGGGAATGGCTCGATGACTTTGCATCACCCAAAACAAAAGAAATTGGCGAAAAGATTCTTGCCATGGAAATTGCCCAGGTTAAAGAAAAAAATCCTAAGGTGTACGATGCTTTTTTCAAGAATTACGAGGAAACACGTTTAGGCGCACGGGATTTGTATTTCTAGTAGAGAGTATCTTTTGCACACTTGTTAAACGATGAAATGAGTTCCGAGTTTTCTCTGCAAAGGGGAACGTTTTTAAGAATAAGGATAAACACATGACTCGACACGAGATCATACAGATGCTGAGTTTGCAAAATCCTAGTGCAATCGAGGATATGCGAAAAAAAGCAGAAGAAATGGTGCTTGCCCACTGCGGAAAAGCAGTAAGCATGAGGGGTCTTATAGAATTTAGCAATGTATGTGTCAACGATTGCCTGTATTGTGGAATTGGCAAGAATACCGAGGTTCAGAGCCGGTATACCTTAACTCTTGAAGAGATAGTACGTGCTGCAAAAGTGTGTGCAGAACTAGGCTATGGCTCGCTCGTTTTGCAATCGGGCGAACGAAAAGATAGTGCATTTATAAATTTTGTTGAGAGTGTCATAATGGTAATTAAAAGCTCCACGGTGTCAGAAAAACTTCCCGGCGGTCTTGGGATAACCGTATGCGTGGGCGAGCAATCGCAGGAATCGTATCAACGTTTTTTTGATGCGGGCGCACATCGCTATTTGTTACGTATAGAGACAACAAACCCGACTCTCTTTGAATCTATTCATCCGCCCTCGCAACTGCTTGCAGAACGCATCGAATGTCTTAATACGCTTAAAAAAATCGGTTTTCAGGTGGGAACCGGCGTCATGATTGGTTTACCTCATCAGACTATTGAGATGCTTGCTGATGATATCCTCTTTTTTAAAATACTCGATATTGACATGATTGGAATGGGACCATTCATTGTGCATCATGCCACACCAATGAGCCATTATGGCCCGCTTATCGATAGTCAAAAAGATTACATTTATCAGCTTGCCTTAAACATGATTGCTGTAACCAGACTTTATTTAGAAGATGTCAATATTGCGGCAACTACCGCATTGCAAGCAATGAATCCCAATGGACGTGAAGATGGTTTGCGCTATGGTGCAAATGTCATTATGCCGCAAGTAACTCCTACCGATGTACGTACTAATTATCAATTATACGATGGAAAACCATGCCTCGATGAAACCGCAACTCAATGCAGTAGCTGTATCGGTGGGCGCATTATGTCGGTAGGGAGAACAATTGCGTATAATCAGTATGGGGATTCGCCTCATGCGAGGAGGAAAAGCATATAAAAAAGATAAAAAAAAGGATAAGGATCTCGGCATTTTGGATTTGCTTTAATCAAGAATAATAAAGCAAGAATTGGGGCGTATCGGCTTCGCCGTCGGGCACTCAGAAGCGGGGGGAAACCCTTCGACATTTCGACGACGCTCAATGCGGCGCTCCGCTCAGGGTTCGGATTTGAGCGGTTCGCAGAGCCGAGTAGAAGCGAACAAGGAGTTTTACAATTACGGTAGCGGAGAGGGGCCGACGGTGGCAACCGTGGTGCCCAGATTCAAGATTATTAAGATTTATTAAGTATTCCCCCCCCCCCCAAATTCAGAAACAACCGCCAGATTTAAATCTTAAACGCCCAAATCATAATTCTCTTGTGGGTTAATAAGGCAATAACCAAAGGGAGGCTACACGTATTATTTTAATTAGGTTCTAGGAAAGTTTATTTAGTTGGAGATTGATTTATGAGCAAATATGATTTTTTTATGACCAAAAAGCCTACGGCTTTAGGGCGATTGACCAATTCTATCCTGCGAACAAGAGTAAATGGAGCTATTGCAAAGGTAATTCCCAAAGCGAGTCGCATTGTTGAAGTTGGCCCGGGGCAGGGAGATTTTACACGGTGGTGTCTTGAAAATGGGCATAGCTATGTGTGCTTCGATAATAACGAATTGATTTTAGAAAATGCAAAAAAATTAGGAGCCGAAGGGTATTTGGGCTTTGTTCCGCCTATAATCCAAGATGATAAGAGTGCCGATTGTATTGTGTTAAGTCATGTTTTTGAGCATATGCCCAATCACGAAAAAGCATATGATTTACTAAAAGAAATTCATCGGGTTTTAAAGCCTGGGGGTGTAGCGGTTTTTCTTTTTCCCGATTTTAACTCATGGGGCATGGATTTCTGGATAGATTATACCCATGCCTTTATTGTAACACCCTATCGCTTTGAGACAATGTTGAGTGATTCGGATTTTGCCGTTATACACAAGAAACATTTTTATGCCCATTTCGATTTTATTCCAGGATGGTTTTTAGATCAATTGGTCAAGCGGGGGAGTGCACTGCTTAAAATATTTTTTCCGTTTAATTACAAGCTCGCTAAAGCACAGGTTATGTTCCATGCAAATTTGTTCATGATTGCTAAAAAGAATAAATAATTCGCGCGTAGCTCTGGAGAGTTTTTCTTGGATACCGAAATTGCACAAGGTATCTTTTGATAATGAAGCTTGTTTCGACTCCTTTCAACGGGGTGTTACAAGTGTTTTCGGACAGTCAATAATTAAGGTATTCAAGGAGCTTACCATGAGTCGATACTGTTTGCTTTTTGCACTTTTAGTTCTCGGGGTTACATATTCGAACGCTGGATATGGGGATCCCCCTGCTGCGTATCCAGGGTATCCTAATTGGCACGAGAGAAGCTTAATTGTATTGACTAACGCGTGTCGATTCGATCCGGTTGGATATCGCAATGCCTATGTAGGTGCTGCGTATACCACAATATTGCAGCCATCGGTGTACCCGGCTGTGGGGCCCGTTTACTGGAATATCGATCTTAACAGATCTTCTCGGGCGCATGCAACTGACATGGCATCCAAGTGCGGACTACAACATAATTCCTGCAATGGAACCGATGCATTTGTCAGAATCAATTCGTATTATACACAAAGCGGAAATTTGGCAGAAAATATTGCTTCTGGAAATTCTAGTCCTCTTGCTACCATGAAACAGTGGGTGATGGATGGCAATCCTCCAGCAGCCGATGGTTCGGGCACTGATGGGCATCGTAAAAATATCATGAGCAGTGCATATCATGAGCTTGGTGCAGGTTACGATTCTGGAAAAGTACAATACTCCTATTTTTGGGTTCATGATTTTGGTGGTGGGTCAAGCCCGTATGCACCGTTTCCCATTATTGCAGGGTCTCATTTTTTTATCGATGCCAATAAAACAACGTTTATGGCTGCCTACTTTGATGCATCAGGTAAAGCACCACAGCAAGCTTTGGTAGTAATCAATGGGGTTAGTTTACCACTTACGCGCACACTCGGAAAATCTGCTTCTGGCAGCTATCAGGTTTTGACCGATAAGTTTACGCTATGCAGAACGTATTATTTTTCGTTTATAGATGGCGCTGGAAAAGCGTGGCGATATCCACAGGTTGGGTCGTTTTCAACCATTCTTGAAGGGTCGTGCGCTTATGATTACATTTCTGCGGCAGCTATCCAGCAAGGTAAAAAAGTAGATCGGAGAGCTGTTCTAAGCAAAAGAGTCCTTTATAATAATACCAAGAATATAGTAGTCGTATCGAGGACAGACCTGTTTAACAATACGCAATTTTACACTCCGGGGGGGAAACTACTGCACAGATTAGAAATTGAAAAACCTGTAACTCCATAAGGTTTTTCAATTTCTTTTAAATTACTTTTGGGTATAGTTGGTCGTAAAGGATAAGGGTTACTCTAAATGACGCGAAAAGGATGAGTGTATGTCAATTCCAGAATCGTTACTTGAAATTAGCGAGTATAACGGCGCAGGGTATAAGCCTGTTGTAGACTTTGGTGCCTGGCGCGTTGCGGTTTTAAATTTTATCGACGAACTTTTGCCCGAAAACCTTACTACGTTTCAGAGGCATTTGGAAACAGATGAAGTATTTGTTCTCCTATCCGGAAGATGCATACTTTTCCTTGCAGAAGGAGATACTTCCCCTAAGGCAATTCACGCAATTGACATGGTGCCTGGGAAAATGTATAATGTCAAGATGTCTGGGTGGCACACTCATTCGTTGAGTGGCAATGCAAAAGTGCTTGTAATAGAAAATCGCGACACCACTGCATACAATTCACCTAAATACCCAATAGCCCAAGATCAAAAACATATCATATTAGATTTGGTTCGGCAGTTGTGGAGTGATACTATTGCATAGGCTTTCTTGAAGTCCCCCTCAGGTTTGGGATTAATCTATATTATTATTATATGGATCTACTAATTTATTAGAGGAGTTTTTATGAAATTTGTGTATCTTTTGGCAGCAGTAGTAACTTTTGCCAGCACAGTGCTAGCAGCAGATTTCGGCCTTCTTTTTTCTGTTGGCGAGCATCCGACTGTTGGTGCGGATATCCGTTTTGGTCCAGTATACGAAATGCGACCACAGGTGGGAATGAGCATACGTAAAGATGGAGACTATGATATGTCGATAGAATTAGAAAATAATTTTATTTTTGGAACTATTGCTACGAATTTAGAGCATTACATCGGGTTTTCACCAGCACTAAATTTTGCTGATCATGTTGATGCTCGCTTTAGTTTTAGAAATTATTATGGCTTACAATATGAGATTGTTCCTCAATTAAAACTGTATGGACATGTGGGATATAAGCTCGATTTCGATCCAACCGTTTTTGGAACATTTACATCGGGGTTGGGGCTGATTATTTTTTTGAATCGTTAGTCTTGGAGATATTGAGCAAGAATTTGGGCGTACCGGCTTCGCCGTCGGGCCTCCTCCATGCTCTTGCTTCGCAAGCCGGTACAAAAATCCTTGCGGCGCAAAGCGCCTGAGTCTTTTTGCACTGAGGGGGTGTCACTGCCGTTTTCCCCAGCACATCCCGTCCTCCCTTACGCGCTTGACACGAGACCCTTCGGCTCCGCTCAGGGTACGGTTTTGAGCCGTTCGCAGAGTTCCCTGGTTCAAAATTTACTTAAAATAATTTCTATATTTAAGGGTAATTTAATTTAGTTTTTATATTTATTTTAGGCAAGACGCAGAATAGAATGCATCATAGTAAATGCTTTGATTGCTGTTTGAAGTCGTATCGATTCCCGATCCCCTTCAAACAGGAATGGTTGCTCAATCGAATGTCGTGGGCACAAAACTGCAATGCAAACAGTACCAATTGGTTTTTGTAAAGTTCCTCCGTCAGGACCTGCAATTCCCGATACCGCAATTGCACAATCTGTTTGAAGTAGTTTCGTTGCGCCCAGGGCCATGGATACTACGGTTTGTGGGGAAACTGCACCATACGTTACGAGAATTTCTTTTGGGACAGACAGAATGGTTTCTTTAATACTATTATCATAAGCTATTATCCCGCCTTTAAAAAATACAGAAGCTCCTCCCGCATGGGTCAGGATAGCACCAATCAAACCTCCGGTGCAAGATTCTGCTGTTGCAATAGTAAATTTTTGAGATGTAAGCTCGGCTGCAAGGCGCCCGCGCAACAGTAGTATTTCCTCAGAAAACATTACATCGAATCCATGAGACTTTTAAGAGGGTCGTTCTTATCGGGTGAGAGCTCGGTAAATTTTATTCCCCATGTTAAGTAGAATGATCGATCTACCCACACTACTTTGCCTTTGCAGGTTGAGTGACCATAGGGAGTCTTAATAGAAAATTCCAGCTCTTCGTCTGACACTAAGCTGATTTTGTGTGAGCCTGTATCGAGCTGGAATTGTGCCCCACTCTCCGATAAGTCGACCATGAGCGCTTCGTAGCGCATGCCATTGTGGAAAAAAGACGATGGACACGATTCGGGCAGTCGTGTTTCATGGGTCATTCTTCTATCGGCTGTAAAGAGCTGCTTGAGGCGCTCGATACCTTTGGTTGCCTTGTGGAAAAGCTGTTCATCGACCCCTGCCGCAGAGAAGTCTTTGGGCTCGATAGAATCGAGGTGGTTGAGGGCAATTTGTAGCTTTGTATTATCGTCAATAAGAGAAAGACGTTTAGCATGTCTTCCGCCTTCGAATTTCATTTCAAGCCATTGCTTGAGTATTTGATCCGCATACCACGGAGATGTAATGCGCCCGCCCATGACAAGAATATTTGAATTGTTATGTGATCGGGCAACCTGGGCCATATCTGAGTTGAGGCAGTGCGATGCGTAAACACGTGGAAAACGATTGGCAACCATGCTTGCCCCCATACCCATTCCGTCGATTGCTATCCCTCGTGTAAATTCACCTGATGATACCGCAGAGGCTACTTCGGAGATGTAAATAGAATAATCCGAGGGTTCCTTGGTAAAAGCTCCAATATCCTTAAATATTATTTTGAGCTGGGTAAGGGTTCGCTTTATGTGTTCTTTGAGCTCGTATCCGGCATGGTCGCATCCAATAATTATCGGATCTTGTTTTGTCATTAAAATTCCTTACAAAGGTGATTCGTTGTAGTGTTATTGTGTAATAAGATTGTGTACATAATGATACCCAGCAAGCATTGCCATAAGGGAAATATTTGCGTACACACCTGCAATAACATCATCGAGGGTAATTCCCACACCCCCTTCGATCGATTCTACGGTATGAGCAGGGAATGGCTTGACAATATCAAAAAAACGAAAAAGGACAAAACCCAAGACGAGTGTAGGGACCGATATTGGTATTAGAAAAAACGTAACGAGCTGACCTGCCCACTCGTCTATAATCACAGGAGATGGGTCTTCGGAGCCAAAAATACGGTGTGCATCCGAAGAGAGAAAAATACTAATGCCAATAGCAACAATAAGAAATACCCAATGCCAGACTGTATACTGGGGATTAAAAACCTGAGGAAATCGTTGGTGTGCTGCGTAAATCATTCCAATGGTAAGGGCCGAACCTACGGTACCAGAGGCAATAGGGAAGAAGCCGGTAAAAAGCATTGAGGCAAACGTTTTGCGTATCCAAAAAATAAGTGTATTCATGATATTCCTTTACGTAAATTCAACCCGCTGAGTTAAGGCTGCGCTCAGAGTCATTTGATCTGCGTATTCGAGCTCCATACCTGCTGGAAGCCCTCGAGCGAGCCGAGTAATGCGAATGAGTGGCATAGAGCGCAATAGTCTTGCTATGTAGTGTTCGGTAGTATCTGCGTCGGCGCTCCCAGAGAGCCCAAAAATAATTTCTTGAGGCGACAGTTTGTGAATCCGATCGAGAAGTTCTTTAATATGAAGTTTATCAGCGGTAATGCCGTTGATAGGGGAGAGTACTCCACCAAGAACATGATACAAACCACGGTGCCGTCCTGCGCTTTCGAGGGTGATCACATCTTGTGGTTTTTCTACCACACACAACACCTTTGTGTCTCGGGTGGTTGAAGTACACACCGAACAAAGGTCGCTATCGCTTAAATTAAAGCATTCTTTACAATGACGAATGTCGTGTGAAAGTGCCAGAAGCGCATGTGCGAGTTCTCGCACTTTTTCTTCGGGTTGTTCTATAAGAAAGAGTGCTAATCGAAACGCACTCTTCTTACCAATTGTGGGTAACCCAGAAAGGGCGGTTATAGCATTTTCAAGAACGCTTAACATGTTACATGAGACCAGGAATTTTAAGGCCAGAAGATAATGCTCCAAATGTGGCGCTGCTCATTTCTTTAACCTTTTCTGATGCGTTTTGAAACGCTGCAACGATCAAATCCTCGAGCATTTCAACATCGTCTTTGTCAACAACTTCAGGATCGAGCTTAATACCTATTAAATCACCGCCTCCACTGAGGGTAACCGAAACCATATTGCCGCCCGCGGTGCCTGTGATGTGCTGTGCAGCAAGTTCTTCCTGCTTCTTCATCATATCGGATTGCATTTTTTGGGCTTGTTTGAGAAGTTTGGACATATCTTTTGACATACGACCTCCTTGGTTGGTTCTAAAGTATTTCTCCGTCAAAAAGTTCAAGAACCGATGCTATAATTGGTTCCTGGGCTATTTCATCATCAATTGATTTACGTTGAGGTAAGTCTGGTTCAATTTCGGCAGATGGATGTGCACTCGCAGGTTCGAGGTGAATTCTCAGTTCGATAGGTCTTCGCATAAAGGCCGTTACATATTCGTTTACCGTTTCCTTGTTTTCGCGTTTAGTAATTTCTGAGTATTGAAATCGGTAGGCGTAACGAAAAAGAATGTCAATCGAATCGGTATCTGATGTTTTAACCTTTGAGAGAGCCAAAAAAGAACCGATATTGGGACGTTCGTGCAAAAGATGTTCAAGAAAGTCGGGCCATCGCAAAATCGGATCGGCTATTTCTTGTGCAAGTGGTACTATGGGCTCTGGTTTCGAATAAACAGTAGGTTGCGGTTGGGGAATATCAATGCACTCTGCAATTGGTGGACTATCGTCGTTTGGTGGCTCGATTGTTTGGACGGATTCTTTTAAAAGAAGAGGTTCTGGCTTTATGGAGTCGCTTGGAAGCTCAGGATTTTTTTTTTTTTGATCCTGCAAGGAAGTGAACGATGGTCCCGCGTGTGTAAATGATGGAGGCGTTCCACCGCCAAGTGCTCCCAGTAGGTTCTCAAGAGATACCGTAGCGTCGAGTGCACACATTTTCATGATCATTACTTCAACACTAAATCTGCCAAATGTACTTCGTTTAAGATCGTTGTGGGTTCTTCGAACAAGATCGATCATACGAAGTAATTGTCCTTCGTCAATTTGTTCTGATTGTCTGGTAACGGTAGCGAGGCTCTGTTCGGAGTCGATGTTAAGATCAACACGCCTTTTTTCTGCAATGGCTGGTATATGAATAAAAAGGAGGGAGCGCAGGTATTCTTCGAGGCCACCGCAGAAATCCGACAAATCAAAACCATGATAGAGCGCATCTTGGATTGCTGCAAGAGCTGGTTCTGGTTGCTTATTGATTATGGAATCCATGACAAGAGAGTAAACCTCTGCGTCAACAAGACCCAGAACAGATCGTACATCTTTTTCTACAATAGATTCACGGCAAAAAGAGTATACTTGATCCAGAAGGCTGAGCGCGTCGCGCATTGAACCTTCTGCTTTGCGCGCAACCAAAAGCAGGCCTGTTCGCTCGTAGGTAATGGATTCGGCGGTGCAGATTTTTTCGAGCTGGGCTAGGATCTGCTCTGCTGTTATTCTTCTAAAATCATATCGTTGACAGCGAGAATGAATGGTGTCGGGGATTTTGTGAGGCTCGGTTGTCGCAAAAATAAAGATTACATTGGGAGGTGGTTCTTCGAGTGTTTTAAGAAGCGCATTAAATGCTTGTTTTGTGAGCATGTGTACTTCATCAATCACAAAAATGCGATATTTGCCACCCATAGAAGAGTAATTGACATTTTCGCGTAGTTCACGGATATCCTCAACGCGATTATTTGAGGCACCATCTATTTCAAGCACATCAAAACTATTTCCAGAGAGGATGTTTTTGCAGGTTGCGCAGGTGCCACAAGGATTAGGAGTAGGGCCATTATCGCAATTGAGAGCTCGGGATAAAATACGTGCCGTTGTGGTTTTGCCTACCCCGCGTGTGCCAGAAAAAATGAAAGCGTGAGCTACCCTCTGCTGTTGAATAGCTTTTTGAAGGGTCGTGGTTATGTGCTCTTGCCCGATAACATCCTCAAAAACCTGAGGTCGCCATTTTCGGGCTAAAACAAGATAGCTCATATAAGGAAGTTTCCGGCCAAAAACAGTGCCAAGGCGCTGGAATGAGGCAATTGCCAACCTGCCGTAATAAGATCAGATATTCTCGGTATTTACTCAAAAAAAAGGGCTAAGTTTACCTGCGGCACACCTGGTGTCTGCTTACCGTTGCTCCCTTCCAGGCCTGGCGGGGTTCACAGTCTTTGATTGCGCAGGGCCTAGCCCCGAAAAAATATAAATTATGCAGCGATAAAAAGCGTAAGGTTATGTAAAAAATGATATTTTTTTTGGGAGTTTGAATAAAATATTGGATATACGCTTGTTTTTATGATAAAGTAAAGAATATAGAATGCCCTAACTTGTTTGAATTTAGAAATATAGCTTATTTAAGCGCTTGAGTTTTAAGGTTGCATGTACTAAATTTTTTAAAAGGGGTACAAAAATTTTATTAATTAAGCGCAGAGGAGAGTTACCCATGCGAAAAATAGTAGTGGCATTAATTATTGGATGCTTAAGCGCTGGCGCAGCGTATGCGGTTGATTATAGTGGATACAAGAAAAATGTGGATTTCTATTTAAATCCGATCCCATTAAATTTATCTGGTAATATAGCAGATTTTCCGCTCATGATTCGGATTATCGATCCGGCAGATTCAATTTTTCTTTTAGCACAAGCATCCGGTGCAGATATTCGGTTTTCAAAAGAGGATGGCATTACACCACTTGTGTATGAAATCGAACGATTTAGTCAAGTAAACAAACAAGCGATTTTTTGGATTAAAATTGATGTTGTCGATAAAAGTAGCGTTCTAAAAATAAAGATGCATTATGGGAATTCTTCGGTAACCGTGAGCGAATCAGATCCAACTAGTGTGTTTGTCAATACGAAGTTTCAAGCAGCATATCACTTTAATGAAAAAGGCACTAATGATGGAATTATAGGCGGAGATACAATTACTAAATTTAAAGATGCAACTTCAAATAATTTCCTTGCAAAAATGGACAGCGTTCTCTATCGTGCTCAAGAAATTGATCCCCCAATCATCGCAGGAGGAGTAAATAGTTATCAAACTTCAGGGATTGTTAATATTCCTGGGCTTAGCTGGGCGCCAAGCGCCTTTTCTATTTCATATTGGATTTATCCCTTTTCAAACGACTATCCCGATGCAAATAATTTTAATTCACTGAATACTATTTCTAAGACCGGTACTGCAGCCAATGGTTATTATCAAAAAACCGTTTCTGGGGGACCATGGGGGGTTAAGACTGGAAGTAATGTTTCAACTACAATGCTAATTCCCATAGATTCAACAGGTTTTGGGCCTAATAATTCTTGGATGCTTATGACCTACACCTTTGATGGAATAAATGGTCGGTTTTACAAGAATGGAAATTTGGTTGGTGGTCCAACATCGCAACCAGTTTCTGCAGCTTGGGGCGGGTTTAGAGCCGCCCCAACAGGTTTTCTTGATGAACTTCGATTTAATAAAAGCGTCATTTCTGCTGATGAAGCTAAATTGACTTTTGAAACTCAACGCCTAGGCCAAACAACCTTGACTACTGCTACCAAAGCAGGATTTTCTCCTTCTACCGCCGCTGGATATAATCCTCAGATAATTACTTTTACCGATAATAGTACCGGTGCTATTACTTCGTGGAAATGGCGCTTTTCAAATAATCCTGCTGATACTATTGGATATACAGTTCGAAAAACGACACAAGCGCATACCTTTGCCGATACCGGAGCTTTCACGGTGTGGCTGATTATCCGTGATCAAGGAGTTGTAGACTCAACGAGCACTACTATTTCTATTAAAGGTGTAAAAGCTTCGTTCCTAGCTCCTAATGCAACTGGGTATGCTCCATTTACACCAACTTTCACAGACAATTCACTTGGGTCCATTGTATCTTGGAAATGGCGTTTTTCTAATAATCCTGCAGATACCGTGGGATATACTACCACTAAAGCAACGCAATCTCACACGTTTGCTGATAGTGGCACTTTTGTGGTTTGGCTTATTGTTAGAGGTACAACCACCCAAGATTCGGTAAGCACCACTATTAAAGTTTTCCCAACAGCAATTCCTGTTGATGCAAAATTCGGTTCAGATAGAATCCTTTCGGCTGCACCTGCCACAATTACTTTTACGGATAGTTCAACAGGAACTATAACAAAATGGTTGTGGAGTTTTGGGAATGGGAACCAATCCATGTACGATGTGCGAGTTCCTACAAAAACCGTTACGTATACCGATACTGGCCATTATAAGGTTAAACTTGTTGTGAGTGGCCCTGGACCTGCGGGTTCAGATTCTTCGACGATTGACATTGTGATTGCAAATCCTTCGTTCAATGGTGTATCCATAGTTGTTTCGCCTTTGTCGTCTTCACAGGTAGTAGTTTCCTATGCAGGGAAACTTCCTGTTGCTTCCTCCCCAATTACGTTTGGCGCAGACTCTGTTCGTCTTTATTTTCGCCCAGGTGGAACTCCGATAGATCCTTTGACAAATGCTGTTGTTGCAAAATATTCTGTACGCGCTATGGGCAAGCAGGTTGGGGATACGGTTACCATTATTTTTAAAGATACTGTTAATGTACCTCCGTCAACTAAATCGACCGAGCAGTATTATGGCTTTTGGGCAGGTGCAACATGGAACAATGGTACTTTGAGTCCCTATGTAGCAACCGATGCACAATCGGTAGCTATGAAGCCCCGAAACCAATTGGTGCCTTCTGGCAAATATCTTGGTAATACTGCGGTTTATCCGTCTGTCGTGCCAGATAGTTCCAAAGCCGATTCGGCAATTGTAACTCTTGGAAATGGGTCTACTTTAACCGATACAAATTCCATATCTGTCACTCTTTCGATCATTGGCAAAAATGGGGCACTCATCCCCGATGAAACTATCGACCGGGCAACATTTGTGAGTCAGCTTGTGACTGGATCGTATAGCAAAAGAATTAAAAGCCAGCTCCTTTTTTCCGATACCCAAACAGTGTCGGTTATAGTCAGATTAGCAGGGCGCAACGGTGTTGTGAGCGATTCTGTTAAGTCAAGTTTTGTTGCAGGGTTTCCTCGCATAGCCAATCAGAGCACTCTCGTTGTTGATACTATTAATGCTTTTTCGGTCAAACTCTCCTGGTTGCCGGCTCCACTAGCCCAGAAAATGAGAATGCTTATTAGTCGAGGGCCTTTTGTTGCAGGTCAAGTTCCAACAGATACTCTACAAATAAGAAGCATCGCTTCTCCGTCTGCCACACCTATGCTGGTAACTGGGTTGGATCAGAATACTCAATATTATTTTGCTTTGCAAACACAAAATAATTTGCTGTGGTCAGATATCGTGGTTGCAAAGACGGCATCCGCTAAAACGTTGCTGGGGAGCGGGTCTGTCTTGACTAATTCAATAAAAATTGCTAAAACCACCTTTAATGCGACAACTAATAGTATTGATATAGAAGGTACCTTAACGCCCATAAAAAATAGTAGCATCTCCATTGGAAGCTCTGTATCGGTGGATTCTGCTGCTGTGCGTGCTACTACACCGTCTAGTCAGGCTATAGATATTGGTGCAGCAGCATCTTTTGCTTTTAGTATTCCTCTTGAGAGCAAAATTCTCTTTAATACTAAATATTATGTAGGGTTATGGTTGCGCGATCAAAGTGGAGGGCCTTGGTCGCCGCCGTTTGACTCCTCTTGTTCTAGCGCAGCAACGGGAAATTATACTTTTCAAACTTTAAGTTATGGTGATACTTCTGCAAAACAGGTTTATGGTTTTAATAGTAATGTTGTTGTTCGTAAAGATTTGGGGTTTGTTGCCCCAACAGGACAAGATACCTTGAAATTTAGTCAACCTGTTGGCTCTGCAGACTTGATTCCAGTTGGTGTTGGCTTTTCGCTTGCTCAGTGGCTGCCGACCGTTACGCTTGGCCTACGTTATGATTCTCTGCCTTCTGGCTATACATCGAAAGATATTGGTATATATAGCGTTAATGAAGCAGGTGCAGTATCTGCTCTGTACAATGTTACGCTCGATCAAGCAACCTCAACGCTCTGGTTTAAACCTGCTGCTTATGTTACAGCTGGCAAACGAATTCCTTTCCAGATTATGCTCGATACAAAGAGACCTAAACTTTCTTTTGCAAGTGAACAAGATACTGGTGAAGTATTAATTACAGGTGCTAATTCCTCTGATACCATTTCTATAGGAGACCAAATTGTCAATGTGTCGTGGAAGCTGCAGTATGCCAAAGATGGAGCAGCGTTCACCGATGACAATACCGGCTCGTCAAAAATGCAAACAGGGTTTATATGTGGAAATTGCGCTACACCCGAAAAGGCAATTCTCGCCATTGACAATTCTTTTATTACTGAAGAAAACGGGTTGCGGGCACGTTTGATCATAAGCGATGGGCCGCATTCCGATACGGTAAATATTTCTCGCAGAGTTAAACGTATAGAATCGGATGTGATCGCACCAGAGGCCAACGTTTGGACCCCCATAGCTGTTACGGCTAATTTAGATTCAATTGGAATTGGGGCGGCACTTTCTGGTCTTGCGAAGCAAGCAGGTATTGGGGATGGTAATTCTGGGTGGATCTACGATAACAAGAAGATGAGACTGTACAAGTGGGGTGGCCTGGATTGGAATGAATTTACTTCACTTTCTGATACTACCTTTAAGGTGCTTCCGGGAAGATTGTTTTGGTTGAAAACCAAAAATTCGGTTCAATTTAATTTTGGCGATGGCGTTACGTTAAGTCAAAAAGATACTGTAGACGTTGGTCTCGCTCCACAGAATCAATGGACTGACATAAATGTTCCTTATAAGTATGATTTGAAAATTGGTGATGTTCTAAAAGCAAGCGGAATTACTGGCGATTCGCTTGCGATTTATGCGTGGGATCTAGATCCTGTAACCAAAAAATTTAAAACGAAACTTGTATTTTGGGGACTAGCAGATACCAAAAAAGACCTTGCAGACTCCCTTAAAGGAACTTCGGGATTTGGATACTCCATCCTTAATAAAAGCGCATCTGCAAAAATTCTCCGATTCCCACCGCTCCCAGCTTCAATGTCTAGCATAGGTGCTAGCGTCAACAAAGAAATAGTTGGGAACTCGTTTGGAGTTGATGTTGTTGCAACATCGAATAAAGATGGCCAAAAATCATCAGTTCGATGCGCGTTTGTATTAAACGAAACATCAAATGCTTCAACTATTCCTTTAACACCGTCATTTGGTACCTTAAGCATTGGTGCAATTGAGCCTCTTACCAAACGTCAAGCAAGCATGTTTGTATACCATAAGCTTGATAATGGGCTTGCGTTGTATACACTTGTGCTTCATAATGATGCTGATAACGATCAGCACATTATGCTCACAACCGAAAATGCGAATCTCTCTGCTCAACAAAAAGTTTTTATCAGCACAGACGATGGTAATTTTATACCTTTCGATCAACCGCTTTCTGTAATGGTACCAAAGTCCTCTGATGTGCAGAAATCAATCATAATTGCAACAGAGGATTTCAAGCGATTTACAATACTTAAAAATCTTAAACTGTCGCTTGTTGGGTGTTACCCCAATCCTTTTAAAAATCTTATTGTTGCGCGTTTTTCTATTCCTCAGAGTGGGGTTGGGCTCTTAGGATTTGAATTGCTCGATTTCAAAGGAAGAGTTGTTAGGCAGACGGTGCTTTCTGGAATGACACGTGGAATGGTTGGTTCATTCCGTTGGAACCTTTCTTCCAAGCCATTAACTCCTGGAATGTATATCCTGCGTATGAAAGCTTTTGATGTTTCGGGTAATGTGCTAGGGGTGTTTACATCACGATTAAGTTGCGCTTACTAGGGGAGCGCGAGGCAACTTTGTTCTAAGGCATTGCTTGCTTAGGAAAATATGTTGTTTGTTGTCAACTCAAAGATGTTCTTGGAACTCTGCTTGAGTGATCTGTGCTAGCTTGAGTATACTGTGAAGAGTCCCTGTTGCTATTTCTTTGTGCATCGGGACAACACAACCGACAGCGCCATCAATTGTAATTTTTTTCAAAGGTTGTCATAAAAGTGCGTTCTACGTGCGGGGTAGGAAATTCTTTAAGATAAAGTTCTGTCGCTTCCTTAAGATTTGCCACGCTTCTTCTACCGTTGTTCCCTGATCTGCAGTTCCAATTTCTGGGCATTGAGGCATCTGGAATATTTGTTGTAATCTGCTCGGGATTTGCATTTTTATAAGAGTATAACTATATTTAGTCATATGGTTAAAACGTTTAGTTAAAACAGATGGTTAGTTTTTATGAAGACTGTTGATAAGCCAATTGATGCCTCCACCGAAAAACGCATTCTTGCAGCTGCGCGAGATGAGTTTGTTGCTAAAGGTCAAGCTGGGGCGCGCATTCAAGAAATTGCTCTTCGGGCCAATGTAAACAAAGCTTTAATTCACTACTATTTTCGTACCAAAAGCAACTTGTATGAAGCCGCAATTCACGATGTTGTTCAAATAATTTGGACAAGTTTTTTTTCTCAAGAACAGCGCATTCGTTCTGCAAAAGACTTTAGATCCCTTGTAGAAGGCATTGTAGTTGTCTACATTGGCATGTTGCGAGAGAATCCTACGGTTATTCGGATGATGTTGCGGGACTTGGCTGATGGCGGTAAGGCTCTGGCTCATATCCTTGAGGAAATACCTATTTCTAACGAACATTTTCCTGGTATCATTTTTACTGCAATTAGTAAAGCCATTGCCGAAAAAAAAATACTTCCCTGCGATCCTACTCATGTTATTATCAATATTGTGGGTATGTGCGCAGCATCGTTTATTGTCCAGCCATTTCTTGGGGTTGTGCATAAAAAAATGAATGGAAATACTCTGGAATTTGATGAATCATTTTACCAAATTCGTATTCGACATATTGTGGATATGATTACCGATGGTTTGCTTTTTAAGGAGCATGTATGAATCGCCGATTGTTTGGGTGCATTCTGTTTTTTTGCACAATAATGTATGGGTTTTGTAAACCCATTTCGCTTGGTGATTTACAAACGCACATGTTAGAAAAGAATCTTGATATTTCGATTGCTACTCAGGAATTGGGGAAAAGCAGGAACGCAGAATCGGAAGCTCGCGCTCTATTGTACCCCACGGTCGATCTCGTGGGATCGTATGCATACTTTTCCGAGCGAAATCGTATGATTCAAATGGAATCGGCTATAAAATATCTTCCTACGCTTGATACATTTATACTTATGCCCACTGGGAAAACGAAAACTGTGAAACTTGGGGATAATGACCGTGCAGATGTTGGTATTGATGTAGCCTATCCGCTCACTCAAGCAATTGTTAATAAGTTTAATCTTCAATATCGCGCGCTGGGCAGTTCCCTCAAAGAAACCCAGATCACACAACTTGAAAATGTGCTTTCGTTCAAACTCGGGATGCTCTACCTTCAATGGGAAATAGCTCGCTTGCAAGCCAAAACTCAAAAACGGTTTATTCAACAACACGAACGGGTTTATCAAAATTTACAGAATCAAAAAGAGAGCGGTATTGCTTCTCGTTCGCGACTTCTTGAGGCTTCTGCAAAAGTTGCGCAAAGCAACTATGAGTTAGTTTCTTTTGTTAATTCTGCCGATTCAATACAGCAGGAAATCATGCAAATAGCAGGAATAAAAGACTCTACTTGTGAGCCAATTGCCTCTTCATTTGATTCGAGCTGGGGAGATCCACTGAACGTGGCTGTTGATACGCTCAAACCCGATCTTTATGCATTATCTATTGCAGCATCTCAATTTGGAGCACTTGAAAAAGTTCAGTCTGGTCAGCACTATCCCAATTTGATTTTGACCGGTGGGTTTAGAATTGCCAATCCAGGCTTAGCTTTAAATGATACGGTTTTTATGGCCTATGGAATGCTTGGTGCGCAATTGCGCTTTACTATTTTTGATGGTTTTAAAGTCAAATCTCAGCGAGAACAAACACGACAAAATGAAGATATTGTAAAAACAACCAGAATGAATATGTATCAAACTGCTCAAAAAAATCTGGTTCAGCTAAAGAGCCAATTTAAAAAAGGTGAGAAGCAACGCGTTGCTGCACAAACTGTATACGATGCCTATGCGGCAGTAGCTGCAGATGCAAAAAACTCTTTTGATGCTGGGCTTATTACCGAAACCGATTTGCAAGCGGCACTTATAAATGTATTGAAATCGTCAGCTTCACTTGATGTCCTTCTCCTTGCGCAAAAAATGGTTGTTCTCCAGATTTACTTTACGGCAGGACGAAGATTAGAATTTTAAGCATGAGTTTTAAGGTAGAGAATAAGAATATTTATCGTAACGAGGTGTATATGCAAATGGCAGGAAAAAAAGCAGCTCAGATTCTTGCAGTAACGGCATTTATTGCAGGATATATCGGATGTTCTGGCAAAATTTCAAAAGATTTTCTTGGTTCTGCTGTGGTAGAAATACAAACAACACAAGCTGCAACAACAGTGTCTGGCCCACTCATTATGGTTAACAAAGAAGAGGGCGAGCCTGTTGTGGCTGGCGAAATTATTGCGGTTATCGATACTATTCCTTTTCATTTAAAACGTGCAGAACTTGCTGCTACAGCCGAGCAATTGGCAGCACACATAGCTGCTTCACGAGCGGGGTTATCGTCGGGAGAAGCCGATTTGTCGGGTGCAAAAAGGGAGTTTGATAGAATTGGCGGACTTGTTGATAAAGGTTCTGCGCCAAGTCAACAGAAAGATGCCCTTAAAACTACCTATGAATCAGCTTTTCTAAAGATGAAATCTTCTCAATTGTCGGCAGCAGCACTTTTGGCACAAAAAGATGCGATCGATGCACAACGAGCAACATTAGAGGATCAAATTCGTCGTTGCGTTGTAAAGGCAATTAAAAATGGGCTTGTCATCAGTACCTTCAAACGAGTCGGCGAAATCTCGCTGCCAGGACAGCCAATTTATGAGCTTGGCAAATATGACACTGTTCAAGTTGATTTTTTTGTACCTCAAACGTTGCTTGCGCAACTTAAACCTGGTCTCGGTGTTAGAATTAGAATTGACAATCAGGATGGTGCTGGGCAGTTTGTTCCTGCAACCATTGTCTGGATCAGCAATGATGCCGAATTTTCGCCTAAAAACATTCAAACGCGGCAGTCTCGCAATGAACTCGTGTTCAAGGTGAGGGCTTTAGCTGCAAACCCAGCATTACTGCTTAAACGTGGCCTGCCGGTAGAAGTATGGCGTTAATACTCCATGAATGAAGCTCTCGTAGTACGCGATATCTGCAAAAACTATGCAGATATCCATGCCCTTGCTGGTTTATCTTTTTCGGTACAAAAGGGATCGATGTTTGGTCTTATTGGTGCCGATGGGGCCGGGAAGACAACGCTCATGCGGGTTCTTACGACGCTTATCGATCCCGATAGCGGATACGCAGAGGTTGGCGGTTATCCAATCGATTCTCAGATGCGCACCATTAGAAGCATTATCGGATATATGCCGCAAAAATTTTCGCTTTACGAAGATTTAAGTGTTGGCGAAAACATGCATTTTTTTGCTGATATTTTTGGGGTGTATGGTACAGAACGCGCGAGTCGCATTTCAAGACTCTTGACATTTTCGAGACTATCTTCTTTTGTAGATCGTAAAGCAAAAAATCTTTCGGGAGGGATGAAGCAAAAATTAGCGCTTTCGTGCGCCCTCATACATACTCCCCAAATTCTTATCCTTGACGAACCTACAACAGGAGTCGATCCTGTTTCACGCAAAGAGTTTTGGACTATTTTATCGGAGCTTAAGCGCGATGGTATAACTATAGTAGTGTCTACTCCTTATATGGATGAAGCTGAATATTGTGATGAACTGGCATTGCTTCATAAAGGAGTTGTTCTGCTTTCTGGTACGCCTACGTTCTTGCGTCAACAGTATCCCTATAAAATTTTTAAAGCAGAGTGTGCAGAGCGTTCCTTGACGCTATCAAAATCGGTTGAGTTGCCTCATGGCATAGAACGAGCGTATCCTGTGGGAGGATGTATTCATATTGGGGTATCTCCTCATGTTGCGGATCCGGAACTCCTTATTCGAAAAATAGTGCCCCTCGATGCTCATATCGAACCTCTTGAACCAAGCATCGAAGATTTGTTTTTTGCCCTTGTTTCTGAAGGGGAAATGGTAGGCTAAGTATGGCGCCATTAACAATAGAAACTCAAAATCTTACCAAGTTGTTTGGCAGCTATGTTGCGGTAGATCACATTAATGTGTCGGTTGCTCAAGGGGAGATCTTTGGTTTTTTGGGAGCGAATGGTGCGGGTAAAACTACCGCAATTCGAATGATATGCGGTTTGCTCATGCCTAGCTCGGGATCGGGACAGGTTGCAGGCTTCGATATTATGCGTGAGTCTGATAAAATTCGATCGCGCATTGGCTATATGTCGCAAAAGTTTAGTTTGTATACCGATTTAACCATTTTACAAAATATGCAAATTTATGGCGCGCTCTATGGGGTTCCTCGTGCTACTTTGCAGAAGCGAATACAAAAATTGGCACATTTTTTAGATTTGTCAAAGTTGCTTGGGCGCATTACCAATGATGTTCCATGGGGCTGGCAGCAAAGACTTTCCCTTGCGTGTGCCTTGCTCCATGAGCCCTCTATTTTGTTTCTCGATGAACCAACGGGTTCTGTAGATCCGGTTAGCCGTCGTAATTTTTGGGATCTGCTTGGGAATCTCGCCGCACAAGGAACAACTGTTTTTATTACAACGCATCATATGGATGAAGCAGAATATTGTACTCGCTTATCAATAATGATAGATGGAAAAATTGCTGCGTTGGGAACGCCTCGTGAGCTTAAAAAAAAGCTTGAATGCGATTCGCTTAATGATGTTTTTATTAAATTAGTTGGTGTGGGGAGAGTATGAATTCTCACTCTATTTCTCCTTTGCGTATACGTGCCCTTGTCATAAAAGAAACATGGCATATTATGCGAGATTGGCAGACGCTGATTATTATAATTGCGCTTCCAGTCCTCATGATGTTCTTGTATGGCTATGCACTAACTCTTGATATTTCAGATTTACCGGTGCTTATCGAAGATCCAAGCGGGAGCAGTGTGGTGCGAGATATCGGTCGTAACATTGATGCTTCGCAAACTTTTAAAGTGTTGGGGTATGTGTATTCTGCAAATAACGTAGAAGAAGTGTTTAAAACCTGGCATGTCAAGGCAATCTTTCGGTTTGCGCCCGATTTTGATAAAGACGTACGCAATGGAGGGACTCCAGCGCCAATTCAGGTTCTTATTGATGGAACCGATCCTAATCAAGGAACCCTTATTCGTAATCTTGCTGAACCTCTGATGCAAAAGGCCGCGTTTGGAATATTAGGAATAAAACCACAAGCTTCGATCAATGTTGTTCCCGATGTTTTGTATAATCCCGAACAGAAAAGCTCACTCTTTTTTGTTCCCGGACTAATGGCAATTATTCTGATCATGATACCGGCCATGCTTACCTCGCTAACGCTTACCCGCGAAAAAGAGCTTGGCACTCTCGAACAACTTCTTATTTCGCCCTTAAAACCAATAGAAATTATTATTGGAAAAATCCTTGCATATGTTGCCATTGCGGCAATTGACGGAGGTTTAATGCTTTTTGTGGGACAAGTGTGGTTTGGGGTTTCGTGCGCTGGAAATTATGCGTTTTTGATTCTTTCGTGTCTTGTTTACATTTTGGTGTCTCTTGCCTTGGGTCTCATTTTTAGCACTGTGGCAAAAACCCAGCAACAGGCAATGCTCTTAGTAATACCTATTACGATGCTTTCTACGATAATGCTCTCGGGATTCATATTTCCAATTGCAAGTATGCCCCAGGCTTTGCAATGGCTTGCCAATATAATGCCAGCCACGTACTTTTTGCTGCTTATACGTGGTATTATGCTCAAAGGTGTAGGGATAGTTGAACTATGGCAGCCTTTGTGCATTTTGTCGGGGATGGGATTTTTGTTTTTAATACTATCGATTCGTAACCTCAAGGCTAAATTATGAGAAGCATATTTACTCTTATTTGGAAAGAGTTTGCTCATATTAAAGCGGATCCGCTCATGGTGAGGCTCATATTTTTTCCGGTTCTTGTGCAGCTCTTTGTTATAGGATATGCGATAACAACCGATGTTAAAAATACCCCTATTGCCGTTGTGGATTACAGCAATACTCCGGTTAGTCGCGATTTAATTACGCATCTCAAGTATAACGAGCTTTTCCGTTTTGTAGGACTAACAACGGATGAACGCCACATAACTACTATGCTTGATAAGGGAGAGATTCGAGTGGGTCTTGTTATTCCACCTGATTTTGGTTTGAAAATAAGCAATAATAAATCTTCTTCGGTTTATTTACGCATCGATGGGGAAGATGCGAATAGCTCTCAAGTAGCAGTAGGATACATGAATTCTGTGCTCTCCCGTTTTTCGCTCGATAGGGTAGCATTGATTTTAAAATCTCAAGGTATGAATATTGAAAGTCAGATTCCTATAAAAGTGTCTCCTGTGGTAATGTTTAACCCGCGTCTGGATTCTACATGGTACATGATTCCTGCGCTCGTGGTGATTTTAGTTGCGCTTATTACAGGGCTTTTAACCGGACTCTCTATAGTTAAAGAAAAAGAAAAAGGGACCTTTGAACAGCTTCTGGTTACTCCCATTACGCCAATTCAGCTCGTCGTGGGAAAAATTATACCGTTTGTTATAATCGGCGTGATTGAAATTGTTGCATTTTTTGCGGTTTCGCTCTTATGGTTTCGTATACCGTTTAAAGGTGATCCGGTGGCACTTTTTGTATTTGCGATATTCTATATGATGTCGTCTTTGGGTATTGGTATATTGGCTTCCATGATTGCTCGTACAAGTCAACAAGTCCTTTTTTTGCTGTGGTTCATTTTAATCTTTTTTATAATGCTTTCAGGCTTTTTTATCCCGATTGAAAATATGCCGGGGTGGGTTCAGATTGTAACTGCTGCAAATCCAGTGCGCTTTTTTATGTTTATCGTGAGATCGATTTTACTTAAAGGAGCAACGTTTGTTGATTTGTGGCGTGAAGGACTTGCCATGCTTTTTATTGGCATAGCTGTTTTTTGGATAGCGCTTAGTTCGTTTCAACGGAGAGCTTCCTAAAATAAGTGATACAGGGCGGTAAGAATTTATCACCTTAGAAATTGTATCTGTCTAGCAGGTTGGTGAATCTTCCAAAAGCTTCAAAGGAGCTCAAACGCACTGCTATACGAGAGCATATTAGCGAATGAGGGAATTGAGAAAGCTTGTGTACGATTGCAGTATGGTATCCCCAAAGAAAACACCCACCCAAATTCCCATTGCAAGAAAAGGCCCAAAAGGGATAACAACGCCTCGTTTAAGCAGGCCTGACACAATAAGAATTACCCCGACGATAGCTCCAATGACCGAGCCAAACATTATGCCATAGAAGGCAATGGATGGACCAAAAAGCGCACCAAATCCTGCCATAAGCTTAATATCGCCCATGCCCATACTATCCTTCTTGAAGAGCACCTTGCCAAGCATTCCTATTAGTAAAAGAGTTCCCCCTCCAGCAACCAGACCCAGTAGTGATTGAATAATGCCAATGCCAGAAGGAAGTAATGCAAGAATTATCCCCGCTGCGATGGAGCCGATCGAAAACCTATCGGGTATTATGAGATGATCATAATCGATAATTGCAATGGGTATCAGCAGAAGAAGAATGAGCGCCTTAATTCCGAATACAAGTATACTAAAAAGACCCTGATGCAAGAGTATGTTAGGAACAAGATAGAACGCGCATAAAAGCGCGCAGAGAATCCCTGTGAGTGCTTCTAGTAGTGGGTAGCGGATGCTAATTGTTTTTTTACAATAAGAACATTTCCCAAAGAGAAAGAGGTAGCTTACAAGAGGAATGTTATGCCAGGGTTTAAGCGTTTTTTTGCACTGCGGGCAATGTGATGCGGGAAATGCAATTGATTCATTGCGTGGAATACGGTAAATAAGCACATTAAAAAATGATCCGAGAAGAAGGCCGAACAGTGCTCCAAAAAAAAGAATCATGGTAATGAACTTTTGCGTTGAGGAGGAATTCGCTTGACGCCTTCTCTGATAAGAGGTGCTTTAGAGGAGGGTTCAGATATAATCCGAGACGATTGATGAATAATGGTTTGTTTGCCCATTTCAATGAATGGAACCTTGAACTTGACTGGTATAGAAGCAAGAATCGGATAGAGCTTAGATCGGTCAAATTGGATTTTGATACTGCGAAAAGGTGAAGATTCTACCGAGAGAACAAATATCCAGGCTATAAAGAGAACCTTGACAATACCAAAAACCCCTCCAAATAGCCAATCGGCCCAGGCTGCAGGCGTTAAATGAACAACCTTTTTAAAGAGCCATCCAAAGGCGATGATTACAATTACTGCAACAATAAAGATGATGCCAAATGCAATTGCATTAAGAGTATTTTCGGGGACTTTGATAAAGTTAAGAGCTGGGGAGAGATCGTGGTTAAATCTGACAGCAATAAGGAAACCGCCAATAATACCAGCGAGCCTAAATAATTCTTCTATGAGACCACGTTTAATGCCAAGGATCAAAAAAATAATCGCGCCAATAACAACAATGGCATCAAAGGGATGGATCCCGCCAATAGTTTCAATGGTCATAGTCGTTGTCCCTTCTTATAAGATTAAAACTTATTCAGACAAATAGTTGCCTAGGTGCTGTGCTAAGAGTCGCACGCCAAATCCGGTACCATATTTTGGAATTTCGCCTTTTGCTTCACCTTCGTTAAATGCAGTTCCTGCAATGTCCAGATGTGCCCATGGCGTTCCTGCTACAAATTCTTGAATAAACGCGGCTCCGGTTATGGAGCTAGCCCAACCTTTTTTGAGTTTACTGCTGTTGCGTAAATCGGCACAATCACTTTTCATGGCTTCGGTATATTCGGGGTAGAGTGGAAACCGCCAGAGTCTTTCGCCGCTTGTTTCCCCTGCAGTAAAAAGCTTGTTTGCAAGGGCGTCATTGTTGCAGAAAAGGCCTGCTATGGTATCTCCGAGGGCAACAAGAATGCCGCCTGTGAGGGTTGCTAAATCGATAATCGCATCTGGCTTGTGTTTGTCAATAGTGTACGAAATTGCATCGGCGAGCACGAGGCGACCCTCGGCGTCGGTGTTATTGATCTCGACGGTTTTTTTATTGTATGCAGTATAGATATCGCCGGGAAAATAAGAAAGAGAGTCGATGGCGTTGTGGGCAGAAGGGATAACACCAATAATATTTACGCTCGGATTAATTTCGTTGATTGATGAGAAAAAGCCAAGAACTGCTGCGGCACCTGCCATATCGCATCGCATGGTTTCGATACTGCCTGTGGGCTTAAGGTTTTGTCCGCCCGAATCGAAGGTAATTCCTTTTCCAATAATGGCAACGGTGGGTGCATTAGGTTTTGGAGAAGTGTACTTGAGAATGATAAGCCGCGGGGGAGTGGCCGATCCGCTGCCAACAGCACAGATAAGATTGAGCCCCTGCGCTTGCAACTGAGTTTCGTCGAGAATGGTTACGCTGCATTTTTGACTTTGCGAAATTGCGCGGGCATGATGCGCAAGATATTCTGGTGTTACAATATGCGCATTTTCGTTGACTAGCGCACGGGCATAATTTGTTCCGTAACAGATTGACATTATACGATCTAACCGTTTTTGGGTGTAGCTTTTAGAAATGAGCTCTACCGATAATGCCGATTGGGGTTTGATAGGTTTATACGTCGAAAAGCTGTAGTCGCCAAGCATGAGTCCTTCGATAATGGCATCGACAGATTCTTGTTGTGCAGCACATACTGGCGGGATAACGCTTATCGAGGTTCTTTTGAGGCTTTTTGCGCGTTGAAGGCCCACTGCACTTGCCCGGCGTAATGTTGCAGTTGTGTACTTGGCAACATCGCCTAAACCACAATAAATAAGAGTTTGGGCTTCGAGGTAGCGGACTGCTATTTGTCCAGCTTCGCCATCAAAATCTTGAATTGGGTTTATAGAGTCTTTGGTAATAAATTCTATACAAGTAGAGCTCTTTGATTTTTTGGCAAGAGTCAGGATCATTGTTTTATCTCCAAAAATGATGTGAGTATAGTTGTCTGTATTTAAAATACGTTGGGGATAAGACTATGGGGAGGAGCCTAAAAAAAGATGCGCAGAGAACTTATAAAATCATAGGCGAATCGTCGAGTTCGTTTGTGTCTAGAGACGAATAGGGGAAGTGTTTGGAAAGGTGCACGGTTATCTGCTCAATACCATGGAGTACGCCTTGAGGAAATGCATTCTTTTTAAACTGAGATTTTATATCAGAACAAATGCGTCCCCATTCTTGAGAACCAACGATTTTGTTTATTCCTCGATCCGCAATTATTTCGACAGATTTGTCTGCCAATAAGAGATAGATAAGCACACCATTATTACATTCGGTGTCCCAGATTCGCAGCAGAGAAAAAACTTCGAGTGCTCTATCTCGGGCGGATGTGTTCGAAAGGAGATCGGGTACATGAAGGGCATGCTCAACAGCAAATCTGACTTCGCCGCAATGCTTTTTTTCTGAGCTTGAGATTGCAGCTTTAATAGAATCCATTGCCTGCACAGAAAAGTATTTGCGTACTATCCACCCAGGGGAGACTAGATGACGAATAATTCTAATAAGTAAAGTCATAGTGTATCACAGAAAAAGTTTGTATAAAGATTTGCCATTTGGTTGCTTACCATCGACCCGATGCTCCGCCTCCGCCAAAACCTCCACCGCCACCAGAAAAGCCGCTAAACCCACCACCTGACCCCATTCCTCCTCCACCAAAAAAACCACCGCCTCGAGGGCCTGCTCCGCCTACGCGAGAATCCATCCCGCCAAGCAGAATAAATATAAATGCGATAATACCCAATGCAACTGCCCCAAGCATAGAGCTAAAAACAAGAAATATCATGAATCCAACAAGCCCGCCTGCACAGATTCCTCCAAAAAGCCTGCCAAAAAGAGATCGTAAAAAAATGGTTCCAAAAAAGAGAATGGGCAGGAGTATTTCGAGGCCTTTGCCTTTTGGGATTCCCGAATGCGAACGTGGCTTTGGAGGGGGAAGTTCTTCTCCGTCAACAAGCCTTTCTAGTGTAGTAACACCCGCAACAATACCTGCAAAGAGCTGCCCTTGCTTAAAAGCAGGTACGATTTGTTCTTCTATAATTCGTTTTGTTGCATAATCGGTGAGTATACCTTCTAGCCCATAGCCAACTTCAATGCGTATAGTACGGTCGTTCGTGGCAATAATAAGAATGGCGCCATCATCGGTGCCTTTGCGGCCAATTTTCCAAGCTTCGGCTACACGAATAGAATACTGCTCAATGGCTTCTGGCTGCGTTGTTGGCACAAGAAGAACAACGATTTGAGAGCCTTTACGTTTCTCGAATGCAGATAATTCTGTGGTCAGGGATTGAATCTGGTTGGCAGAAAGCGTTTGCGTAAGATCGGTAACCATGCTCGTAAGCGCAGGAATTTTTTCTTGAGCATATGCACCAACAAATACTGCGAGAATAGCCAGAGTACTAAATGCGTGGCGAAAAAAACGCAACGCGCGGAGAGTGTGCAGTGTGCTCATGAGAATTTAGTGTGTTCCAGGTGCGGCAGGAACAGCTGGTTTTGCAAAATCTACAGATGGGGCAGTAGAAATAGCTTCCTCGTTAGCAACCGAAAAGTTTGGTTTTGTGGTTATCCCAAAAATTCGGGCTGTAATGAGCGTTGGAAATGTTCGTACCTTGGTATTATAACTCTTTACCGATGCAATATATCTGTTGCGAGCTACGGTTATCCGATTTTCGGTGCCTTCGAGTTGCGCCTGGAGTGCCTGAAATGAGGCATCTGCTTTAAGATTAGGATAATTTTCGGAAACCACGAGCAATCGGGAGAGTGCGCTTGTCATTTGACCTTGAACTGCTTGAAAACGCTGAAATGCAGCAGGGTCGTTGAGCAATTCGGGGGTTGCTTTAATTGAGCCAACCTGGGCGCGTGCCTGTGTAACGGAAGTAAAAACATCTTCTTCGTGAGCAGCATAGCCCTTGACAGTATTAACCAGGTTAGGAATAAGATCGGACCTACGCTGATATTGGTTCACAACTTCGGACCACGATGCTTTAACGTCTTCGTCGCCCGATTGCAATGCATTATAACCACATCCCGTAAATTGAAACAGAGAGAGAACTATTACAAAGAGAATGATTGGCTTAATAATCGAATGTTGCATACTATAGTACTCCTTTGAAATATAAGCCGCGTGAAGTTTTTGCTCTCGAAAACAACAAACAAAATATAAATGATGGGCTTCTCGTTGGTAGAATATCAAAATCCAAAACCATGGGGCATTTAATGTATTATATTAAAAATTAACGTAACTATATGATGACGCACGAGAACTCACTGAAATGCTTAAAACAACAGCGAAACCGGGCTATTTTCCCTGTATCGATGGACTACGGCTCGTAGCATCCGCAGGCATAGTCCTCTTTCATATTGTTCAAATTGGTGGACTTAACGATATGCATGCCACCCCAGGGTGGTTTTTTGCAGTTATTAAAGGGCCTCCGTTTCATGCATCGCTCTTTTTTATTATCGGTGGCTTTATTTATGGATATAAGTTTGGAAAAACAGATAAAGTCTTTAATGGATGGGATTTTTTTAAACGACGTTTGCGTGCTCTGTATCCTTTGCATGCTGCGATGACCATTATCATGATTCCCATATGCTTGACAACAATGCAAGGGCTGGGCTTCTTTGATATTCCACTGGCAGCGATCATTCATCTTTTAGGATTATCATCCTTTTTTCCTGTAACCCTCTGTTCTCTTAATACGCCTTCGTGGGCACTTTCTGCATTTTTCCTCTGCTATGCGCTTATTGGGCCAGCGCTTAAGGTTGTTGCTCGTTTAAAAACCAGGAGATCGGTTCTTGTGGCAAGCGGTATTGCCATGCTGCCGATACTTGCTTGGTCGTTTACTTATGTGTATATAAGTAATCAGAATTATTATTCCTTTTTTCATATTTTTGCGCCACTTCGTTTTTTTGAGTTTTTTATAGGGATGCTTGTTGCTCGGTTTTTTGTGCTAAGTCATCCTAAAGGGTTTGCAAGCATTGGGCGGTACGATTGGATTTTAAATGATATAGCTATCGCAGTCCTTATTATCTGCATTTATTATAATGTTAAAGAATTTGAGGTTTGTGTTTGGCAAGAACGTTTTTTTCGGTATCATGTTTTTATGACACCCTTATATGCCATGCTTTTGTATGCTTTGGCCCGTGGAACTGGCATCATTGCCTGGGTATTTAAATTTCCGCTTGTTCGTGCTCTCGGTATTTGTTCGTTTTATCCATTTTTAATTCATATCCCTCTTATTTCTCTGATATGCCTCTTTACAGAACGCGTGTTGCATTATCATATGCTGTTGCACTCTCCACTAAGAGTCACCATTTTGATGGTTTCGTTATATGTAGGAAGTGCACTGGTTTGGAGAAAAGTTCGGGGCTAGAGAGCCTTTGCCACACTATAAAAAAAGGCAGCTTTTAATCACTTAAAAGTTGCCTTTTTTATTGATAGCTATTTTTTTATTTAACGCGCTCTACAAATTCACCATTTCTCGTATCGATGCGAATTTTTTCGCCAATCATACAATAGAGAGGAACCTGAACTTCAAATCCAGTTTCAATGGTGGCTGCTTTAAACACTTTGCCAGAGGTGTCGCCTTTAGTTGCGGGTTCGGTGTAGGTAATTTCCATATCTACGTTTGTAGGGAGTTCTATGGAAACGGGCTTATCACCGTAGAAAACAATATCGATTTCCATCTGCTCTTTGATATAGTTGAGAGCATCGCCTAAAACTTCTTTGGTAAGATCGATCTGCTCAAAGGAGTTTTGATCCATGAAGGTATAAAAATCATTGGATCCATACAAATAGGCCATGGTTTTTTTATCGAGCATAATGTTATCGAACTTATCGGTGGCACGATACACATTTTCTGTAACGGCATTGGAGGCCAAATTTTTAAGCTTCATTTTAACCGTAGCAGCATTGCGACCACCAGCGTTATAGATAGATTTCACAACGAGGAGTAAATCGTTGCCCACTTTTACCACATTACCTTGTCTGAGATCGCCTGCTTCTCTCATGAATGCTCCCTTGACTGGTTTAAAAATTGAGTCGCATAAAATAGCATTTGATCGCATAGATTGCAATTTTTATTGAGGTAGCTCGCAAACTCGACTGCGGATTGTTTGAGCGGGCTCAGGTTATTTAAAAACCAGATCCATTGCAGAGTGGTAGTAAGATCGCTATCGCTGTTATACTGGTGCATGAGTTCTTGGTACCCAGTAAAAATGAGTTGGTCTGCAAAAAACGGCTTTATTCGGTCGAGAAATGCAATAAGCTTTTTAGTATGTACCGATCGCTCTTGTTTGTAAATATCCCAGATACAAGGGACGTGGGCAAGAACTGCTTGTGCAAGAGAATCTTCTCCACGGATAAGTGCAAAATCTGAGCCTGCAATGAGCGTATCGAATGAAGCTTGATTTACAAAAGGCGCAAGAAGCACCGTTAGGTTTTTTTCGTGAATGAGAAAATTCGTTTCCCTCACTCCTTGTTTCATGTTGTTTTTTACTGCTTCATGAGCTTGATCTCCGCAGGCAATAAGTAGAATGCGTGTCGGGTAATTTACTAATGCATCAAAAAAGGAAGCATGTTCAAAGTCATAACAAAAGAGGAAACCAATGAATTCTGGTTCGGTTGGCGTATATCCATACGATTGGGCGAAAGTGCGCACTGCCCGAGCTGCATTGGGCACAGCGGTGTGTGGTGAAGTCAGTTTTATCGCACGGGTAATGAGCCCTCCTGTTGCTTTTGTAAATCCTGGCATAAAAAAGAATTTTCGCAATGAGCCAGAATCCAGCAGCGATTCTCCAAGGTGGCACTCTTCTATCCAGCTTTCTGCCGAAAGATATTCGAGGTTAAACCAGACCCCGCCACGCACATAGGCTTTTTTTAGGTACTCAGTGGGAATGTCGCACCCAAACGTTTCAATAATCAAATCTGCTGGCGTGAGGTCGTTCCAGCACGTGGTAGAAGTCCAAGGGTGAATGCTCAAATTTGCACCTGCGTTGTTTACGCAAATACATGTTTCGCCAAGAAGTCGGTTGGTGAGTTCGTATGCATCGGTAAATAAGCGGATAGGGTGATGTGCTATCCGGTACGAGAGCTCACTGGCTAATCGTAGTGCGACACCTGCATCACCAAAATTATCGATAACGTGAGAAAAAATATCAATGGAAGAAATCGTTTTTTGATTCATGCAAGAAAAATACATCCAACCATACAATCGGCTACGTGTACGTGGAAGAGTGATAAGCTTGACGTGCAAATTGTTGGACAGGTTTCATATCTCCTATAAGAAGATGCGTATTATTATCAGCGGTATTAAACCAGAAAAGCAGTCGCTCTCCTTCGGAGGTAAAACATTCGTAGAGAGATCGTTTGTTGGTACAGGGATAAATGTGTTTGTACGCTTGTGTTGCACGTTTAATAAGCTTTTTTTTAAGGGCGTTCATATAAATCCTCCTTATGGTGTTGCTAAGGTAAAACGCAAACTAAGGGCCATACAGGAGTTTGTTTTAAATCAATCGATTAAGAAATTTACAGAATTAAGAGAGGGGAAAATCTGCCGCAATCGCGGAATATTCTGCAGGGTTCAATCAATTTTGATCAAGAATGGAGGGCGTTTTTTAATGGGGCAATTTTTAAAGAGTTATACGGGAAGCGCCAGATTAAATGCTGTGCGCTGTTCTTCTGAGAAATATATGGTGAAACGGGTTCCTGTACCGGGTGCAGAATCGATTTCAAATCGGCCACCATAATCACGCACGATTTCAGCGCAGATAGTAAGCCCAAGTCCCGTACTTTTTCCGGCAGGCTTTGTTGTGAAAAAGGGATCGAAGATTTTTTTCTGGATGGCTAGGGGAATGCCTGGTCCATCATCTGAAAAGCTTATGTGGGCCTGTGTACCAGAAGATGTTCCAGCAATGGTTAATGTGCCTTGCCCATTCATGGCATCTAGTGCATTGATAATGAGATTCATGCAAACCTGGGAAAATCTATCGGGGTTTACTTCCCATAGTATTTCGGAAGCAGGATCGAGATGTATGGCGATATCCCCTTTGGTTTTGCGAGGAATAAGCTCGAGCGTTTGGGTAACCAGCGCAATAAGATCTGATGATTTCGACACCGATTTGCCGCCTTGGGAAAAGACCTGCAACCCGGAAGCAATGCGAGAGCTTTTGCCTAGTGCATCGGATGCTCGAGAAAAAATAAAGTCCAGCTCTTCCAAATGAGATTCGAGTTCGTACTCGTCAACAATGTTTTGAACTTTCTGTTTTAAATCCGCAGGGCAGTCTGGGGTGAGCAGCAACGTTTTGATGTGTGTGAGCCCCTCGAAGTCGCGCTTAAGATCGGGCAAAATATTAACAAGAAAATTGAGTGGGTCGTTGATTTCGTGAATAACGCCCGCAGCCATTTTCCCAAGAGATGAAAGCTTCTCGACCTGAATGATTATTTCTCGTGTTTGAGCAAGTTTTTCGTGGGTTAAGGTTAGCTCTTTGGCACGCTTTTCAATTTGAGCTTCCATGCTCGAAAACATGATTACTCGCGCAAGGGCATTACCTGCAAGGTTAGAGACCGAATTGAAAACGGATTCTTCTTTTTCGTCAAGTAGCTCGAGCTGGCCTTTAGCCATACGATCCGATGCTGTGTTGAGCAACGATTCGATGACCTTTGCATCGTGAGTATCCATACTTTGAATTTCCTGAAAACCTGCCAAGAGAACCCCAAGAATCTCGTTTTCGTGCATGAGCGGGGTTACCACAACAGAATAGAGACCAACGCTTTCGAGAAGTTTTATTTTTTCGTTATTTTTATCGTTTGATTTTTCTTCGCGACGTCGAATGAGCACGGTTTGCTTTGAGCGCATCACTGATTCCAAGAGGCCATCATGTTGGGTAAGCGTATCAGGAAGGTCTATTAGAGCAGGGATATTGCCTGCCGCAGAAATTGCCATAAGCTTGTTGTGAGTGTTATCCCAGAGCCAAAAAATACTCGCATCGTATGAAAAACTATTTACAAGTGCGGTTGTAACGGTGTGGCAGACCGATTGTATAGTTTCACATCCGGTTATTTGTTGAGAAAAACCATGAAGGGCAACAATGTGCTCATTGGCACGAACGAGGCTATTATGAGTTTGTTCTAATTCGATTGTTTTAGCATTGCTTTGTTTCATGAGAAGCGAACTACGATCATGCCAATCGAAGATAATAATAAATAAGCCAATACATAAAAAGAATTCGGCTGTTCCCCACCACAACGTCAGATGAGAGAAAATGGATATGCAAATAATTATCAAAGCCAGTATAATAGCAGTTGATGCAGCAATTTTTTTAAGCAATCCTTTTTTAAGCGGCATGGGCATCCAGCTCTGCCGAAGGTTTGAACGGTTTAGGTATAGTAATTATAAAGCATGCTCCCAGAGTGGGTTGCTTTTGTGCGAGTTCGATAGTACCGCCATTTTTATGAGAAAGTTCCAGCGCAACCGTAAGCCCTAAGCCGGTATGCTGTTCTTTATTTTGTGTGGTAAAAAAGGCTTTAAAAATAAGTGCTCTATTTTCGGGAGGAACCCCGCAACCAGTATCTGAAATTGAAACCAGATGAGATCGATTTGTTTCTTCTAAGTCAATTTTTATTGATCCTTTGCCATTCATGGCTTCTATGGAATTGGTAAGGATATTAATAATTATCTGAGAGAATTCTATACGATTAACATGCACCGCGCACTCTGAACCAAGCTCGCACGTAAGGGTTACATCTGCTCGATATTTTTGTGGAATAATCTCGAATGCACTACGAATCAATTCGCACAATGGTTCGGGTTTTACTCCATCGTTACCGGCTTGGCGCGCAAAAATGCGCAGACTACTCACCGTTTTCTGTGCACGGGCAAGAGATTGTCGGATGAGCGTGTAAACATAGTCCGATTCAGTGATGCGCTCGGCAAGGTTGTAATCGACAAAGATTTTATCGATTTCATGGCGAATGTTTTGTGGTGCAAACGTGTTACCGAGTGCAGCTATTTCATGCAACCCTTTTGTGTCTCGTTCGAGCTCGCTTACTATATTAACAAGGAAATTAAGCGGATTGTTAATCTCGTGCGCAACGCCTGCGGCCATTTCCCCCAGCGCAGAGACCTTTTCGTTTTGAATTGATATCTTTCGGGCTATAAGCAATTCATCTTGACGATCGCGCAAGAGTTGCTTTCTTTTTTCGAGTTTTCGTTCCATGCTTTCAAAGACTTTGGCCTTTGCCAATGTTGTTGAAACGACAAGCGTAAGTGCTTCGAAAATAACACGATCCAGATATTTTACTTGAACACCAGCCTCATGGTTTGCGCCAATGATCATGCCGACTGCTTTGTTTTTTTCGAGAATCGGCACAATAATAAAGCAAAGCAGTCGGCACAATAATAAAGGATGATGGATTGATCAATTGGAGCAAATCTTGAGTGGGTGCAATGAAGGTTTGTGTACTTGTCTTAACATCATTAATGAGGAGAATTTCTTTACGGCCTATAACATGTGCAATAAAGCTTTCGGGGCGATTCATTCCCTCGGATATGGAATACGAAATACTTTTCACCGAGGCTTCAAGATTTTGTGCTAACCCAGATGTTGCTGTACACATAAGGGAGTCGTCGTCTTTAAGAAGCCAAACTTGCCCAGAGCCGTAATTGAAATCGTGGGTAAGGGAATGTGTTGCTGCTTTCGCGACAGATAGGGGAGATAAGCAGCTATTGAGGTTGCTTGTAAGCTCATGCAAATGTTTCGTGCGATTCATTTCAGTTAAAACATCTTTGCTATTCTCCTCAATTGAATGCTTTGCATTTGCAATCCACCGTAAATTTGCGGTAAGGCGCGATCTCAAGAAAAAGAGGTACGAACCGAGCGCTAACGGGATGCAAAGACTTCCAACTATTGCAAGAATAGGGGAGTGCAAAAGTGCAAAGAGACCAAAGCCTACCAAACCCAAAAAGCCAATTATAAACGAAATTTTTTGATAAATAAAAAATGATTGTTCAGGGACGGTAATATCGTACACGCAGTGATCGTCGCCTCTAAATCGGCACTGGGGGTGCTCAACTTTGGATGGTGGTAAACCGAACATTTGTGTGGCCGATTCGTAGGTTCCATGCCTATTACGGCATGCATTGGCTGGTTCCACAAAGCCGCCCCTAAAGCTAATGCTAAGCCTATATTTGGAAGCCCCAAATTTTTGAGTGTCAACTATTGTTGTACGTACGGCTTTTCCTTCGATGTTGTTCATATTCTCAAAAAGCAAAGAAGGGGTAGCTACGGTTATTCCAAGAAGGGCTTGAATTGTTGGAGTGTATTTCCAGATTTCTTTTCCCATTTTGTAGGCGAAGTCGGGGTTATCAGTTATGCGGATTGCACTCGCAAACATTTTCTCGGTGGTTTCAATGGGCATAAATCCATAAACATCTTCAAAAAAATCACGATCATGATCACTTTCGGCAATAATTTGATTCGTAATGGTAGTACCAAATTCAGCGTCAAGATATCTGATCATGGGCTGAACAATGCGTTTTGACACATTGCGCAACATCGGATTGCTATGCCATTCCAATTCAGGAGCCACGGTGGTACCACGAAGGTTTGCATCATTCATGAAGGTCTGCTTAAAACAATAAAAGGTACTCGGTACATTTATTACGAAAAGATAATATAGTAATAAGCAAGTAAAAATGGGTGATTGTTACTGCTAAAAGGCAGGAATTGCACTTTTAGTGAGAATTAATTTCGGGGAAAAAGCGAGCAAGGATTTCTTTATAGAATGACATTTGCTCTTCTGATTCGAACTTTTGGCGGGTTCTTAGTTCTTTCATTATGAGAACAATGAGAATTTTTAGTCCTGTATCAGGATTGCGCTTAAGCATTCGCATTCCAAATTCAAGAGATCGAGCCTCTAACCGGTCTATAAGAGCCGCACCAACAGATTCTTCGATATTGCTATCGATTAAATTGCCCAAAAATAAGATACAAAATTGGAGTCGCATCTCACGATCTATCCACTGTGCACCATCGAAATGCGCTGCAAAAGTTTTAGCCATTAGCGCAGATGCAGATTCTGGATGCCTCACTGCAATCTGAATAGTCGTTTGAATTGTTGTGTTTTGGTTCACGTTTGTATTACGGTTTAGTTGCTGAGAGTATTATCATAGGAATTACAGAATAAAATGCATTGGCGCGATCGAGATCTTCCAGGTCAGATTTATATGAATCTAATTGATCGGACGATATAATCCCTCGTGTAACGGCTTCTTGCTCAACAAGATCTGCAGCTGTTCCGAGCCTAAATCCTGCATAGCTGCGAGATAGAAAAGGGATGCACTCTATACTTTCTAGTAATAGCCCTGCTTTAATTGCATAGGTGCCAAGATTACGAGCAGCGAGGCCATTGTGTAATCTTTGAGTTCTCCAGGTTCGCAATGCACATTCTGTTGATGAATTATTTGTCGAAATGCTCAGTGAGGAATGATCTGAATCGACAAGTACAATTTTCCCACCAGGCTTTACTATACGACACATTTCGGCGACTGCGTTATGAGCATCTTTAATGTGTTGTAATACCCGATCACAAAATGCTGCATCAAAACTGTTGGTTTTGCAAGGAATTGCAGTGGCGTTAGCGACATAATGATAAAGATTTTGGAACCATTCTACTTGTATGCGGGTTTGCGCGGCTTGAATCATAGATCTATCGGCATCCATGCCACAAATTATGCCCGAATTATTCAGTAAACGTGCTAAAGGAATAGTATCGGTGCCAGGACCACAGCCCGCATCAAGAATTTTTGAGTTGGAGCCTAGCGCAAGCAAATCTCGTATGCGCTTTTTTATGGGTTCTGCTGCCTGCGCAAGTGCTTTGAGATAGTCGGCAGAAACGTAACCAGCACTTGTTGCAGTTGACATATTAATTCTCGTAATGGCTAAGAATAAATTTTATGGTATCGGCGCTTGTTGTCTCGAAAAGTTTCGACCGTTCTTCGAAAAAATAATGCAGCAATGCGCGATTCCACGTGACAATAGGCTGACGAAGTTCAGGCATTTGTAGGCATTCGCTTGTATGTTCGTAAAAAAAGCGATGCAAGTTTTTATTGTCGGGTAGGGTAGAATAGCTTTCTTTAAAACGATCTTGTGCTTTGCGAACATCCATCGACATGGCAATGGCCGGATTTCCTTTTACCTTTTGGTAAACGCGCTCGGGCCCAATTTGGTTGGCTAATAAGACATGTTGATAATAAAGCTTGTGTCGCGGGTTTATTACCAAAACAATATCATCGAGATTCAGGTATCTAAAGGTGTATAAAAACATCAGCTTTTGAAGATGCAGCACGAGTGTTGTTGTAAATGCTCGCAAATCTTGGTGAACGGCAAATGCCCCAATTTCTGCTATGAGTCGCCTGTTTTGGCGAAATTCAGAAAGCTCTCTCTTGTAAAGATTGTCCATGGGCAAGCCAATGGGGGAGTCTAAAAAAAGTGCCGAAGCAGCAATAACTCGATTGTTTTGAACGCCAATAACAACTGTTGTTAGAGGCATGGCGTGGTGGATGCTCAAGCGCATACCGCTTGGGTCGGGATCCATGTAACCTCGCGTTACATAGGAATCGTGAACAAGTGAAAATGCTCCAGCTAGTTCTTCTTGGGTTTGCGCAATTTTAAAGCGGATGTCCGAAATTTTCTCTTCCGACAAATCTAATCGTTCCCGAAGGGTTACACCCGTGCGGAAATCAACAATGAATTCGACTGCAAGTCTATCTTCATCGGTAAGTCGAATAAATTTAAGGCCAAGCCCAATATCTTCTTTTGTTTCTCCTTCGTGACGTACGACTTCAAAATCGGCAGAAAAGCTCACTCTTTTTTTATCGCAGCGTTTTGTAAGAGTAACTGTTCCAACGCTTCCAAGGGGAATATGAACCTTCGAAATTAGGAACATACCGCCAAGACTGACGTTTTTGCATTCGACGCCGCGTACAAGCCGATCCCCAATTTCAAGGGTGACCGCAACGGTAAGAAATGCACGTTCAGATATGCGTTTTTCGTTTATTGGTTCAACATCAAATAAATCAAGGATGGTTTCTGAGTTCATAGTATCAAAGTTTATCATGGTAGGATCTATCTAGGCAAGCATTCAAAGAAAAATCGACAATACTTGTTTGCTCTCTTGCGCTATTCAACCCGATGTGATAAAATAAGTTACAATAAGTACCAAAATAATAGGTATGTAGGAAAAGAGAGATGCGCTTTCAATCAGAGTGCAAAATTTATGGATTATCTTAAAACTGCCATTGGGATCACCCGCTCTCCCAAATTTTATACTACCGAGAAGTTTGCCTTCTTTATGGGTGTAATTGCTCCGCTCTCAAACATGCTCTTTTATCTGATTTGTAAATTTTATCTGGGCTATCACGAAGATTTGTTGCTCCGGTTGATTATTGTTGCGATCACTATCCCTTTCGTATTTTTTCCCAAAAACTCTCCATTTCAAACATGGCATAAAGTGTATTGGGAAGCAGCGCTTGTTTTTATGTTCCCGTTTGTATTTGCAAACCTCATGATGCATAACAATATGAACCAGTATTGGTATGCCTCGCTGATGTGGGCAGGTTTTGTGTATGGATTTACTTCTTCTAAAGTTTATTTTTCGGTAGTTGCTTTTCCTCTTGGCCTTATCTGCGCGGCAGCGAGTTACCTTATACAAACAGGATCTGCTGTATCCACGCTCTCCAATATGGTAGGAGCATTCGCAATTGCATGGCTTTCATCTATGGTTATTGCCATGATAAAGCTTGCGCTTGACATCTTTTATGTTATTTCGCTGGATACCACAAAAGAGCGCCTACGAGCCGAAGATGCCCTGCGTAGACAACTGGTGCTTGAACATAAAAATTCTGAACTCGTTGCTCGCAATGCTATTATTTCAACGTTTGTAAGACCCTCGGTTGTTAATGAAGTTAATCAAGGCCGAGATCCTCGTCAATTTAAGCCTCGCATGAGCGATAAAGCTATTCTCATTTGCGATATGAGAAATTTTACGCCACTTACCGAATCGATGACCGACCCAGATGTGCAGGCTCAATTTCTTAATAAATATTTTGAAATGATGATTGACCCAGTGTTTTCGGCTGGAGGCGAGGTTGATAAACTGATGGGTGATGCCGTGATGGCAATTTTCCCCGATGGTAAAACAGCGGTAGAGGCTGCGCTGCTCATGCGACAAAGTTTGCAAATTTACAACAAGCAACTTGTGATAGCTGGCATGCCTAAAATGGCCAATGTAATTGCCATTGCCAAAGGTTCTGTGTTGGAAGCGAATATTGGCTCCGAAAAAAAATATGATCGTACTTGGATTGGTACTGCAGTCAATGTGTGTTCCCGGCTAGAATCGGTAGCAAAACTGTATGGATTAGAAATAGTGGTGAGTCAGGAAGTCATGGATGATCTTCAGGATGATCAGCATTCTCGTATGGTTGATATTTTGCGCGTTAAGGGATACCATAAAAAATTTGAGGTATTTGAAATTTACGGACATCAGGCACGTGAAGTTGTAGCATACAAAGACGAAACCCGTGATTCTATACGTCAAGGAATTTATGCGTATTTCAATGAGGGAACCATGGCAAACGCATCACGCTTGTTTGAGCAGCTTCTCGAAAAAATGCCTTCGCATAAACACAAGCCCGGAAAGCTTATGGATGCTATTGTGTATCTGTATGCGCATCGATGTCGGCAAGTGCTCAATAATCCGGACGTTGTTCCACGCGGCCTTGATATGGTTGAAGGTTGTCATGATTTTAGCAGCGATCTAATGCCACGCGACTGGTACAATATCGAACATCCTGCAGCACTAGCCCGCTTGCGACAGATTTCAGAAACATCCTCGGTAGAAGCCACTGCGCGGTATGCAAGTGCTCGCCGGGTCGAACCAGAAGATAATTGATTGGGCCATCGTTGACGCTTGAATAGCTGACATTCTAAGCAAAATCAATTTGTTATCCATTATCATGGCATGCATGATAACTTTCTTTTTAGGCATGGCGTGCAAACATTATAAGTTATAAATTGACTCAAAAAACAAAAACCCGTATAATCAAGAGGGAATAATCTATTTTCGTTCACTAAAAGTTAATCTCCCGCGCATTCAACCATATTTTTCCTAAGGAGCAGTGCAATGGCAAATAAAGATCAGATACTCACCTCACTTGTTAATTTATGTGATGAACACCACCTCTTTGACCAGCCAGCTAAGGATGTTGTAGGAAAAGATCTTATTGAAGATTGTATGATTGATTCTATGACGCTTATGCAGCTTCAAGCACTCGTAGAAGAAAAGTTCAAGCTTGCGATTCCTAATGCTACAGTAATTAAGGAACTACGGACACTAAATGATCTGGCTACATTTATCGCAGCTCATACATAGATATTTACCAAGGAATTACATGGAAGATACATTGCTTGCTAGTGTAGAAAAAAACATACAGAAATATGATCCTGTTTGGAAATTTCCAGAAGAGAAAAGTGAATTTAAACTTTCAAATCTTTGGGAATCTTCTGGTTTGTATGCTACCGCCCTTGCAGAAATAGGCGTTGGGAAATCATCCACCGTGGGTATATTGCTAACTAATCGTCATGAATATGTTACGATTATTTTAGCTGTTTGGCGTTTAGGTGCAGTAGCTGTGCCTCTAAGACCCGTAATGGGGTTATCCGAAGATTATGAACAGTATCTTGGCAGAGTGGAACATAGTTGCGCATTTGCAACTATTATTTGTGAAACAGCCGACGATAAAGCCATGGCCGCAGCATGGTGTACGCTCACCGGTAAACAGGCCATATCGCTCAAGGATTTGCAAGAACATACAGGAAAACCTTTTCTGGAACGTGTTGCCGTATCGCCTAGTGAGTATGCAGTTATTCAATATTCTTCGGGAAGCACGGGAATTCCTAAAGGTGTTATTGTGACTCATCAAATGGTTTTAAACCAAGTAGATGTGCTTGGGTTCGAATACACGCTGGCATCGGGGATAGAGCTTAAACACTGTGCATCCTGGCTTCCCTTTAATCATGACATGGGCCTTTTTATTGGGATTCTGCTTCCTTTATATAAGGGTGTTGACAATATTCTTGTTTCGCCTCGTTGGTATATGATGAACCCCCTTAGGTGGTTTAAGCTGTTGGCTGAGCATAAAACAGGACTTAATTTTACAACCAACGCGGCAATGGCCCATACTATTAAGCTTTTAGGACATTCCACGGCAGACACTCTCGATTTGAGTCGGCTCGATTTGTATTTTGGTGCAGAAAAAGTAACGGGTATTGTTTTACGGCGTGCAATAGATTTGTTGTCAAAACACAAATTGCAATCGCGCCATATTCACGTGGGCTATGGCATGGCCGAAAATGCGCTTGGCGCAACTTCAACCAAACGAAGCGACGGGGCAACGGTTCTACGCGTTAGGGTAGACGAATCTGAAAAGCTGTCGCTCTCGGATGAATCCGACAAGGAATCTCTAGAAATTGTTTCTATAGGAGAACCATTTAAGGGTACTTTGCTTGAAGTTCGAAGCACTGCGGGTGAAGTTTTGCCAGATTTAGCCTTAGGGGAGATTTTTGTAAAAGGCCCTTGTTTAACATCCGGTTATTTAAAAAATCCGGAGGCGACTCAAAAGGCACTTAAAAATGGCTGGCTGTGCACTAACGATATCGGATTTACCTATGATGGAGAACTTTTTTTCCACTCCCGTAAAGACGATCTTATTATTATTGGCGGGCGCAACATTGTTCCAGACGATATCGAGCAGTGTATCGAAAGTTTGGAAAATGTTCGCAGTGGATGCACTGTTGTGCTTTCTCTAGAGAATGCTCAAACGGGTGTTGCAGAGCTTCATGCGCTTATCGAAACAAAACCGCTCGAATCGGCGGATGCAGTGGCACGTCGTAAAGAAATTCAGGATTTAATATTCAGATCTTTTGCACTTTTGTTAACGCATGTTTACTTTTGCGGAAAAGGGAGTATCGAGAAGACATCGAGTGGAAAAAAACGTCGTAAAGTTATCAAAGAAAGACTTATTAACAATTCACTTACGCTTTTTAAATGATATAAAGAATTTTAAAATGCAAAACTCTCCACAAATGACACAGTTTCGCCGCCGTCTCGAGCTCCAATCTCGGGGTATTGCGCCACCCACCGTAAATGGTGTTCCCCTCAGCAGTTTTATTTCCAAAGGAACTGGTGCGGGTCCACAAGGCAAAACTTTCCATATGCGATCTGCCGTGGATAATGAATTTTCGAGTATGATAAGTTTGCCAATATATGGCCTCGATCATTGGCTTGGGGCATATGCAATCCAATCGGAATATGATTCTCTTAAAAAAATTATAACGGCAACAAATGGTGCTGTGCTTAAAAGCAGAACGATTCCTTCGTTTTTACGGGCAACGCTTAAAGATGGTACACCAATGATGGAAATAGGTATTAGCACGCATTGTTACGCTACTGCCGTGTCGGTGTATGCCCACGAATGCAAACATTTTGCCGATGGTCTTGAATGTCGCTATTGTGAACTTGAGCCGGTTGGCAAAGGAATAAACGAATGGGCAGCCAAACAAGATATCGATAAATTCGTTGAAGCAGTAGCTTTGGCATCGCAACAGGGAGTGCGATCACTTACTATTACTTCTGGTACATTTGCCGATAATGATGTCGTGGTACGTGAACTTATTGACTTAGTAAAGAAAATTAAGGAACGTGTGAACATTTCGGTTCATATACAGCACGAACCGGTAAAAGATTTGTCACTCATTGCCGAAACTGCCAAGTATGCAGATTCGCTGGGGATTTTTCTCGAAATCCTCGATGAAGATATTCGCAAAGAAATCTGTCCAGGAAAATCGCGCTGTTCCCGCGATGACTATATAAGAAATTGGGAAGCTGCGGTTGCGGCGTATGGTAAAAATTCTGTTAACACCACGTGTATTCTGGGCTTTGGAGAAAAGTACGAAAAAGTTCTACAAAGCATCGACGAATTTGCATCTATTGGGGTACTAACAACGCTGCTTTTGGTACGTCCTCATAGCAATCATCTTGTAAATATGGTTCCAAGCTACCTAAAACATTCACTCGATGATCTCGTGTCGCTGTATCTGGAGGCTGCTCGACGAATGCACCATCGGGGGTTATCCTTTGGTGTTGGAAATAGTGCTGGATGTATTGGATGTCAAGGGTGTACCAGCATGGTAGAAGCCTATGAAATTGCTTCTCAAGAAGTAGTATAAACATTTTTTTAAGGGAATTACGAGATGGCGATGCTACCCGTTTGGTTTGAAAAACATAAGATCCCCACAATGGGACGCCTTGCTGCACTCAATCCATTTCCTTTTGATCAACCAGAAGATTGCGACGGATTCATAGCTTGTCATCATAATGACTACCTGAGACTTTCTTCGCATCCAGAAGTAACGCTTGCACGTAACAAAGCAACCGAACTCACTGGTTCTGGTGCAATGGCCTCGGTCGTATATGGTGGTTTTAGTGGTTTTCATGGCGATTTTCAGCGTAAAATTGCTGAATCTGCTCAGGCAGAAGGCCCAGAAAGTATTGTGCTTACTACCTGTGGCTGGACTGCAAATGTTGGGCTTATAGAAGCAATTGCAAGCCCGGATATTCCCGTGTACCTCGATATCTATGCGCATGCATCGTTGTGGGATGGCGCGCGTTTTGCCGGAAGTCGGATAATTCCCCTTCGACATAATGACATAGCATCTCTTCGTCAATTTGTCAAGACATTTGGTCCTGGTATTGTAGCCGTCGATTCGTATTATAGTACTAACGGCAGCGTTGCAAATTTGCATGAATATGTGGATATATGCGAAGAAACTGGCTGTTTGTTAGTTGTTGACGAAGCGCACTCATTTGGATTATGCGGAGAAAAAGGTGGGGGATTAGCTGTTGAACAAGGGCTTGCGTCACGCATTCCCTTGCGAACGGTAAGTATTGCAAAGGGATTGGGCGGTCATGGGGGCTTTATTATTGCAGATATCCAAACCGCCCATTATTTAACCTATCGGCTTCGATCGGTTATTTTTAGTTCTGCTCCAACCCCTGCCACGTCTGCCGGAAATTGCAAGGCATTAGAAATTCTCATGCGCGAACCAGAGCGTGCAATAACCATGCATGCCAGAGCAGCACTTCTTCGTAAGCTTCTCAATGAAAAAGGCGTCGATACCGGTCCGAGTAAATGTCAGATAGTATCATTGATGTTTAAAGGAGTGGAATCGGTGTGTCAATTATATAGCGAGCTTAAAAAAAGAAAAATACTTTTTTCTGCTTTTTTACCTCCTGCAGTTCCCGAAAATACGAGCTTGGCTCGGTTTTCAATATATTTTGGTATAACAGAAGAAGAAATTGAATATATGGCAGAGCAGATTATCGATTCCCTCAAAATGCTCAATATTACATCGCAATTTCCGAAAGGCTTGCGTTCACTATGAGAGACACTGACCTCTACGAAGTTATTAAATCTGCGGTTGACACAATCTGTGGGGATTACGAAGACCTGAAATCGCTCGATTCCGAGTTGCACAAGGATAGTAAGCTAACGGCATATGGCTTTGACATCTTGTCGTTTTCTGAATTTGCACGTGAGCTTGAAGTCCGCTTTGATGGACGCCGCTTGGATTTAGAGCCCTATTGTGTGCCTCAAATATTTAACGATGCAACAATAGGTCTCGTTTTTGACCGCATACGACAAAAAATAGGGCCTTCTCCCACAGAAAACCCCCTAGCGCTGTATGTTGATGACGAGGAACAAAATCTCTTTATTTTTAGGCGAAAGTTTGCAAAAGATCTTAATTTAAAAACATTCTTAGATCCTCTCGAAGCTTTAGAATTCATTAAAGTTACTCCAGAAGTGCGACTTGTAATAACCGATGAAGTTATGCCTGGCATGCGAGGAAATGAGCTCTGCGATGAAGTTCATAAAATCCGTCCTAATATCCGTTTCATTCTCATCACGGGTAATCCCGAGCACGATAATAATCTTCTCTATCGGACATTGCGCCATAGCAGGTTTTTTGAGTTCTTTCAAAAGCCGGTCGACTTTGATGGCAAGAGAGAAGAATATTTACAATTGATGAAGGGGCTTATGATTGGGGAAATCTGAGAATGTGCTCGGTTAGCTTCTTGTTACCTGAAATATTGCCAGATACTGCATAAAATTATGGCGCTAAGGTTTTTAAAAAGGGAAAGACAATTCTTGTCTTTCCCTTTTTTTTAAACACACATTTCTTTTTTTGACAATTATCACTACTTCTGACTATACGCTTGTAAATAGAGTTCTTTCATTTCGCTCATCATTGGTATGCGTGGATTTGCACCGGTACACTGGTCATCATACGCAGCCTCTACCATTTCGTCTAGCTTGGCCATAAAAGCATTTTTATCGATTCCAGCCTCAGCAATACTTTTTGGAATGCCGAGTTCTTCCTTGAGGGCGGCAACCTTTGCAATAAGGCGTTCGCATTTATCTATTGGGTCTGTTCCACCAAGTCCACAATAATCTGCCATACGGGCATAGCGTTCCAGAGCTTGCGGGTGGGTATACTGAGGAAAAACACCTTGTTTGGTTGGACTAATTGCTGCGTTGTAGTGCATTACCTCTTCGATTAACAATGCGTTTGCTAGTCCGTGAGGAAGGTGAAAGTATGCGCCAAGTTTGTGCGCCATCGAATGACATGCCCCCAAAAAAGCATTGGCAAAAGCCATTCCTGCCATAGCAGATGCATGATGCACTTTTTCGCGCGCGTCCATATCAGCTTCGCCCAGAGCGTATGCTTTAGGCAGGTATTCGAAAATCAGGCGAGTGGCTTCCAGTGCATACGGTGTTGTAAACTCGGTTGCAACCACGCTTACCATAGCTTCGAGTGCATGAGTCAGCGCATCGATCCCCGAATAGGCAGTTAGGTTTTTTGGCATGCGTGCAGCCAGATCTGCATCAATAATAGCAATGTCGGGAGTAAGTTCATAGTCTGCAATGGGATATTTCATACCTGTTTTTTCATCAGTTATTACAGCAAAGGGAGTTACTTCCGATCCAGTTCCCGAGGTGGTTGGAATTGCTACAAAGCTTGCTAACCTTCCAAGTTTTGGAAAGGTGTACACTCTTTTGCGAATATCCATAAAGCGCATGGCAAGATTTTCGAAATCTGCTTCCGGATGCTCATAGAGGAGCCACATAATTTTTGCAGCGTCCATGGGCGAACCACCACCAATGGCAATAATTACATCGGGCTTAAACCCCGCCATTTCGTGAACTCCTTTACGAGCAGTAGCAATGGTTGGGTCGGGTTCTACATCGGCAAAAACATCAAACAAAATACCTAAACGGCCCAGTTTCTCAATAAGCGGAGCTAAAAGGCCATTATCGAAAAGAAACCTATCAGTAACAATAAATGCCTTTTTTTTGCCAGCAAGATCGTTGAGAGCGTGTTCGAGGCTACCTCTTTTAAAGTAAACTTTTTCAGGGACTTTGAACCAGAGCAGATTCTCTTTGCGCATTGCAACAGTTTTGATATTGAGCAGATGTTCTGGTGTTAGATTTTCGCTCACAGAATTTCCTCCCCAACTACCGCATCCCAACGTCAGCGATGGGCAAAGGCTAAAGTTGTAAAGATCCCCTATTGCTCCTTGGCTTGCAGGCATATTGATAAGTGTACGGCCAGTTTTCATGCGTTCTCCAAAGGTTTTTATCCGTTCGACATTATTCTGGTTTGTATACAGCACGCTTGTATGACCCATTCCACCCATGGTAAGGAGTGCGCTTGCTATATCAAGCGCATTGGCAAAATCCTTTGCTTTAAAAAGCCCAAGAACTGGCGAAAGTTTTTCGTGGGCAAATGGTTCGTCCATTGCAACGCGCGTTACTTCACCAACAAGAACCTTGGTCTCGGCAGCGATTTCTATTCCAGCCATGTGTGCAATAACAGAGGCTGGTTGGCCTACAATTTCTGCATTGAGACGTCCATGTATGATTATTGTTTTACCAACTGCATCTCGTTGATCTTTATTCAGAATCATGCACCGTGCTGCAATCAGATGCTCTTTGACAGATTCGTATACGCTGTCAACAACAACGAGTGCCTGTTCCGAGGCGCAGATCATGCCATTATCAAATGTTTTGCTAATAAGGATACTGCTGATGGCCATGCGAATATCAGCTGTTTCATCTATTACTGCCGGGGTATTGCCAGCGCCTACTCCCAGTGCTGGTTTTCCCGAGCTATATGCAGCTTTAACCATTCCTGGACCGCCTGTTGCCAGAATGGTTGCAATACCAGGATGCTGCATAAGAGCGTTGCTGCTTTCGAGAGTGGGTTCATCGATCCAGGCGATAATATCCCGGGGAGCTCCACCTTGTATCGCTGCGTCAAGTACTACTTTTGCAGCGGCAATAGTGCAGTTCTTTGCGCGAGGATGAGGCGAAAAAATGATACCGTTCCTTGTTTTGAGGGCCAGCAACGATTTGAAGATTGCTGTACTTGTGGGATTAGTTACGGGAATAACCCCAGCTATAATACCAAGGGGTTCGGCAACTTTAATGATACCGGCTGCATCATCGCGATCGATGGTTCCGCAAGTCTTCATGTCGCGATATTTATTGTAAATGTATTCGGAGGCAAAATGATTTTTAGTGATTTTGTCTTCCACCAGACCCATTCCCGTTTCTTCTTTTGCTGCTTTCGCAAGGCTTATACGTTGTTTATTTGCCGCGATGGCAGCCAGTTCAAAAATTCGATCGACGTGTTCCTGTGTAAACTGTGCGTATACTTCCTGGGCTGCTTTAACGCGGTTTACCAGGGCTTCAACAACCCCTGCGGGATCAACTTCGCTGTGCAAGGGTATGCCTTTTGGAGCAGTTTTATGTGTATTTTTGTTTGTCATATAAGACTCCTTTATTTCATGAAATGGTTTATACAAAAAAACCGTGAGAGAACCAATCTGCCTGGTATCCGTTGCCTTCGTGAAGAGTCTAGGATCCAGGCTACCTAGAGTCTGCTGAAAGCTTTTCGGAAATCTTTACTGAAAGGAGTGCAAGACCACTCGAGAGATCTTCGTTTTGTACCACAACCTGATGTGGCACTGCAAGTTTTACAGGAGAGAAATTCCAGATCCCTCTAATGCCTGCTCTCACACATTGATAAGCAATATCCTGAGCAGCTTCGGCAGGAACAGTAATGATTCCTATCCGTATAGCGCTTTGGCGTATGAAATCTTCAAGCTCGTTGATAGGTGCAACAACTCGGCCATGAATTGTTTTGCCTATAAGCTTTTTAGACGAATCAAATGTCGCGGTAATGCGCAATCCGTATCCAGCAAACCCCTTGTATCCTAAAAGAGCTGATCCAAGCGCTCCAGCACCAACAAGAACTGCGTCTTTGGTATTGTGCCATCCTAAAAAATTGTAAATCCCCGCAATGAGTTCTGTGGTGATGTACCCAATTTTTGGTCTACCCGTAATGCCTGTTATCGAAAGATCTTTTCGGACTTGAATAGGATTCAAGGCTAATCTATCTGCAATATCAGTAGTAGAAACGGTGATTTGACCAGCTAGTTCCAGTTCTTTAAGGATTGCTAGGTAAGCGGGGATTCTTTTAATAGTTGGCTGGGGAGTAGCCCGAAAAGTAAAATTTGTGGCCATTTGCGCTTCCTTGAAGTTAATAGATAATTTCTTATCGATAATAATATACTCATTAAAAATAGTTGAGTCAATAGATTAGATAAAAAAATATCTAATAAGCATTTTGTTACTATCCGGCACATTGGCTGCTATCGAATTCATATAGGGCTTCCACATGTCCATGCATCCGCTTCTTGCAATCAGGACAAGCCCAAAGCAGGTCTGTTGTCCCAACATGTACGGCTACAACTCTAGCCTCTGGCTGAAAGTTTACCGACGTCACGTGTCATGGATGCTCAAGGCCTAAGGCTGCTTCATAAAGTTTTGTGTCTTTCTATAGAATAAAGTATAATTTATTCAACAAGAAATCACCCGAAAATGTCTGAAGAACCAATAAATTAAACCGTTTACGAGGTGTCGAAATCAATTTCACAGTATCAGAAACCCAGACTTCTTAATCTGTTTGGGGATAAGTGTGACAGTAACCTGAGTTTTGGTCACATTGGTACACGGCATAGAGACGAAACCAGCGGCAAAGACGCAAAGTATAACAAAACGACAAGTATGGGAAGCATGGTTTCTTGTCAAGCGAGGCGGGAAGAGAGTTGGAATTGATGGACTCTCAGCGCAAACGGACAAGGGTACCCCGCAAGGTGGAGTTTTAATTCCGCTGTTGGCAAATCTGTTCCTTCACGAAGCATTTGACTTGTGGATTCAAAGTACACAGCCCCGAATAGTGTTTGAGCGCTATGCAGATGGCATAGTGATACATACACGAAGTTGGGAGCAATCAGAGTTTATTCTTGATCGGTTACGGACGCACTTGCAAGGGTACGGTTTGGAGCTGAATGGAGAGAAGACAAAGATGGTGTATTGTCATTGTTCGATACGGTCACAAAAAGAACCTAAAGAGGTAGCAAGGCAGTTTGATTTTCTGGGGTATACCTTCAAGCCGAGGCTTTACAAAAAGCAAGGTGGCGAGTTGTTTTGGTCATATTTCCCTGCAATAAGTAGAAAGAACCAGAAACGGATACTTGATTAATTGAGAAGACTTTCGATATGGAATTGGGTGCCAATTGACCTCAAGGATGTATCGAAGGAATTATCACCCAAGATCAGGAGCTGGTTGCACTACTATGGGAAATACAGTCCGTCAGTATTGCGGAATGTTTTCTGGCGACTAAACACCTATCTTGTCAAATGGGCTCGGAAGAAGTACAAAACGAATACTTACGGAAAAGCCTACGGCTGGCTCAAACGGGTGATTGAGAGTGAACCGAAGATGTTTCCATATTGGGAGTATGGTTTTAATTATTAGGTTGCGTCTGTCAAAAAGAGCCGTGTGAAGGGAGACTTTCAAGCACGGTTCCGTGAGAGGCTTGGGTTGAAATACCCGTGTCTACTCGACAATTGTTAACTATTCGCCAATTTGTCACTTCGTTAGTGCTAGCAATGAAATCCAGTGGGGAATAGTATTGTTTTATGGCCTCGACGAGCTGTTTTAGTCAACGATTATAAATGCATGCTTCTTATCAACAATAACGAAGGATAGCATGCATGAAACTCTCAAATTTACGCTTTCTTAAAAAAGCGACAATGGTTGTTTTTGCTGCCACAGTAGCTCTTCCATCGCTCTCTTTTTGCGCAACCTGGACTTTGCTTAAAGGAAAGGGCCCCATTGCAATTGTCAGTTATTCGCTTAATAAATCCATTGTATTAGATGGCGACCCTCCAAGCAACGGGCCTAGGGTCATGCAATCTGAAGAGAAATACTATGCACCGTATAAGGCATGTCTCAATGTTCTCTGGAAAGAATTTCTCGATAGCTCAACTGCTGTGTTTACCGGGGGTTGAATTTCTTCCCATGGACAAAGTTACTTCAAACGAAAAGTATAAAGCCTTAACAAAGCCCAATTTCAAAAAGATACTTGGCAAAACCGTAGGCATAGGTGCTGATCAACTCTGTGCAGATAGTCTTAATTATGTTCAGGATGAGCCAATGAGCCTGCTCGATTCACTGTGTGCAGCCCTCAATGTCCACACGATCATGCTTGGTGTAATGAGCTCAAATTATAGAGGCTTTAATGCAGCAGCCGGTTTTGGTAACGGTTATATGAATCTTATTTGAAAACTGAATTGATATCAAAAAGGAACTGGATTTATTATTCGGGATGTCATTAAAGCACAATCACCTGGAAAAGCTTCTATGTCAATGAGTGTCATAGCAGACAAGCATTGGCCAAAGCTTCTTATTTCTGCGCAAACCGCTCTTTTTGGACAAATCAGAAAGCAATTTCGCCAAAATTGCGATACGGAGTATAAATAATCGATTGTAAGTTTGGGAAGTATATAAGTTAACAAAGGCCGTTACCATGTGTTGGTGCGGCCTTTAGTGTTTCAATGCTTGTTCGCGCAAAAAAATGCGCTCCCATAGCGCAGAAATTTGGAAAGCCAGAAAAGAAATTGGGGAACAAAATGGCTACGAATTAAAAAAGATTTACAAGAAGTATAAGGCACGCCACGATGAAAATCCCCAAGAATATTTTTCCGGTAAACCCACTAATCTGAATAAATCAAAATCAGCCTACAACAGATTTCACAGTTTTGCCAAAACCTCTTTAACAGCCTCTGCAATTATTGCAATCCCTTTTTCTATTTTTTCTTCTGCAGTATGAGAGAATGCTAGCCTGAAGCAATTATTGCGAATTCCAGCGGGGTCGAAGGCACTACCAACAACAAATGCTGCACCACGGGATAATGCAATAGTAAAGACATCGGTGGCGTTGATGTGTTCTGGCAGGGTTGCCCAAACATAAAAACCGCCCCGCGGGGTTGTCCAGGAAACTTCCTTGGGCATATGTTTGCTTAAAGCTGTCAACATAAGTTGAGCCCGGCGAGAATAGATTTTACGCAAGGGAGAAAGGTAGGGAGGAAGTTTACCTTGCATGAGAAACTCGGCAGCAATAACTTGTGTGAGCGTTGAGGAACATGCGTCAGCAGATTGCTTTGCGAGTTCGCATTTTTCAACTATTTCTTTAGGTCCAAAGAGCCATCCTAAACGCATACCAGGCCCGAGTATTTTGGCAAATGATCCCACATAGCACAATGGTGTTCTGCCGTCGTTTGTGGCGGCCATGGGGATTGTTGCAACTTTATCTTTTTCATTAAAATAAAGTTCGCTATAAGGGTCGTCTTCCAGAACGAGAATAGAGCGATTCTCCAGAAGGGAAAGAACTTCTTCTTTACGCGCTGCAGAGTATGTTATCCCTTTGGGATTGTGAAAGTGTGTATTGAGGTAAATCATTTTAGGCATATGATTAGCAGCATCGAGGTGTTTCTTGAGGGCTTCAACTTCAATGCCTTCTTCGTCGAGGGGAATCTGATCGAGAATTGCCCCGCAGGAAGAAAATGCAGCAAGCGCGCCAATAAAACTTGGGTATTCGGTAACGACATGATCACCTTCGTCAAGCATGACACGCGATAGAAGACTTATTGCTTGTTGCGCACCGGTTGTAATGATGAGAGAACCGTCGGTTGTTGGAATTCCTCGCGATTGCAAGTAGTTAGTAAGTGCTGCAAGGAGTGGGGGATAGCCCGAAGTTGGTCCATATTGAAAGGCAATTTGCTTTTGAGATTCGGGTAGGTTGAGCCAAATTTTATCAACAATATCGATGGGGAAAAGCGAATTGTTTGGCATTCCACCTGCAAACGAAATAATTGAGGGGTCTGCCGCAAGGCTCATTAGCCGACGAATTTCTGATGAACGAAGTGCTTTGGCCATTGATGAAAAATTAGTCATACAAAAAAGATACCTTTAAGAGTTAAGTGAATCAAGCGCGTTTTTGGAATGCTGGACGAACAATTTCGCCAACAGAATAGGAACCCAGTAGTCTATAAAAGGTTGTAATTTCTTGTAAATGCAAAAGTGCTTTTTGTACAACGGGATCTTTTGTGCACCCTTGAAAATCGAGGTAAAAGATATATTCGAAATGCTTTCCTCGTAAAGGGCGCGATTCAATTTTTGAGAGGTTGATGTCACGCAACGAAAATGCAGATAGTGCTTTAAATAATACGCCCGGAATGTTTTTTGTACAAAAGACAATGGATGTTTTAATTGTTTTTTCTGACTTATTGGTTTGCTTTTTAGTAATCGAATTTTTTGCAACAATAAGAAAACGAGTAAGATTGTATTCGCTATCCTCCACATTTTTTGCAAGAACTTTCATGTTATAATCGAGTGCCGATTGCATAGAGCCAATTGCAGCAGCATCTTTTAAATTGCCAGTCTTTACTAATCGTACTGCTTCGGAGGTACTGGAAGTTGCGATGGTTTCGATATTAGTCATTTTAGTAATAAACGATCGGCATTGACTAAGTGGCTGAGGATGAGAGAGAATTTTTTTAATGGCTCTTTTGGCCACACCTTGATTAGCAATGAGAAAGTGTTCGATATGAATGTAAATTTCACCAACGATAACGCATTCGTGTTCTAGCAGTAAATCGAAGTTTTGATGAATGCTTCCTGCCATCGAATTCTCTATGGGGATAATGCCATAGTTGCATTCGCCACTCATGACGTGGTAAAAAACACTGTCAAAATCTTCAGATGATACACACTGTATTGAAGTTCCAAAAAATTCGCGTGCAGCGAGTTCGGAAAAGGAGCCACGTTCGCCTAGAAATGCCACCGAAATCATAAAACTCTCCTTGCTCCAACAAATCGTTTGCGGTAATAGTCTTCTGCTATAGCACTATACATTACACCACTACTCGTGCTTGCATGTGCAAACCATCCATCTCCAACATACATTCCGACATGATTGATGGAGCCAAAAAAAACACCCTTAAAAAAAACCAGATCTCCGCATTGCAGATCGCGCGTCTTGATTTTATTCCCAATTGTATACATTGCAGCACTATTGCGGGGTAATTTTAAGTTGTTATAATCGCGATACACCAAAGTTACATACCCAGAACAATCGAGCCCTTTACGTGATAGCCCCCCCGATTTATAAGGCACACCAACATACGAACCGATAATTCGACGCAATCGATTTTCGTCGGTGCTTACAATTTTTGTATCAGGCTCTAGTGCCAGGCTGAAATCGGGTTCGATAGTCTTGTTTTGATCCCATGAAGATGTCTGTTGTTGTGTTGTTGACCCCGCGCTAGCTGTATACCGAAGCTGGGGCGAACATCCTCCGAGCACTGCAAGTACCATCGATACATACACGAGCCATAAAACCCTATAATGGTGCACAATTGCTTTTAAACGGGTTACTCCATGGTGAGGAAAAAGTTCCAATGCTTAAATCCTGGGGATGTTTTGAACTGCATATCCTAAACGCAAGAGAGTTTCTTCGTTCCAACGAGGTGCCATAAATTGAATTCCAATTGGAGAAGATGCGTTTTTAATGGGTACCGTGATGGCAGGTATTCCGGATAAGTTTGCAGATACAGTATAAATATCAGCCAGGTATAATGCGAGTGGATCGTTTTCTTTTTCGCCAAATTTAAATGCTGCGCTGGGTGCTGTTGGTGCAACAATAGCCTGACATTGTTTAAAAGCTTCGTTAAAATCGTTTGCTATAAGCGTACGTACCCGTGCGGCTTTAAGATAATACGCATCGTAGTATCCAGCAGAAAGAACATAGGTTCCAAGCATAATGCGTCGTTTTACTTCTGCGCCAAACCCTTCTGCACGTGTTTTTGTATACATCTGCTGAAGACTTGTTGCCCCCGATGCGCGCAGTCCATACTTGACGCCATCGTAACGGGAGAGATTTGAGGACGCTTCTGCTGTACAAATGATATAGTATGTTGCAACAGCATACGAAAGATTGGGAAGCGAAATTGGAATAAAACTAATACCATTGACCTTAAGCGCTTCTATGGTATTGTTTACAGCAGTACGCACGGTTTCGCTTAAACCTTCTGCAAAATATTCTTGAGGAATGCCCACTACCATGGTGTTAAGTTTTTGCGTGTACGATTCGGGCGCGATAGAAAATTGCTTGCGCGCATGTGTTGAATCGCGTGTATCGGCTTCCGATATCACCGAAAGTGCGGTTCCCAAGTCGACAACGTCGTGTGCCATGGGCCCAATCTGATCCAGTGATGATGCAAATGCAACCAAACCATAGCGCGATACTCGACCATAGGTAGGTTTAAGACCCGCTATACCGCAATGGCTGCTCGGTTGACGAATGGAACCGCCTGTGTCGGAACCCAGCGACAGTGGAACAGTATGTGCGGCAACTGCAGCGGCCGAACCGCCAGAACTTCCGCCGGGAATTCTTGTTGTGTCGAGGGGGTTTTTTGTAGCTCCAAAAAATGAGCTCTCGGTAGTTGATCCCATAGCAAATTCATCGAGGTTAGTTTTGCCAACAATAATCGCCCCGGCTTTTTCGAGGGCCTCTACAACCGTTGCATTGTAGGGAGGAATAAAGTTTGCTAACATTTTTGAGCCACAGGTTGTTTTTAACCCTTTTGTACAAATATTGTCTTTTACAGCAACCGGAACGCCAAAAAGAGGTAAACTCTGTTTTTCTGTGGTTGACAGAGAGTCTAGTTGCTTGGCGCGTGCTAATGCAGCATCGCTCTGTGTCGTAATAAATGCATTGATTTCATTGTGTGAAGCAGCTATGGCAGATAAGGAGTGTTCAACAAGAGAAACGCATGTTGTTTCTCCCTGCAAAAGCGATGCAGAGATTGCTGATAGGGTAGTTGGTAAAAAATCCATGAAAATCTTTCTGCACTATAAAAAAAATGAGCCTGATGAGTATTACTTATTTATACCAGCGGAAAAAATAGAGACTCAGAAATACACCAATAATGGAGAGTACGCTAAACTTCATTTGCATTCCAAGCTGAAATTTGATTGCATTAAGATCGATAAGCCATGGATTTGGAAAACCGAGATTCAAATTGATGAAATAAAATGAGAAGAAATTTTTAACAACGTTGTTGCTTCCCGGGATGAGGGCGATAATCAGGTAGTTGAGGTATGATCCGATGAGAATACCAACGACGACTACAAGAATCATCGTGGCAATATTTTTTTCCTTAAGAGCAACTGCCATCAGGCGGCCCCTTTCTGCACGTGTGAAATAGTAATTTTACATGTAATAAAATATACACTTTGCCGTTTTTATTGAAGCGTAGTTTTTGGTGCTGCAAGCGTAAGTGTTGCGAAACCCACTTTACCATTCCTCATATACCCAATGCGTATCTGGTCGCCTGCAAAATAGTCGAGAAAAAATCCTTCGATATCGCTGGAGGAATTGATACGATGCTGTCCAAGTGACGTTATAACATCGCCGGGACGTAATCCGCTTTTTTCTCCGGGGCTTGCTGCAAGTATGTTGGTGACAATTACCCCGGTAATGCGTGAAAGATTGAGCGCTGCAGCAATTTCATGGGTAATGTCCTGAACGGCAATACCAGTCCAAACGGGTCGTCGAGTGTGATACGTGAGCAGCTCGTCTACTACACGACGAACACGATTGATGGGAATAGCAAAACCAATTCCAATTGAACCTTTATTTGTTTTGCTTCCGGTATAGATAAACGTATTGATACCAATAACCTCCCCAAGAGCGTTCACAAGCGGGCCTCCCGAATTGCCTGGGTTGATGGCCGCATCGGTTTGGATCATTCCTCGGTACAGGGAACCTTCGGTGGCACTAAAATTGCGATTAAGCGCAGATATTACGCCAACGGTAACTGTGGGATGTGCATCGTTTATGAAATAGCCAAACGGATTACCAAATGCAATGGCCCATTCGCCCGCAAGTAAACTATCCGAATTTCCCAGTTTTGCACAAGAAAGGTTTTGAGCAGAAACTTTTATCAGGGCTATATCCGACTGTGGATCCAAGGCAAAAACCTTTCCTTCGAGTTCGCGACCATCGGGAAAGTTGACATAGAGTTTTTGGGCGCTCTCTACAACATGATAATTGGTAACGATCATCCCATTGGCAGAAAGAACAAATCCCGAGCCCATATTTTCTACTTCACGGTAGCGGGGAACCATTTCTGGTGCAAAATACAAATCAAAAAAATCGCCCGTGTTAGCAGACGAGCGCACTTCTTGCAGTTGCGTTACTACAATACCAACAACGGTAGGCGCGATAATCGTTGTTGCATCTACAATTGCGGTTTTTCGAACCGATGAGAGTGTGGGTGCTATAAGAGTCGTGGTGTCGGGCTTATTGGTAGCAATAGGCTGTGGCTGCTGGGCAATATTTACATTAGTTGTCAGAATACGACGTATGATTTCTCCGCCTCCAATAGCCCCGCAAATTATTCCTATTGTTAAGAATATGAGGTAGGTTCCTGTGCGTTGCGAAGGTTGTTTCATAGGGAATCCTTTGGATACTCAACGGTTTCAAGAACAAGCCCCGCTGCCGGTGCTGTGGTTCCTGCGCATAATCGATCGCACGATGCTATAAGATCTTTCATAGAAGCTTTTATTTTACCACGACCAATGTCTATGAGGGTCCCGGTGAGCGATCTAACCATTCTGTAAATAAACCGATCGGCAGCTATAGAAAATACAATGTTCGAATCGGAGCGTGCAATATCGGCCTTAAAAACGGTGCATGTTTTATTAATGGTTGCTGTGTCGGCGCAGCAGAAGGTAGAAAAATCGTGTGTGCCGCAAATATCGCGCGCATTCTGGGTAACCAAGTCCCAATCAACTATCGAGCGTATTTCCCAGGCACGAAGTTTACTTAAAGGTGTTTTTCGCAGCACCATGGTGTACGAATATTCTCGCACAAGTGCCGAAAATCGGGCATGAAAAGTGTCTGTTACTAGGTGCATTTCATACACACTAATATCGTAGGGCAAAAGCCCATTAAGAGAATGAAGTACCGAATGTATATTGAGTTTATTGGGAGTATCAAAATGCACTCCCATGCCTCGCGCATGGACTCCCGCATCGGTTCTACCGGCTCCAATAACTTCAATGGGGGTACGCAAGAGAATAGAGAGAGCTTTTTCTATCTCAGTTTGAACCGATCTGCAATTGGGCTGTTTCTGCCAGCCGCAGTAGTCGGTACCATCAAATTCTGCGCGGAAAAAATATCTCATAGTAAATTTATTGCTCTTTGAAATAGGTCGCTTCGATTTCTTTAGAGCGAAGAATCTTATAGCACAGAAGTTCCATGGAGGATCGATTTGGATCGAGTTGCCCTCGTTTTGTTTGGATATCAAATTCGTAGAGCATTTCTAAAATCGAGATAAGCGAAGATGCAGAAAAATTGCGCGTTGCAGAAACAATGCCAGATTTAATGATTGCCGGATATACCCGATTTCTTTGAGTTTCGGTAAGTATTCCAGCTGCAACCCCAATCGCCAAGCCAATTTCGTCTGAAATATGTTTTTTTGAAAAGTTACCCACTGCCTCAAGATACGCTTTCATTTCTGCTTTATGGGAATCTGCGTAAGAACGTATTCTCAGAAGCGCGAAAAAATGGCGAAAGAGCGCTGCAATACAGGTGGGGGCATAAAAATTCTGCCGAAACAAACCATCCAGAATAACCATGGTTCGCTCGGAATCTTTTTTGCCAAGTGATTCTGCAAGTTCAAAGGGAGTAATTTCCCGTGCTGCTTCACATACTGCGTCGATTATCTTTTTAGTAATGGGATCACCAGCGGGCAAGATAAGGTCGATTTTTTGAAGCTCCGAAAAAAGCGACACGGGCTCTGGCCCTACCGTATCAACAAGATGTGCTGCATCGGCTGGGGATATTTGACGTGACAGGAATTGACGAGCGCGATCTACGACCCAGGGGGCCATTTCGTAGTCGCGGGGCTTGATAAATTCTGTAATGGAATACCGCGCAGGTTGTTCTTGCATGCGCAACTTGAAAAGGTTTGGCCATGCAATAGCTTTTGGTTTTGCGGTTTTGGTTGTTTTGGCAGGCTTAGCTGCTGCGCCGGGTATGTCGGTTGATTCAATAAAGAGCCAGGCGTCGGAGAGTGGGTAATCTAGTGCCGTAGCAAGTGCAGCAGATTCCTTGGCATCGAGAGATTCCGCATGGCGTAATACAAATGCGCGAGGTTCGGCAAAAAGAGAAACGGTCATCATTTGATCAAGGAATTGTCCGAGTTTTTGCACCGCAGGATCAAAGCGGAGAATTGCCAGGCCAGGATAAGCTGCTGTCAATTGCGCGATTTTTGTAGTTCGGGCATTCTCCATGCTGATGGCATCGTCGCCACAAAGAAGCGTGCATGCTGATGGAATTTGTAATGCTTGGGGGCTCATGGTAAAAAAGGCCCGAGGTCGGAGATTTTATTACGCATGGATTTTGCAAAAGCATCTCGAGCACTCAGAAAATTCGAATGCCCTGGCTCGTTTACAACATAGGTAAGAATTCCTTGAGCAATACTTTCTGCCTGCCCTGCTAAAAAGCCAACGCGGGCGTTTTGAAGCGCAAGGCAACTTTCATACTGAGTTTGATGGTGAGGCCCAAAAAATACAGGGATACCACATTGGGCAGCATCCCACATGCTATGTCCCCCAATGGATACAAACGTACCACCTACAAATGCAACATCTGCCAAAGAATACATTTCCTCGAGAATGCCAATTTTATTTATTATGCATGATGTAAATGATTCGTGTGCCGAACAACTGGTAAGTATGGGGGTATCGGATCCCATTTCTCCTTGGATAATGGTGCATGCTTTCAGGTGACGAGGCACCAGGATACAGGTGATGGATACACCTCGATTTTTAAGAAATTCTGCTGCTCGGCGAATAATTAATCCTTCTCCGGGATGAACACATCCTGCCGTTAATACCAGCTGTGTTGGCGAGATACAAAGAGCTTTACGTAAACGTGTTCGCTTTGCTTGCGAGGTAGTTGCAATAGAAGTAATGCTTTTAAGATTGGGGAATACTTTTATAGCGTCGGGTTGCGCACCGCATAATTGATAGCGCTCTGCATATTCATCCGATTGTACCAAAACAGGATTAAAGGTTGCAAGCAGGGGCTTGATAAGCCATTTGAACTGTTGGTATCGTAAAAATGATTTGTGTTCAATTCGGCCATTAATGCATCCGATGGGGATGTTTTCTTTTTTGCATGAGTAAAGTAGTGATGGCCAGATTTCGGTTTCGAGGATCCATACACGGTGTATTGCAAAGGTGCGCAAAAAGGCGGTCATGCGGGTAAGGGTATCGAAGGGCAGATATCCATAGGTGTCAATTAAGGGGTGTTTGAGCGTGGAGAGATAGTACAATCCATTTTTAGTTGTTGCAGTAACCACATATCTATCGTGGGGGTGTTTTTGACAGAGAACGCTTAAAAGCTTGGGAATGAGGCGTACTTCCCCAAGTGAAGCTCCATGAATCCAGACAATTTTTGCAGTATGTTGAGCGTGTTCTATTTTTTTTGGGCCGGCAATTCTTTGGTCTATTTCCCATGATGCAAATTTGGGCGAAAGGGTAAAGAGAACGCGCGCACAAAAAACAATTATTTCGAAGCCGAAACTATAGATTGTGACAAAGAAGGAGAGTATCATACGTTTAATTTCTGCATGGTAACTAGTTTACGTTTCCTACCGTAACCCGGTTTTTTCCTTGACGCTTAGACGAATACAAAGCCTGATCGGAAGTTGTAACAAGCGATTCTTTCAGGCATGGGTTAGCTCCATGGTATACCGCAATACCAAGGCTTATGGTATATGCAATAGAAGCATTACCAACAATAACGGGATGAATCTCAGTTTCTTTACGAATTCTTTCGGCAAGAATCTCAGCTCCTGCTAAAGCTGTATCGGGGAGGATAATGGCGAATTCTTCGCCCCCATAGCGCGCTAAAAGATCGCTTCGGCGAATAATTCCACCAATACGGTTTGTTAAGTCTTTGAGAACTTCGTTCCCTGCCGGATGCCCATAGGTATCATTAACATTTTTAAAGTCGTCTATATCGATGAGAATAAGGGTGAACTCATTCTTTTTACGATCAGCACGCGATATTTCACGTGATAACGTTTCATGAAAAAGCCTGAAGTTTGCAACACCTGTCAGGCCATCTGTTTTCGCAAGCAGCTGGGCTTGCATATCGAGGTACGCATGTTCGACAATGGATGCAATGAGCGACGTGTAGATATATAAAAATTGATATTCGGGCATTGCCAAAGAGAAGGGTGCTTTGTGGTACATTGCAAGGGAACCAATTGTTCGCCCTTTCACAATCATGGGAATAGTTACAATATCCATATCGTCTGGCAGTTGTGTATCGGGAAGTCTGCCATGAAAAAGGGTGAGCGGTATTTGGTTAGCATGAAAGCGCTCGATGTCCATTCCGTCAAATGCCTGGGTCCATTGAGCGGCCAAGGCTTTTCGGATGGCAGCTTCTGGTATTGCTGCACTTTTTGTTGATGCATATAATTCCGATAAATCAAGAAACTGAATAGAGACCACCGCGAGGTCTGGATCCATACGTTCCTTGATATCATCAAGAATAATCTGGATCATCTCGGGCAATTCAAACGATAATATGAGCTTACGGGAAAAGTTATACAAACGGGTAATATCGTACAAATGATTTTTGATGTCGGAAGAAAAAGAACCAGAAGATTCAATAATGCTTTGGCTTTTAAGATGAAATGAACGCTGCGCAATTGCCCGTTTGATCTGAAAATTAAGTTCATCGAGTGAGAGTGGCTTAATAAGATACCCTGATGCTCCAAGGTTAATGGAACGGGTTGCCGAATCGAGCGTTGCATACCCCGTCATAATTATTGCTTCGATAAATTCATCTTGCTCTTTGGCAAATTTAAGAATGTCAATTCCCGACATGTCGGGAAGTTTAAGGTCGGAAATGAGGACATCAAATCCACCGTGCTTAATAAGCTTAAGCGCCTCTGTTCCGCTTGTTGCTGTGGTAATACAATAGTCATCACCCAGGGCTTCTTTTAGGAAAGAAACAAGTGTGACTTCGTCGTCCACAATCAGAATAGTAAATTCTGAGAAAGGTTTTACCAGAGATGATTCTTCCATAAGGTAATTACTTTCGGGCTACAATTTCCCTAAAAAAAGCAGAAGTTTATTATGCGTATCAAAGAAAACTTTGAAACACTTTAAAATACACTCGAAATCACAAAAAGACGAAGATTTTAGCAGAAAGAAATAGGCACAAAGGAGGCAGTCATTTAAGTGCGCAGGGTTGCACCAAAATTTTTACTCAAGCTTTGAATAATTGTATCGCAGAGAGGTTCTGTTTCTTTTGCTGTGAGTGTTTGTACTGGCGATTGGAGCGTAACCGAATAGGCAATGCTTTTTTTGCCTGCTCCCAGTTTTTCGCCGGCATACACATCGAAGGGAGTAACCTGACAGATTAAAGGAGATAGCGTTGCAATATGATCGGCAATAGTGGATGCAGGTAACGCCTGGTCGATAACGAAGCAGAAATCTCTCTCCACAGAGGGATAGCGGTCGAGGCCTTTAAAGATCTTTTGAGCAGGCTGTTCTTTAAGCCATTGTGTTATATCGAGATGAATAAGATACACGGGAGATTTAATATCAAAGAATTGCACAAGTTCGGTTCCCACAAGACCGCAGTGCCCAGTTATGCCGCAAGGTCCAGAGACCACGGCATGGCTATTGTACCACCCATGTTTTTGGTTGCCATTTGAGAATGTAAACGGTCCACTATCAGCGGTAATTCCAATAGATGTGAGTAGCCCTTTCGCATGGTGAAAGGTTAGTGGTTGGCGTTCTTGTGCCCACGAAGCCGGCGTAGCGTCACCTTCAAGACCTATACAAAGAATACTTCTTTCGGCAGCTGGAATAGGATCGGATGTTGCAGAAAAAATTCTGCCAATTTCAAAAAAACGATTGTTTTTATTACGACGATGCAAGTTGTAGGCAATGGTAGAAAGCATGGATGGCGTAAGTGATGTGCGAAGCTGCGCCATATCGGGGTTAAGCGGATTTAAGAGCTCAACTGCTTTAATGTCGGGGGTAATGATTTGATTGGTTCGAACCGAAACGAGGCTATTGCAAACTATTTCGGCAAGGCCAGCACCACAGAGTGCTTTTTTAAGCGCATCGAGCTTTTTTTCTTGTTTGTTTTCTGGTTGAGCAAGGGCCAAATAGCCATGTTCCGAAGCTGGAATAGTATCGTATCCATATAATCGGCCTATCTCTTCGACAAGATCTGCTTCGATGGTTATATCATGGCGATAATGTGGCGCAATAACAGTAAAGTGGCCTATGCTATCTTTTTGTATGGTAAATCCAACGAGGCTCGAAATGAGAGTATGTACAACTGTGTCGGAAAGAACAATGCCCAAAAGACGGTTGACATAATCGGTGCGAAGCGCAATCGATTTAACGGGCAAGGCGCTAGGGTAGCAATCGATATAATCTGTGGCAATAGTTCCCGATGCGGTGAGCCGAATAAGTTCTGCTGCTGTGTCAAGAGCTCTGCTTAATCCTTCGAGGGGGTCTACTCCGCGTTCGAATCGGTACGAAGAATCTGATGATAAACCAAGTCTTTTTGACGTTTTGCGCACCGTAACAGGATCGAAGTAGGCACATTCAAGAAAAATATTCTTGGTTGATTGGGTAATTGAGGAATTGAGCCCCCCCATAATACCTGCAAGTGCAATAGGCTTTTCTGCATCCCAAATCAGGAGATCTTCGGGCACAAGTTTACGTTCTATTCCGTCGAGTGTTGTAAACGTTGCTACAGAATCGGCATTTTTAATGGCAATGTGATTTCCGGCTATTGTTTGGGCATCAAAAGCATGCATCGGGTGACCAAAATTAAAAAGGATATAGTTGGTAACGTCAACCACATTATTGATGGATCGCAGCCCCAGTATCGAAAGCCTGTTTTTAAGCCATTCTGGAGAGGGCCCAATTGAAACGTTAGCAATGAATCGGCCCATATAGCGCGGGCATGCCTGAGCATCGAGTTGTACCGTAATGGGGGAGCAAAGCATTGTTGGATCTTGGGTTACTTTTATATCTGCAAACGATAAGGGAACACCAAGTTTTGCGGCCAATTCCCGTGCTACTCCTAAAAGCGAAAGGCAATCGCCTCGATTGGGAGTAATTTCGAGTTCTAATATAGAATCGTTTGGATATATTTGATTAAGAGGAGTACCGGGAGCAATTGACCCGGAAAGAATCATGAGCCCGCTATGATCGTCGGAAAGTGTCAATTCTCTTTCCGAACAAAGCATGCCAAAGCTTTCTACCCCACGTAATTTCGCTTTTGTAATGGTGAGCTCAGGAGACATTACAGTGCCTATAGTTGCGCAGGGAACTGTTAACCCTGCTGCTACATTTGGTGCTCCACATACAATCTGAACGGAATCGCCGCTTCCCAAAGAAACGCTGCAGACATGCAGTTTATCGGCAGAAGGATGCTTTTCTACAGACAGTACGAGCGCCGCAACAATGCCCTTGGGTATGGAGAAATGCTTGATTTTTGCTATTTCTAAACCGAGGCCAGTAAGAATATCGGCATAATCTTTTGCAGGAAGTGTTATGGGAACAAAATCTTTGAGCCAATTAAGCGATATATTCATAGCGGTATAGAAATCCTTGATACAACAAAAATTTAATTATAATTGACGGAGAAATCGAGCATCGTTTTCATAGAAATGGCGGATGTCATCGATACCATATTTAAGCAGTGCAATCCGTTCGATGCCCATACCAAAAGCAAAACCGCTGAATTCATTGGGGTCTATCTTGCCAGAGGCAAGCACATTGGGATGAATCATTCCTGCGCCAAGAATTTCTAGCCAGCCACTTTTCTTGCATAGCGAACAGCCAATGCCTTTACACAAGAAACATTCGACGTCAACTTCGACCCCGGGTTCTACAAAGGGGAAAAAGCTTGGACGAATTTTAATACGTGTGTTTTCCGAGAAAAACCTCTTAGAAAATGCGAGGAGTGTCCCTTTGAGGTCTGCAAAGCTTACGTTTTTATCGATATAAATGCCTTCGACTTGATGAAAAAGGCAATATGATCGCGAACTAATTTCTTCGTTTCTGTAAACACGCCCGGGCATTATATAGCGTAGGGGCGGTTTTTGAGATTCCATGACGCGAATTTGTACTGGGGAGGTGTGTGTTCGTAATACTACATCGGGTGTTATATAGAATGTATCCTGCATGTCACGCGCAGGATGATGTTTTGGAGTATTGAGTGCCTCGAAATTGTAATAATCGGATTCAACTTCAGGACCATCTGCAATGGCAAAACCCATGCTTACAAAAATGTCGCGAATTTCGTTGCGAATGGTGCTGAGCGGATGTAAAGATCCTGTCCACCATGGTACACCTGGGAGTGTCGAATCGAAGGCTGGGTCGATAGCAGATGCGGCGGTGATTTTCCAAAATCCCGAATCGAATCGAGATTCGAGATCGTGCGTTATGGCATTTGCGCGAGCACCAAAAGATTTGCGTTCTTCGATAGAAAGCGTTCCGAGCTGCTTAAGAATAGTTCGGATTGATCCTTTTTTGCCAAGGTAGGCAATACGAAAAACTTCCGCTGAAGCATCGTCGACAACAGCGGAAAGTTTTTCTGAAGCCTCTTTGTACAGAGATTCAAGCTCATCGTGCGTTAGAATCTCGCTCATTATTATACAATAACCTGTTCAACGAGTTTCTTGAAAGAATCGGGCTCATTCATTGCTAAATGGGCAAGAGTTTTTCTGTTGAGATCTATGCCTTTTTTTGTGAGCGCATCGATAAGGCGGGCGTAGGTGGTGCCATTGAGACGTGCAGCAGCATTGATTCTCATGATCCAGAGAGCGCGAAAATTACGTTTGTTTTGTTTGCGGTCGCGATAGGCGAATACACCTGAACGATACATTGCGTCTTTGGCAACAGTAATACAATTTTTCTTTTTACCAAAATATCCTTTTGTTGACTTAAGAATATCCTTGCGTCGTTCGCGGGACGCTACTCTGGTTTTTGCGCGTGGCATAGTTCTATCTCCTTAAAAAATGTTTTCTGTTTAAGCGTACATCATCGAACGGATTTGTTTCTCAAGCGATTCATGAACAAGTCCGCCTTGACGGAGCTGAGCCTTGCGCTTTGATGATTTCTTTCCAAGAATATGAGAGCGGAATGCTTTTTTGCGTTTGACATGGTCGTTTGCGGTAAGGCGAAAGCGCTTTTTTACCGATTTTCTCGTTTTCATTTTTGGCATACTGACTCCTTGAGCTAATTGTAAATAAAATTGCTATTGTAATTCTGGGGAAGCAGAAACGGGTGTTTCTTTTTCGGATGCTGCTTTGGCTAATGCTTCTTCGGCATCGGCACGTTTCTTTTCGATATCCATTTTTCTCTGGACTTCTTTGGTTTTTAATTTATCGGGTAGATAAATTGAAATCATGTTTTTGCCTTCCATCTTGGCCGAAATTTCTATCTGAGAAAGATCGGCAAGATCTTTATCGAGTTTGTCGAGAAGCTCGCGACCAAATTCGGTATGAGTAATTTCTCGGCCTCGAAATACTACGGTGGCTTTAACCCGGTCACCACGGATAAGAAAATCGCGCGCATGTTGCATCTTAAAATTGTAATCATGATCATCGGTTTTTGGATGAAGTTTGATTTCTTTAAGATGAACTATATGTTGTTTCTTTTTAGCTTCTTTCTGCTTTTTGGATTTCTCATATTTAAATTTACCAAAATCCATAATACGGCAAACGGGTGGTTCGGCGGTAGCAGAAACTTCAACAAGATCAAGACCCGCTTCCTGAGCACGTCGAAGCGCTTCAGGCGTGGCAACCACACCGGCAGCTTCCCCGGTTTCTGTGATGAGACGAACCTGCGGTACCCGAATGCGATCGTTTATTCGAGTAGAATCATCCTGCTTGCGGAAAAACGGCTTGCTGAGAATAAGAACCTCCAATTGAGAAAATGTTCAGATAAATTAGGCAAATGCCTTAATTTGATCTGTAATACGGGCAACAAATGCATCGAGCGATTCGGAACCCATATCTCCCACACCATGACGTCGAACTGATACTGTTTGGGTCGACTCTTCTTTTTCACCAAGAATAGCCATAAACGGAATTTTATGTGTTTCTGCCGACCTGATTTTATAGCCGATTTTTTCGGAACGTTCGTCGATGTTCACACGAATACCGGCATTGACAAGTGCTTGTTTGACAGTTTTAGCATACGGCAAAAATCTGTCTGCAATAGGCAAGAGCTCTACCTGAATAGGCGATAACCATACGGGGAGTGCGCCACCGTAATTTTCCAACAGTATACCTATAAACCGTTCCATAGACCCGAGCAAAGCGCGATGAATCATGACAGGGCGTTTTTTAGTGCCATCGGCATCGGCATATTCGAGCTCGAAGCGTTCGGGCATCGAAAAATCGAGCTGAATGGTTCCGCATTGCCATGTTCTTCCAATTGAATCCTTAACGTGAAAATCTATTTTGGGGCCATAAAAGGCGCCATCTCCGGGATTGAGCTGATAGCTTATCTTTTGTGTGTCAAGCACATTTTGCAAAGCTTTTTCGGCTTGCGCCCATACTTCTAAAGACCCGATATACTTTTCTGGACGTGTAGAAAGCTCGATTTTATAATCGTTAAAGCCAAAGAGCGAATAAATTTTTGTTATAAATGCAATAACTTCGGTAATTTGGTCTTCGATTTGATTTATAAGACAAAAAATATGGGCGTCGTCTTGAGTAAATTGACGAACACGAAATAGTCCGTGTAAAACACCCGCTTTTTCGTGACGATGCACAAGCCCAAATTCGCAATATTTAAGCGGTAATTCGCGGTACGAATGAGGCATGCTGTTATACACAAGCAATCCACCAGGGCAGTTCATGGGCTTAACCGCATGCACTGCTTCGTCGATGGTTGTGAAGTACATATTATCGCGATATTTGTCCCAGTGACCACTGCGTCGCCATAAGTCTTCGTTGAGAATTATAGGTGTTTTAATTTCTTGGTATCCAGCAGCAATATGCTCGCGTCGGCAAAAATCCATAATGGTATTATAAAGAACCATGCCATTGGGGTGCCAAAAAGGAAACCCTGCGCCTTCGGTATGGAATGAAAAAAGATCGAGCTCTTTTCCAAGTTTACGATGATCCCGTTTTGCAGCTTCTTCGAGCATAGTAAGGTACGCATCGAGATCGGCTTGTTTTGGGAATGCTATGCCATAAATGCGCTGAAGCATTTTGTTTTTTTCGCTGCCACGCCAGTACGCACCTGCGAGGCTTGTAAGCTTTATTGCTTTAATGGCAGATGTGCGCGCTACATGAGGGCCTCGGCATAAATCTTGCCAGTCGCCTTGGGTATACATACTAATTTCGCCCGAAAGTTCCGAAATTAATTCTGTTTTGTAAATTTCGCCCTTGGCTGCATACAATGCGATCGCATCAGATTGACTAATTACACTCTTGGTAATAGGCAAATCGCGCTTGGAAATTTCGAGGCATTTTTTCTCGATGGCAATAAGATCTTCGGGCGTAAATGGCTTTTCGGAATCGAAATCGTAATAAAAACCCTGTTCAATAGCAGGTCCAATAGCTAGCTTTGTTGCAGGAAACAGTTCTTGAACTGCTTGAGCCAAAAGATGTGAGGCCGAATGCCAATACACAGACTTGCCTTCGGGAGAATCGAAGGTAATAATAGATACTGTGTCGTTTTCGGACAATTTTGTTGAGAGTCCACATAGCGTACCATTAATGATAGCGGCTAAGGCTTCTTTGGCCAAAGAAATGCTTATGATTTTGGCTAGGTCGAATGCCGTGGAATCTGCAGGAATATCCCGCACGCTTCCATTAGGAAAAGTAATATTCATGTTTCTGTCTTTTACTATAAGTTACTGCACACCGTGAGTGAGCAACCACTTGAAAGTACAACCTCTATTTTCCGTTTCCGCTGTGAAAAATCACAGTGCCATGAGGTAAGAGAAGAACCCCAGAGGCATGTCAGCCACTGCACTAGCAGCGGTGATTGGATTAATCGGTCATTTTACCAAGAAGGCAAAAAGGATCCGGTTAATATTAAAATGGGCGATACTGGACTCGAACCAGTGACCCCTTGCATGTCAAGCAAGTACTCTAACCAGCTGAGCTAAACGCCCGATTTTTAAGTCTATTAATATAAAATCATGCTGATTAAAAATCAAATTTCGACAGCTTTGTAAAAAAAGTTTAGCATTGGATGAAAAAAAAACCCGAAACAAATTGGATTGTTCGGGCTTTTTAGGCTTAGAAGTAGCGTTATTTGCAGTCGGTGGCGAAGGTTGTAAAAGCCTGATCAAAATCATCAATATCGATTTTTGTTCCAAATTTGTCTTTAACTGGTTGGCAAGAATCAAAGACTTTTGCAAAAGTTTCATTTTTGTAGTTGGATTTAATAATATCGATGAGCGGTGCACCTGCCAAAGAAATATAATATGCATCAATATCGAGGTACATAATGCCAACGAAAGGAATGGATTTCCAAGTTGATCCGTTTGGACTATTATACACTATCATCTTGTCGGTCGCGTCGTAGTTAAGCTGTTGACATACAATTTTTTTGCCAGGTTTGTCGAGACGTTCGACCACAATATAGCGAATTTCGCGGTCAGCTTTGTGCATAGATGCAACGATGAGCAAGTTAATTCTATTGTGCCCTAATATATCTCACCATCTCTTCGGTAGCAGATTCGAGTGCAAGTTTCATCGATTTTCCTAAAATACTTCCAACAAATTTCTTATCTGCCAGAGAACAAGGCAATTTGCTAATTTCTTTCCAGGAATTTTGGGGTGTTTGAGCATCGGTAAATTCACCGGAAAATGCATTGTCATTAAGTAGTTTACCGCTTTCGACATCGGTGAGCTGAATGCGTATTTTGACAATTGAGGTGTTATATTCTTTGTATTCATCGGCACGAGCCGAAATCTTGGCATGTTGGGTAATGTCAAAGTTTTCGATAACCCCGGTTATAACAAATCGTGCGCCATGGGCTACGCCAAAGGCAAGCGGATCAGAGACCGAAGAATCACCGATAATTGCTTTGAGCCCAGGTACCGATGATGAAACTTGGTTTGCTAACGAACGTGCAAAAACGCTGTCTATTTTCCAAGTGCCCGTATATTGGCTAAGGTTCTTAAAAGGCGCAATAGCAAGACGGCTTTCGATCTTGCCAGAAATGATATCTCGATCACGCGATGCAGAGCTAAGCTGGGTGTTCATTTCCCGCTGAATTATGCCTTCCCCAACCCACGATTTTAAAGCTGCAAGATCTTTTTCTAAAAAAGGTCGAGGAAGAATTGGATCGGTATTTATTTCTATGGTAGATTGCAGGCCTGCTTTTAGAAATATAGAAACATTTTTAATGATGTTGCGAACTAACACGGTATGGTTTACAACTCGAACAATGGTGCTTCCTGTGTTTTCTGCAACCTCTACCTCAAATGATGTCCCGCGGGTAGCACTGACACTCGTGGGCGTAAACACCTTGACATCATGAAATTGCATACCAGGTGGTAATGCTGCGTTGATTAAAAAATAGGCTGCGCCAAAAAAAACCGTAAAATGCTCGGAAACTGATTGTTTGTCAGCATTTTCAAAATTGTTGATGAGGAGCTGAGAATTAGCATGAATATAAACGGTATTGCCATCAAAGCTCAGTAATCGAACCATTGAGTTATTAAGGACTCTGATTATGTCATTGTTAAAGAGCTTTGCTCCTGTGCCGATTGTTTCCCACTTTTGGCTTCCTGCTCTGCGCACTTCGGTGGCTCCATAGACAGAATCGATTTTTGTGGTTATATCGGCATTCGCTGCATAGAGCGAGAAAGTACAACCCAAAGCAAGTAAAAAAAGAATGGATCTGTTCACGAGTAGTGCTCCTTTAAAAATAGCGATCATACAGTTGTGTCAAGAAATATGCACAATGCACAAAAAACGAGTATGCTTTTAACACAACAAATTTTACCGATAGGGGAGTCTTTATGCAAGGATTAACGTGTGGTGATTTTTTCGAGGCGGAGTTTGCCAAATTTGAGCTTAAGGTCGTGAAGCAAGTAATCGTCACCTTGTGGCTGCATTCCAGCTTTAAACAGTGTATCCATAACCTCTAACTGCTCGACTGCCTTTTTAAGTTTGTCGGGAGATTCAACAAAAACTTCGCATAAGCTTGTTTTGATTCTAAAATCGGATTGAGCCTTATTTACAATGCGTATACCATAGGGCCCATAGTGCACTTTAAATTCGTTGCCAAACTTCGAAAACTGTCGCTGAATTTTGATTCTTTGAACAAGCCATTCAACAAACCACCATAAAATCCGTGTGCTCGCGGAAATGCCTAAACAAAGGGGAATCGATCGGATAAGGAAAAAAAAGGAAAGTATTCCAGCCGAAATGCTTACATATAATCGATAAAAATCGAATAGCCACATTGTTGAACTTTCTTACTATTTATTTTTTGCTATGCAGCATTGTTTTGAGTGCTTCGGCAATAAGCTTGGCTGCTTCATCGCTGATTTTAATGCCTTTTTGTTTATGCTGCATAGGTCTAATGGGTAATAATGGAGCAGTGCTTTTTGGGAGAATGGGCGCTTGTACTATTTTTTGCGTTGCTTCTTGATGCGGGTTTGCTCGTAATCTTCGAAGCCCGCCAGGGGTAAGATATTGAGGTTTCTCATACATAATTCTGCCCTTTGCTTGTAGCTTTACATTCTCATTTCGCGTTCGATAATCTCAGAAATAAAGCGATCGATCGAAATGGGATAATAATGAAAAACAGGTCCTGTAATAATTGCTGTACCAACATCTTCTTGACTCGCTAATTGATCGAGCATTCGATGTGCATGATCGGAAGCTTTTTCATCATGATTGGTGATGGTAAGATAATCACTTTTGATTTTCAGATTCTTTTTCATCCCATACGCGAAAGAAAACATTCTTCCTGAAATTTCTTTATCAAAGGTCGATGGATCAAAAACATCACCGAATGAATCGCTCAGTTGTTCTGCGGTAATCAAAAAACGAGGTGATACATCTATCTTACCATTGATTTTAATGCTTTGCGTAGGATTTTCATCATCGGGTGTGATAAGTATGTATGGCAAACTGTGGTAGCCAGAAATAATACCGCTTAGAGGTTTTCTTAGAATTTTGGTTGTTGCATACACCTGATTAAGGAGGTCGTTTGGATAGCTGCGTGGTACCATAAGGCTAAATATAGATTTTGGAAAAAAAAGGTGATTAGATTTCGGTACGGGTAGAGTTTAAAAAGGTCTGACATGACGTGCGAGAAATAATAAACTCAGCGCTTAAGATTGTCGGGAAAAGAATCCCAAGTACTTCTGATGCTCGCGCAGTACATCCTGCATGTTGGGCCAGACACATTTCTAAAATAACGATTCCATCCTCGTTGCTTGTGGCTAAGCATTCGATAATTGCAGGTTTAATATTCCTTGTTTCTTTTTGATTGTTTTTGATTGTTTCTATGATGATATCGTTTTTGTGCAGGGTAGCTGCAATTCGTTCCTGCGCATCCACCAAACTCATGGTTTTTGGGCATTCGATACTAAAAGTTCCCGCAGCATATGATGCAGAAATAGAGGTCGCTTTTTGATCGGGAAGAGCTCGCTGATTTAAAAGTTTTAGGCCTGGAGGCAAAAGTTTGTTGACTTTTGCACACATATCTTCTACTGGAGCTATCGTAGTTACATCAAATAATTCTTGCATTCCCGCAGCACCAAGAGGAAGTGGCGGGCCAAAAGAAATTTTAGGATGAGTAGAAAAACCCTCGGAGAATTTAAGGGGGATCCGCGATGCAATAAACGATCGAGTTATTACATCTACCATATCTCGATGGCCAAGAAACCGAATTTCTTTACCTTTACGATACGTTACACGATAGGAGAATTTTTTATCTGGCAAGGCTTGGATTTTTGGTGGTGGAGTAACGAGGATGGTTGCCGATTGGGTTGCGCGAACAATTCCTTCGAATGGTTTTTTGCAAATTCCACAGATCGTACACGCGCCTGTTTTGCAATCTTGTGTGGGTACCGCCAGAGATGCTTTTTCCCGCTCCTCTTTCAAGAAGGCCTGGGTAACTCCGCATGAAATATGTGACCACGGAAACACTTCTGTCAATTCTATTGCTTTAAGGTAATTGTCCAAATCGATTTTAAGATCTGTCGCAGCTTGCGCCCATCGTGCAAAATTGAAGCATTCATCCCAGCCATCAAATCGAGCCGAGTTCATATAGGCTGCATGAATAAGCTTGGCAATGGTGCGGTCCCCGCGTGCCATGATGCTTTCCAGAACGGTAATTTTGGCTTCGCGGTAGGATACTTTTACATTTTTTATATTCGATAATTGCTGTTTTATGAAGCGCCCGCGCGACATTAAAACAGCTTCTGGAGCCAAGGCATCCCATTGGAATGGGGTATGGGCTTTGGGTGAGAATGGCGATATCGATACATTAATTGATCGACGTCGTGATGCTGCGCGAGCAAGCCCTGCAATACGCGAAACAAGATTTACTATGGCATCGATGTCTTCTTCTGTTTCGGTTGGCAGCCCAATCATAAAGTAAAGTTTGATGGTTTGGGCGTTCGAATCGAGGAGCTGCTGGACAACTCGCATAATGATTTCGTCGGTGAAATCCTTGTTGATCACTCTGCGTAGCCGTTCGCTACCTGCCTCTGGGGCAATGGTGCACGATGAAAGTGGGGAAATACGATTAAGTGCCTCTATTTGCTCTTGCGTTAGCGCATCAATGCGTGTTGACGGAAGCGAAATGGATAGTTTGTGCTCTTTGGAGAACATAAGAGTTTTGTCGAGCAGTTCGGGGAGCGCGGAATAATCGGCACTCGATAAACTTAATAATCCAAGATCCGACCAGCCACTCGATGCAACAGACTCTGAGATTTGGGTGACAATATCATCGATAGGCCGTTCACGAACTGGGCGGTAATACATTCCAGCAGCGCAAAAACGACATCCGCGTGAGCAGCCACGCATAATCTCTATTGCCAACCGGCTATGAACCACTTCAACGAGAGGAACAAGGGGCTTGTTGGGATAATTTTCTTTGCTTAAAACGGGGATTTTTGCAGCGTGTACTATTTTGCCTTTGGCATGCGCAGGAATCGAATAACGTGTAAGCTGGGTAGCAGGAAAAAGACTTGGGACATATACGCCGTCTAGCGCGTCGAGTTGTGCAAGAATCGCAGCGCGAGAAAGCTTGCTCTTTTTGGCACTATCCAGCACTGTACAAATTGACTTAAGAACATCTTCGCCATCCCCAATAACACATGCATCGATAAAGGGTGCAATGGGTTCTGGATTTCCCATACAAGGGCCACCACATAAAATAAGAGGATCGGATTCGGTACGATCCGTTGCCCATAAGGGAATATGAGCAAGATCGAGCATAGCAAGAATATTGGTGTATTGCAGTTCGTATTGAACCGAAAAACCGATCCAGTCGGCCTGGGCAAGCGGTAATGTGTTCTCCAGATCGTACAAGGGAATATTTTCTTTACGCATGATATATTCGGCATCAGCCCAGGGCATAAATGCACGACAGAGTGAATAGTCTTTAATGCTATTAATACAATGATAAAGAATCTGGAGACCGTGATGAGACATTCCTATGTCGTATAAATCGGGAAAGCAGAGCACACCACGCAACGTTACATCGTTTGGATCTTTTCGGAGAATATTAACTTCATTGCCAACGTATCGCATTGGTTTTTCTACAAAAGGAAGAAGTCTCGTTTCGATCAGATTCGCCAAAGATGTTGTCAAAAGGTATATCCAGTGTTAATAAATGTGTTGTCGGGGATAGAATGTGCAGAGGGGTTTGAATTGATAAGGGAAACATCCCCTTCGATCACGATGTTTTTTCCAAAGAATATATCGCCAAAAATTGAAAGCTGGCTACATCGTTTAAGAGAAGGTGATCCATGAGAAAATCGGGATTCGAAAGAGTCTAGGTTGCCAAAGTAGCGTGGATCGAGCTTTATATACGGCATTTCTTGAATGGCTGGATTGATTTCCCCATTGTCGTGGATGCTATAGCAATCTGAGCGCAATAACAACAATTCTGCACAGCTCTTGACTGGAAGAAATCGTTTACGGGGAACGACCATGACCGATGCGCCCTCAAAGAGTGAGATTGCAGCGCCCATAGCGGTTTCAAATTGTATAACTTTTTGTGTTGTGGCATCACGCGGGTCAAGATGTTTTTGATTGCAAATCAGCGGTAAGGGCAAAATCCCATTGTGAATAGATAATAAATGAGAGAGCGATTTGAGATGTATCCATATATTATTGGTATTAAAGAATGTATGCACGTTAATATCTTCGAACGAAGTACGGTCTTGAGGGCTGCATTGAGACGATTCCCGCAATATAAAGGCTCCCTCCAACGTTTTCGCGAGATGCCCGCCTTTTGTATCCATAGAGGTTCGTAAAGCTACTTCCATGAGAAATGGAATTTTATTCTCAAGCAAATAAGACGCGATTCGCTCATCGGGCAAAGCACCCAGGTTGTCGATATTTGATACAAAAAGGTACTCGATCCCTTGCTTTAAAAGCTTTTCTAGAATTCCTTTTGTAACAAGGCATGTATAAAGATCCCCGTGTCCAGGTGGGTTCCACAGCAGTTCTTCATCTAATGGTTGTGGCAAAGAGAAATCGGCGAGTGCTACTTTTGGGAACCGGTTTTGGGTAAAACATTCGATAATTACCTTACGAGTTAGTTGAGATGCTGCTAAATGATCCTTTGTTGCTGCATCTGTTTTGAAGCTATTCATAAAAAATAAGGGACTTGAAGCAGAATCTGTTTTTCGTAAGGAGTCAACTTGTTTCAGCGTGAAGTCGAGAAAGGTAGCTTTCGGAGTAACCGGAATGAGCGATTTAGGGGATTCTAGCCCCATAGTAGTTCCAAGTCCACCATTAAGTTTGAGAATTGCGCAGCGAGAGAGGGGATTTGTATTGCTATTTGAACAGGATAGCTGCTCGTAGTTGATGGTATCGTTGGGGGTGCACGCTACTATCGAAGCTTCAGGAATAAAGGTTTGAATTCCATTTTTAGCAGCGCTTAAATGAGATAGAAATGTCTCAATCACCAAATTATCGCATCCAGCGCTTTTCATAACTGCGCTGAATGCTTCTTGTGTAGTTGTATCATTCATAATGAAGCTAAAATAGAATGTGGCTATAGTATCGGCACTTTTATACTGCAGAATAAATCGGTAGAAAAAATTCTTTTACAAGATGTATATGGTTAAAATTTTCAAAACACGTGCCAGTGTAGGCATGCATAGATAACTATGTAAATAGCATACTTTTGGCTTTTTTGAAGTAGAAAATGTAGGTGATTTGAGAAAAAAGTCGCATTTTTAGAAAAGGATTTAATTATTTCTTGACAATGACTTGCGATCATACCATATTTATAGAGCAATAAGTTCAATATTACAATCACATCATTACTTGCACGTACAATTCCCCCAAAATAATTCGGGCGGTAAGTTTTTTCAGAAGACGATTTTCTGAAAACGTGTCAATCTAAATAAACTTGTTAGAATTTTCCGCGTATCGTAATTATAAAATCAACTCATTGGTTTTCGATTCCTTGAAAAAATCCATTTGCACTATTATTCAATTATTAACACTTGATATATCGTAGCGTGAGCTGCGCTGCTCTTTTGCATGCATGGTATGCTTATTTAATCATAGTATGATGTTTTCTTAAAATTTTTCCTGAGGTGTTTTCATGAACGTTGCTGATTTGAAATCGATGAGTATTGTCGAGCTGAACGAAATGGCGTTGAGTCTTAATATCGAAGATCACCGCAAAATGGATCGACAGGAACTCATATTCCGGATTTCTCAAACTCAGGCTCAAGCAAATGGCCAAATGTATGCAGAAGGCGTTCTCGAAATTATGCCTGATGGCTTTGGTTTTTTGCGATCACCCCTCAATAGCTATTTATCTGGACCAGACGATATTTATGTTTCCCCTTCGCAAATTAAGCGGTTTCATCTCCGCACGGGCGATAATGTTTCGGGACAAGTTCGGCCCCCAAAGGATTCAGAACGATATTTTGCCTTACTTCGAGTCGATTTAATCAACTACGAAGAACCCGAAGAATGCAAAAAGAAAATTAACTTTGATAATTTAGTCCCGCTTTTTCCCGACGAACGACTCAATCTTGAATTTGATGCAAAAGAAACATCAACGCGTATCATGAATATGCTGATCCCTATTGGAAAAGGGCAACGCGGTCTGATTGTAGCTCCGCCTCGCGCTGGTAAAACGGTTCTTCTTAAGAGCATTGCAAACGCAATTGCACAAAATCATCCCGAAGTTTTTCTTATTGTGCTGCTTATAGATGAACGACCCGAAGAAGTTACCGATATGCAACGTTCGGTTAAAGCTGAAGTTATCAGTTCAACATTCGATGAACCAGCAGAACGACACGTGGTTGTTGCCGAAATGGTTATTGAGCGAGCTAAACGACTGGTTGAGCATCAGCGCGATGTTGTTATCTTACTCGATAGTATTACTCGCTTAGCACGAGCGCATAATACAGTTGCTCCACATTCTGGCAGAATTCTCTCTGGTGGTGTGGATTCCCAGGCACTTTACAAACCAAAACGTTTTTTTGGCGCAGCTCGAAATATCGATGGCGGTGGCAGCTTAACTATTATAGCTTCGGCACTTATCGATACGGGTAGTCGCATGGATGAAGTTATTTTCGAAGAATTCAAGGGAACTGGCAACATGGAACTTGTTCTCGATCGCAAAGTTGCAGAACGTCGCATTTTCCCAGCTCTGGACCTCCTTAAATCGGGTACGCGTAAAGAAGAACTACTTCTAACACCCGAAGAACTTAAGCATATGTGGATTTTGAGAAAATTTCTCGCAACCATGACGCCTGTTGAACAAATGGAATTCATGAATGATAAATTGACTAATTCAAAAACGAACGCAGACTTTTTAGGATCCATGAAAAGCTAAACAAGGGTAACTATATGCGAATAGGTATCGTTGGAATGGGCAACATGGGCAGTGCCATGATTGCTGGATTGCTCAAAGACGAAGCACTTTTAGCGTCTGTTGTTGCATACGACAAGGTTTCATCGCAAAGCGCACTTCAATCAGATAGACTTGCTATTGCGCATCCGCAAACATGGAAATCGCTTGGAAAATTCGATTGTATCATCATGGCTGTAAAGCCTGCTGATATGAGCAGTGCGTTGGCGCAAGTTGCAGAATTTCTTGGCGATGATGCTGTAGCGCCTCTCTGGATTTCAATTGCTGCAGGAATCACCATGGCAACTCTTAAGGGTAGCCTGCCTTCTGGTGCAAGAATTTGTCGTGTCATGCCCAATACTCCAGCAACCATCGGCGCTGGAATTTCGGCGTTTTGCCTAAGCGAAAATCATGGCCCTTTGGATCAGGCTCTAGCTGAGTCGGTTCTGAATACTTTGGGCAAAACGGTTGTTGTGGCCGAATCGATGATGAATGCTGTTACAGGGCTTTCTGGTTCTGGGCCCGCGTATGTTTTTCTGTTTATCGAAGCGCTCATCGAGGGTGGGGTACTAGCAGGGCTTCCAGCCCCAGTTGCTCGGCAACTTGCCCTACAAACGGTACTTGGATCGGCACAAATGGCAGCGGCGTCAACAGATTCTCCCGATGTCCTTAAATCTAAAGTTATGTCTCCTGGCGGCACAACGGTGCATGGTATTATGGCTTTAGAAGAAAACAAGTTTAAGTTTTCTGTAATGAAGGCAGTTGCAGCTGCAACAAACCGGGCAGGTGAGTTGGGGAAATAACGCTTTAGTATCTATCAATTTCACAAAAGGCCGCTGAGATTTTTTCTCTGCGGCCTTTTGTGTTGTTGACTTTTGAGATCTTTGAGGGCGCTCGATGCCAGGACTGTTTCCATCAGAAATTCTTATAAATAAGCCATTGCGCGAAAAACGGATTGACAAATTTGTATTCGCGGACGGTTTTAAATATAATTTTAAGGTTTTCAAGCCGTTCTAGAGATTTTTTAATAGTTGACGGAAGGCGGATGCCAGACACTGTCGTGAATTCACCTGAAAGCACGTTGTTTCCGCCCTGCCGTGCGAGTGCAACAAGGCATTTGAGCTGAATGCCAGTGATGCGGGCAAGTGTTGATTCGTATCCTTTTTGCTCTTCGGCAAACACCTGCATCAGAGATTCATGGAGCGTCGACTCGGTGACTTCAGAGCCAGCTTCTGCTACATCGTAAATCGCTGCGCACAATTGCTGCGTGTCGCCGGGATTCTCATGCGAAATGTGTAACAGCCTCTCAATAGTCGCAGCGGATATTTTGATTTTGGTTTCCCTGAATTTTAAACCTATAAATTCACTAAACCGTCCGTGATCGATCGGGCCTACTTCAATCGGCAGTGCCGATTTAAAAAACGGGCTTTCGGGATCATTGAAGATCATATGTATTTTGCTGCGCAAGCTACCGCAGAAAACAAATGGAATCTCATCGAGAAATTGAATTTTACTGCGCATGATTGCAAGCGATTGTCGTGCGTCTGGCAGGTTCAGTATATCTTGAAATTCGTCAATTACAACTACTGCATTCTTGAATTCGCTCCCCGTAAACAGGTCGAACAATCCTTCCAATGAATCAGGAAGCATGGTAATGGAACTATCTACAGAAATGGTCGGTGACCCAGTCATAGGATCATAGGTCATGATCGGTCGAAGCGCCGCAAAATTTTTTAGCATTTTTTGCAGTACGCCGAAGTCCTTTTCGGCTTTTACAACAGCGTTCAACACCCGCTTGTGAATGTCTTCGACGGATCTGACTTCAAGCAGATCTGCATAGACGATTTTTTTTGTTTTCATTTTCCGAACGGTTTCAAAAATAAGCGAAGTCTTGCCGGTCCGGCGTTCGCCTTCCAGATAGGTGTTCTGTGCGGCAAGGAGTTTTGTCTTCAGGGCTGTTTCCAGATCCTGTCGGGTGCAGTAGTCGTTTTTCGAAACGACCCTGCCGTATTTAAATGGATTCATGCCGGTCTCCCTAAGAGAGGTACACTGATTGGTGATACACTATATAGTATACTTTATTACACTAAACGGTGCAATACTAAACAGTGTAATAACATGTCTGATCCCGGGTATAATCAAGAAGAAAACAAGTTCAAGTTTTTGGGCGATGAAGGCAACTGCAGGTGCTAAACTAAGAGCAGGGGAGTCCGGTAAATAGGGCTTTCGCAACGATAGATTTCAATAGAGGCCGCATTTAACAATTTTGTAATTGAGTGGCAATGTATTATATTTCGACGTGTGGCGAAATGTAGGATTATCAGTAATGGCTGATAATTAAGAGAAAACCAGAATCAGGAGCATTCTCGTTCACTTTAATTTACACTAAACAGCACAGAAAACAGCCTGCTCATGCTACAGTATTTTTAAGAAATCTTTAGGGAGGCAATAGCTAGCAATGGATGAAATCATCAATATCGCCAAAGCATTATCAGATAGTAATCGCGTACGGACGGTTCTTGCTCTTAGTAAAGGAGAGCTGTGCGTTTGCCGGATAATAGAATTGCTGGGGCTTGCGCCTTCAACAGTATCCAAACACATGTCCGTGCTCAAGCATGTTGGCCTTGTCAAAAGCAGAAAAGAAGAAAAATGGATTTATTATCGGCTACCCGATATTACTGCTCAAAATGCAAAAATACAAGGTGCACTTGAATGGGTTTTTAACTCAATTTCTAGAGATGAGAAAACAGACGAAGATTCAGAGAATCTCGCTCGAATTCTTACGCAAAGCCCTGAAGCATTATGTAAAAAGCGCGTTGAGAAAAAAGCAGCAGCGAATAAAAAAAGAGGTACATAAATGACTCCAACATCTTTAGGCAAGTGCAGCCTATCTTTACAAACGCAAGCGTGCGGTTGCAGCTCGGACACTGCTCTCAAGTGGGCGATACCCTCGCTTCCACAGATAGATAAACGCGGTGATATAAGGTGCCGGATGAGCGATACATTCAGAATGAATTACAGTAATGCGCCAGTCTCGAAGCAGTAGTCAAGCATAGAAACCTCATACTGCCTCAGCTTGGTGCACCCGGAGTGGCTGCAGCGGTGATGCGCAAAATTTGAAATAGTTTATTTACTGAAAAGAGAGGAGGTTTCAGATATGAGCGAGATTAAAGAAAAAAAATTATCGTTTCTTGATCGATACTTGACACTGTGGATTTTTATTGCCATGGGTCTTGGAGTGGCTATTGGATGGCTCTTCCCTACAACGTCTAATTTACTTTCGTATATGAGTGTGGGTACCACATCAATGCCAATTGCAAATTGCAGTGGCCGTGGGCGTATTTGGGATTGCTTCACAGGAAGCCTTTGCGGCGGTTATCGGGCCGCTCATTGAAGTGCCTATGATGATCGCGCTTGTGAATGTTGCACTGAAAATGAAGAATAAATTCGCCAAACAATAACCTAATTCCGCATGAACTTTTTTACGTGCACGAATGAAGTAATTAGAAAGAATGCGCAATCGAAGATGGCTCTTACATAACGGATATTTTTTTGGGGTTAATTCTGGCTGTTTGGTCAAATAACAATGAAGGGTTTTTTATGAAAAAAATACAAATTCTTGGAACCGGCTGTCCTAAATGTAAAAAACTTCTTGAGACAACGTTGAAGGTAGTTAAAGATGGAAACATCGATGCTGAGGTAACAAAAGTGGAGGATATTAACGAAATCATGAAGTTCAATATCATGACGACCCCCGCACTCGTTATTGACGGAGTAGTAAAAATGAGCGGGAGAATACCAAAACCCGATGAGTTGAAAACAATGCTCCAATAAGTGTACACCACAAGGAACACAGGTATGACATTTTTAAAAAAACCGCTGCCAATGAGGATTGCGATAATTTCCCCATTGTTGGTTGCCTGGGTGCTGATTTATTCGGTTCTGAAACGGCTTTCTGAGTATCTCACCTATAACATATTTCATCTGACCCCGGGAACACACCTCGGGGATGCTGTAGCGTTTTTCTTCTACGATACGCCAAAAGTACTCATGTTGCTGACGCTTATTGTTTTCGGAATCGGCGTCCTCCGGTCATTCTTTACACCAGAGAAAACGCGAACGATCCTGGCGGGCAAGAAAACGATTGTCGGTAACGTATTCGCGGCGTTGCTTGGTGTTGTAACACCGTTCTGCTCCTGTTCCGCAGTGCCGCTTTTTATCGGCTTTGTTCAAGCCGGTGTACCTCTCGGCGTGACCTTTTCTTTTCTCATTTCGGCACCCATGGTGAACGAAATAGCGCTTGTATTGCTCTTTGGACTATTCGGATGGAAGGTTGCGGCATTGTATGTGGGGATGGGGTTGTCAATCGCACTAGTTTCGGGCATTGTCATCGGTAAGCTCCGCATGGAAAAACATGTGGAAGGTTGGGTTTATGATATGCGAATGAACGGGAGCGAAATCGCAGGGCAAAAATTGACATGGGTTGACCGGATCGATGCGGGCTGGCAGGCCGTCAAGGACATCGTTGTCAAGGTATTGCCCTATATCGTAGCAGGAATTCTTGTGGGAGCGGCTATACACGGTTGGGTGCCTGCGGGCCACATGGCAAAGATCATGGGAGCACATGCGTGGTGGTCGGTGCCGCTTGCTGTCATCATCGGTATCCCAATGTACTCAAACGCCGCCGGAATTATTCCGATAGTAGAAGCTTTGCTTGCCAAAGGCGCTGCACTCGGAACCGTGCTGTCGTTCATGATGTCGGTAATTGGTTTGTCGTTACCCGAAATGGTTATTCTTAGAAAAGTACTTAAACCGAAGCTTATTGCTGTATTCATTGCGGTCGTGGGTTGCGGGATAATGATTGTGGGATTCATATTCAATCTGATTTTATAGCACAATGCTTTTAACAATTAACTAAGGAGACGAAATGAATTTACAAGCTCGTTTGCGGAGAAATATACAGGTCGGAATGGCAATTGTCTCGTTTGCAGTCATGGGTCTGATGGCGAACGGATGTCAAGCGGCGCAACCCAAGAGTCAACCAAAAGTGAGTGCGAGTAAGCCAGCATCGGTTATAGCTGCTGATAGTACCAAAATCGCACCACAGACAAGCGAAAAAATCATCGTCTATTATTTCCTTGGCAATGCACGCTGCCCGACTTGCTTCAAACTGGAAAGCTTTGCAAAATCAGAGATTGAAACGGATTTTGCGGATGCTATTAAGAGCGGGAAACTTGAATGGAAAACTGTCAATGTGGAAAACAAAGGCAATGAGCATTTTAACAATGACTACAAACTTTACACCAAATCGATAATTGTTTCAATCCAAAAAGACAACAAGGAATCTTCGTGGAAAAACCTCGACAAAATATGGCAGATTGTCCAGGATGAATCAAAATATCGACAGTATATAAAAAATGAAGTCAAGGCCTGCCTTGACGGAAAGTGCCTATGAGTGAGGCTTTTCTTGGAATAGGGGCTGCACTGTGGCTGGGGATTCTCACATCGATCAGTCCATGCCCTCTTACAACAAATATCGCAGCGATATCATATGTGAGTAGGCGAGTTGAAAAGACCCGTTGGGTGCTGGTCGCCGGGCTACTGTATACATTAGGACGAAGCCTTGCGTATCTTGCTGTTGGCATACTCGTAACCAAAGGGCTCCTTTCTATTCCGGGGGTTTCTAATTTTCTGCAAAAATTTATGAGCCTCTTTATTGGGCCCATTATGCTTGTGGTAGGCATTCTGCTGCTTGACGTTATCAAATTCGGCTTTGGCGGGGGTATGAGCAGTAATTTACAAACCAAGATAGACAAAATGGGTATCTGGGGTGCAGGTGTTCTTGGGTTTATCTTTGCCCTCGCCTTCTGTCCAACTTCTGCGGGCTTATTCTTTGGCGGCCTGATACCTCTTGCCGTTAAAAACAACTCGGCAATCCTTCTACCAGTGATTTACGGAGTGGGGACCGCGCTCCCGGTTGTTGGGTTTTCGCTCCTACTCGCGTTTGCAGCGCATCTGGTTGGGTCTGTATTCAAAAAGTTGATTGTTATAGAAATTTGGGTGCGCCGTGGTACTGCCGTGGTGATGATAGTTGTGGGTGTCGTACTGATACTCAAGCATAATGTTGGCTTGTATTTCGGGATTTGATTAAACGAGGAAAAATTAAGACAAATAAGAAATAAATCTAAGTACTCGGTAAAGGCGCACATTGGTGAAGCCTAATCACTCAGCAATTTCTGCACAATACACCATAAGATGGGTATGCTTTGTTATGGTAATCTTTGTAAGTTGTGCTTCCTGCATAGCCTCTCGAACTGTTTCTTCTTTTAGGCGATGCTCTAGCGGTGGTCCTTTTTCTGTATCTGCATAAGGCCATTCCAGCGCAACTATTCGTTTTTTTGTTACTCGGGCGCCTTCTTTGAGTGCTTTAACAAGATCATCTGCCTCATGCAACACTCCACCAAAAAATACTATATCGAATGTTTTATCTTTAAATGGAATGCTTTCTGCCGGAGCAAGGTGAAATTCTGCATTCGGAACAAATTTCTGTGCTTCGGTAATCATGTCCTGATTGATATCAACCCCCGAAACCGCGTATCCTTTTTTGTAAAATGCTTCGGCAAATACTCCTGTACCGGTGCCAACATCCAAGATTGATCCAGAAGGAATGCCTGCGATTACTACTTCTACAACACGGTCTACCTCAATTATTTTTGCCCTTTCTGGGCTTCGCAGCATATCAATTTTTTTATTAAATACTCTTTCATTCACGATAATTATCTCCTATGGTAAGGGTTACAAATAATAGCAAGAAAGCATGTTATTGTTGCTCAACAAAAATTACATCATTCCTAATTTTTTCATCCTTTTCCAGAGTCCTACACTGCTGATTCCTAGGGTGCGTGCTGTAGCGGCTTTGTTTCCTTGAGAAGCTGCAAGCTGCGCATGAATGACTTCGCGCGTAAGCATTGTTCGGCCATTTGTCTGCTTGGCTCTTAATGGGCTAGGGTAAAGCGTTTGTTCTGCCGTTATCCCAGCAACTCGCTGTGCACAAATGCCCTCTCGAACTGCAGCAACCCGGAGATCGTGAGGAAGATCTATCAGCTGGATTTCTTGCTGCCTACAAAGCACAAATGCATGTTCAATGGCATTCTGGAGTTCTCGTACATTGCCTGGCCAACAATACGCAATTATTATGCGCAAGCAGTCTGGAGAGCACGCTGTTATGTGCTTATTTGTTGACAAGCAAAAAGTGTTGATAAAGTGATCAATCAGCAGCGGTATGTCTATGCCTCGTTCTCGCAAGGGAGGAACATGGATTGGAAATACATTGAGTCTATAAAAAAGATCTTCTCTGAATTTGCCTTTCGTAACGAGTGCACGTAAATTTCTGTTTGTTGCAACAATGACCCGAACATCGACATTAATTTCTCGGTTATCGCCAACTCTAACAATTGTTCGCTCCTGGATAACCCGCAATAATTTAGCTTGCATCGCAGGTGATATTTCGCCAATTTCATCGAGAAAAATAGTTCCCTTATCTGCAAATTCAAATTTTCCAATGTGATCTCGGTACGCTCCTGTAAAGGCTCCTTTGGCATGACCAAAGAGTTCGCTTTCTAAAAGAGATTCTGTAAGTGCAGCGCAATTGACGCGAACGAACTGCTTTCCTGCGCGGGAAGATTCTGTATGGATAGCGGCTGCAATAAGCTCTTTGCCAGTCCCGCTTTCGCCTTGTATAACAACATTAGCATCGGTAGCGCCAGCCATTTCAATAAAGCCATAAATTTCTTGCATGCTCGGGCTTTTGCCAATAAGGCCGTGAAATCGATCTCGCTGCGCGGTGGGATTTTCTTCTTTGCCCTGCTTAAAGGGTATAGCATTTATGCAAACATATGTTGAAAGCGGGTCGGTGCCAAATGCTCCTTTTTTAACGAATACACAGACTTCGATTTCGTTGTTTGTATCTGTGGTTAGAACTAAATCTCTATGAAAAAGAGGATCATCCGCCTTTAATGGGTGGATTGTAGGGAAGTTTTTAAGCAGCTTTGAAATCGGTTCGCCGTAGAGGTTGCGTAATGAATATCCTGTTAACCCACTAATCCAGTTGTTTGCATAGCGGATACGATCTTCTCGATCCAGCACAACTACTCCAGATGGTATGGTATTAAGAATCTGTACCTCACTAATCATGCTTTGATCTCTTCCTAAGGGATGTAGACTGTGCAATAACCAGTAACCAGTAACCAGTAACAGATAACTGGATATTAACTACTGTTAACCAAATATATCATTTTACATCTTAAAAGCCTATTTTATCGTTAATTTTATTGGCATGGTGATTGCGATAATCATTAAGTATAAAAAATTCATCACTCAAAAGGAGTTGTTACTATGGAACATCTAACGCTCGATTCATTTAAAGAAAAAGTATGCGAATGTGGTCTTGATGGGAGTAGGGAAGCAGGGTGGAAATTTAAGGGAAGTGTTCCCGCGGTAATTGATTTTTATGCGGACTGGTGTGGCCCTTGTAAAATGATTTCTCCTATTCTTGAAGAACTTTCCAAAGAGTACGGGCAACGCCTTATTATTTACAAAGTCAACACCGAAGAAGAACCTGCGCTTGCTGGTGCTTTTGGAATAACGAGTATCCCCAGCATGCTCTTTATTCCGCTTATAGGGCAACCTCAGATGTCGGCAGGAGCAATGCCAAAGGTTGCATTAAAAAAACTCTTTACAGATGTTTTAGGAGTAGAAGAACTTTTAGATACACAGCATTTGGCATAAACTAATATTTTTTTGAATACAAGTTACGTTTTTTTAACAATCAGGTAAGGAGTTTTGAAATGAAAAAGAATATTGGTTCTATCGACAAGGTAATTCGACTTTCAGTTGTTGCAATTATTGTAGTACTTTATTTTACACATATAATACATGCGGTAGCTGCTCTTGTATTGTTGGTTCTTGCGGGGATCCTTCTTTTAACAAGTATAGTGGGAACCTGTCCGCTTTATTTGCCGTTTGGTATTTCAACACATCGGAAATAATAGGCACTTATTTTTTATCATACATACAAAGGGGTCATACATGTCATATTATTACAACAAGCTTCTTTCGGGAGATTTTGACACGATTGTAGCAACCGTAACTGCTGCGCTCAAAGCAGAAGGATTTGGTGTGCTTACTCAAATTGACGTAGCCCAAACGCTTAAAGATAAACTAAACGTTGACTTTAGAAAATATAGAATTCTTGGAGCGTGTAATCCACCATTTGCTAATAAGGCACTTTTGGCAGAACCAAATATTGGTGTTATGCTTCCATGCAATGTAATAATTCAGGAAAAAACTGCTGGATCAATTGAAGTAGCTGCAATTAATCCAATGATATCGATGCAAGCAGTTGAAAACGCATCCCTCGAAAGCATAGCGGCGGAAATTCAACAGAAATTACATCGAGTAATAGACTCCTTGTAAACACGTAAAGCGTACCTTTATAGTGATTGTAAACATTTTTTAAAAGGAAAATATATGAATTGGCGCATTGGAACCATAGCAGTAGGACTCAGTTTAGCAGTTGGATCTATTTTGGTTATTGCAGCCGAGAGTTCTAAACAAAGCACTTGTAATAAAATTCCATCCTGCGTGAACAGTACATCTGGCACACCGGTGCATTGTGACAGTACAAAAATAGCTAGCTGCAAAAAGGATTCGTCGGTACATTGTGTTGCTAAACCGATAGCAGTTCCCGAAAAGAAAATATTGTTTTTTATGAACCCAAATGGCCGCCCATGTCAATCTCAAGTAACTATTCTGAATGGGATGAAAGATGCCTTGGCGAGTATCGCGACTGTTAAGTATATCAAAACAACGGTTGATGCAGATCAGAAGCTCTTTTACGATTATGGAATTCGTGGATTGCCCTCTCTTGTAATTATCGATAAGAACGGAAAAGAAATTAAGCGGTTTACTCCAGGTATTCAAGATGAATCAACAATTCTTGCGGCGCTTAAATAATGCAGTTCAATCCTTTTTTTTGGTAGGGCAGTATGATAACTTCTCTTAATATAGCACTGGTTTTTAGTGCAGGACTCGCAAGTGTGTTGTCTCCGTGTGTTTTGCCGGTTATTCCAATTGTTGTAACCGGTACAAACGATGAGCATAAAGTGCGCCCTCTTTTGGTGATAAGTGGCATAGCGCTTACGTTTATTCTCATGGGTGTTGTTTCGTCACTTTTTGGATCATTTGTTGGCAGTAATATGCGGTATGTTGAAAAAATCGCAGGAGTGCTTATTGCTTGTTTTGGGCTTCTTTTGATCTTAAACGTCAATGTTTTCAAACACATGAGTTTTTTGTCACGATTTGCCCAAAATTCACGCGGTAGATTCGGAGGCTTTTTTCTTGGGTTTACATTAGGAATTATTTGGATCCCTTGTGTGGGGCCAATGCTTTCGGGTGTATTAGCTATGGTGGCTACCGAAGGAAAAGTTGCTTCGGGTGTTTTCTTTTTGTTTATATATTCTTTAGGATTTTCTATCCCAATGCTTATTGCAGGATATGCTTCTCAGTTTTTTCGAAGCAGATTTAGGCGTATTGGTAAATTTCCTTATCTTGTGAATGCACTCAGCGGTGTTGTTATCTTGACATTGGGCATTTTGATTGCTACAAAAGGAATTATAGCTTTTAATTTTTGAAGCATGCTTCGAATTTGTATTAAGCGTGACATTGCGAAGCGAGGTATGCGCTTTATGGAGCCCACTACAGAGAAGTGGCGGTTAAACGCTAAAAGTTGAGATCCTGACAAAGCCTCAAATGGCTACGGCTTGCGAAGCCTGGGTAACGGCTGCTGCAAGAGAATCTATCCCACCCTGATTAACGCGGTCGCGTAGCTCGTTAGAAGCCTTAAAAATTGGCTTTACGCCTTCGGTAACACTAATCTGCTCACCAGTACGTGGGTTGCGTGCAATTCGTGCATTACGCTTCTTAATTTTAAATCGTCCAAAGCCTCTAATCTCAATGTTTTTACCAGATTCAAGCGCATTGGCGATTGATTCGATAAAGCTTTCGATGACAATTTTGGTGTCGACCTGCGTAAGTCCTGTTTTTTCGGAAATACGCTCAACCAAGTCACGCTTCGTAATATTTGCCATGGCACAAATCCTTTATCTGGGTGCTTGACAATAGCAGCGACTTTAAAAGTCGTTACTTGTTTAATCTCAAAGAGAAGAATACATTCAGTTTCGGTAAAAAATCAAGTGTTTTTTTTAAATCAAGTTAAAATAGTACCTTACTAAGACTTTGATTGTAACATTTTAGCTTTTTGGAGCGCAATAGGATTGAGTGCATCAATCTCTAATATGGTTGCATATATGTCTGCTGCTTTATCGGATAATCCGATTTTTTCGTATGCAACGGCAAGCTGAAGCATATAGCGTACTGTGTTTGGTTTGAAGGCGCAGGCGCTTTCGAGGTAGCCGGCAGCTTCCCGATTCATTTGATTGTTGAGGCAGATTAGCCCAATCTTGAAATTGGCTTCTGCGTGATTGGGCTTGAGCTCAATAGTTCGTTTAAATTCTGTTAATGCACGAAGATTATCTTGATAATAGGTAAATAGAAGCTCACCTAAATTGTAATGCGTATTGTAATCGTCGGGGTTTAATGCCAAAGCGGTTTCATACGATTTGAGGGCAAATTCAGGCTGCTTGAGATAGTAATAAATCATTCCAAGTCGCGAATGTGTTCGAATATTGAGCGGGTCAATTGATAGAATGCGTTGAAACGAATCGCGTGCAACAGTATAGTTACCCCGCTCCATAAGATAGCGAGCCTGTTGATAGCGCGCTTCGATATTTTCTGGTTGTGCGCTCGTAGCTTTTTGAAAATAGGAAAGCACGATTGCAGAATCTACAGACAGACTTGCTTGAGCTTGTCCTAAATAGCATAATGCTTCTGCATTGTGGGGATCTGTTTTGAGGCACGATTCGAGCAATGCCACAGCCTCTGGCGCCCTGCCCGCAAGCAAAAGCGAGAGCCCATAGCGAGCTTCCACAACCCTAAGAAGTGAATCAGGTTTTACTGTTTCTTCTAATTCTCTAAACGAAGAAAGTGCCTTTTGATACTCAAATGATGATAAATAAGCTGTCGCCAGATCAACAAGCGTTGGATAATCATTCTCTACAAAGGGTAAAACTCGAAGAAAGTGGGGGATTGCTTTATCTGGTCGGTCTTGCTTGAGATACTGACGCGCAACAGTAAGATGTGCTCCTATATCTAAGGGGCTTAAATCTACGTAGGTATAGGCTTTTTTTACCGGAAGTAACGCCCTTGCAGAATGACTTTTTTTCTGATTAAGTGCTTGCTTAGATTGACGTGTTAATAAAAATGCGCTTATCCCTAGAGTGCAAAGAATGGATCCTCCTGCAACAACGAGGATTATCTTTCTTTGGCCAGCAGTGAGAGTATCTAAAAAAGGGATCTTCATGCCAAACCTAATAGGGTGAAGATGGCTGTAATGGCATTCTAATTATGCCGTATATCCATATTCTATTATCATGGCACTTTGTTGTAAATGATTGATTGCATTATATGTTCCGGATGCTGAATGTTTTAAGAAAGGCTAAAACAGCATCCGGTGGGGTCAACGGGTGAGCTCAATAAGAAAAATAGGCTTCTTGCTTGGAATAGTAAGGGTATTGTTAGTTATTACCCCTTTTCCGATTTCTTTGAAATGCCAATCCAAATAGCGGTATCGCATGGAGGCTAAGCTTGGGCTGGTGATAGTTGCCCCAACACGAGCTACTAACACAGGCAGCGATCCAGGGTTAAATGAGTTAGGATCCATATTCCATTCTCGTGAAGGATTGAAGGGAGTTTTTAGCCATGACGCAGTGTCGATAGAAAAGTTGCTGTTGAAGCTTGTGCTGACAAGCGAAATATAGGCTTTTTTTGTTGTTTCTAATGGCTTTTCATCGGCTGTTGCTATTGAAAACGAAATGTATTTCTCCGCTTGCGTTACCGGATACGGCATGTGTTGCGGATTATTGATCGTGACATTAGAAAGCACGAAATTTCCCTTAAATAAAACCTGCTTGCCATAATTCGCCAGAAAGCCAACAAAAGACTTGACTCCAGGAGCATCAAAAACAAGCGTTCCCTTTTGCCAGTCGTGAGATATTTCGTCTGTTGGAACAATAGGGCACGACTCATACACTCCGCGGTTTATAATTCGTGGGCCAATGATGGCATCTTCTGCGCGAGAGGTATCGATTAATAATCTCATGCCATAACGATATACGGTTGGTAGAAACATTTCGCCTGTTTTACCATACTCTGTCATGTTCCAATCGTAAAGGCTATTGCGCCCAAAGATAAAGAGTGTGGGCTTTGGGGCAGGCTTGAGCAAGCCCTGCTTAAAAATCAATGCAGCCATGCTCATTGATGATTGAAGAACTTCATCGAATTGATAATGATACCCTTGTGTAAAATGATTCTGGTTCGAATAGTCGAGTGGCTGTGCAAAAGGCAGCGTATCGAGTGTATCCCGTGGGTGTCCCCAATAATGCCAGCATATTGCATCCCAATCTTGAATGGCTCCTATTTTTGCCAAAGAAAGCGGATATTCTGCGCGGTATTTTGCAGGTTGCATAATTTGTGTTTCATACACAAAAAAAGGCTTCCCAGAAACCTTGTTATGCTCTAGCCAAGGATCTTGCCAGCACACTTTTGGAAGCTCTTCGAGCTGGCTTAGCCAGGGAAATCTTTTGTGATGCGAATCCATTGAAAAGGGACCATTAAAGTAGCTATCGTGGGAAACGGCATCGGCTTGGGACTGCATAAATTGTGTGGGCATATCGTAGCCAATCCCATTATCCCAAACCATAGGAGCGCGCATAATTCCTGCACCACAGGCTTTTGCCGAATCGGCTTCTTCTTTTTTGTAGCGAGTCCACAGAGATAGCAAAAATTCGATAACATCCCCGCTACGACGTGTGGTAAAATCTCTGGGTGAATATTTTTTATGCGTTGTATCTATCGTAATGCCAACACCTAATGATACCGATTGTAAATCTTGCGAAGTTTCGCTAAAGGGAAGGAGCGCTATATTTTTTTGAGTAAGAGACTCTCCTGATAGCAAGTTGTTGTTCCATGATTGACAAAGATGTGTATTTGTCTCGTATTTCCTAACAAGAAAATCGTTCCATAGTGATATAAGATTCTCGCGAAAAAAGCGTGGAAGCCTATTCATAAAGGTGCCATTTTTAATATTAAAAAACCACCACTCCTCGTTGGTAAGTTCCCATATTGCAAAAACTGGATCATCAGCATACCGATATCCTGTATACTGATTTACATGATTAAGCATTGTCCGATGCCGTTGTATTGCTAATTTGTGAATGCGTTCATCCCAATAGCGGACTTCTGAGTTAAACCCAATGGGTGCTGGAGTCGATTGCATTCTGGCAATATAGCGGGCAATTGCAGCTTCTATATCCTGGTGCGATGGGGAAGTAGAATCTCCCCTTTCTTTACGGCGATTAATGAGGCGAACAAGAATTGCATTGGTATCTACCGCAATCGAATTTAACGCCGCTTTTGTGGGCTGAGGTGGAAAAACTGCTTTTTTCCAATTCGCCTCGGTTGAAGGGTCGTTAATAACAGAAGCATCCGACAGGCTTATTTCTCCCATTGAGTTAAGTGTTGCAAACCAAACTTGTATACCTTCTTGAGCGCAACAATACAAAAAATGATCGCTTAAATCCCCTCTTGAGTTATCACCTTTTGTATACTTTAAAGGTGCTGTCCAATAGCGAACCATATTAAATCCAAGAGATTTAAGACGCTTGACTGTAGCAATGTTTGCCGCGTAGTTTGGGGCGGGGAAGCTGCCTATTGCTCCCCAATAGCGCACCCTTTCGCCTTTAAGATACAGATGCCCATCGCGCACAGTTACATAGTTTGTAGTATCTATGTTTGGCGTTTGGGAAAAAAGTGGCACTGCAACAAACAGAATTAAAGCAGAAATCAACGCTTTAGGATTTTTCATGCTGGATACAAGAATTTTATAAGTCATAGGCTCTTTCTTTTGGTTTAATCGAGACCAAAGGCTGTTGCTTTGAGGTCTGGAAGACAGAGTTCCTGATAATTGCAGCACTCACAAATTGCCATACTGGGTGTTTTGGGGAATTCTTCCATTGCACGGGGTATGTTCTTTTCTATATCGACACAATAGTTATACATTTCTAAACTTTGATGCTTGACTGTTTCAAAAAAAGTCTCAAGATCATTTGGCCGAAGCAAAAACTCCAGTTCATCAAATACAGGTGACAAATAGATAATTTTTGGATAGATTTTTTCGAAGGGTACTTTAAAGTTTTCGTGGGTGGCAGCAGCGTAACCAATAAGTTGCGCAGAATGTTTAAACGTATTTTTTTTGCCAGTTTTCCAATCGAGTATGTAAATGACATCATCAACAGGAAAAAGAAAATCCATTTTGCAATAGGCTTTTAGGCCGTTCAAACGAGTTTCGCCATACCCTGCAGGTTCAATCATCCAGTTGTGCTTATTGGTGAGAGCTTTCATGAAAATCCAGTTAAAGCAGGAACTCGTTAGGAAATTATTTAAGCAAAGGTCGATTTTTTGATAGACGTTGTCCATTTCGATAGCAGCATATTTTTTATAATGAAGTTCTATAAAAGTTTTTCTCGAAAAATAATCGTGTGCTAAAACATGGCTATATTCAATAAATTTTTGGGTGTTAATGTCGGCATCTGATTTTTGTAATCGTTTGAGAAGCGTTTCCATAATGTCATGGACAACATTTCCTATTTCCAAAGGCACTGAGGTAAGTTCTTTGAGTTGCTTAACTTTATAAAGAGGAACTCCGGGAACAAATTTTGAATAATAATTATAAAAATATTGTCTTTTGCATTTATCAAATAACTCATAACGTGAGATAGACCAGCCAAGAATGGGGCTAAAGTTGTAGGTTGCGTATGAAAATTCCATAAATAAAAAGCCGACCCAATAAGTTTAAAAGTACCAAGCAAACTCTTGATTAACAAGAAGTTAGAAAACCTCAAGTACTATAAAATATACTCTTGCTCGTAATAAATGGTATTTTGTTGTGGGAACGAGACGATACAGCCCTCTTTCACCCTTCGGCGAAAAGAGGGCTTTAAGGAAAGTTTAGAGCCGGGCTAAAAAATCGAGAGAATCTTCTGCGCGTTCTAGATCGATTTTCAGATTTAATATGTCATCGGCGGAAATGTAGTTGCGTTCCAGGTCGGTAGATTGCGCTTGAATATGGTTTTCTGGCACAAAATCGGGAAACTTAAAAGGTTTTGCTGTATCTGCAGTGGTATGCATAATCCGGTTAATAGTATCTTTTACTGTAGACTCTTTTGGCGAGGAGCTGATTTGCCGGGCGATTTGCTTACTCACTGCAATCCAATGATCACCTTGAAAAAGCAGTGGAACGCCGCATGAAGGGCAATTGAGCACAATGTAGTTAACTTGTTCAGAAATAAAGAGTTCGCTTACATGTGAACAATGTGGGCAGATTAGTTCGATGGTGTTTACCATAGTAATTCCAAATTTTTAGGTGAAACTTTGCGACTCTTTGTTTATTACTTATTCTGTAAATTCGGCATTTTCGTGTTCTAATACTACCAAAATATCATATCAAAGTCAAGGTATTCTCTATGAACGATGTTGTAAATGTTGAAGAAAATCAGCTTTTTTTTCGTGAGTGGGCGGTTGTAAGCAAGCGATTCATTAAAAAACAACAACTTACGCTTCAAAAACAGATAGATGAAAAAGTCGAAGCGGCAAAAGGAACCGCCTATCAGCAGATTGGCGACTCGATTCTGGCCGATTTGCACTGCGCCAAACGAGGAGCTATCGAAGTATTATTAGAAAATGTTCATACCCAAGAAATGATCTCGGTTGCATTTAATCCTAAGCTCGATGCACAGGAGAATGCAGAACTTTTTTATAAAAAAGCAAAAAAAGCAAAGCGAAGTTTAGCAATAATAGAGGAAAATTGCATAAGAACGCAACAGCGTGCAGATTCTGCCACCGAAATTTTACACGCGATCACGGCGCTTTTGGAAAGTATCGATCCCATCACCGACGGCACAAGAGAAGAAATCCGCAATCGGCTTGTAGCGCTCGATATTATTAAAAAAATGAGCGTTACGCCTGGTCAGGCAACAAAGCAGCACGAAGAACCTCATCCTTATCGACACGTTACGCTCGAAGGATGGGATATTTACATTGGCAAAAACGACACGCAAAATGACGAACTCTCTACCCGTTTTGCAAAACCGTCGGATGTTTGGTTTCATGTTGCAGCTCACGCGGGCTCGCATCTCATTATTCGACGCCCCAAAAATACTCCGCTTCCCCCAAAGCATATTCTAGAAACGGTAGCATCATTTTCTGTATGGTATTCTAAAGTCAAACACACATCCTTTGCAGAAGTGCACTACACCGAGGCCCGCTTTGTTCACAAAAGAAGAAAATCACCTCCTGGTGAAGTAATGCTCGATCATTACAAAACACTGCGCGTTGCCCCAAAAAACCCACAGGATTTCTTTAAAGATAATCCAAGTTTGAAGGATGATTAAGTCCAAAAAGAATGTAAGCTATGTTCAAGTGTGAAGAAGAAAATTGTATATATGATGGTGCTTTTAGTAATTTACTTAATGAATTTAATCAAGTACTATAGGCACTATTCAGAGTTGTTATGCCGTCTAAATTATGAATAACTTCAATTATCCAATCATCTGGGAATTCCTGAATCCGTTTATATTCTTCAATACTTAAGGGGCGGTTTTCAACAGGATGCGCCAAGTCGGTCGCTGGCATTGCTGGGTGCGTAACCAATGTTGGAGCAGGTAAATGACGCCAATATTGACCTTGTTTTAGCATCCTGTAATACTTCAATAAATATGTGGAGATGAACGTGGCTCACCCTTTTAGAGAGGGCAATGGAACGCAGCCCGATAAAAAATATTGATTATATAAATATACAAGAGGATACAATGAACTGGATTTATTTGATTTGGGCTGGGGTTTTTGAAATAGGTTGGCCTTTAGGATTAAAGCTATCCCAGACTATGCCTTCAAAAGTTTTTGGATTTTCTTTAGCAATAATTTCTATGAGTTTAAGTGGATTGTTGCTATGGCTTGCTCAGAAATCAATTCCAATAGGGACTGCATATGCTGTATGGACTGGAATTGGTTCTGCTGGCACATTGATTGTTGGAATTGTTTACTTTGGTGACTCTGCAAGTATTTGGAGAATGCTTTCTGCTTTGTTAATAGTAATTGGTATCGTTGGATTAAAAATTGCACATTGAATTACAAGACCGCTTGCGCGAAATTCGGCTTTCAGATTGGGCGGTTAGATCTAATCCTACAGTTACATGTCAGGGAATTGCTTTCTAATTAAAAATGGATTGTTTGGGACGAAAAAGGATAGTGATCTAAACAGAATACCATACAAAGCCAGATCCTGTTCTAATAGCAATTTTGGAAATTTTCCTCAGGAGTTTTTGTATGACCGAAATTGAAGATTTAGCTCGTAAATTAGAACTATTTGCCCAAGAACGAGATTGGAACCAATTCCATACTCCTAAAAACCTAGCTGCAGCGCTTTCGGTGGAAGCAAGTGAACTTCTGGAGGAATTTCTGTGGTTGACAGATGAACAGAGCGCAAGTCTCCCATTAGAAAAACGTGCACGGGTTGCCGATGAAATTGGGGATGTGCTTAATTATCTTGTACGGCTTTCTACAAAGCTTGGCATCGATCCCATTTCTGCAGCGCACCAAAAATTGGAGAAAAATGCGCTGAAGTATCCCATTGAAAAATCCAAAGGGAATGCAAAAAAGTATACCGAGCTATAATTTTAGGTAGTATTACCCAATCTCGACCGGGGATTTTGTTCCTGGCAACAGGCATTCCAATCATTTGTTCAGGATAGTGTTTTCAAGTATTTCTTTCAAAAACATTTGTTTCTCTTTGCTTTTTCAAATGGATCAGATTATATTTAATAAACTTTGAAAATGATTTATTGAAATTACTGCGGGGTGGAGCAGTCCGGTAGCTCGTTGGGCTCATAACCCAAAGGTCTCAGGTTCAAATCCTGACCCCGCTACCATATAAAAAAGGTGATCTTCCGATCACCTTTTTTTTATTCTTTTTACGCGCATTATGCATTTTATCTGGCTATGAATCCTTCCAATCCGCTCATC
>JBBRUX010000004.1:0-125656 GCA_038247415.1 Chitinivibrionales bacterium | reverse complement strand
TGGCACAAGAAAGAAGGTGTTTGCCATACCAGAAACAGTCCGATTGAAACATCGCACAATGATGGATCAAGCGGCAGCATGAACTAAATTTCACTAAACGGACATCTTGCCTGAAACCAGCCGGGGTAAAATAGGGCATTCGAGAGAAACGAGGGGATATAAAAAAAACCCTCAAAACCGCTTAATTTGCAGAATTTCGAGGGTTTTAGATGGTGCCGAAGGGCGGAATCGAACCGCCATGCACTTGCGTGCGGAGGATTTTGAGTCCTCTGCGTCTACCAGTTTCACCACTTCGGCTTGGAAAAAAAATTACATCACGAGCGCTAACAGTGCAACTGGTTGCAGGTGAACATTAAAAAATATCGTCGCCGTCGGGTAGTGTTGGGTCGAGCGGTTCTTGACTTCTGTTGAGATCCTCTATGGTTGATGCGATGATGTTTGCTGCGTGAATTTCTATGTATTCACAGATGTCTCCAACGCTGACTCTCCGTTTTCCGTTCATAAACTCGTAGATTGAGAGTCCTGTAGAGACCATTATGTTTCGGACTAAGCTCTCGTCGTATAGTTTGCAATGTCCCGATGCCATAGATTTCCTTTCGAATCATGCCTGGTGCGGTAGTTAGTTTCCCAAAGATTTGCCAATAAATTGACTGACATCTATTCTAAATGCTTTAGGGTTAAGCGATACTTCGATTTTATATTGTGCCCCATTTGGGCTTTTCTGTAATTCTGATAAATCGTATTCGAGAGCTGTGGCTAAACGAGCTCCTGTTGGATCAAAGAGCACCGTAATAATGGGGGCCAGAAGCTTTCCTGGTTCAACCCGGGTAACCACGCCTAATTCACCGGTACCAAGCTTTACAAAACTGCCTACGGGATATACGCCAAGCATGCGCGTAAATCGTTCGACAACGCTGCGGGAGTAGTCTTGATCACACCCTGTAAAAATGAGCGCCAGTGCTTTTTGTGGAGTCCAAGCAGCCCGGTAAACCCGGTCGGAAGTTAAGGCATCGTAAACATCTGCAACCGCAGCCATGAGGCCTACTTCATTGATTTGGGTTCCGCAAAGACCGTAAGGATAACCTTTTCCATTATATCGTTCGTGATGCTGAATAACAATAAGCCGTGATAATTGAGGGATGTTTTTTTTATCCTCAATGAGACTAAGCCCATGCTCGGGGTGCTGTTTCATTATCTCGTATTCCCAATCGGCGTATTTACCAGGTTTATTAAGAATTTGTTCGGGTACTCGCATTTTGCCGATATCATGAAGAATTCCTCCAATCCCCACATGCAAAAGTTCATTGGAGTGGTAGTTCATTGCATGGGCGAGTGAGGCGACTAGAACTCCTACATTTACAGAATGCATATATGTGTATTCGTCATGGCCTTTTATCTGGCAAAGGCTTATAAGCGCATCGGAATTGCGAAGAATGCTTTGCACCATTTCTTCGGCAGCATTTTCTATTTTGTCGAGAGCCAGAACACGCCCTTTGCGGATAGCCAACAGCGCATCTTTAGCAGCAGAGAGCGTTTCTTGCCTAATTTCCAGAGCTCTGGGAAGTTCTTTATAATATTCGAGTTCGCGTTGATGGGATTCTTCTTCTGCGGCAGACGCCGTCCTGATGGGAGCAATTCCCTTGCGCAGATTAATTTGTAGATGATGAATCCCTGAATTTCTGAGTCGGATGATCTGTTCTGGAGAATCTATAAGTGTATTTGAAGAGAGCAGCAATACGTCATGTTCATTAAAGACATCGCCAACAAACATGCCCTCACGAAGCTCGTCAATATCAATTTGAATAATTTCTTGGGTAATGCCGTTCATGAAGTCCTCATTCTGGTGCTACTCTCATAGTCCTTAGTTATACTTTTACTATAAAGATAAACTGTGATTTTGAATCATTTAATTATACTGGAGAAATGAGCTGCGGTCAATACGAATGGTATATCGATTGCACAAAAGGGTTCCTGAGCTTATTTTTTCAAGATACCTTTGAGCATTGATAGTATAAAATCGAGATTGGTTTACGTGGTACCTCTTAACAAAATCAGGTAGGGTTTAGTCATGAATCTTCAGTTAACCGATAAAAAGAAAAAACAGCGTAAAGTCACTACCATGGCGATTCTCATCACTGTGGGATTTCATCTGATGGTGTATCTTGTTTTGCGGGTAACAGGAACGGATAAGGTCGTGATGGATCAGGTTCTCAAAATGGCATCAGCTATGACCGCGCCGCCACCGCCACCACCGCCACCACCGCCACCCCGAGCAAATATTCAAGCACCTCCCAAAATGGATATGGCTTTTAAGGTTAATCAGGTTAACATGCGACCGACCGTTGATGCGGGATTCGACGCTACGAGTCTTAAAGGTTTTAGTTCTGGAGAAGCTGGTTTCGATTTGAGTAGTAATGCCATGGCAGGCTTGGGATCAGATGCAATGGGTACCGTAAATGCTACCGCGCAACTTGCTCCGATGAGTCTTGCGATGAATATGGGGTTTGACATTTCTATCCAATCGGACGATGGTAAGCGAGGAAGTGTTGTTGGCTCTGGCAAACGTCTTGCAGGCAAAGAGGTGTTGACATTTTTAGATCTTCCGGGTTCGAACTCGCAAGAAGAAGGCGCTTTATGGAAGACAGGTGAGCTTGATAATATTTCTGATTATATCTCTAAAAATACGGGGCTCAAGCTTGAACTGGGTAGCCGATCTATTTCTTTTATGTCGACCTACAAGTCGTTTGATACCTGGCTAAAAAAGTCGCGTGAGCGCGCCATGTCAACCATTAAAGAACTTTCGGTTCTAGAGCCAGAAATAGACGGGCTTAATATTCTTGGAAGTGCTGTACCGTATGCAGATGCTAAGCTGTACGAGCAATTTAAATCGCGCGTCAAAAAAACAATGACGGAATATCTCAAGGCACGGTATGGTGCAATGATCTCCATAGAGAATGGCAATTGGGTTGCTGATGTCACAAAAGTCCGTCCACCTCTGGGGTGGCAAGCAGAATTTCTTGCTGAAGCAGAAAAAGCTTTCTTGGCGCTCTATAGCAAAAATCAACCCGATGGGAGCGAGTTGCGTGGATTGTATATGCTATTGCGCATGTCTGAAATCATGCAACTGCGTATTATCCTGTGTGAACCTAATGGTGTGCCCGATAATATTTCTATAGAAAACATGCGTTTTTTACGAACCTATTTGGCCAACGGCGGTTTTATATACTTTATTAATACCGCCAGCCTTAATAATTGCAATGGTGTTCGAGGGTTTATCCGTTCACTCACCCAGGAGTCCATCTCTGATCCTCAAGGAGATTTACTTTTGGCAAAATTGCGCGCTGCAGATCGCCCGGTGAATGGTTACAATTTCGCAGTGCCTGATCCTCAGATTTTTCATCCATGGACTTTTTTAGCCATGACCATTCCGCAAACGACTAATGTATCGGTAACCATTTATAATAAACTGCAAAATGTCGTTTTTGCCGATACACTTAAAAAGTTGAGCCAAGGCTTGCATACCCAAAAAAGTAAAGGCTATAAATGGCGTGCTGTTGACAACGACGGAAATGATGTTGAGCCTGGGTATTATATCTGCCAGATCAGTGCAGATTTGTGTCAAAAAACAATGCCTTTGGTGGTGAGCCGGCTTACAAAGCTTTCCAATAAGCATCCTCTTTTTTCGGCCTATTATCCCATTACCGATGTTCCAACATCACTGCCCCTCAATCCTTCGGACTTGCCTTATGGAGAAATGGGTGTTTATGGGTATAGTGTTAAGGGACGCATGACTATGTGCTATACCGAAGGGTATATGGAAAAGGAAAAACTCAAGACAACCGGAACCAAAGACGATCAGCAGATAGCAGCGCTCAAATGGGTGACCAACGTTATTTTTTATGCCCTCTCCGAAGCGAGTTTGGCCCGATAACTCTCTTGTGTCAACGTGCGCCGCGTAACGAAGTCCGGGGCTCTCAAATTCCCATAAGGCAACAGGGTCTGGTGGGGAGTTTCTTATGAGGATATTGTGTCGACGGCTTGGTAAATCATCTGCGCAGGAAGCGCTCCCTCCCTTAAAACAGTAACCTTATTATCTGCCGAGATCGAAACTACCGTAGAGGGCAGAGATGCTGCCAGCTCCCCTGCATCGATGCAATATTCGACTGAATCCTTGAAGTCGTCGTATATCTGATTGATGTCGTTATGGTACGGTTGACCACTTATATTTGCACTTGTTGAGTAAAGTGGGCCGATTTGATGAGCATGGAGTGTTTGCATAAAGGGATGCGAAGATTGACGAATGCCAAGGGTCGTATCGTCGCCAGTGGGTAAAACCAGAGTCAGGTTATCGGGCCAGAAAGTCTGCGAAAGCATGCACGCATTGGGAGCCCAATTAAGGTCGAGTGCAGAGAGCGCCGAAAATGAGGCCGAGAGAACAATAAGTTGATGGGTAGTAGGGCGCTTTTTTGCCTCGAAGATCCGCGCGGCAACACTCGTATTATTTTGCAGGCCACCAAGGCCATAAATAGTTTCTGTAGGATAAATGCATAAAGCGCCCTGTTTAAGGGCGCTACCAAATTCTACACAGAATTGTTGTGCAAATGCAGGTGACGCAAGAATATCGGCAAGTAAAACCCTTTTACACGACATCGTCACCAAATTGTTGGCGATAGGTTTTAAGCTTTTCCCGTAAAGACTTGTCGCTCACCGAAATTATTTGCACCGCCAAAAGTGCTGCATTTTTTGCATTACCAATACCAACAGAAGCAACGGGGATACCGGGAGGCATTTGGACAATAGAGTAGAGGGCGTCAACTCCGTTGAGTGGTCCAGAGGCAATGGGAATTCCAATGATGGGCAATACCGTAAGGCTTGCAATGACGCCTGGCAAATGCGCGGCCAAACCAGCCATAGCGATAATCACATCAATCCCTGCAGCTTCAGCTCCAAGGGCAAATTTTTTAATTTTAACGGGATTCCGATGTGCTGAAATAACCGCTGTTTCGTATTCGATGCCAAACTCGCGAAGGACTGCTTCTGCAGATTCCGCAACCGCGCAATCTGACTTTGAACCCATAACAATAGCTACTTTTCCCATAAGTATTCCTTATTTCTTTTTAACGGTAAGCCGAGCAAGGCCTTTTGCGCCAATGTCTTTACGGAATATTTTCCCATTGTAACTAATATGACTAATGGCATTATAGGCAGTATGGATAGCTTTTTCGAGTGTTGGTTCCCAGGCAGTAACCGTAAGGACGCGTCCACCGTTACTCACGAGATGACCTTCTTTGTCAAGGGCTGTTCCTGCATGATAGACATCGACATTTTCGATATTATATTCTGCAGCATGAATGCCTTTGATGCGTTTCCCTTTTTCGAATTTGCCGGGATAGCCTTTGGCTGCAAGTGTGATTGCAACGCTAAACTTTTTAGCGATATGCCATTCCACATTAGCAAGCTTTCCGGTGGCACAGGCGTTGAGAATTTCAAACCAGTCGCATGAGACAAGCGGTAAGACAGCTTGAGTTTCTGGGTCGCCAAAGCGGCAATTGAACTCGACAACCTTGGGGCCATCTTTTGTTACCATAATTCCAACATATAAAAGCCCTGTGAATACACACTTTTCTTTTTTCATTGCCGATAGGGTCGGAATAATAACATCGTCTTCGATACGCTTGAGTAGTTTTTTATCGACAATTGGGGCAGGTGCATACGCTCCCATGCCGCCCGTATTGAGCCCGGTGTCGCCTTCGCCGATCTGTTTATGATCTTGGGCTACAGGCAGTATTTTGTATGTTTTGCCGTCTGTTAATACAAAGACCGATGCTTCTTCGCCTTCCATTTTGCCTTCGAGCACAACAGAGTTTGCTGCATCGCCAAATACTTTTGTATCGAACATTGCTTTGAGTGCAGATTCGGCTTCTTTAACGGTTTCGCAGACTATTGCGCCCTTGCCAGCAGCCAGACCCGAAGCTTTAACAACAATAGGCGCTCCATGTTTCTTAAGATGCGCCATGGCCGATGCCTTGGTGGTATGAACTTCAAACTCGGCGGTAGGGATTTTGTACTTTTTCATGAGCAGCTTGGCAAATTCTTTGCTGCCTTCGATTTGAGCAGCTTTTTGGCTGGGGCCAAACACCGCTATGCCTTTATCGTGCATGAGATCGGCAATGCCCTCGACAAGCGGCAATTCGGGGCCAACAACCACAAGATCGATTTCTTGTTCTTTGGCCCATTCGGCTAGTTCTGCCCAACCATCAATGGGGCGATCAACAATCTGGCATCCGTCGGCAACCATGCCCGGATTTCCAGGGTATGCCCACAAGCAGAGCGCACGTTCGCTTCGAAGAAGTGCCTTGAGGAGCGCATGTTCACGACCATTGCCGCCGATGATAAGAACAGATTTTAACAATTCCACAGTAGCCTCCAGCTGCTCACAGGTAAAGGTAACGAGTGTAAGTAAAATAATGTTGGGTTCAAAGGCACGTCAACGATAGGAGCAATCTTCTTATGAGTGATTTATTGAGGGTACGGTATTATTGACCTCGATGCTGAAAAGAACCATTTTTAGAATCTGGGAATCCTGGTACCATTGCTCTTTACGATCGCGTGCCGCGAGAGTATACTTTAACCTTGGGAGATATATAAATGATGAGCATAAAAAGCATTGCTTTGGGTAGTATCATCATTGGCATGCTTATGCATACGGTAGGGGTAGCCGCTAATGGAACATTCATCGATACCTTAAATCGAAATCGTGAGGTTGTTATTGGTGACGATGCGCTACGAGCGGCTTCTTTGGTAGTTCCGGTTACTCAAACGAAGGTAGCCCCCGCAGAAACTATCGCAGAGGATGTGAAGCGCCCTATGGTGGATGGATTTCGAATTCAATGCATGGCAACAAGCCAGAACGATCGCGCCCTTAAAGAAAAGAACGCGTTAGAAGCCCGCTTGAAATTACCCGTGTATATCATGTTTGTTGCGCCGTATTACAAAGTTTTGGCGGGTGATTTTCTAACACGGGCAAAGGCAGAAAATATTCAAGAGCAGCTTAAGAAAACAGGATACCCCGATGCCTGGATCGCCAGTGTGCGGGTTTATTCTTCCCAGTAAATCAAAGGAATCGGTATGGATACGCAAGCAGCGCCAGAAGGTGGAAAAAAGGTTGTCTTTGCAGCAGGAGAACAGTTGTTCTGCGAAGGCGATGCCTCCCGTGATTTGTATATTATTGCAGCCGGACAGGTTGAGGTCTATAAGACCGAGGGTGGCGTGCATGTCGAGCTCGATCGCGTTGGACCTGGCGAAGTGATAGGTGAGCTTGCAGCCATAGATGCTGGTACCCGTAGCGCCAGTGCTCGGGCTCTTATACCAACTACCGCGGTTGTTATTGGGTGGGCAGATCTCGAGCGTACCAATAGTGCTATCCCCGAATGGTTTCAGAAAATTGCCCGTATTCTTGCTCAGCGGTTGCGCGAGGCAGATAAGAAAATTGACAATTCGGTTACGCTCGACAAGAGTCGGTCGGTTGCAGCCTGCTTGCATCTTATGCTGCCTTTACATGAAGATGGTGCGGTGCTGTCGTTACGTATGGTAGAACACGAATGTGCCGATATCCTGGGGCTTAGCCCAATAGATACTATGGCAGCACTCGAACAGCTTGTGAAAAAGAATGTTATTGGAATCGATAAAAATAAGGTTGCCATAAAAAATCTGGGGACATTGACGCAATACGCATTGCCCATTCTTGTTCCAGAGCAGGTTCCTGCCGCAACATAGCCGCCCCTTTTGTATCGTCGCTATTGATGGTCACGCTGCCGTGCTACAATGTGAACGCCACTTTTGATACAATCAAAATCAAATACTTCGCGAGCTTTGGTAACAGAGGTTGCAACCTGGTTAACCTTGTGTGTGTGTGCACTATCAAAGAGATTTTGCTGCATGCTTTCCCCTGTTTCTGGTAACGATTGCAGATAGAGGGAGCGCAGCGATACCCGCCGTGTGTAGAGTGTGGTAAAAAGCATGTGCGCACGGTGTTCGATGGTGGCACAATCGCTTGTTGCAGGTGTAAATTTACATGATCGTTGTGTGCGATGCATATCGGCATAAACAATACAGAGCGTGAGGCGGGAAATAAGGCTTTTGTGGATACGGATCTGATGGCAGAATTTATCCACGGTAAGTTTGAGGAGTATGCGTAATGCGCAGGTGTCGTTATTGTCCTTGGAGACCATCGATTCAACGGTGATGCATTCTTGTTTGTGAGGGGATGGTGGAACAAAAACACCTCTGCAGAGGGCATAGAGCTTTTCTCCTTCGGGGCCACATCTGCGTATGAGAGCATTGCGTGAGAGTGTTCGTAGTTGATGAAGATGTAGAATTCCCAGCTGTGAAAGTATCGCACGGCAGGTTGGTGAAATATGGGGGACTTGATCACAGGTCACGCTTGTAAGAAACGCGTCTTCGTGGCCTAGGGGGCATATCATGGTGCGTGAGGGTCTGGCCGATTGGGCAAGAATGTGGGCAATAAGTATTGACGAGGATAATCCAATGGCTACCTCTGTGAGTCGCGTTGCTTGACAGAGCGATTTTTGTATTTGGGAAATGAGGTTGACTGGCGTTTGGGTGCGGGATGTGGGGGTATGCGCAAGATCCAGGAGTGCCCGTCCCAAAGGATCGATGTGTACACTGGGGGTATAGGTGAAAAGATGTTCCCTGATGGTGTTCATTGTTTCTTCTTCGAGGTCTTTTCGGCGTGTCATGATTTTGACATGCGGCCATTTTTTTTGAATCATGAGGATACTCATGCCGGCATATATACCCAGGGTGCGGGCGCCCGATGATACGTTCCATACAAGACAGGTGTGACGGGATGGATCTTGACGTATTACAACAAATGGCTCGGCGGGTTCCACAATCTCAAATGCAGTAAACACCTGTGCGCCCAACTGATGGCACGCGATGGCAGCATATAAGGTGTCATGCAGCAACGGGGGAGAGGGTATGTTCATAGGATGTGCTTCTGGTTGTGGCCGTGTGCAATCGGTGTGATGCTTCTTCAAAGTCAATAAGTGTAGGAAGCCACTCTAACATTTCAACTGTTTCAGCTTCTATACAATACGTTCCCCACGATTCGGTAATACGCCCACAGATTGCATACGGTCCCGATTCCCCAAGGATTGTCGCATATCGTGTGTAAATTTCCGGCCAGAGCACAACGTCTATCGGGCCAGAGACATCCTCAAGCGTTATAAAGAGCATGGTCGCTTCTCTGCCGGCTATATGATGCGCTCTATTGGTGATAGCCCATCCACACACGCGAACTCTCTTATTGACATTGTGCACCATATCGGCTGCATGGATGGCATGACGTGCTTTGGGATGCATGTCGAGAATGGCAAGAATATTTCCCGAGACCATAAAGCCCAGAAGGTACAGTTCGTTGAGGCATTTTTGCATAAGGGTATAGTTCGTGAGATTTTTTGGAACCCTATCGGCAAGCGTGGTTGTATGCGGAAGAAAAGAAGGTGCATGTTCTTCGTGTTTTGTATAGATCTCATCGAGCACAAAGAGTGTTTCTGGTTGTGTTAAGCCTAGGGTATCAAATGCTCCCACGAGCACGAGGTTGACAATTGCTTGTCGATGCATAGGAACACGCTTGGCAACATCAAGAATAGATGTGAAGGGGCCATTGGTTGTTCGTTCGTGTATGAGTGCATCTTGAGTGGCATGTCCTATTCCTCGGATATGCATGAGCCCTACGTGGATGCATTTTTCGTGGCCACGGTATGCAATGCTCGATGTGTTGATAGTGATAGGAAAAATTTCAACGCCTATGCGTCGAGCTTCGGCGAGGTAGACATCGCGCGTATAAAAACCATGATTGTTACTAATAACGGCAGCCAGAAATTGAGCGGGATAATGTGCTTTAAGATACGAACATTTAAAGGAGAGCTGGGCATAGCTTGCACTATGCGATTTGCAAAAAGAAAATCCGGTAAAGCTACTAACACGCTCCCAGAGCGTGAGTGCTTGTTCTTGCGAAAGCCCGCTCGTAGTTATGCAGCCGTGCATGAATGTTGCCGCGAGTGTTTGATATTCGATCGATTGCAAAGAGCCTTCGCGAAGGCTATTCATCATTTTACGAATACCATCGGCTTGCTTGAAGGTAAGACCTGCTACCTGGTGGCAAATTTTTGTGACATCTTCCTGGTAGGCGCACACATCGTGCGATTCGCGCAAAATGGGTTCGAGTGAAGGATGTAAATATTCCCAATTGACAATACCTTGTTTGAAGAGTCGGTGGCGTTCTACAAACGTTTCAGCGTAGGCTGTACCTGCAGGCCGCACAAGGCTTGAAGTTATGGCAATTTCTTCGAATGTCTGGGCATTGGCCCGAATATTGAGCTTTATTTGGGCCGGACTTTCTATATAGAATATGCCGCGTGTTTTTCCTGAGCTTATCAGATGTTGTACTGCGGGGTCGTTGTAGCATTTGTCGAGATCTGAAACGCGAGGGTCGGCAATATCCTGTTCTGCAAGTTGGGATAACGCATCGCGCAGAACAGAGAGTGAACCGTTTCCGAGAATGTCAAATTTTATCAGGCCTAGTTCATCGATGCCATTGTGCATATCGATTTGTGTAATGAGGCGATTGGTGCCGCCAGGAGCATGCTCCAGGGCCACATGTCGGCAGATTGGTTTGTTACTAATGAGAACCCCACCGGGATGCTGTCCAAGAAATCTGGGTTTGCCAAGTATTTTTTGCGCCGATGCTAGAAGCATGGCGATATCATCATCGTGTAAATGATCGGCCCCTTTGCGCCAACTGCGCACCAGAGAAGTAACTTGTTCTTCGCTATACCCATAGACCAGCGCGCATTCACGCAGTGCAGCACGTTTACGAAAATGATTGGTGGTACAGGTTATGGCGACTCGTTCTCGTCCCCATTTCTCCACCAGATAGGTAAGGGCTTGGTCTCGTTCGTCCCAGCCAAAGTCGAGATCGGCATCGGGTGGGGAAGCGCGGTCTTCGTTGAGAAATCGTTGAAAATACAAATCGTTTGTAATCGGATCGAGATTGCTGACACCAAGATTATAAAAGGTAATGGCATTTGCAGCCGAACCGCGCAGTATTGTTGCATCGGTAGGACTGCGATATTTATGCGCAAAGGTTGCGCCCGCCCAGTCGCAGACGTCTTTAACAATAAGAAAGTACGAAGAGTATCCAAGTTTTTCGATAACGGCAAGCTCGTGTTCCTGAAGTTCGCACGCTTTTTCGTAGTGTTGCGAACCCTCGTATCGTGTTTTGAGGCCCTTATAGGCATGATGGCGTAGATACGATGCTGGCGATTCGTTGTCCGGCAGTGCCACGGTTGGCATAATCCAATGCCCCAAGTCAAGTTTTACGGTACAGGCATCTGCTATGGTTACGGTGTTTATAAGTGCTTGTGGATGATCGGGAAAGAGCTTGTGCATGTCGGTACCATTGCGCAAATATGACCGCGGCGACGCGTATTCTTCTTCGGTAAGTCGTGAAACTGTGGCAGTAAGCCCTATGGCGCGCAATACCTTGTGCGTTTTGAAATCGTTATCGTCAAGAAAGTAGGCATTATTAGATGCAACAAGCGGCACAGCAAGATTTGTTGCCAGTGATGCAAGGATGCGTCCTTGTTGACGAGATTTACTGCTGATATTAATAATTTCGGCATAGAGATTTTTTTTATTGGGTGTTGTTGCAAGCAGTGCAAGCATGCGTGGGCATGACGTAATACAGATAAGATTATCCCACATCTGCGCAAAACATGCATCGTAGGAAAATGCTGATCCTGTAAGATTTTTACGGGTAATGATCTCGCACAGATCGCCATAACCTTCGGCGTTTTTTGCCAAGAGTACCAGTCGCGGTTCAAATAGATTATGCGCATCTGTTAATTCTACACCTAAAATAGGCTTGATACCGTGTTCTTTACACTCGGTATAAAACCTAATCAGGCCACTCATGCGGTTGGTATCGGTGAGTGCCAGAGCAGTCATACCAAGAGCCTTGGCCCGTTGCACCAGAAGCGGGATGGTAGGAATGCCGGAATAAAATGAATACTCCGAGTGAGTATGAAGTGATACAAAGCTCATAGAACCTCACAACCGTCTCACGACACTAATAACTTTTCCCAGAATGCGCATATGTTCGCCACGTTCTGGCTGTATGCACAGGGGTTGCAATGCTGCGTTTGCCGGTACGAGCAGTATACTCCCATCGGCTTGGGGCCTAACATATTTAAGCGTTGCCTCGTTATTTACTAAAACTGCAGCAATATCGTGAGTGCCAACCAGCGGCTGTTGCTTGACAATAACAGTATCTCCGTTCATGATATGCGCCTCGATCATGCTCTCCCCTGTAACGGTGAGGGCAAAGAGATCGCCATTTTTGTTGTCGAATCCGAAATACTCCACGTCAAGCATTTCGTGATGCGTTTCGATAGCCTCAATCGGCACACCGGCTGCAATGCGCCCCAAGAGCGGAATCCCGCGTTTAGAATCAACAGAAAGAGCACGAATATGACCCACACTATTATGCAACGCTTTAAGGTATCCCTTTCGCATCAGCGCCAGAACATGTTTTCGTGCCCCATTGGGCGATTTAATGGCAAACGCTTCCTGTATTTCCCGATAGGTAGGAATCCCTCCTTTTTGTGCGAGGTGGTTCTGGATGAAAGAGAGTATTTGTTGTTGTTTTTCGGTTAGTTCATGCATATGTGTACCATAAAAATATTTTTGATTGGCTTTCTGGATGTACGGCCGCAGTTTAGATATAAGATGTATAGGTGAGATAATTTCAAAACTCTTTCACCCGGACCTTTCGAGAGCCCAGGGTACGCCTTTTGGCGCCATTCGTGGAGCGGAGACGAAATGAACGGGAGTTTCGCAATTACCTCATAGATATATGTGAATAAGCTGCAATATCTGTGACGTCATAGGTGTAAAATTACACCTGTTTAAATATAACAAGAAAAAGGGGATAAGTCAAACTAATAAAATTATTACAACCTAATAAAATTTATATGACTTGAATCTGGGTCCAAACTAATAAATTTATACAATCTGAATCTGGGCGCCACGGTTGCCACCGTCGGCCCTCCTTACGCGCTCTTGCTTCGCAAGCCGGTCTGTCAATCCCTGCGGTGCGTTGCACCTGGGTCTTTCCAGACTGATGGACTCACTCTGTTCATCCATCACACTCCAGTCCTGCCTTGCGCGTAAGTCAAAAAAACTGCCTTGCAGAGAACTGTGGGATTTCTTTATATCTTAGCCTCATCACTTCGACGCGCTCAGTGCACCGCCCAGCCCCTCTCCGTTGACGGAGAGGGGCGAATACGCAGGCACACCCTTATGCGCATGAGCATGCAGGATAACGATGGAATGCATGATTATACGTATGATTCCCTCGAATTATACCTTTGGACTAGGAATTGATAATCCATTATCAATGCACCGTACTGGCATGAATTATTATTATGTTAAGGATGGGTTAGGAAGCGTAACGGCTCTGACTGACTCGATTGCGAATGTTGTGCACACTTATAGCTATTCGGTGTTTGGGGAGATTGTGAAGGAACCTGGCATTGGGGTGCTTAATCTATTTACGTATACGAGTCGAGAGTATGATTCTGAGACGGGGAATTTTTTTTATCGGGCAAGGTATTATGATCGGGGGATTGGGAGGTTTTTGAGTGAGGATCCGATTGGATTTGCGGGTGGGGATGTGAATTTACAAAGGTATGTGGGGAATGCGCCCTCTAACCTTTAGATCCGTTAGGCATAACTGCAATTAACTTAACTGTAACGGGGGCATTGAAGGTTGGGGTGGTACCGCATCCTTTTCTATCACGGGCAATGATGGTGTGTATTATTCTATTGGGTTTGGTAAGGGATTAGGCTTCGGTGTATCATTCGGCTTTGGTCCAGATCCATCACCCGGTGTTACAATTGAGGCGACACTTACCGGCGGGCTCCCATTTCCTGGTTCTCCTGGTGGCTCAGTTTCTGTTACAAATGATATGACTGGTAATTCGGTTGGAGTTAATAGCCCTTCATTTGGAATTGGCTTTGGAGTCGGAAAATCTGTAACAATAACCTCAACTTTTGAAATTAACGCACCTAATAATAACGCTCAGTCAAAAAATTCCAATGAGCCATATTCTCCGGATGCTACAAATACAGGAACTGGAAATTTTAATAATAACAAGAGAGGAAATGGTTGCCAATGAATAAAATTGAAACCTGGTACGCAATAGTGATGAGTGCCCTCATGTTTGGCAACTGGGCTTTATATGTTGCAATAGTTAGGCGTCTGAAAAAGGAGCATAATAAAGTATGGCTTGATTTGAGGGAACCTGATTTTTTCACCAACAATACAATGAAAACGAGTAGAAATTTCAAAAAATTTGTAAAAACAAAACAATATTTTTATTTACAAGATGCTAAATTAACCATATTAATAAAAATGCAGCCTATTGCCACGCTTCTTTTTTTTGCTGGCATTCTTATATTTCTCATTCTTTTAAGTCAAAAATAACTTGGTGGCAAAGGTGTTGATTACATGCGTGTATGGAGACGGTAAAGGAAGCCATTCCGCCATTGATCCCTGAGATAGAATCACTTCTTGATGAATTGAGAACCATAAAGAATCTAATCCCCTGAAATCCTTTTTATGGTATCCTCGATAACCTCGCAAGCGTTCTCTCTGTTTGAGCTCCACGATAGTTAAGAATCTCAGCATTCGCGGTTAGGATTGAGGTAAGCTCAAACTGAAATAACTAACCATACCATTATTCTCACCAAGGCATATTCTTAGGCAACCTATCGGTAATATCAAAACTTTTGAATCCTATCCTAGTGGCGGGATTGGGTGTTTCGGTGGTGCAGGATGCTGGTAATTCTTGCGCATATTTGGCAAGAAAGCGTACTTGGTAGGTTTCGAACGCACTGGAATACGTGCCGCCCGATTTGTGTTTTACTAAAATATCTCGCGTAACGATGATAGCATGTGTCTTGCGAATCTGCATGCATATGTCAAGATCATAGCCATGAAATCCATTAAAGGTAATCTCGTCGAAGCGGATTGTTTCAAAGAGTTTTTTAGGAATTGCAAAGAAGAGCCCGTCTACAACTACAGCAGGCACATCTGTTTGCACATCGGAGTATACCGTAAGGATTTGTTTGCTATCCAGTTCGTGAAGTATCGCACCCGCTATAAACGGTCTTCCCGCAGTCACCCAACTTGCTGTATGCGCGGGCAGATAGTTTGTTCCTGCTAGGCCTACGCAGCCAAGATTGTGGTTATCTAAAAATTTCTTTTCGAGAATCTTTCCAAATCCTTGCTCCATGCAGAACACATCATCGTGCAAGAAAAGGCATAGGTCTCCCGTACTTGCATTAACACCTGCATTGTAGGCGCTGCAGAGGGAGTAAGTGCTTTTGCTGTTGTCAATACAGATATATTCGTGGGCAACGCCAATGGTGGCTTTAATCATCTTCATATGAAGCGTTTCGGATTCTTTTCGGGGAGTGCGCGAGCAAACTATTACACTAATCATATGAGTATTCCTGGTTGAGCTTTACCAGACAAATCGAAGTTTTGTGCTGGGGGGCCAAAACTTTTGGGTAGAGATATCCCCGGTGTAAGCGCCGGTAATTCACCTGCGTATTTTTCTTTAAAAAGGGCAGCAGCATCATGCCAGGTAGGATCGTTCTTTCCGCCCGAAAAATGCTTGACAAGAATATCCCAGGTTACAATACAGCTATGCGATGTGCGCACTTGCATACAAATGTCAAAATCGTAAAAATGAAAAGCCTTGAAGGTTGCATCATCGAAACGAATGGTAGAAAAAAGTGATTTTCGCATGGCAAGAAAAAGACCGTCCGCAACCACAACCTCTGCGTCGGTTTTATCCCACGAGTAAACAGTCAGCACAAAGAGAGAGTGGGTGGGTATTTCGTGCACGAGTCGCCCTTTGATATGTGGCTGGCCAGCGATATGCCACCGCAGATCCGACCCATACAGCACCTCTGTTCCTGCAACACCCACAAGCCCAATGTGAGCGTTTGTAAATTTTCCAAGGAGAACTTTTCCCCATCCTTGCTCCATAAAAAAGACATCCTCATGTACAAATACAACGCACTCGTACCTCGCTTTTTGAGCGCCTTCGTTATACACCGCGCAAATGCCACGAGGTGAAGTTGTGTTTTCTATGCGAATGTATTCGTAGTCGACGCCAATTGTTGCTGCAATATTTCTCTCGTGTAAATCCCATGCTGGTTCTCTGCGCGAACAGACAATAACACTAATCATGCATGCTCCTTGGTGGATGAGCTATTTCGGTGCCACGATGAATAAGTTTTTTGCCAAATTTGGCAGCAAGTGCATCTGATGCTTTCTCGGATTTTGCCCATGCTCGCTGCGGAGCTGCATTAAACAGATCTTGCTGTATCAATGATTCTAAATTACTGATACCTAATCCGGCAAGACGAATTAACGTCCCAGGTCGAATATGTTTTTCTAAGAGCTCGCATCCGATTTGATATATCTGGTTGGCTGTTAGGGCAGCAGAGCTCAGTGTGCATCGGCGCGAATGTCTGGTGAAGTTACTTAATCGATACGTAAATACGACAGTTCGTCCTGCCAGATTTTTAGCTCTCGCTTCGGCTGCTACTGCTGTTGCGCACATCAGAAGCGTTTTGCGAAGCTCGTTTACATTGGCGCAGTCGGTTGAAAAGGTATGTTCTTTTGAAATCGATCCGCGCGCATGAGGCTCGTTAAGAGGCCGTGCGTCGATACCACAGGAGAGAGAGCGAAACCGCTGTGCAGACGAACCAAATTTTTGTTCCAAAAAGAGGTCGGTTGCGTGTTGTAAATCTCCAATGGTTTGGATGCCGGTGATCCGGAGTTTTTTTTCGGTAACATCGCCTACTCCCCAAATCCGTCCAATGGGAAGCGGTGCAAGCCATGCTATAATTTCTTTTTGTGTAAATGGAACGAGGGTAATTCCATTGGGTTTGTTACAATCGGAAGCAATTTTGGCTAAAAATTTATTTGGGGCTATGCCAATAGATGCAGTCAAATGCATTTGAGCCGTGATTGCATGTGCAATGGCTTTGGCAACCTCAACAGGAGACCCGAGTAATCGGGCTGACCCGGTGAGATCAACAAACGCTTCGTCAACAGAAATTGGTTCTATGCTTGGCGAAAACGTTTGCAGAATCTGCATGAGATGCTCAGATTCTGCTTGGTAAACTTTCATGCGAGGTTTGATAAATGCGCCATGAGGGCATCGTTTGTAGGCTTCGCGCGTGGGCATTGCAGAATGAACACCAAAACGGCGGGCTTCGTAACTTGCAGCACTCACCACACCCCGAGAGGTTGGGTCTCCACCCACGATAACAGGTTTACCCAAAAGCACTGGGTTGTCCCGCTGTTCTATAGATGCAAAGAATGCATCCATATCGACATGCAGAACTACCCGTGCGTGGATATTTGGGTTAGCGTCCATCCCACGATTTGATAAGTTTGCCAATGCGGTTCCAGCGAATTTTGAGCGGAAGTTGCCACATCGGAACATCGTTATCAAGCGAGAAATAAAGAATAAATGCCTTGGCTTTGATAAAATTTCTGTTTAAATAGCCCCAGAATCGTGAGTCGGTTGAGTTGTCGCGGTTGTCACCCATCATGAAATAATTGTCGAACTTGACAGTATATGAGGTAACACGCTTTCCGTTGAACATGAGAATCTGCTTAAAATCAATCTGCTTGCCGGGGTATTGTTCAAGAATTCTTTCTTTGATATAGATAAGCCGTTGATCGATGTTGGTCCAGTCGTCAACGCCTGCCCATTCATAATTATTTGCAAAAATCCCATCGACATAAACTTGGTAGCTTGCAGAAACCTTGGCATGGGGATTTTCTTGGTGAATGAGCATTTTAAGAAAGTGGAATTCCCGTACAGCAAGACTGTCAGGTTGAATACTATCGCCTTTTTTTGGAATGCGCAGTGCTGCAAAATGAGTGATATTATCAAACATGCCAATGCCATTGCGGATATATTGACCATGCGGCGGCAATGCCAGTTCCTTATTATCGACAAAAATACGAGTCTGATCGATTTTTATGGTTTGTCCAGGTCCTGCAACACACCGCTTGATATAATCTTTATGGTCGGTACCGGGATATTTAAAGATTATGACGTCGCCCGGTTTTGGATCGGTTATCGCGGGCAATTTCTGATACAGCGTTGGGAGAATAGGTGCCCCATAAATAAATTTTAGCCCCAATAGGAAATCGCCAACCATCAGGCTTTTTTCCATAGAGCCAGTTGGAATACGAAATGCCTGGATCACATAAAAAATGGCGATAAGGGCCATGAGCAGTGCCGAGACCATCTCCTTGCCAAAATGAAAAAGGCCCGCAGATTCGGATCGTCGCTTTTGTTCGGTATCTGCCACAGAATCCCCGCTTTCTAGGTATTGAGTAAGGTAATTATTTCTGAGTGAAGAAGACCATTGGAGAGCACAAATGATCCATTGTAAATCGATTTGTTGCCTTCCCGATCCGAATAGCTTCCGCCCGCTTCGGTGATGATCGCTGCTGCCGCTGCACAATCCCAGGGCTTATCCAATAAGTTGACAGATGCATCGAGGTCGCCACAGCAGATTTTAACATATGAATAAGAATCCATAAAACCATACGCGTAATCGCACGTGCCAAGAACTGTAAGAAGATTGTCCGCCTCGCTTGTTCCTGCTTTCTCGATAAACCCAAGGCCACTGCCCATAGCAACACTCAGTGTTGGCGCGCTGGAAACATGAATGGGCTGATCATTGATAAATGCGCCCATGCCCAGTGCTCCGTAACAGGTTAACCCAAGCCCAACCAAATGCATAATCCCCAGTACTGGAACTTCGTCTATTTCAAGACCTATTAACGTGCCATAGGTAGGGATATTGCGTAAGTAGGGGCGTGTGCCATCGATAGGATCTACTACCCAGCGCCTCCCAGAACTTCCGTGGTGGTCTCCGGTTTCCTCGCCAAGAAAGCCATCGGTAGGGAAATATTTGAGAAGTGCTTCTCGAAGGACTTCTTCGCAGGCGGTATCCACTTCCGAAACAGGAGAAGCGTCGGGTTTTTGTTCGATGCGTTTGTGCTTATGTGAGAAGGAACGTTGAATTTCTCCGCATGTAAGAGCTGCACTACGAGCAAGGGCTAATTCGATGCCAAGGTCCATGACTTAATCTCCGCAGCTAGTGGTTGTGAAAGATGCGCACTATGAGTGCTTGATGGAAACGTTTTATTGCGCACGGTGCGTGCATATTCGGTGGCAGCATGAGAATATTCGTGCGCAACGTTACCGAATGCAGACGCGTGTTTGTAAATTTTTTGAGAGAGGCCGGCAATGTCATTAATAACTTGCACTTGTCCATCGCACTGGGCACCAGCTCCAATCCCGATTGTTGGAATAGAAACTGCCATACTGATAGCGTGTGCTAGTTCGGCTGGAATTAATTCGAGCACAATCATGAATGCCCCAGCACGCTCCAATTCGATTGCCTCGGAAATGAGAGCTTTGGCAGATTCGAGATCTTTACCCACAACCTCTGCGCGAATTTTTGTTTGCGGGGTATAGCCAATGTGTCCACATATTGCAATGTTTTCGTGTGCAAGTGCCGCAATAAGCTCTACTGCATGGGCACTTGCTTCGAGCTTAACGCCATCTGCTCCTGCTGCAATGAATGTGTGGGCGGCATTTAGCACGGTTTCTACATTTGTGCAGGCGCAAAAAGGGAGATCGCCGAGAATAAATGACGTGCGAGTTCCACGGGAAACGGCTCCAATATGGTGGACCATATCGTTTATTGTCACAAGTTTAATATCCGGATACCCCAGAATATTCGTGCCAACACTGTCCCCAACAAGGATTACATCTATCCCGCATTTATCAATAATACAGGCTGTGGGGTAATCGTAGCACGTGAGCATGACAATTGGCTCATGCACGATTTTTTTTTCTTTAAGGATTCCGCTGGTTATTTTCATGTGCAGAAGCTTTTGGGAGAGTTGACATAGTATTGGTAATTTTATCAAAATACATCAATGGTGTTTTGGGAAAAGAGATTGAAGAGATTGCAATTGCAGGGTAGAATGTAATAGTGTTGAGGATCTGTGCGGTAGAGTATGTTTATACAAAGGTTATGGTTGTTGTGTAGGATGTTCTCAAAGGTTTTAAGTATGAACCATCGTAGTAAAAGGCTTCTCATCAAAATTGTATGTATTTTGGCTCTGGTTAGCTCAATAGCATCTGGTAGCACATGTCGTTTGATTCGGGCCACCCCTGCCGAAACACCTTCGGTAGTTGGTCATCTCCTCAGCTATCAGCTCGAATTTGAGTTTTCGAGTGTTCCAACAAATCGATGGGCCTATTTTGAGCGTAAAAAAAATACATTGGTAATCGAATTTCTCGATGCCACGATCAGCTCTTCGCTTTCTACGCTTAAAGGAAATGGGGTCTTTCGCGATATTCGCGTGGAGAATCTTGCAAGCAATCGGGCGCTCTCTGGCAAAATCAGCCAAATTCGCATCAACTTTATGGAGGTCTGGCAATATATGCTTGTATCTCCCGATAAAACTCATCTTGTGCTGACCATAAATAAAGATTTGCAGCCACTTCCTGGAGCAATGGAATCGAGCCAACACTAGTCAAAAGGTTTCTTTCGCTGCCATTTGGTATTGTTCAGAAATGAACTTCTTGCTTTTTGCCTGCGATGAGTACATTTTATTACAAAGTTATTATTGGTTTGCAGTGACAGTTAACGAAAGGTATAGGTATGGCTGGAATTAATAAAGCAATTCTTATAGGAAACCTTGGTAAAGATCCCGAGCTTAAGTATACTCCCAGTGGCCAGGGCGTTGCGACTTTTTCACTTGCTACCACAGAGCAATACACCGATAAATCTGGTCAGCGTCAGAAAAAAACCGAATGGCATAATATTGTTGCCTGGGGAAAGCTTGGGGAGTTGGCGAATCAGTACCTGCGTAAAGGTCGTCCTGCTTATATCGAGGGTCGCATTGAAACCCGTTCATGGGATGATAAAGATGGCAATAAAAAATACCGAACCGAAATTAATGCTTCAACAATCCAATTTTTAGGTGGTGGCCCTGGTCAAGGGGGCGACGACACCGATTCTGTTCCATTGCCATCCGAACCATATAGTGCTCCTTCGGCACCTCCGCGCAGTTCATCGGTTGCAGAACAGAACTCCTTTCCGGTCGAAGATGATTTGCCGTTTTAAGAGAAATTATTGCAGCTAATGGTTCTTTTTGTGCTTTGTTTTTAGAGAAATGGTGGGATTTGCATGAATGTCGAAATATTGCTCTTAGGATTAATGTGCGGTCTCACTATTGTGGGTTACATGATAGCAATCAACGCCCATGGGCCGATACGCCTTTCCGTTTCATATTTGCTTGCTACCGTAATGCTTGCAGGAACGGTTATCGCCATTGTTCAATATGTTAATGAGGGGCTCGATCAGGCGAAGCTTGCAACCTTGCATCAGATGGAGCTCGAAAAAGAAAAAGCAGAAGAGCAAGTTAAAACTTCAGAAGAAGCGTTGCGGCAAAACAAGGTGATCCTGTCATCCGCAGCTCGCTTAAATGGGTTTATTTCAGCCAGCACGGGGTTGGCATCATCGCTTTCGAATGTAAATTTGCTCGATTTACCCGATCGTGAAAGCCTCGAAAATAGAGCTGCAATTACAAAATCAAAAATTGCCGAACTTAAAGCTTCGTTTGATAAAAGCAAACCGTTTGATCCCCAATTTGCTGATTGTGTGCAAAATATCGATATGGGAATTGCATCTCTGATCGAAGCTTCGCAATACTATGTGCTCTATTATCGATCGGATGATGCTCCACAAGAGCAGCTCCGCGAACGAATTTTGCGCCAAAAAGCTCAAAATGCATATAATCTCTTTCAAAAATCCTCTGCCGAACTCGCCAGTAAGAGTCAAGAATAAGGGTATATCGAAAGTTTTAGTCTTTTGGCGAGGGGTGATATTGACTAATTACCCCTGTATAATGTATTTTAAGAGTTTTATAGCCGTTCTTTGGAACAGTGGGCACTTTGGTTGTAGAGGTTACCATGATACTTACGATTCGAAAAATTGCAGAGGGAGCTTCAGAACAAGATTCGGATATCGAGTTTGGTCCCCAAACCGATGCGAGAATTGAGTTTTCAGGGAAAATCAAAGTGCATGCTCATATAGATCGATTCGATCAAGGGCTTTCTGTCGAATGCACCTACGAAGGATATGTGGTTCAATCCTGCAGCAGATGCCTCGAAGATGCCCAAGTTCCTTGCAATGGCACAGTGCATCTTTCAATTCCCGATAAAACGCAAGGAAATGTAACCGAATTTGCTAATGATGAATATCCAGAATTTTTATTTGATGATGATCATTTCGATATCGATGTAACACCAGCAATTATCGACGATATTATTATCTGGCTTCCCATGAAGCCTTTGTGTAGCGCGAAGTGTCCTGGAATAGACCTTCCTAAGAAGTCTGGGACCACCGATGTTGTGCAAGATCTTGATGATGGGACAAAAAAAACAGAAATAGATCCACGCTGGGCAGCCTTACAAAAGCTTGTCAAGAATTCTCAGCGCAATAGTTCTAGTAATTGATTCAATATACCTAAGAAGGGGTGATGTATGGCAGTTCCAAAAAGAAGAATATCCTCCACACGTCGTGATAAGCGTCGATCGCATTTGGCAATTAAGCCGAAGGCCTTTTCGCTCTGCGCGCATTGCAAAAAGCCGATGGTTCCACATCGTATTTGTCCAACATGTGGCTTTTATGCAGGCGTAGAAGTTGTAACTCCCGAAGAGTAATGGTGGAACGGGTGAATAATCCTCATCCGGTACGTATAGCCGTCGATTGCATGGGTGGTGATTATGGCTTAAGAACCATTCTTGCTGGGGTACTTTCGGTTTTACAGCGGAATAACAATCTCTTTATTCCGTATTTATGCGGCAGCGATTCGGAGATTCGCAACGAGCTGGCTTATTTAAAAGCCACAGAGTCAATACGCACTTGTTGCACAATTGAGCATTGTTCGCAAGCGTTCAGTGCAACGGTTTCTAAAGCCAAAATTTGGCAAGAATTGCCCAACTCATCGTTAGTTCGGTGTATTGCGCTTCAGGCTGAGGGTGTCGTAGATGCCTCGATTAGTTGTGGAGAAACAGGAGCACTTTTTGCTTCGGCTCTTTTTATCCTTGGGAAATTAGAATCTGTTTCTCGGCCAGCATTGGCAGCATTTTTGCCAACTGCAACCGGAAAACAAACCTTAGTAGTAGATGTTGGTGCTAACCTAGCATCTCGCCCCGAGCATCTTGTGACTTTTGCGCAGCTTGGTGCTGCATATGTTAGGTCTGTTAAAAACAATACTGCTCCAACAATCGGTCTTTTAAATATTGGTACAGAGCCCTCTAAAGGTCCCCAGGAAATAAGGGAAGCTCATGAATTGTTAACTGCTGCTGTGCCTGGGTATATTGGTTTTATCGAGGGTTCGTCAGTTTTATCGGGAGCGGTAGATATTGTTGTTACCGATGGATTCTGCGGCAACGTACTTTTAAAAGCCGCCGAAGGCATCTTTGGATTAATTAAATCGGTAATTCCTCAAGACATTGCGGAACCAGAAAAGCTCTTCCAGGCTCTGGAGGTTCTTAATGCAGAAAAGTACGGAGCTGTTCCATTTTTAGGTATTAAGGGGACTGTTCTTAAAGCTCACGGAAGCTCGTCATCGCAGGCAATTGCAGCTGCAATCGACCTTGCGATTTCAGGGTCTAAAGGATACCAAGACACAAAACTGCCACCTAACATAGATAAACTCGAAAGGCAGATATAAGATTGGCACTTAGAACATCACGTATTGTAGGCGTTGGATCTTCAGTCCCCCAAAATGTTGTGACTAACGCAGACCTCGAAAAAATTTTAGATACCTCCGACGAATGGATCACGAAACGAAGTGGTATTAAGAGTCGCCGGATGTTTCCACACGGTAGTGATGCTACAGCGAGCCAAATTGGTGCAGACGCAGCGCGCATTGCGCTTGACAGAGCCGGTATCCTTCCGAGCGAAATAAACGGCATTATTTGTGCTACATTTACACCCGATAATTTTTTCCCCTCAACCGCATGCAAGATGCAGCATCTACTCGGGTGCACCAATGCATTTGCATTTGATATTTCTGCTGCATGCGCTGGGTTTGTTTATGGGCTTACCGTTGCTCATTCGATGATTGTTTCTGGTCAATGTTCGAAAATGCTTGTTATTGGTGCCGAAATTATTTCTAAAACACTCGATTTTAACGATCGATCAACAGCTGTGCTCTTTGGTGATGGTGCAGGCGCCGTTGTATTAACAGCAGCCGGTGAGTCTGGGTCTTCTCCGGCAAGTGGCATTTTGTCATCACATATTATGTCCGATGGTTCCCTGGGCGAAATTTTAAAATTACCTTCCTGGGGTGATAATCGATGCATGCATATGAATGGTTCAGAGGTTTTTAAATACGGCGTTCGCATGATGTCGGAGGCAACACAGATTGCTCTATCCAAAGCGGGGCTAACTGTAAAGGATATAAATCTTTTCGTTCCGCATCAAGCCAATATTCGGATCATTTCAGCTATAGCTGAAGCAATAGGGTTACCGCTGGAGAAAGCTATGATCAATCTGCAAAAATATGGGAATACTTCTTCGGCTTCAATTCCTTTAGCGTTTGATGAAGCAATGAGTGCAGGGCGCGCTAAACCGGGTGATGTCGTTGTGTTTACCGCTTTGGGTGGCGGTATTGTTGCTGGCAGCGTTGTAATGCGTCTCTAAGTTTAAAGTTTAATGATGTACTAGATTATTAATGTTGTGTAAGCCTATCGAGGTCTTGCGCACTTTTATGACGGAGGTTTACTATGTCTACAGTTTTCATGTTTCCTGGACAAGGTGCTCAGGCAATTGGCATGGGTGCAGATTTGTTTGCGGGCTTTGAGTCGGCTCGAAATCGCTTTGCTCAAGCCAACGAAATCCTTGGTAGAGATATTGCCAAAATTTGCTTTGAAGGACCAGAAGATGAGCTCAAAGCAACCCAGAATACGCAACCAGCACTCTTTTTGGTTGAGGCTGTTGCTCAGGATCTTTTAGTTGACAAAGGAATTGTCCCGACATTAACAATGGGGCACTCCCTGGGCGAATATGCGGCATTATATGCTGCGGGTGTTTTTTCGTTTGCCGACGGGCTTCGCCTAGTTGCTAAACGGGGGGAACTCATGGCCTTAGCCGGAAAAGAAAAACCTGGTGCCATGGCTGCAATAATTGGTTTATCAAAAGACCAGATTGCGCAGGTACTTGCTACCGTAACAGCCGGAATTGTTGTGTGTGCCAACGAGAATACACCAGAGCAAACGGTGATATCGGGCGAAGTTGCAGCTGTAAACCAAGCATGCGAATTGCTTAAGGCTGCAGGCGCAAAACGCGCATTACCTTTGCCGGTGAGTGGTGCTTTTCACTCTCCTCTTATGCAAGATGCTGCTCATTCGTTTGGCGAATTTTTAGCTACAGTTTCTTTTTCTGCGCCTCGCTGTGGCGTGATAACCAATGTTACTGCTTCGGTAGAAACCGATCCGGTTCTTCTTAAAAGCCTCCTTACAAAACAGCTTGTCTCCTCGGTTCGGTGGGTCGATTCGATTCGGCATCTTGCTACCCATTCTGTAACACGTTGTTTTGAAGTAGGTCCTGGCAATGTTGTTTCGGGACTTGCCAAGAAAATCAACCCCGATTTGTCAATTAGCCTGTGTGGCAAAAAAGAACAGATCGAAGCAGTTAAGTAAGTTTTTTTAGCAAAGGTGGTTATATGATTTCACTAACGGGGAAAAAAGCTCTCATCACAGGTGCTGGCCGTGGAATAGGCCGAGAAATTGCGCTCACACTTGCAAAAGCTGGTGCAGATATTGGTGTGTGCGATATCGATCTTACAGCTGCAGAGCAGACTGCGGCAGACATCGCAGCTCTTGGTCGTGTGTCGCTGGCTCTTAAAGCCGATGTAGCACATGCCGATGATGTAACTGCAACGATTGCTGCGTTTGTTGCAAAATTTGGGCAGATCGATGTCCTCGTAAATAATGCTGGTATCACACGCGATAGTTTAATTATGCGTATGAAAGAAGCCGATTGGGATTTGGTACTATCCATAAATCTTAAAAGTGCATTTTTGTTCTGCAAAGAAGTTGTTCGACCTATGCTAAAAACTAATGGCGGAAAAATTATCAATATCGCCTCAATCGTAGGGGTTGTTGGCAATGCTGGTCAGGTAAATTATTCTGCTTCAAAAGCCGGAATGATAGGCCTTACAAAGTCCCTTGCGCGTGAAGTTGCAAGCAGAGGCTTGACGGTTAATGCAATTGCTCCGGGATTCATTCAAACCGCAATGACCGATAAAATCCCTGAAGCTGAGCGCTCAAAATTGGCTACGGCAATTCCCATGCAGAAAATGGGTCAACCCGCCGATGTTGCAAATGCAGTTCTTTTTCTGGCATCTCCACTAGCCGATTATGTCACCGGACAGGTTTTGCATGTTGATGGTGGATTTGCGATCTAATGTGCAAAGAATCATTTTATAACGTCTTATTATTTTACTCTCTTGAAAGGAGTCTCTCATGAGCGATCGCGAAGCGAAAGTGAAACAGATTGTAGCCGAAAAATTGGGTGTTGCTGAAGATAAGGTTGTTCCTACTGCTGCATTCGTTGATGATCTTGGTGCTGATTCATTGGATCAGGTTGAACTCATCATGGCTTTCGAAGATGAATTTGATGTTGAAATTCCAGACGAAGATGCCGAAAAGCTCAAAACAGTTCAGGATGCGCTTACCTACTTGAATGCAAAACTCTAAAAAGATTTAGCACTGGCAGATATTTCTGCCAGTGCGATCGCATCCTTTTCTTTCACGTTCTAAGCAGAAGGATTTTTTGCCCATGTCGCGAAGAGTCGTTATTACAGGGATGGGTGCTATAACCCCAATTGGCAAAACAGTTGATGCATTTTGGAAATCGATTGTTAATGGAGTTTCTGGTATAGACGTCATTACCGCTTTCGATACCTCAGCCTATACAACACATATAGCAGCTGAAGTTAAAGATTTCGAGATCGGCAACCTCATCGATGCCAAAGAAGCACAACGAACAGATCGATTTATTCTTTTTGCAGTAGCCGCAGCCGACGAAGCTATTAAACATTCACGCCTCGATCTGACCAAAGAAGATCTCGAAAAAATTGGCGTTGTAATTGGTTCCGGTATCGGCGGACTTAAAAGTCTCGAAACCGAGCATGCAAAACTGCTTGCTCGTGGCCCAAGTCGCGTTTCTCCCTTTCTCATTCCTATGATGATCTCTGATATGGCTTCTGGCAGAGTTTCAATTGCGCACGGCCTTAAAGGACCAAACTACTCTGTTGTGAGCGCATGCGCATCTGGATCTCATGCTATCGGCGATGCTTATATCCATATTAAAGCTGGTATGATGGATGTTGCTGTAACAGGCGGTACCGAATCTACCATCACTCCTGTGGCACTCTCTGGCTTTGGTAATATGAAAGCATTGTCAACGCGTAACGAAGCATTGGGAAAAGCTTGTTCTCCGTTCGATAAAAAGCGCGATGGCTTTGTGATGGGTGAAGGTGCGGGTGTTGTGGTCATCGAAGAGCTTGAGCATGCCAAAGCTCGCGGAGCAACCATTTATGCCGAATTAGTAGGCTATGGTGCAACAGGCGATGCCTATCATATTTCGCATCCCGCTCCCGAAGGCGAGGGCGCTGCACGTTCCATGAAAATGGCTCTATCATCTGCAGGAGTTCAACCAACAGACATCGATTATATCAACGCACATGGTACTTCTACACCAATCAACGACAAATATGAAACTCAATCTATTATGTCGGTTTTTGGCGAATACGCAAAGCAGGTCAATATCAGCTCTACCAAATCAATGACAGGGCATTTACTTGGTGCTTCGGGTGGTGTTGAGTTTATTGCTTCTGTACTTGCAATTCAAAATGATATTATTCCACCTACTATTAATTACGAAGACCCCGATCCTGAATGTTTTCTTAATTATACGCCAAATGAAGCTGTTAAAAAGACGCTTTTGTATGCTATGAGCAATTCATTTGGATTTGGCGGACATAATGCGTCGCTTGTCGTCAAGAAATATGAGGGTGTTTGATAGAGCGCGCGAATTTTTCGCGCGCCTGTTTTCTGGGGCAACTCCCAAGCAATCCGATAGTAAGCTCGATTCATTGCAGCGTGCTATAAACTATCAATTTACAAATCCTAGTTTTCTTACGCATTCGCTTACCCATAAATCGGTCATTCCCATCGAAGACCGCAAAGGGTTGCAATCAAATGAGCGGCTCGAATTTCTTGGGGATTCGATTATCAATAGCTGTGTAACAGAGTATTTATATCATCGATTTCCGCAGGAAAACGAAGGTCACCTGACAAAAATAAAATCGCTTGCCGTTAGTAGAAAAATTCTTGGTGAGCTGGGTCATGAACTTTCGCTCGATTCTTATTTGTATCTTGGAACCGGCGAACGTGAAGTTTTGGGTAAAGGTAAAGATACCATAGTGTCAAATGCTTTTGAAGCAGTATGCGGCGCAATTTTTCTTGATGGCGGATTTTGTGCTGCAAAAGCTTTTTTGCAGCCCCGGTTACTCGATCGTATAGAAGCGCTGAGTCAGGAAGCGCGCAATACTAATTATAAAAGTACTATTTTGGAATTAGCTCAGAGCGATGGGTTTGGTACTCCCCGGTATGCGATTGTAGCAACCGAAGGGCCTGAGCATGCGAAACACTTTACTGTACGAATTTTGGTTGGTGGTTGTGAGCTTGGGGTTGGAACAGGTCCCAGTAAAAAGCTTGCCGAACAGCATGCAGCCATGGAAGCGCTTAATAATTACGACAAATCATATATTACCGAAAGTCAATCAAAGGAGTAGCTCATGATGAATTATTTTCTGACAGAAGAACAGCAGATGATTGTGGATACCGCTCGCGAACTTGCTCAAAAGAAAATACTTCCCGTTCGTGAACATTACGATCGCGATGGTATTTTTCCATGGGATGTTGTCAAGGCAATGGGAGAAGCAGATTTGTGTGGCTTGTATATCCCCGAGGCGTATGGTGGTATGGGTGGTGGGGTATTTGAATTGTGCTTGGCAGTAGAAGAACTTTCTAAGGTGTGCGGTGGTATTTCTCTTGCTATGGCAGCAACCGCATTGGGAACTTTCCCAATTCTTCTTTTTGGTACCGAAGAACAAAAGAAAAAATATCTACCGCCTATTGCCAGCGGAAAAAAACTTGCTGCTTTTGGTCTTACCGAGGCTAATGCCGGTTCCGATGCTCTTGGTATGAAAACAACCGCGCGTCTCGAAGGCGATTATTATGTCCTCAATGGTACCAAGCAATGGATCACCAATGGTGAAAATGCAGAAATTTATACCGTGCTTGCAAAAACAAACATTGCTAAAGGCGCTCGTGGTATTACAGCCTTTATTGTAGAAAAAGGAACCCCTGGGTTTTCTTTTGGTAAACACGAGGACAAAATGGGAATAAGAGCTTCTTCTACCACAGAACTTGTTTTTCAGGACTGCAAAATCCCCAAGGAAAACCTTTTGTCAAAAGAGGGAATGGGTTCGATTGTAGCAATTAATACACTTAACTATTCACGCCCTGGTGTAGGTTCACAGGCGCTGGGTATTGCTACAGGAGCGCTTAACGATGCGGTTGCATACTCGCGTCAACGTGTACAATTTGGCGAAGCGATTTCGTCATTCCAGGCTGTTCAGCACATGCTCGCTGATATGGCTACCGAAATTGAAGCTGCTCGAGCACTCTTGTATGCTACAGCGCGCATGATCGATGCTGGCGCAAAGAAGTTTGCTCGTGAATCAGCCATGAGCAAGCTCTTTTGCTCTGATGTTGCGATGAAGGTTACCGTAGATGCACTTCAGGTAATGGGCGGATATGGCTATATGCGCGAATATCCTATGGAAAAGCGCATGCGCGATGCTAAAATTACCCAGATCTATGAAGGTACCAATCAGATACAACGCAATGAAATTGCATTGCAGCTTATTAAAGAAGCTGCAACCTGATAGCTTAAACCTCCTTGTTTATAAATAAAGGGCGATACCTCATATGAGGTATCGCCCTTTTTCTTTATTGATACTTTCCAGAAAAAACAGTACTATTTGATATCGACTATCTTGAGGAGGATCTTACGTGATTGTGCATTTTTTTAAAATGCTTCGAAATAGAGTTGTTTTGTGGGCTTGGGTGATGATTATTAGCACTAGCGCTAGCAGTGCTCAAGAGACTATGCTTGCCTATCAGATCGCTCATCGCGAGGTAATGACGACTGCCGGTGGCCTCAATGCGCTTAATCAGGTTATTGTGGCTACCGATTCTATTCCTTCAGAGCAATCGCTTCGAGCAGTAAGCGAAGCAATTTGGCGTGATAAGAATGTGATGTGGGGCGAATTTACTGTTTTTATATTCCTGAAGGATATGAATTTAGAGGGTTCTTCCTATGCAATTGCACGATTTACTCCTGCAGGTATCCAAAATTTTTCACTTCAGCAGTTTTCTCTTAAAGGAACACGGTATCTCGATCTCACGCCTGTGGTGGTGGCAAGTAAAGCTATCGATACTTTACAAAAACAACAGGCAATTGAATACGATGTGTCGCTTGTTGCAAAAAAACCTTCGCCGCATCGCATTTTGGTAACGGGAAGTACCAATTTACCCGATAATACTTTGGTATCGATAAATATCAGCAGGCCATATTTACGGCAGGGAAGTGACCAGGAGTATCTTGGACATATTTCAAAAAAAGTGGTAGCTGTTAAAGGTGGTATGTTTGAGCTTAATGATACGGTTGTTGATTATCGCTGGTATACAGCACTTGTCGAACGCAAAAAAGTAGATACAAATAATGAATTTACTGGTTTTCGAAGCATTTCACCTCGCGTAAAGGTTGTTGCCACCATTTCCACTGCCGATCAAACGGTATCTGCCGTAGTTGCACGTTTAGGCGCTCTTGGCGAAAAGATGAATGGCCCGCTTGTTGTTAAAGGCCCTAAGTCTGCAGTGCTAGAACAATCTGCAATCACAGAAATCGAATTTCAAAAATAGCCGCGTTCTTATTCTGGCGTATCGCGTAAACCAAGCTCCTTAAGCTTTCTGCTCAAATTACTCTGCGCCATCCCAATGGCAGCAGCAGCAGCCGTGATATTATTGTTGTGCTTTGCTAATGAGTTTTGCAGGTAGTCGCGTTCGAAAGTGTCCCGTGCCGATCGGAAATCAAGGGCGAAAAGATTTGTATGCTCGGAAGGCTCGCGCGGGGGTATCGTGCTTCCTTTGTGCAGAGTCTCCGCAATAGTTTTGGCAGAGATTATGGTTTCGTCTGAATACACAACTGCTCTGGTAATTGTATGTTTGAGTTCTCGGATGTTTCCCGGCCAGGTAAGAGAACAAAGTGCCTCGATTGCATCATCTGAGAGCGTGCGCGTTATATGCATGTCTGCGCAACATGCAGCACAAAATGCACTGGCAAGATGAGGTATGTCTTCTGCGTGCTCAGAAAGAGCTGGAACTCGAATAACAAAGGCAGAAAGTCTGAACCAGAGATCGTGGCGAAAAATTCCTTTTTGGGCAAGGTCTTCGAGGTTTTTGTGGGTTGCCGCAATAATACGCGTGGCAACGCGGATTGGTGTTGTTCCTCCCACTCTGGTAAGAATTCCATTTTCAAGAACACGCAAGAGCTTGGCTTGAATCTGTGGGTCGAGATCACCAATTTCGTCAAAAAATAGAGTGCCGCCATCGGCACTTTCGATGCACCCGATGCGTCGACCTGTAGCCCCTGTAAAGGCGCCTTTTTCGTGTCCAAACAATTCATCTTCGGCAAGCGATATGGGCATTGAAGCAGCATTGGTGGTTATAAAAGGGCCACTGCATCGCGCAGACTCTATGTGAAGTGCTCGAGCAACAAGTTCTTTGCCACTTCCCGATGGTCCTAAAATAACCACAGGGTCTTTTAACGGTGCGAGTCTATGCACCTGAGTATATAATTTTTTCATGCTAGCAGATTGATAGATGGGCACAGGATTGCTCGATTTAGTTTGAGCAACTACGCGATTTTTAAGACTTACCGATTCGAGGGCATTGCGTACGCTTACCTTGACAGGAATGAGTCGAAGGGGCTTTTCCATGAAATCGTGAGCGCCTAGCCTAAAGGCTTCTGCAGTAAGGGAAACGGTCCCATGGCCAGAGATCATTATAACTGGAATTGACGGAAAATCTCTTTTGAAATCGGCAAGGAGTAGTAACCCATCGTCTGCTTTAAGTCTAACATCAAGAATACACAGCGTGATGTCGGAGGACATAAGTTCGCGGCCTTTTTGTGCCGAGGGTGCGGTTTGTACCTCGTAGCCTTCATCTTCTAAAATTTCAGCAAGACTCGTAAGTATTTCTGGTTCATCATCAATGATGAGAATATGTGAAGGATTCATGGGTGTTGGTCCTTGGAAGCTAAAGTGCTTGGAAGTGTAAAGAGTACCTGCGTACCATGATCTTCTTTATTAATGCTTGACACAAGAGAAATAGTTCCATTCATGGTTTCAACAAGTTTGCGCACAACGGGCAATCCCAGGCCTGTACCACCTTTTTTGAGGGATACATACGGAAGCCAAACCCGATCGAGATCGTAGTGCGCTATGCCTATACCATTATCCGAGCAGGTGATCGTGATATGGGAATTATTCATCGTGCACTTAATATGCAGGTGTGTGGCACCTGCTTCTAAGGCATTTTTGCCAATATTGAGTACTATCTGGTCAAGTAAATAAGGGTCTGCAAACGCTGTCCCGGCTCCTGTAGTTGTCATCACCAACGCTTCAGAGAGAGATTGTAGCGCATGTGCAATGCGCGCACTGGCATCAAATGAGACACAGTGTGCTTCTGGCTCTTTGGAAAAGGATCGAAATTGATTGACTAAACGCTCAAGAGCATCGATTTGAGTATTGATACGTTGAGCATATTTAGAAACTTCATCGGCAGATAATCCAACCCCGTGCAGTGCTTTTTCTTCGAGTCTGTCGAGTGTAAGGCGCATGGGTGTGAGGGGGTTTTTAATTTCGTGCGCCATGATAGACGCAATATCTTGCCAGGCACTTTCCATGCCCGCAATACGCGTTTTTTCTCGCAACAGTATAAGTTCAGATTCGAGGTCAATAACAGTTCTTTCGAGAATCCCAAGCGATCCACCTGATGTTTTGGTAAGAAGAGCAGAGTCTCCTTTACCAATGCGGGTGACTGCAGAAGCAAGATTTTTTATGGGTCTTGTAAGACTGCGCAAGGCGTAATAAGCAACCAAAAAGAGTATCACAAAAGCAAGAACAGAAAAAATAATAAGAGCAGATCTTAATTCGTTAACAATAATGGGGATAAGGGCCTTCCATTGCAACGCACGCTCGATGCGATGAATATAGGCTATAGAATCGTGGGGCGAAGAGGTGAGCAGAGAGGTTCTCAGAAGTGGCTCAAGGCCGGGGTCGATGCTTTGCCCAAGAGTTGCAGACATCCGATTGATAAAGAAGTTTTGTACGGGCCAGACAAAGGAAATAGATAAGAGAATCGCCACAAAGAGGATTTTATGTTCGAGTTCGAGTTGTTGTAAGAATTTCATATATTACCGTAATGTAAATGTTTTGCTAATTTTCTGAAAGCCAAGTAACGATGACATGTCAACGCTGCGGTTGAGTTGAGAAGCTTTACTCGGAAGAAGCATTGCCTCGAAATGAATCGTGCGCGACGTTGGGGAGACCATTGCTTCGAAACGGACATAATCCTTGAATGCAACCAGTGCCTGTGTGTATCGTTTTGAGACAGCCCGGTATGCAGGTTTCATGTTGACCGAGGAGTCTATAATGGTATAGGTGTAATCTGAAATATTGCACGAGAGCGTTCTCAGAAGCGTTAGGGTGTCTCCGGCATCTGAGGATGCTTGCATCCGTAGCCTTATTGGAATGCCTGCATCGAGAAGATCATTGAGCTGTTCTTTTACGGTAATTGAAATTGACGTAGTAATATATATACCTTTTTCTGAAGCTTGAATATGGGCCAAAGTAATAGCCGGAACCTGTCCGCCGGCTGAAAGCCATTGAGAAAGGAAGAGCGCAAGACCGACAACGCCATCTTTAAGCTGGTTAACCATAGGTAAATAAAATTAACTAATATTTCCAAGCACTATGCGCAATTGGGCCGATGGGTTAATAGTAATAAATCCAGATCCAAAACTTGTGCCATCCGCTTTCATAAATCCATTGGAAGAAAACATGCCAAGCGCCGCCCCTACTCCGCCGATGTGAAGCCATGACACAATAGAATAGGTAAATCCACAATGCAATTCGGCTAGGAAAAAGCCCGCGCCTGCACCCCCACCAGCACCTATTCCGTATTGTATGTCTGATGGTTGTGATCCAAACGAATAACGAGATTGTTGCTTGTTAAGTGATACTCCAATTCCCCCAGCACCAACGATCCCCCCTAAAAGTAAATTGAATTGGTGCACTACCAAGGCACGCTCAATAAGAAGCCCGCCATATCCAATTCCCGTTGAAATGGTATAGGTGGTATCGCTTTTACGGGTCGTATATAATTTTGAACCGCCAAAGCCTATTCCGCCAACGCGAATGCCATTGCCCAGGCCCCCATAGCCCATTCCGCCAAAAAGAGTAATGGGTGTAGAGCCTTTAGGAAAAAGTATTCCCATTGTGTCGAGATCGGTTTGTTTGAGCATTTCGTTGACTGGGGTCATATCCAGCCACACAAGAGCCGATGAAAATCCCGCACCTCCGCCAATTCCGCGAGTTCGGGAGTCACGAACACGATTGGTTGCTTTATCAATAATATCCTTAAATGACGCATTGGTTAAAACGAGCAAGGTATCTTTATTTGTCTGGATTGAAAGTGTTCTGCGCGTCAAAAGAGGCGGTTCTGTTTCTTCTGATTGGATTGCATCTTGACTTGTTGGAAGTACTTGCATGCTATCTGCACTGTTTTTCTGAGTGCTATCGCTTTTAGTTGTCTGTGCAGCGTTCATGTCGTTTGATATACTTGTTTGGCAAAAAGCGATGTTTGCGCTTGCAAGCATGAACCCAACAATACCTAAGGTAAACGGGCTGGTAATCGTATTCATGCGGAAATCCTCAAAAGAGTTAGTAAAAAAAATAATGTAACAATAAAAATACGTTGTGTTATCAACCTCGTGGAATTGTTGGTCGTTTTGCATGTCAAAGAATGATGCAGGGTCTTCGTATACCCTGCATGTGAGATTATCCAAGATTCCCAAAAATCACTTTAAGCTGAAGCCCGGGGTTTACTGTTACAAATTGTGAGGGATACGTTTCAAAGCCATTTGTCGAGATGAACACTGGCATGCTTAAGCCGAGGCCAACATGCATGAATGCATAGAGGGTGTATGTAACTGCGCCATGTAATTCCAGGGAGGCAAAGGACGCTGTGCTTGGCTGTGGGTTTTCTTTTGATGGAGTATCGCTGTCTCGAGTAAAGCTTGAAATTTTGCCCGAAATAGTTTGTACGCTCGCTTGCATAGAGCCCCCTCCAATATACCCACCGGCAACGTAGTTCATTCGATCGTGAACCATTGCTTTTTCTATGAGAAATCCGCCTGTGTTAACTTTTACCGTAAGTAAAATGGCAGAGTCTCCAGAAAAATGATCGCTCACAATTTTTCGTTCCCCCGAAAGGCCAATACCACCAAGCCGCAGTCCATTCCCAAGTCCGCCAAATCCCATACCGCCCTTCATAATGAATGGTTCTTCGTTAAAGTTGTTAAAACCAAAATCGCGGGATGAAAGAGCTTTGTCAGCTTTAAGCAATGTTACCACCGGCGCGATATTAATTGCGTAAACATCCCAGACCGGTCCGCCGCCACCACCAAAGCCGCGAACGCGTAGGTCGTTTAGCCTTTGACGAAAAGATTTTGATACTGTTTCTGGATCGGGTTGCTTTATTGTGTAAACGGTGTCCTTGGTTTCTTTGATAATGCAAGTACCGTCACGGTTGACTCGAAAGCTTGTCTTTTCATGCATGCACCCGCCATTTTGATGGGTCGCGGTAATTTTCATAACAGTATCGGACAAAATCGCGTTTGTATCGGTTTTTTCGGCTGGTAGTGCACTCGATTGCACTGTAGTTACCGATTGTTGTGCGCTATCTGAAACGCTTTGCAGAGTTTGTGCAAAAGCATAAGGCGTTGTGCACAAAAGAGCTGCACATGATAAAACAGAGAGGGTGTTCATAATTGCTCCTTAGTAAATTTTACGTGCTTTAAGAATTTAGTTTGCTTTTCCAAAAATAAGACGGATTCTTATGCCAGGGCTGACACTCCAAAAATCCCCTGTTGCTGGGCCATACCCTTCGGGAGAATAAGTTGCCAGGACAAAGCCTTCCAGAGCAGTTTGAAAAAGCGGTGCAAGCTCAATAGTCACAGAAGTATGTGCTTCGAGTGCTAAAAATGGTGCAAACGCAAAATCAATTGATTCTTGAGAGTTTGATGAATCGCTTGTGGATGTGTCCACATTGACGTGAGTAAAAATATCTCCACCAGAAACATCGTAGGACTTTTTATTGACAATATATACGCCGCCGCCTATGAGACCCCCAAGAGAAATGCTGGTTGGTCCAAGATATATTGCCTTGTCAACGGTGAGTCCGCCATACACAGGAATGATGCGAAGAATGGTTGCGGAGTCATGAATCCCCAGAGTATCGTTGGTAGTATATTTTTTGCTCTGAAAAGCGCGGTAGCCAGCAGACCACATTCCACCAACGCGAATGCCTTCGGGTGATTCGTGGTACCCACCAAATCCAAGCATAAAAAACCGATTCTCTTCGAAGGGAAATACTTTATTTTGTAACGTTGATTCCATGTCCTTGAGGTTTTTAATACCATTCATGTTAAGCATGATAATCGAAGGGGCACTATATCCAAGCGCATGGCCTCTTTTATGCATAGAACGCTCTGAAATGCACTCATCCTTTTGAACCATGCGACATTGATGTGCTGCCTCACGAGAAACTTGTGCAGCTTCTTGTGCGGCATCCTCTAAATCTTCTTTTTGGGATTCTGTGAGATTATTGGCAGTATCATTCTTTTTTTCTAGCGTAATCACGGTTGATTGCTGTTGGTTTACCGAGTCGGTTGTTGTATTAATTGAAACTGATGCATCTGCTGCGCACAGTGACGCACACATAACCGTAGCAGCAAATGAGAATCCATAAATAAGCTTCATAACCCCTCCTGAAAATATGTGATAGTTTAAACATGTAAATTCTGAGAAACTAGTGATGGATAATGCAAAAGGTGTGCCAAATAGCGAGCTATTTAATTAAATCTTTATTTTACAAAGAGTTACAATAATTAATCGACTTAGAAATACAAAGAGAGGGTGTGAATTTTATTAAAGAAGTTTTATGGTATATCATTCTTATATACCACGGGGATATTTAATTGGTCGCATTATACATAATAATTATCAATGGAACATTTGAGCGTGCGCTTGGAGTGGGGGAGCCGGGTAATGTTGATACCACATTTCTAGCTATTGTGAATGGCGGGGGAAAAGATGTGTATGCCCCGCGAATAGTATCTTGGCAGCCAGAATCCCTTTTGATGACCGTATTAATCAAAACGCATCGCTCGATGATATTGATATGGGGCTGATTCGTTCCTTTTTGCAACAAACCGGTAGCACGCTTTACCAGACCGCTCATACGCTGCCCATGGAAGACCTTTGCCGACAAATGCAGATTGCTAGAGGCCCTGAGAAGATGCTCAGGCCAATTAATTCAGGACTTTTATTTTTCTGCCAAAAACCCCAGAAATATTTTCCTGGTGCCGTGATAGAAATTATCGAGTATAAAGACGACATCGGCGATTCATTTACAGAAAAAAAGTTTGATGGGCCAATACATGTGCAGCTCCGTGAGGCTTTGACCTACAAATTCCTTGGTATATCATCAAATCATAATTATTTTTGATAGGTAAAATCAACACGCTCGCTTAACGGCGTTGTATTGTTGCTCGATTAAAACACCTCATTTTAGAAAGCTTTATCATCATGACTAAAAATGAAAACGATCTTGTGGCAATTATCAAAACAGAAAAAGGCTCGATCCGGCTTAAGCTGTTTTCAGAGCAAACACCTCTTACCGTTGCAAATTTTGTTAACCTCATTGAGCGAGGATTTTACAATAATCTCTCTTTTCATAGAGTTATAGAAGAATTCATGGTTCAAGGAGGATGTCCAAAGGGTAATGGAACCGGTGGGCCTGGGTATAAATTCAAAGACGAAATCGTTAAGGAATTACGTCATGATAAGCCTGGGATACTCTCGATGGCAAACGCGGGGCCAGGTACTAATGGTAGTCAATTTTTTATCACCCACGTACCGACAGATTGGCTGGACGGAAAGCATACGGTATTTGGTGAAGTTGAAAGCGATAAAGATATGGCAGTTGTCAATAGCATTATTAATAAAGACCGAATAGATGTTGTTGAAGTAGAGGGTGACACAAAGCCACTTTTAGAAAAAATGAAGAAGGAAATTGCTGAGTGGAATAAAGTGTTGGATAAAAAGAAGTAGTATCATGTCTTTGCGGGGGAAGCGCAGAGCTTTCCCCAAATTTTCTCTTCTTGGTGGGGAATATCACATGAGAGTGATGGGCAAAGCTTGACCCATGGATTTTGCCCGCGAGTGCAACGAAATTTCAGATATCTTTCTTAATCCGCAATGACGCAAGCTCATCCCGCACTATCAAAAATACTGGCACAGCGATAATCATTCCGTAAATGCCCAAGAGAGCTTCTCCGGTGAGCAGGGCGATAAGCGTTAGCGCCATGGGCAAGCGAACAATCGAGCCTATTATGCGGCTGTTGAGGAAATATTCGAGCTTGTGAATGACAATCAGCAAGCTTAAACAAATAACAAGCGCAACAAAACCAGTTGAAACAAGTGCAGTAATAGCAAGTATGGTATTTGATATCAGATTTCCAACCACAGGGAGCAATCCGCACAAAAAGACAATTGTTACAAGGCTGATTTTATGCGGAAGTCCGAGTATCATGATAATTACAAAGGTGATTGCTGTGTTGATGAGCGAGATGACAACTTGCCCACCCATAACAGATTTAAAATAGCGATAAAAATGGATAATACGGCTCGTTAGAAAGTTAGAAACATAGGCAAGAATAGAGTCTTTGCGCTCGGCAAAAACCTGCATGATTCTATCACGTTCCGAAATGATAAGAAAATTAAGGATTACAGCAAAGAGAAAATAAATGAATCCTTTGGAAACTTTGTTGATTATCATGACAACAACACTAATGGATGCATTCTTGTGCGCAAAGAGGATATTTGACAACGCCGTAAAATCGATTGTTTGTCCATAGCGTTCGGAGAGTGAATTGAGAAAGATAGCACCATCGCGGATGACAAGCGCATAATACTCAGGAAAATCTGAAAAAAAGAGAGGGACTACCCTAATTCCAAGAAATGTCATGAATGATACAAGCAAAATATAAAAAATCCATAATGCAAAACGTGCTGAGATTTGTGGTATGATTTTGCGTACCGTTGAAATAAATACATCGGTAAAGAGATATAAAAAAAGCAAGAATACACAGAGCCATAAAAGATGGGTTCCAATGATTACCGCAAGCAAAATAACAAGGGTGCCATAGGCGATAAGACGATTTTGCATCGAGGCGGTCATGGTATCTCCAACGTGATATTTCAATGTCTAAAACTATCCTGGCAATTGAATCAATTATACATCTAAAAAATAGCTAACGCCAAAACCTATTGTTGGCAGGCAATAGAAATGCTTTGAAGCGATCTACAACGATGGCTGTAATCATGGTAAGAGAGAGATGCTCCCGTATTCACCGTCATAGCCAGGGCTTGTGGAAACAATCCCTTTACGCATGCGATCGATAGCAAATGCCAGAGTATCTGTACTAGCAGCTGCAATAGAGGCAAGGGGTGCAGAAAGCAAAATGTACAGCTCTGAGCCTAAGAGGTTAATCAGTCTGAAATATTCTTTCTGCACTTTTTTTGACGCTACACCAACACCAACTATTTGGGCGATTGTAGAATCGAGAGCATAGACATGACGAAATGTTTGACCACGTGGGGAATTTGTTCCCATTGCGCGATCGGCAAGCTGCTCGACGCGATAGGCTACTCCGAGTGTGAGAGGCGATCTGCAAACAGGGCATATCCCTTTGTGGGAAATGCTTTCTTGTGGTGAAAAGCAAATGTTGCACGCTCTGTGGCCATCGTGGTGGTATTTGCCTTCTTCGGGGAAAAATTCGAGTGTGCCGTCGAAGCCACTTCCCGTGCGCAATGCCTTCATTATTGGATTGTAGCCTTGATCGCACGAAAAGATATTTGCTTCGCGCCCGAGGTTTCCCGGAGAATGGGCATCGGAATTGGAAACAAGGGTAAATCTATCGAGTTGAGAAACGCGCCTGTTCATGGGTGGATCAGACGAAAGCCCGGTTTCGACAGAAAAAATATGACTCGAAAGATCCCGATAGCATTCGTCAATAGAGTCGAAACCAGATTTTGATCCGAGTACCGAAAACCAAGGGGTCCAGATATGTGCTGGAATGAGCACCGCATCGGGCGATACTTCGAGGAGTATTTCGAGAAGATTGCGTGAGTCAATACCCAGGATAGGTCTGCCGTCTGAGTGGATATTTCCAATGGTGGCAAGCTTTTTGGAAAATTGTTCGTTGGCACGTAAACTCGGAAGACATACCACATGATGCACTTTGCGGGTTTTATTGTTCCATTTGTAAATGGTGCTAATTTCCCCGGTAAGCATGAAGCGCATATCTTTGGACGTGTTTGGCTTATTCCAGAGAGCCTCTGTGGGTAGGCAGCCTTTTTTTAAAGAAAGTAGACCATCTCCATCTTCTGTGAGCTGCTCTGCAATAATGCTTCGCCAGATTGGATGGGTACAATCGCCGGTGCCAATAATTGAGAGTCCCTTTAATTTCCCATACCAATAAAGATTTTGCAGATGGAGCGCTTTTGAAGTTGCTCTTGAATAGGGGGAATGAATGTGCAAATCTGCGAAAAAAAGCATGGTGTTTTAACTAGTTTAGAGCTCGTAAGCCATTGCTTGATGCTCAATAAAGTTTAAAGAAATTTCTCACAGGGAATTCCTTCGTCGATAAGCATAACAGGAATATCGGATCGTATTGGGTATAAATATTTTTTATCTTCGCGCAGCAGTCCTGCATCGATTTTTTCTTTAATAAGCGTTCCGCCTCGCGTTGATAATTCTTGCGCGTAAATAGCCTTGTTAATTGCAGCAATCAGGATGTTGTCTGCAATGGTTACATCTTGTTTTGTTTCGGGACAGCAAAGGATTTCGAGAAGTTCTTTATTGATCATGAGGTGATCCTTTCGAAGGATTTAAAAAGTTTTTTTACTCTTAGTGCCAAAAGCTCTCTCTCTACAAAAATAATTAGAAAACATTCGGGATGTTATAGCATCGTTAAATGAGTTTTATTTGCTCGACTCAGGAATAGCCGCGGATTGGTCGTTGTCTAAAAATGCTTTGCGAATAAATGCCAGATCTTCTCCATTGCAAGAAAACTGAGCCGCCGCTACATTGGTTGTTAGTTGGGTTAGATTTCTAAACCCGGGAATAACACCTGCCACATGTTTGTGAGCAAGGATAAAACCAAGGCTGGCTGCAATAAGATCTTTTGGATCAGGCCCAAATCGATTGAGCATGTCCTTGATTCCAGCATTGATTTTGGTAAGATTGTGATTTTTAAACTTTTCTGATCTTTCTCGATGGTCACCGCTGGGGAATGTGGGATTGTGCGAGTTGAGGTATTTCCCCGTAAGGATTCCTTGACTAAGTGGACTCATAGCGATAAAGCTGCATCCGTGCTGTTTACAGAGATTCATGACAGGGGAGTTGGGTGCTATAAAATGATAGTCGATACAATGAGCAAAACTTTGGAGGACATCGGGTTTGATACGCGGAACAAGTCTTATAAAATCTCGCGCTGCATACGCCGAGACTCCAATGGCTCTAATTTTTCCTTGATCGCGTAAGGTGTGCATTGCTTCAAGTGCAGCATCGAGATAGCAGTCGGCTGGTCCAAAGTTTGCATGGTGGAAATAGTAAATATCCAGATGGTCGCGCTTGAGATTGAGAAGCGATTGTTCGCATTGACGCATGATATGGTGTGGTTCGTATGCGTGGGCAGCAGTGCCTTTAAAATATCCTATTTTGGAAGCAATGACAAGATTTTCGGGACGGGTTAACAAGATGCGTCCGAGCATTTGTTCTGATTTTCCATTGCCATAAACATCTGCAGTGTCAAAATGGTTAACTCCCATGTCAAGAGCATGGTAAAGAGCTTTTTTGATTTCTTGTTCGTCTATGTGCCCCGACCATCCGCTGCTGCGACCATCCTCCCAACAAAGACCCCCAAGAGCCCACGTCCCGCAGCCTATCTCCGAAATAGAAATGCCTGTTGTGCCAAGAGTCCGGTAGCGCATAGAATGGTTCTTATCGAATGGGTGATATTAGCTACGTTGGGTAGTAGACCACGCAGCAGATTTAATGCCTTTGCAATAGCGAATAAGGCCAAGGCAAAGGGCGGTATTCATGGAAAGAAAATAAAAAATTGCCTTTGTCAGTCGAAGGGGGATAATGGTATGTGAAATACCGATGCATACAAAGAGTGTGGCACAGAGTCCAAGTACATCATATATGAGTCCACTCCGAGTAATGATAAGAGCTATGCAGGCGCACGCAGCAAGCAGCAATAGAATCGGAGAAAACCAGCGAATTGCTTTGTGTGAGCAATATGATAACCACACCCATCCTTTAAGGGGATTAAGAAAATCGAGCAACCAGAAAAACGCTTGGAAATTTCCGGCACCTATGCGAATGCGCCTTCGGAATTCAACAGAGCGGTTGTTGGTTGTATCTTCTTGTGAAATAGCACGGGATTCAAAAGCCACTCTAAATCCTTGACGAAGGACATTCATGGGGATGAGCACATCATCGTTTGAGTAAGCATTGAAGGGTATCGGTTTGAATAATTCCCTACGTATGCCATAAAAACCTCCATAAGCAGAAATAGTAGAGGCTAGTCTGCCTTCTGCACGTTTTTGGTTGGATTCGAATGATCGATACGTTACCTCGCCAGACACTTCTGATCCCGGATCGAGATGGTTTATGTGGCCAGCAACGCAACCAACTTTATTGTCTGCAAATGAGGCAACAAGGTACTTAAGACTTTCCTGTGCATGCATGGTATTTGCATCGGTAAACACTAAAATCTCGGCAGGGACAATAGGGGCCATTTGATTAAGCACTTGTGTTTTACCACCGCGAGTAGGAGCGATCCATAGATGAATGCGGGGGTCGGTGAATTCTTTTACAATAGTATGTGTGCCATCTGTTGAACTATCTGATCCAAGCCATATGGAAAGCTTGTCGGAAGGATAGTTAAGAGAAAGAATGTTTTCTATTTTTTTGCGAAGGACTTTTTCTTCGTTGTAGACTGGGACAAGAAACGCAACCGAAGGGCGTATAGCTTTATCTTTTGTAATTGCCAAACCAAAAAGATGGGCGCAGATCGAAATGAGGGGAGGATATATGAGATAGCTATAAGCAACAAGGCCAATAGAAATCCAGAAGAATGCTGCGAGAAATAATACCATGATGCCAATTATTCCTAAATTGTAACGGATTGTTTCCCTATAGAGAATGCTTAATCGCTAAAATGGTGTTTGTATTTACACAGAAGGATACTTGCGATTCTGGAAAAATTACTAGTGCACCCTGAATGCGATGCACCACTGTTTTTACTTAAGTAATTGATCGATTTTGGCTTTAAGACCAGATTTTGCTAAAAGACCAACCTGCTGATCCATAATTTTCCCATCTTTAATAAAAAGAATAGTTGGTATGCTTGAAACAGCATAGCGAGAAGCTACTGCTGGATTTTCATCAACATTGAGTTTTCCGATTTTGACTTTTGACCCATATTCCGCTGCTAATTCTTCGATAATGGGAGTGAGCATGCGACAGGGGCCGCACCATTCTGCCCAAAAGTCGATAATTGCGGGAACGGTTGACTTGAGTGCTTCGGCATCGAAATTAGCATCGGTAAATTGAAAAAGAGCTGCAGACATGTTAGGTTCCTTTCTTTGGACTTACTATCTTCATTTTAAGAGGCGATTGTGTCGAATTTTGTTTTTGCAATGATGCGGTATCGGAAGATGTTTCGGATAAATAAAGCCGCACTTTTTCCTGAATCAATTTCCAATCTGCTGGCTTATTGCGAAATGTACCAATAAAAGCCTGCATTTCTGCCGCTGTTACCCCACTCAGCGTTGTTAATTGGTCCATACGTTGGCGAATTTGAGCATGAGATTGGTGTGTGTCGTTTTTAATGATCTCAAAACCGGCTAGAAACTGTATATAGTTTTGTTTTGAAGGCATAGACCAATTTATTGGTACGGCAACAAAGAGCAGGAGTATCCAGCAGTCAAGTACTTTTTTGAAGGGAATTAAATGCATACAAGAGCCTAAAACAAAAAGTGAATAATTGTTTAAAAATACATTATTGATCCCACTCAATGTGCTAGAGTGAAATCTTCGAATCTTTTAGTGCGGCTGCAATGATTTCGGTCATCGGATAGAATTTCTTGAAGCAATCATATGCTTCCAAACGAAGCTCATCGATTTGGTTGGGGTTCTCTAGATAGCGCATGCATGTTGCTGCGAACGTTTCGTAGGGAGCGCACGCTATGGGTACGTGGGGATACGGATTAACTGCGGATTCCTCGGCTATCACAAAACATCGGTTGTTAAGCAGGTAACTTATTCTTACCGCTTCAAAAATTCGCGCAGAATAGTGATGGATATTGAGAATTATCTTTGAGGATCCAATAAGTTTGTCTCGCTCTGCGCCATAAATCCCAAAAGCCGTTTTTAACCGAATATGTTTTTGTAAGGAAATCGCATTGAGGATAGCGGCACGGCGTGGTCCAATACTTCCATAAAAAAGGAAGTCGAAATCGCTCTGTGTCGCTTGGTTTATTTGTTCGAGCGCTGCATGATACCCAGGGGGAACCAATGTTGCAACAATTCCCTGTTTTTTTAAGAAATCGATATTTTCCTGAGAATAATCCCATACCGCAGTAGCATTTCGCAATACGTTTAGAAGATTTTCAGAGAGCACGCCTTCGGATTCGCTGAGCTGTTCGAGCTGGTAGGCAATATAGCGCACATTGTTAAGATGCTCGCCCGATAGCAAGAGGTGCACGCCTAAGACTATATTGATGCGTTCTCGGGAGAATTCATTGGGAACTATATCGCATGCATAGCCATTATCAGCGAGCGCATGTTTTAGAAGGATTGCTGTTTCTAGAAAACACGCAGCGTGTTGATAACCAGGAGGAATGATTAGGCAGACTCTAAAAGAGGAGTTCATTTAGAAAGTATATCATTTAATTTCTACGATGTCAGCAAACCCATTAGTATCGACATCGATTTGATATTTCTTAAAATTCCACAAAAGCTGTCCATGAAGGCCGGCAAGAACGTCTACTACACCGTAGAATGATCCTACATTGTCACTTGTGTCGATTACTTCAACTTCGGCAATAGCTCTTTTAGGTGTTGCCAAACCTTTCACCCTCGTGGTTTCATCGAAGCTGAGCATGCATCCCAGGCTTTTAAGCGGGCCAGAACGAAAATCGACCCTGCGTTTGATGCGAAAAAGTTGGTCATCCGATGGGGAAGAGAGGTTTTGCCCAGCATCCAGAATAAATCCAACAGTACGCGATTGTATGCTGTCCAGCGGAGATGGGAAAATTTGATATATATTCAACAGAGAATCTGTTTTAGTAAACGATATTTTTTCCACAACAATGTTATTAATGGTTGTTATGCGGGATCCGAAATTGGTGAACTCTGGAGTAATATAGATGTAGTTGAACGGCTTTAAACTTAGTTGCCCAACAATGGGAGCCCCTACATTTTTTTGCCCATCTGCCCTAGCGACGACGACATTCGAGCAAGGGTCATAGGTGATATATCCGCTCTGTATACGCTGCCCATTCTCGTAGATGGTTGAATCTATTTGAGTGTTTTTGCCCCATTGATTATTGCATTTTGTTAAGATGCTAATAGTTTTAATACTGTAAGAGTTCAGAATGGTGTCGGTGCGTGCAGTATCGAATGTTGTGGTGATCGTATCGAGCGAGAAAAGCGAATCGATTGAACATATTCTTTGAGCATTGCGCACCTCGCAGAATGTGTCAAGTTTACTAAATGAAATAATGGTGTCGCGAGAGACCCATTGAGGTATATGAGAAAAGGAGGTGTCTGTTTTAGAAATAAGTGCTATTATCACAAGCATACTATCACCAAGGTGTACCGAGTCGGGTGAAGATGCTAACGATTTTTTCATGCCCGTGAGGTCGTTTAACGGCGAGACAAACGATGTTGGATGCCAATATTCACCAACGTCAAGAGCGAGCTGAGTTTGGGATGCCATAGCCGTAGCTATAACAATTGGATTGCCAGTTTCGGTACCAACCGTTTGTGTGCAACCGCTTAGTAGTCCTAGATAAACGAGGATGCTTCCCACGCACAGCGCGATGAGCGTTATGCGCTTCATGTGCGATCCTCTGTCAAAGCGATTGTTTCTGAAACGGGAAAAAGCTGGAAATTGAACTGAATCATTTGAGTGGGATTGGCATCATTTTCTGCTATTTCAAGCATTTCTGCGCGGAATTGTCGTACGCGTTCGGTCATGGCCTTCATGGAATTGGGCGATATCCCCACCGTTACACTGGTAATATCGCGCAAGTGAGAAGGAGTTCTATCGATAGATTCTGCAGCTTTTGCAAGCATCGTGCGATGGTAAGCCGCAATTGAAGGTGAGGGAGCTTGTGGTCCTGTGGTAAGCGTTGGATCTGTGAGATGATAACGGGTATCTTCACCTTTAGAGATGAATCCAAGTTTACACAAAAGGGCTACACTGCGTTCTGCCTCAAGGGCGCTAATTGCCGGTAGAACCGCATGGCCAAGCTTTTTGTAATCGTCACCAAAATCGCACATGGTTACCAGTTCACGTATTACAGGGTTGTACCAAAAAGAGTAATAATTGTATTCTGCTACTTCTATTTTTTTGGCAGATTTACTTTCTCTAAACCGTACAAGTCTTGACCAGTACGATTTTTTTTCTTCGTCTGTTTTACTCTGACAATAAAATACTAAGTTTTCAAAGTAGTCTGCTTCTTTGCGTCCAAGACCCAACGCCTTGGCACATTTAAAAACGCTCTCTTTCGTTAGATTGCGTTTTGCATCAATCACCAGTTTTAGAAAATTAGGTGATGCAAAACCAGCTTTTTGAGAAAAAAGACGATACGAATAAAAGGGAGATTTCTGCTTGTGCTCATCAAACGCAGCCGCTAGGAAAATACGATAATCGGTATAGGTGAAAATGGAAATATTCATAATAAGATCTGGTTTCTTTAGGTAGAGCCTGTTTTAAAAAAGGGGAACGTTTCTTCGACCTTGAAACGCTCCCTAGAATCAACTACACTATCATGGCTTCTGTATATAATGTACCACATCCTCTGGGGTTTCTCTAGCTAAAATAACCGGAAGTGTATTCTTGTGATTTCACTTGGATCCCGCTACGAACAAAATTCATTGTAGTGTTCGTTTATGCGGTTTATGGCAATAATTCTGCACGCGGATGAGCGCGTTCGTAGGTTTTTTTAAGGTGCTCTTTTGAAATATGAGTATAAATTTGTGTTGTTGCAAGCGACGCGTGCCCTAAAAGCTCTTTGACGGCACGTATATCGGCGCCGTGATCGAGCAAATGGGTGGCAAAGGTGTGTCGTAACACGTGCGGGCTGCGTTTTTTGTTTGAGCTTACACTGGAAAGAGATGACGCTACAATTCGCTCTATCTGGCGTTTTGAAATTCTTTGGCCCTGTTTGTTTATAAACAGGGCATCTGCTGGAGCGCCAGTTCCTCGGCAATGCGCAAGATATGTCGTAAGGAGGTCGATGGCAGTTTGTGTTACCGGGATAATCCGTTCTTTGTTTCCTTTGCCACGCACTCGAACCAGATTGCGGTTGCAGTCGATGGTATTTGCATTAAGCGCATGCAGTTCCGAAAGCCGCATGCCTGTGCCATAAAAGAGTTCTACTATGGTGTTATTGCGCAGCGATTCAGGATCGGCGCAAGCCGTGTGGTTAAGGCCATTTGTTTGCTGCTCGCTGAGAAATACTGGCAGTGGTTTGTCAAGTTTTGGAGAAACTATGGTTTTGCCGACATCGGCCGCGAGGAGCTTGTTGCGAACACAGTATTTGGAAAAAGATTTGAGCGCTGCAACGGATCGAGAGATTGTTCTGGGTTTAAGGCCTTCTTCATTGAGGGAGTAGGTAAAGGCGCGCAGAATACCTCGCGTCATGATTGGGGCAAGGGCTGTGGAGGAGGTGTTCTTTGTACCAAACGTGCAAAAGTTAGTTAGATCGTGGGTATAAGCAACAATAGTATGAGGAGAATACATTCGTTGTTTTTGAAGGTAGTTGATAAAACCGTATATCGCTGTGCCGATTTCACCGGGAAACGGATTGGTGTGCAGAGCGTCCTGTTCCATGAATTAAAAATAGTTCATTGCGCCTAAGCCGAATTTCTAAAAAGGGCGAAGGAATGTAATGAGAATGTAGGCGCAAAACTATTTTATACTAATAACTGCATTCTAGGAGATGTTTTTAGTATCCGCTACTCAGAGAGGAATCTATCGGTATGAAAGGTATTATTTTGGCAGGTGGTTCCGGAACCCGGCTCTACCCAATGACAAAAGCGGTGAGCAAACAATTGGTTCCCGTGTACGATAAGCCCATGATTTATTATCCCCTCTCGATTTTGATGCTCGCGGGTATTCGAGAAATGCTTATTATTACAACACCAGAAGATTCTGCAGCATTTAAACGCCTTCTTTCTGATGGCTCTCAATGGGGGCTTTCGTTTACCTTTGCAATACAGCCAAAACCCGAAGGGCTTGCTCAGGCATTTATTATTGGTAAAGAGTTTGTTGGCGCAGATTCTGTAGCACTTGTTCTTGGCGATAATATTTTCTGGGGACATGATCTGGTTAAAGACCTTGTACGCGCGGCCGAAATTAAAACGGGCGCTACAGTGTTTGGATATTGGGTACATGATCCACAACGATACGGCGTTGTGGAACTTGACAAAAGTGGCAAGGCTATCCGCTTGGAAGAAAAGCCTGCAGAACCAAAGTCTAACTATGCTGTAACAGGCCTTTATTTTTATGATAATCGCGTTGTTGAGTATGCTGCGAATTTGGCGCCCTCTCCACGGGGAGAGCTAGAAATTACCGATCTCAACGCAATTTATTTGCGTAACAACGAATTAAGCGTGACGCTTTTAGGGCGGGGTATTGCCTGGCTCGACACCGGAACATGTGAATCGATGTTGCAGGCTGCAGTATTTGTTGAGACTATCCAGGAACGTCAAGGACTTAAAGTAAGCTGCCCAGAAGAAATTTCCTTTCGTTTAGGCTATATATCAAAAGAAGAACTTCTTGCACTTGCAGAACCAATGAAAAAAAATACCTATGGACAATACCTTATACGGTTAGCTTCTGAATAAAAGGAACTTTTTATGGAGCGAATAGATTCTAAGCTTAAAGATGCATGCATTCTAGAACCGCGGGTCTTTCGTGATAATCGCGGATTTTTTCTTGAGTCGTATTCCCTCCGGGCGTTTGCAGCAGAGGGAATTTCTGCGTGTTTTGTGCAGGACAATCATTCTCTTTCGCTTGGGATTGGAGTTGTACGAGGGCTTCATTTCCAAAAGCCGCCGCACGCACAAGCAAAGCTTATTCGGGTTATACAAGGGGCAATATACGATGTTATTGTGGATCTGCGAAGAAATTCTCCAACCTATGGGATGTGGGAAGGGTTTGAATTAACATCGGAAAATTTTAAAATGGTATTTGTTCCTGCTGGTTTTGCTCATAGCTTTTGTACACTCACAGAGCGAACAGAAGTTGTGTATAAAACAGATGCTCTCTATTCGGCAGAGTGTGATAGTGGGCTCCGATGGAATGATCCCGATTTAGGAATTGTCTGGCCGGTTGTGCAACCAATTCTATCTGAAAAAGATAGCAAGCTCAGCTTTTTTAAAGATTTTGTAACCCCCTTTACGGAGTAGCATTAGAAATCACGCATGCTTTTTGTGGTTATGCCTAAAACTGATGTGTTTATTTCCCGTATCCGGCGTCACGGGTGCGGGTAACTTTTTCGATGCCTTTGATTTTTTGTAGCCGATCTATAATCTGCTTAAGTTGATTCTTATTTTGTATTTTGAGCTTAAAAATATTGCGAACCTGATCCCGCACAGTAGTAAGTGACCCATCTATTACATCTGCTCCAAAATTACTAAATACTCCCGTAACATCGTGCAAAAGTCCAGACCTATCGGTTGCCAGAATTTCCAAAGAAACAAAATATTGACGATCGTGATGGTCATCCCATGATACGCTCATAAGCCGTTCTTCATCACGCGAGATATAGGCTAAATTAGGGCAATCGGCGTGATGGACCACAATGCCACGGCCGCGTGTAACAAATCCGGTTATGGGATCGCCAGGAATCGGATTGCAGCAATTCGCGAATCGAACCATGACATTATCGGTATCTCCAACAATAATTCCAGGGCTTTTAGGTCGAATAGAATTGACAATTTTAGAAACCACGCGCGATGGCATCGATTGATGCTTGCGATGTTCGTTGAGATACCGCATTACGCGCGCAACGGGTAATTCTCCATTGCCAATAAGCTCATACAGCCGTTCGAGATGATTTATCCCCAGAGACGAGAGGAGCGTTGGCACAAATTCCGAAAAAGGAGAGGCTAAGTGCAGCTTGTTGAAATGAGACCGCAAAATCTTCTTGCCAAGATCAATCGATTCACGCTTTCCGGTATTTTTAAACCATCGCCGTAAAGCAGATCTGCCTTTTGGTGTGTGAACATCGGTAAGCCAGTCGATTGAAGGAGTCTTTGAATTGCTATGCAAAATGTCAACGGTAAAGCCGCTGCGCAGGAGGGTGTTGAGTGGCTCGATCTTGCCATCTACTTTTGCTCCAACACAATGAATTCCAAGGTCGGTATGCACAGCGAAGGCAAAATCTAACACCGTGGCACCCTTGGGAAGCGAAATAAGGTCGCCCTTAGGGGTAAAAACAAATATCTCCGCATGGTAAAGGTCGATTTTAAAAAATTCAACAAATTCTGCAGAATCGGTGAGGTCTTTTTGCCATTCGATCAGGTTTTTAAGCCATGCAAGTTGGTGGTCGTCGGTAGAAAAACCACTGTTTTCGCCTTCTTTGTAAAGCCAATGCGCTGCGATGCCGTCTTCGGCAACTTGGTTCATTTCCCACGTTCTTATTTGTATTTCAACAATGTTACCGCTATCGCCTACAACGGTTGTATGTAACGATTGGTATCCATTTGATTTTGGCATACTGATATAATCTTTAAATCGATCGGCAATTGGTTTCCAGAGTGAATGCACAAGGCCAAGAATCGCATAGCACGCGCGCAGATCGCTTGTAATAACGCGAATGGCCAGCAAGTCGTAAATTTCTTCGAAGCTCTTTGTTGCATTGGCCATTTTGCGATAAATGCTGTAAAAATGCTTTGGCCGTCCAATAATTGTTGCGGTAATATTTTCTGATGCAACTTTTTGGCGAAGCGGAATAGTAAAGGAGTCGATAAGTTTTTCGCGCTCATTTCGACTTCCTACTACTTTGGCAACAACATTTTTATAATCTTCGGGGTAAAGGTATTTAAAAGCAAGGTCCTCGAGTTCCCATTTGATTTTTGCCATACCAAGACGGTGGGCGAGAGGGGCATAAATATCGAGTGTTTCGCTTGCTATTGCGGCAATACGTTCCGGCGAGAGCGCATCGAGGGTTCTTAAATTGTGAAGGCGATCGGCAAATTTTATGATAATGACCCGGATATCTTTGGCCATCGACAGGAGCATTTTTCGGTATGTTTCGGCTTGTCGTTCTTCGCGGTTTTTGATTTCGAATGTACGAATTTTAGTCACGCCGTCAACGAGCTGGGCAATTTCTTCGCCAAAATCCTCGATAAGGCGTGCAAGTGTTATGGGCGTATCTTCGAGAACGTCGTGAAGCAGGGCTGCGGCAATGGTAACTGAATCGAGCTTTTGTTCGGCAAGGATAATTGCAACTGCCATAGGGTGGCGGATATACGGCTCGCCCGATTTTCTCTTTTGATCTTTGTGAGCTGACAGCGAAAGCTTATACGCCTTTTCGATGAGATCAAGATTAAGACGAGGGTTAATCTCGCGAATCTGGTCTGTAAAGCAATCTGTCAGCAGGTCGGTCATTTACTCAGCTTTTCTTTTTCGAGCCTAAAGAGGTTGAGTTTTGATTCAACTTCACCAAGAAGGAATCGAAGTTCCGATGTCTTTTCGATTGCATCCTGAATTCGTTGGCTTTCGGAACTAAGATTTCCAATTTGTGCCTTAATATCTTCCATGAGCAACGAGAGTGTATTGATTCGGTTTTCGCCATCTTTGATGACCTGTTTTTCTCGCGCCAGTGAACGCATACGGGATTCAACATCATCCATAACTGTGGCGAGCGTGTCGACCTGTCGACCTACCGATTCGATCTCCTGGCCACGGATGTTAATAGTTTCGATTTGGCGATCAACCGAGTCTGCAACTGAATTAAGCGTATCGATTTTCTTCTGGGTGGTATTAACCATTTCCCGATCTTTATCGATAGATTCTATTCTAATTTCCATATCTGCTACAATCGTATTCACATTTTCAATACGGGTATCGATAGCTTCTATTTTATTTGCCCGTCTACCAATGAGTTCCATTTCGGCACGCAATGCATCGAGTGCCTTTTCGACATCCTTAAGTTGGTCCGCCGCTTTGGCAATATCCCCTCGATATTTTTCGATGGTTTTAATCTGTTGGTTATTCTCATCTAGTACCGATTTAAACTGGGCGGTATGAATAGAGAATGTTTCTTTGCTTTCGGAAATCGTGGCACTAAAACCATTAAGGATACTGGTTGACTCTGTTTGCAGTGATTCGAGGTTTTTGCGCATTTCAAGAATACGATTCTCTTCGTGTAAAAGAGCTTGCTTTTCTTCGGCCAAGCGCTTCATCATTTCTTTGGCTTCCAGTGATTGCACTGAAATGGAAGATATTTGTTGGCTGACATCTTCAACAATTTTTTGATCGCGTTGCAGGCTCTGGATTTTCATATTGATATCGCCAAGAAGATAGTTGAGCTGATCCAGTCGTTTTTCGGTAGTTTCAATCATTGCTTTACGCTGCAATTGAGCATCGATCCGTTCGTCTATTTGGTCGACCATGGAACCAAGGTTGCCGATTTGTTTTTCGACAGCCACAATAATACGCGCTTTTTCTTCGGTCTGCGCAATCTGCTCAGATGTTTTTGCTGCAAGCACGGTGAGTTCATCTATTTTGCGCGCAACTGCAAGAACCTGCTGTTCGTGAAGTGATAATTCAGAAGTCTTACGTTCCAGATGCGCAACGCTTTCAACAAATGATGCCATGCTTGTTTCTGCCAGCGAAACATTATCTCGCTGCGCAAGCACAACCTTTTCGCGCGCTGTAATATCGTCCATGAGATCCCGAATGTCGGCAAGTTTCTTTTCAAATGCTTCGATCGTTTTTTGACTTTTGGTAACGGTGTCGATTCGGGAGTCGGTTTGATCCAGCCGTTGTGAAATCGATCCAATGCGCTGATTGATGGTATCGATAATCGCCCATTCCTGGTTGAGCTCGTCGATTTTGATGCGGGTTTTTTCGAGATTTTTTTCATATTCCAAAACCTGAGCATGGTTATTCTCGAGCATCTGTTTGTGTTTGGTAATAGTATTAAGCAATGCTTCTGCATTTTTAGAAACGGTAAGAACTTCGTGGGCGCGTTCATTGACTTCGTTAATATGTTTATTTTGTGCAGTAAACTCACTGAGCTTTTTGGAAAGTTCTTCGTCATGAATGCGAATTTCTTCGATTTTTGTTCCTGCTTGTTCCATGATTTTCTGGAATTGTCGTATTTCGTTAACTGATATCTGGCTTTGTTCGAGCATGGTGCCAATACGCTCGATATTACGCTCGGTTTTCTCAAGCTTTACAACCTTATCTTCCAGATGTCGAAGGTCGGCATCTATTTTCCATGTCAAGGTGTTCAGTTTTCCTGCTTCTTCGTTGGCTTTTTCAACAACAACCCGTTGGTTTTCGAGTGCCTTGATTTTGCTCTTAACATATTCGGAAAGTGTATTGAGATTATCGATTTTATCTTTGAGCAATCTGAATTGATTCATTTCGTCGTCGAAACTTGCCAGCTTTTGGGAGACCGTATCAAAGTTGCCTTGCGTATCCGATAAGGTGCTCGAAAGCTGTGCCACAGAGGATGCAATAGAGGCCTCCTTTTTTTCGAGCCGTTCGAGTGTTGTAAACACCTTATGGTGACGGGTTTCGATCTGATCAAGCGATTTTACAGCATCGGCAATGAGCCCTTTGGCGCCATCTTTTTCGAGGCGATTAAGAACGTCCTCTACTTTGTTAATCATGGTGGTAAGGTGCGTATCTTTAGCTGCAAGTGCATTAAGAGATGCCTCCAGCGATGATACTCTCGCATCGATGTCGGCATTGGCACCTAAAGCATGTTGTGATGGTCGAATGTTGTGAGCTTTGAGATCGGCAATTTCTTGCTTGAGTGCTTCGATTTGTTGGACTTCGCCTTGATGGTGCTGCATCGTTTTCTCAAAGGCTTCTTTTTCCTGTACAACGCGCGCAAGAAGCTCCTGAATCTGATTCAGGTTAGTTTCGATTTCTTCTGCGAGCAGCAGGGGGTCTTTTTTCTTGGACGATGAAAACATCATAGCAACTCCTCTTTGGGAAATACCGATTCGCGGTAAATTTTCCAACCTTGCGGTGTACGGGTAAAATAAAGCTGTTTTCCATTATCGCTTTGCAGCGTGGTAGACGTATAATGCTGAATAAAACGTACCGAAACGAGTGAGTCGGATACGGGAGAAATGACTACTTTAGAACACGAGACTGTTATCGATTTTGCCGCTGCAAAGGTAGATTCTTTTTTTGCTCGCCATTGGGCCCACGACAGGCCTCCACCATTAAATGAATCGTGGTTATACCACCTCTCATACTCGGTAATATCCCTTGACATCCAGCTTTGAGCCCATTGCGTTATGAGTGAATCAAATTCGGTACCCGAAGCAGCTTTGGTAGCAAGTATCGCATTGTGGCCTGCTAAAAGTGTTGTATACGGCGGGAGTAGATAGGTACTCGTATCGGTGGTGTCTACAATGACAATAGGAATTCCTTTGCCATTTCCCACAATGGCAGCAAGTTTTTTTAAATTGCTATTGCGTAGTTCTATGCAGCCTTTTGTTTGGAATGGAACGGTATCATCCGTTGTTCCATGAATCCAGATTCCTTCACCGGTTCTCTTGTTTGCGCGATCATCTGCATTAGGATAGCTGAGAACATAGGCAAGTGGGCCATAGATTTTAGCCAGAGATTGTTGATCTTTACGCTCGACAATATAGTAAAGGCCTAGAGGCGTTTTTTTATCACCGGCACTCATTTTCCGGCCACCATTAGCCCCGGTACCAATAAAAAAAGTTTGGGCAATAGTCCATTTGGAATTGATTGCTTTAAAAACTGTAAGTGTTTTTGTTGCTTTATTGGCATAGAGGCAAATGTCAAGCTCTCCAGTACCGGCTTGTAATTGGTCGGCTGCTGGTTGTAGCATTTTTTGCGGGATCATTGCTGCTTGATTATCAAGAGGCGTTGTTTCAATGGTGGGTTCCACTCGATGAAACGCTTGGGATCCTATACCTAATGCTTTCAGCGAAAATCCTTGCGCAGGCATTTGTTGATGCATTGATTTGAATACTAAATGAATGAGCGCTGAGCTTGTTTTGAAAAGGAATGGGGCGCTGGCAATAAGCAGGGCTCCAAGGCAACATACGCCAATAATGAAGAGTATCTTTTTTGGAAATCTCAGCAGAAGTTTGCCAATACCATGTTTAGTGTACGCGGCGCGGATGGCACGTTGATTGTTCCAAGTCCTCAATTGAAATTCGAAAGATTTCAAGTATGACATAAAAAAATGATTTGGTATATCGAACATGCGAAAAAACCTGCTCCTCACAAAAATATCCTTTTTGGCAAAATCAATATTGCGGTGTATCAGGATGGTGTTTGAATGATGCAATTTCCCTATATGGAATAACAAACCACCCACATAACGCACTGTGTATAAAATGCGTTATGCGTTCATAACAGACCAATGCTTTATACTGTCTTAAATTATATAATTATTAAGGACATATGGTCAACTATCAGATTCACGAAGTGGCGAGAGCCCGATCTGCTTGAGTGCTTTTCTGATTGCATCTGGCAGATTGCTAACGCCGACCTGATCGAGGAAAATGGATACTTGCGTGGGTGTGTCAGCCTCGTGGCTTGAATTTGAGGCGTCGATAAAGAGGCCGATTGCCTTTTTCCCAAGGAGATTCGCAGTAATAAAAAACGGGGTAGCTCCGGAAACAATGAGAGCACTTCTATCGATAAGGGAAGCCATCCGAGAAACCGGCAATGATGCAAATACACTAAATGAGTGCCCGCCAAGCGTTGTGGCATGCCTTTCGTGATCAGCAGAATCGTTCAGATAGAGGTAGGTAGTTCCGCTCCATCCCAAGGCAAGGTATGTTGCGAGCTTGACTGCAGAATCATGTCCTATAATCGTTTCCAGATAATTGAAATCGATACCTAAGAGCGGCTCTTTTTTATTAATTCCTGCCTCTATGCAGGCATGATCAATATCATCGTGTGATTTTTTATCAACAATAAAGCGAGTTTCATGATGGAGTTTTATGCCAAGTATCGAGAGCAGAAAGGTGTTTTTAAGCGTGGGCGTGGCATGCGCTGTGAGTGCTTTTGCCGAAAAATTGACAAAAGGATATGCGCTGGATCCGTAGAAACCAACCCGCAATGCTGCCCCGCTTTGAGCGCAGATGAGCGGATGTTCATTGTTTGCATCTTGTGAAAGAATCAAGCACACATCATAAAATGTTTCTTTAATGCTTCGACGGAGTGCTGTATAGCTCAAGGATCCAAGTGCAAAGTCAGCGGGATCGTAATCGTATATGGTGCGAACATTTCCCAGAGGGCTCAAAAAAGGTTTGGCCGCTTCGCAACACATGATATCTATAGTAGTAGCATCGCTTGTTTTAGCAATGCTTGTTATGATTGGAATACTGTGCAACGTCGGGAGTAGATCTGGCGGCATGAGTATGAGAACTGATCGGCCTCTATTCCAAGAATACGGAAAGGAAATGGGCTCAGGCGATAGCGACCGAAGAGCCATGCTGCGAAGGATGGCTTGTTTGGCTTTGGGGGGAAGCATGCCAAAGAGTCGGTATCGCAATGAGATTGTTTTTTTTGTCTTTTTCATACGCTTGTGGTAAAATTGTAGAGTCTATGAAAATAGTAGGTTGCAATCGGTATGCAGCATGTACAGATAAAATAGTTATGCTAAAGGTTTTTAGTAGTTTTTTTAAGCGCAGAACGCGGCGTTTTAATATTTGGAGAAAAGGTAAAGAGAGTGCAGAAAAAAAAGAATACAAATCCGTTTGTTGCAATAGAAATTACGGTACTTGTCCTTATTGGATGTGCAGTCCTTCTTCATTTTATAGGGAAACTTCCCATTCCGCCAGAATACTCACCTTCGGAATACCCTTGGCTTTTAATTGCTTCGGGAGCCTGTGCGCTCTTTTTTTTAGTCGCATTGATGCGGAATATGATAGGCTTTTTCGAAAAAAAGCCCGTTTCTAAGGTTGCTTATATTTCAACTCAAAATGCCTCAAGTCAACCTAAGCAGAACAAGGCACAAAATCCCGAAACAGAAGTTTCCGTGGTTCAACATGCAGCTGTATCTGGTCAAACAGTACAATTGCTGCTCGATGAATTAAACAGTCGTCCGCAGGGTGTAGAAGAATTGCTCGCGTCAATTGTTTTTTTCATGCGCAAAAATTTTGATGCTTATTCGGCACTCGGGTTTATCTATAATCCTACCACTAATTCATTTATCCTTAATGCAGTTCATACTAAAAGTACCAAAGTAATTGAGGGGATCGAAATTGCTGGTGGAGACGGTATTGTTGGGCGTATTGCCACGGAACGGCGTTCTTTTCTTTCGGGTGATATCCAGATGTATGGCGAAAAAGTCATGTATTATCGCGAAGGTGAAGTAGTATATTCGGTTTTGGCTGTACCAGTCGTATCAGATGAAAAGGAACTTCTCGGGGCTCTGGTTATAGATTCCAACAATAAACGCGCCTTTACTGATACCCATAAAGATATAATGCGGCGATTCTCAGGTCTTGCTGCAGCGCTTATAATTAATGCGCGCATGAGAATATATCAGCAACGGACTGCACGGCAATTTAAGGTGTTTTACGAAAACTCCCAACAGCTCACCACAGCGCTTACCACCGACGATGTGTTTAATATTCTCTTTGCGACAATAGGATCGCTCGTTTCGCATAACCGCATTATGACCATATCACTTAATCCGCAAACAAATATGGGTCGTATTGTGAGAGTTAGCGGGACTAAAACCGACGTTGAACAGGGAGCCGAATTTACGCTTGGCGGTGGTCTCTATGGATTTTCCTATCAGAAGAAAAAAATTGTTAACATTGGAAACTATGGAGCAGGGACTCAGCAATATTACCGATTTGATTCCGGTGAAGCAGAAGATACGACACTGGTTTCGCTTATTATTATACCTATTCTGGATAATGACATGCGGTGTCTTGGTCTCCTTTCTATTGAGGGGGATCGGCAAGAGATGTTTAGCGGAGAAATCGAAACATTACTTTCAACGCTTATGGGCAATGCGTCTGTTGCTATCGCGCGCGCGCTGTTGTATCAGAAAATGGAGAAACTTGCAACAACCGATGGTTTAACGGGACTACCCAATCATCGCTACTTTCAGGACCAGTTGACAAATGAAATGGATCGCGCGCGTCGGTATTCACGCCATTTTTCATTGTTGCTTATGGATATCGATCATTTCAAGAAATTTAATGATACCTATGGTCATACAATAGGAGATCTTGTTTTGCGAGAGATCGCCGTGTGTATTCGCTCTGCTATTCGGTCAAGCGATTTGCCGGCACGCTATGGTGGCGAGGAATTTGTGGTGATTTTAGCAGAAAGTTCTGTGGAAGGCGCTATGGCAACTGCAGAGCGAATTCGAAAAACGGTTGAAGAACGGCGCATTATGCATGGTGATACAGTACTTACGGTAACAGTAAGTCTTGGGTGTGCTACATGCCCCCCTCATATCGATGATAAGCAATTTCTTGTAAATATGGCCGATACCGCTCTCTATTATAGTAAAGAACATGGTCGCAATCAGGTTAATTTGTATAATCCATCCATGACAATGGAGAAAAAGAAATAGCAGTGCCTCGTTTCTCTTAAAAAGCAATACTCTTGTGAGGTTCAAAAAAAAATAGCCACCTTGATACTTCAATAGAGTACATTAGGTATAGAGTAGAAATTTAGTGATAGTATTCACAAACGGGGCTCTATGATACCAATTGTATCTATCGGCGAAATGCGTCAGATAGACGAGGGTTCGATTGGCGCTGACTCTATGTCGGGCTATGTTTTTATGGATCGCGCAGGAAAAGCCGTTGCTGATAAAGTTATCGAACTACTCTGCGATGTCGTGTGCGGCCCGGTTGCTCTTATCTGCGGTAAGGGCAACAATGGTGGTGATGGTTATGTTGCAGCGCGATATCTTACTCTGCAAGGCCAACGTGTAGTTTGTTTTGCCATAGCGCCTCGTGCTGAGCATACTCCTTTGTCTCTGCGAGCATATGACGAATTTATAGCGTGTTCAGGAGAATGCAGGCATATTTCGTCTATCGAAGACCTTTGCGGTTTATCGGATTATTCTTGTATTGTTGATGCCATTTTGGGTACTGGATCTCGCGGTACTGCAGAGGGGCTCCTTGCAGAGATTATATCGGCGGTTAATGCTGCCCATGTTCCGGTGGTGGCAATAGATGTGCCCACAGGTGTTACTGGGGATACGGGTACTGTTCTTGGATCTGCCATTCGAGCTTCTTGTACCGTTACTTTGGGCCTTCCTAAAATTGGGATGTTTTTTTATCCAGCGCGTTCTCATTGTGGAAACTTGTCGATTGCCGACCTTGGATATCCCTCAGAAGTCGTTTCGCGCATTCAAGGAGGAATGTACTTCCCAACGCATGAGTATGTAAAGTCTCTCATGCCTCTTCGTAAACCAGATGGGTCGAAATTTGATCATGGAAATGTTCTGATGATATGTGGTAGCCGGCGCTACACAGGATGCGCGGTTCTCTGCAGTAGTGCAGCGCTGCGAAGTGGGTGTGGGGTTGTTACGCTTGGTATGCCTCATAGTGCTCTTCGAGTTGCCAATCCAAAACTTATGCCCGAAGTTATAGCTTTGGGTCTTTCGGAATCTCGTTTGGGGGCGCTTGGGCTTCGGTCAGAAATCGAAATTATTGATGTACTTCATAAAAAAAAGGCGCTTTGCGTGGGACCTGGCTTAACACACAGCGAAGAGGCCTCTTTTGTGATTCGGGAAATAGTACGAAATGTTTCGGCCCCTTTGGTGCTTGATGCCGATGGCCTCAACGCGTTTATTGGCAAACCAGAATTAGTGCGTAAGCAGAATGCCGACATTGTAATTACACCGCATAAGGGAGAATGGGAGCGTCTTTTTGGCACACTCCCGATAGATCCTCTAAGCCTCATTTCGCGGGTTCGCATGCACGCGGCTTGTCGGGCGATTACCATTGTTCTCAAAGGTTCCCCAACCATAGTTGCACAACCGTCTGGCAGAGGGTTTATTCTTCCTGTAGGAAATTCGGGTATGGCGACCGCAGGTAGCGGCGATGTGTTATCAGGCATAATTGTATCTCTCATCTCTCAAGGTGCAACGCCGTCTGATGCAGCAGTTCTTGGCGTGTATTTGCATGGGGCTGCCGGAGATTTAGCTGCACAGGCAGTATCCGAGTATTCGCTTGTCGCATCGGATATCATTTCCTTTTTGCCAAAAGCAATCATTAATTTACTCGCCGAATGATCCGGCTCTGTGAACAATGCAAGATACCGGGCCTTTCTGCCTAAATTTTAGCTATATTAATTATTGTTTCGTTTTTGTAGTTATACCAAATACAACTGGATAGTACTTCTGTGGCACATTCACGCATTGTAGCGCATCTCTATTTTGAAAATCCTATAGTCTCAGCAGGTGGGCTTGGGACTGTAACGCAATTTCTTCCAGGAGCAATGGTCGCATTTGGAGAGCGGGTGATTGCACTCACTCCTTTTCACCACGCGCATAGCGCCCTGGTAAGCGCACACAGGGGTGGAAGATTTTCGGTTCAAACGGTTGGGCGTACTTTTAAGAGTGGATCGTTTTGTGGGAGATATACAAGTTTTATCGATAAAGAGTCTCCATTTCCATGGATTTACGTAGCCTGTGATGGCTGCTTTACGGCAAAGGAAAATCCTTATGCGTATCGTAACCCAGCATTGCTTTTGCGTGATGCGTTAGTATTTTCTGCAGCTGCAGTGCAGTGTCTTGTCGATATGCAGGAGCAAGACCCGGTAGTTTTTCATTGCCATGATTGGGAAACGGCTCCTGCCGCAATTTTTGCTCAACAAGCTGCCCAGCGAGGCAGGCTTCATAGATGTGGAAGCGTATTAACGTTGCATAATTCCTTTGATAGTGGATTGCCTTTGGCAGAACGAACCTTTTATTTCGATACGCCACCCACGCAAGATACCGTTCTAGCTGCATCGCTCCCCTTTTTTACAGGGCCACTCTCTACGGTAAGCAAAACGTTTGCTCACGAATTACTTCACGATCCGCTCCAGCAAACGGTGTTTATTCCCCATTTGCAAAAGGCTTTGCAGAATCGGGATATAGTAGGTATACCGCATGGTTCGTTTTCTTCGGGTAAGCATTCGATTTTCAAGGAACTCGTAGCTGATAGGGATCTATTGACTGTTGCGAAGGAGTCGGCACTCATTACAGCGCGTAAACTTATTGCAGATAAAAAAGATCCTCGCAGTATCGGCTCGCTATCGGAACACACACTGCATGCGCCCCTGCTCTTTATGGCAGGACGTTTTGATCTTATGCAAAAAGGTTTTGATACAATTTTTCATGCTCTCAAAGCAATTCCACGGGGAACAGTCCAGCTCTTTTTCTGTCCCTCTTCAGGATTTGATCCGAGTATCGATAAGCGCTGCGCCTTTTTTATAGAATGCACCAAAGAGCTTTCTGGGGATTGTGTTATCTGGCCATTTCGAATAACCCGACGAGAATACATGACCATTTTAAGCGGCTCTCATTTTATGCTCATGCCTTCGTTTTTCGAACCTTACGGATCAGTTTCCGAAGCATTTAACGCGGGAACTCCGGTGTGCGCGCGCGCGGCTGGAGGGTTACGAGATCAGATAATTGCGATAGGGTCCGAAACTGCAACTCATAATGGTAAGAGCGTAGACGCTGCAAATGGCATAGTGTACCGGGAGGAGTTTCCTCTCGAAGCAAGCGGTGGTGCCTGGCGAGAAATGCTTTCGCTTGCTCCCTCTGCGCGAATGCAAAGCCCCTTGTTTAGTTCGATTGTGCAGGCCACACAAAGTGCACTGATGACATGCGCCCAGGTACGCGCACATAATAACGATTATATGAGTATGGTTAAAGGGGCACTTAATTCCGAATATCAGAATTCATGGGAAAATGCTGCAGAGTCATATAGTAAACTATATTCTGCTGCTTTGCAGAAAAAATAAACATCATGCGGTTGCATCGTTTATGTAAATCAATTTAAGCGTAAGGAATTTTTTATGAATCCATTATTATTTCTTGTTACGGGCGTGTTTGCTGGCGGTGGATTGGTAACTCTTTTATGGGTTGCTTTCTTTTTTGGGTATTCTTATACCGACAAACGTAAGAAAAACCGCATAAGCGAACTTCTCCAGAATCTTATTTCTCTGGATGGTCAAGCGCTTGGGCTTATTGCTACATGCAATGCTTCTACCATGGCATCAAACGGGCCGGCTATCGAGCTTGCAAAACTATGCGAGCGCATGCAGATTGAGCTTGGCTTACTAGCCGACAATCTAACTCCTTATCAGATTCGCTATTTCGAAAAAGCAATCGCGTACTGTTTACTGGTTTGTGACCATACCCGGCTCGAGCACGACGCGCCTGCTTCTCTTTCTGTACAACAACCCGAAATCGCAGTAAAGACTTCTAAAAATACTGTCGTGCTATCTACGAGCAGTATTCCACCTGTCTTACAGAAAGCTTGTTTACAAGAAGAAATTTTGCACAAAGAGAATGACTCATTGGATAATCTCTCGCAAGCAGAGCCAGGGACTAGCGAGCCAGAAGAATCCGTTTCTTTAGAGGTTGATGAGTTTGATCTCGAAGCATCTAATTCAGAAACAGCAAACGATGAAGCTTTTTTTGATGTCGCGCCCCTGCCACGTCAAGAGGTCGTGGCTATTAAGGCAGAAGTGGGTAGTGAGCCAATCATCGATGAACCTAAACCTCTAAAAGTACCTCCCCCTCGATCATCCATTTCGTCAATATCACTGACCATGGTTTCATCCATGAACACGGAGCCTGTGAAATCTGCGGCGCCTTTAGAGAATACTCGTTTAAAAGAAACCGAAGCACTTCCTGTCGGACCTTTGCAGCAGCAGAATAGGGATCTAGAGCAACACTCTGGGCGCGCTTCTAGTGCGGATGAAACGGATGAGGTTACTTTCGAGGTTCCGTTTTTTAAGCAGGCAGATGCTGCAGAAATTCTTCTCAAATCGCATGGTCAGCAAGCATTTGTAGATCTCGAAAACTTGATTTCCCAGTCAAATACAGTATCTATTAGCCGGTCGATGCTTGGGCATGGCCCTTCAATTGAGGCGGATATTGAGGGCAAAAATTTACAGTCTGCGCAAAAACCATATGTTGTTCCCGACCACTTGGCAGTTGCCACGGCGTTACCAAAAATCTCTAAGGTAGCCGAATCTCCGCGACAAGAGTTGCCCCTTGTTGCAAAAATAAGGGTGCCTCAGAAAGAGGCAGAATTGTCCCAAGCAGATGATAATGGGATGATGTCGGGTGATGATATTGCTCGATCCCTCGATTCTCTCTTTGGCACTCCCGATCAAGAGTCCAAAGTTTAGGGCGCCAGAATGGTTCGTTGTCTCATACACTCATACAGAAGTATGCCGGCCGCAACCGACACATTCAACGATTGAGCATCAGGTAGCATGGGTATTGAGACTATGCTGTCGCAGAGCTTACTAAGATAAGGTGGAATCCCTACATCTTCGCCACCCAAAATAAGAATAGTTGGTTGACAAAAAGATGTTGTTGCCGGGGTAGCGGTGCCTTTTATATCGGCTCCAACAATACTATATCCCGCTGTTTTAAAATCGCGAACTATCCCCTCCAAATTGCGCGGTTTGGCGATTGCAATATGTTCAACCGCCCCTGCAGAAGTTTTGGCAACGCCGCCCCCAAGCGGTGCAGTATTGCGGCGTTCAAGCAGCAGTGCGTGTACTCCAAAAGCCACACAAGAGCGGATGATTGCCCCTAAATTACGGGGATCCTCGACCGATGCCGGTATCACAAGCAACGGTAATCGATCGGATTCTGCAATAATTTTATGAATATCTTCTATTTCGACGAATGACTTTTCGTTGACGAGGGCAACAATCCCTTGGTGATTGGATCGGTTCGTAAGGTCGTTAAGCTTTTGGGTAGGCACCATCTGATACGATAATCGCAGCGATCTACACTCTTTAACGAGCTCAAAAAGGGCAGATGATTGTCTATCTGCATCGAAATAAAGTTTATCAATGTCTTTGAGCCGCGTGGTCAGTAGTTCTTTGACGGCATTTAAGCCGAAAACGGTGTTTTCTGGAGCCTTGAAGTTCATTGCGTCTCGTATGCTAAGGTTGGGTGCGTATTTGTTTCTACATAATTATAATTCATTATCTACAAAATACAACACGAGCACCAGAGAGGTCTCTGGTGCTCGTGTTTCAAGACGCAGAAGAAGCATTTTTACCGGGAAATTCCTACCGACCCGATAATCTTTTTGTCTAGTACCGAGGAACCAATGTAGTCGAGAGTGAGTACAGCATGATATACTCCTGGGGCAACTTTCATGCGACGTGCATTAAGACCATCCCAATAAATATTATACTCATGTACGCCACCGTCGAGAAAGTCTTCGGGCAAATCGGCAAACATATTGCGCTTTTCGGCAAAGACTACAAGATTACCGCCAAGATCGTATATCTGAAGATTGCCATTGACGTTGTCGACCTTTTGCCCGGGTTTCATAAAGAGTTGAAACGAAAGGACAGTTCCCCCTACAGTTGATGCCCACGTTTTAGCATTAGGTTCATACTTGACGCTGAATAGGGGGCCGTTGATGTTAGGAACAGCAGGATTTGGACCTATTTTCATCTCCTTAGCACGAATCGGTTGAACAAATACTTGCACTTTACGGTTAACAAATTCTGGATGATTGAGTTTTGCATCAACAAGAGAACTGTTATCAGCCAGTACAGTCGAATCGACTTTGAGCGAGAAATAGTACAGCGAGCTGATGTTTTTTCCATTTTCGACAACAAACCTCAGTACATCTTTTTGACGTATAATAAGGAATCCCGGAATCGAATCAAGAATATCGTCCATGGGTACATAAACACCCGCTGAGTCAAGTTTCCAAACATTGAATACTGCTTGCGGTGCATTTGTAATCTTGAATTCATTGCCGTTTCCGCCTGTTATGGGTTCGGAAAGCGTAATGGTAATAATGTCTTTTGTCAGGTCAGACAAATCGGTAATTTCTCGCACCACACTCACAATTACAGGGCCTGCGCCATCGGTCGTCGTATCCTCAATCAAGGAGTCTGCATCAGGAACATCGCGCATGAGAATTGTAGGTGTCCATGCTGTTTGCATGAGAGCTGTTTTATTTTCTTTGAGATAGAGAATATAATGTTGTGTACGAGGCCCGTTAACGGCAACGATACTATCGACTTCAAAGAGTGTTGATCCCGACACAATACTAATTTGTGAAAGATCGTACGATGAAATCGTAACTTCTTTTGTAAATGTTAGCGCAATTTGGTCGAGATATCCATTTCCGTTTGCATCGCGAGTTACTGCTTGGGCAAATCGCGCTGGCGGAGGAATAATGATGAGGCATATCGTATCCTTGATTGCTCCATTTTCCGATGATGTTACTACTATGCAACCATGCTCATCATACAGCACGCCCGATGTTGTGTAGTACAGTCTGTTGGTTTTATCAGGCAATTGAAGTGGATGCAGATTACCGCCATTGCCTTCGATAATGGCCCAGTTTCCATCGACATCCCCCAAACGGTTGCCAAAGCGATCATATCCAACCGAAAAGATAAAGAGGTTCTCGGATGGAGCACGTAGCGTTGTGTCGGCAAGGTTGGATGATCTATTGTCCTTGACAATATGTATCGACGATAAATCAGCTGCAAGCAAGGGGAATTTTTCGGTTGTGGTGACAAGCGATCCTATCGAAGCCGAAATTGCATGCAAGCTATCGGGAGTTTTGATAAGCGGCGCGTAATATAAGGTAATACTAACGGTATCGGTACCGTTTAAGAGACACTGGTTAACTGGGGATGTCCCAAGTTTAGAAACGACCCCATCTACTGTTATGGTTCCAACGCTATCCAGCCCGCCAGAACCAAGAATATCAGAGTACGTTACAGCTCCACAATAGCTTCCAGGAACTAGGCCGTCTTTATTTTTAAGGCGTATTACTGTTTGTAGTGGAACACCAGCAAGTCGCTCAGCCACGGGAGTAAGAATTTCAATTTCAAAGGTTATCGGCGCACCTATGGTAAATCTGACCGGTAAGGTATCAGGAATAGTGGAATCATTTTCAAGCGTAACAACAATATAACCATTAAGGGAATCTGGACGGGTGGGGGAGAAGGTGTATTTACTATCGAATTGCGGTGGTAGTGGGGCCACAGGCAAATTAGTTGATATTCTCCAATACGAGCGTACCGATACCCACTTGTCATTATCAGAACGCAAACCTTCAACATGCAGAGTGGTATCATTATTGGTTGACATTGTAAGGGACTGTAATACGGTGCCCTGATTGTTAACAATACGCAATTCCTTAAAGTGAATATTGAGTACGATCACGGTAAGCGTGTCTAAGAGCAACGGATTTGTCCGATCGGTTGCAATAATAATGGTTTGCATCGAGTCGAGAGATGGATGCGTTTTTTGAATGACTCCTTCGCCAATTGCTTCTACCCCCTTTGTTGTTTTAATGACCGAGGTATCGAGAACTGTCCATGTTGTAGGATCTGAGTACTTTACAAAGTTCCCAAGCGAGTCACGAACTATTGCATACACTTTTGCGAGCGTATCGATATTGGTAATAATAATAGTACCAGTACGATTGTCGGTGTTGGGGTGCGATTGCCAGTTGGGGTCGGCTTCGATAGTTAAATGATGTTGTGCCCCGGCGTTAATTGTGCAATACACCGTATCCGAGAGCACGATGCTTCCGCTCGTACGACGAGCGATGATGTAAAGCGTTTGGTATGCCTTGAGAGGTGTAAACGTAACCAATGCTCCCGATGCCGATGAAAGTGTTCCGCTTGCAGTAGAACCGGTTAGTTCCACAATAGTAAATAATGCAGTGGAATCGCCAAGCCACATACCTTTGCTATCAAAAATTTTCGGAACAAGAGTAATCGGTGTTCCGGCTGTTAGCTCTAGCGTAGTATTAGACGGTGGGTAAGCATTATTGGTTGCACTGGGTTTGCCAGGCTGTGGATATAGCGCAAGGCCAGCCGATACACCTTGAATAAAGTGAACTGCAATCGATTTTGGAATAGTAATCTTTTCGTTACCTAAGGTCACTCTAATAAATCCGCTTCCCGTATCCGACGGAGTAAAGTTCCAAGCGTCAACACCACGCGGTGCTGCAGGTTTTACCAATAAGCCCCCAGATGTTTCCCAGCTTGCCGGAATTGGCTCCCATTTACCATTATCGGAACGTTTGCCCTGTACATAGAGGGTCGTATCCCGATCTGTTCTCATGTCAAGAACTGAAATGGGAGTTCCCTTGGAATCGAGAATTCGCAATGAGTCGTAGGTGATCGTTGCCAGAAGTACCGTTACTGTATCGAGCATGTTGGGATACAGCAGGCTTTGCACAATAACACTGGTGTTGCCGCCACCGGCGCTTTTTCGGGTAATTCGGCCTTCACCAACAGCGGTAATACCAGGTGCCACCGAAACAAACGTGCTATCACTCATGCGCCACGTTGCCTGGTTTACATATTCAACAAAGTTATTAAAGCGATCACGGTACACAGCATATACCGATCCTACCGTATCTTTGGTGCCAAGCGTGATACTTCCCGCAGGGTTATCTGCGTTAGGACTTACCATCACATTGCTCGAAGCTTCGAGTACGACATGGGTAGGTGTGGTTGGCATAATAAAGAATTTCACGGTATCGGCAATAACTGTTCCAAATTCACGATATTCGCCAATTGCGTAAACCGTATTGTAAGCACGAGTCGGCATAAATATCGAAACATTTCCCGAAGCTGTGGAAAGTGTTCCTGTGGAACCGCTTCCAGCAACTTCCTCTATTCTCCACGAAATGGGAGCGGTTGACCGTTCATACGCAGAAAGCCAAGTTCCGTTTTTGTCAAATACCTTTGCATTAAGGGTATCTATGTCGCCAGCACGAATGGTATCGATACTAGTTACTGGTGGATAGGGCGTATTGTTGTTAACATCGGGAGTACCGGTATGGGGATAGAGCGATAGTGTTTTAGGTCTTCCGTTTTGAAAAATGACAACAATAATATCTGAAAGTATTCCGCTTGTACCAGATGCTTGGGCTGTAAGAGTGCCAGTACCAAGCGTGACAGGGGTTAATTTCCACTTGTTATCGCCAACGGGTGGATGTGGCGAAGCCGTGACACCCGAAATACTCCAGGTGACTCGTATATTATCCCACTGATTGTTATCTGAGCGTAAACCCAGAGCCAGAAGGGTAGTATCTTGGTCGATGCGCAAAACGAGAGTGTCGAGATCCTTGAGAGTTCCCTGATTGGTAACAATGCGTAATCCACCATAGGTGATGCTTGCTAAGCGCACTATTACTGTATCAATCATAAGAGGATTATCGCGATTTTGAGCAATCACCATGGTTTCGCCCGTAATCGCTTTGCGGACAATGCGTCCTTCGCCAATATCTGAAACTCCAGGATACGCTCTGGCGACATTAGTATCAACAGAACTCCATATGACTGAGGGTGTATAACCCGCAAAGTTGCCGAATTTGTCACGCAGTATGGCGTAAACAAGTGCTGCGGTATCGCGGCTTGTGAGCGTAACATCGTAGAGAGGATTATCTGCATTCGGACTTCTTGTTGGATCGGAGCTTCCTTCAAGTACCATATGTGTAGGAGTGCTTGCAAATATGGTAATGCGAACACTATCGGAAAGGGTAATGCCCTGACTTGCATAGGTTGCTACAACCAGAACTGTATTAAATGCTCGCGTTGGCGAAAAGATTGATGAGCTTCCGCTGGTTGGGGCGAGAATTCCTGTAGGAGGATTTCCAGTAACCTCGATAATGCGAAAACTTATTGGAGCTGTTGACTTTTCGAGAGTGTCTATCCAGATAGTGTTATGATCAAAAATTTTTGCAGCAAACAGACGTGTTAATCCAGCTGTCATGGTGTCGGTTATGGTACTGGCAGGGTACGGAAAATTTCCCGATACATTCGGTGCGCCTGGTAACGGATAGAGCACTAGCGCTTTAGGCAAACCAGTGAGCATTTGAACAGGAATGGTGCTGGAAATAAAAGTTCCACTTCGTCCAGCCGCTGTTATTGTTATAGTTCCGTTTCCACGTGCTGCAGGAGCAAAGGCAAAAGAACTAACCTGGTTGGTTGGTATTCCTGGAATTGTGGTAATTCCAGCCGCACTCCAGCGTACCACTACCGCATCCCATAAACCATTGTCAGTACGTTTTCCAATTGCGTAAAGTACGGTGTCTTGGTCGGTTCGTATCTTCAATAAATCAATCGGGCGAATTCCATTCTGGTTGACCGCAATACGAAGCGAATCGTAGAGAACCTGGCTCAGGTTTACGGTGACGGTATCACGAAGGGCTGGGTTATTGATATTTGAGGCAATGATCATTGTCGTACCAGTAAGGGCCCTGCGAACTATAATGCCTTCACCTAAGGAGGCTACGCCATTATTGACAATTGCTGCTGTAGCATTAGTTGATGAAAAGGTAGTTGCTGGAGATGCGCTGACGAAATTTTGAAATTTGTCGCGCAGTACAGCATAAATGATAGCTGAAGTGTCCAAACTTCCAATTGTCACCGAAGCAAGTGGATTGTCGGCATGGGGGCTCACCGATCCATTGGGCGAGGATTCAATAACCAAATGATGCGCAATGCCAGCAACAACCTGTATGCGAACCGCAGCAGTCAAAGTGATGCCGTTTTCTGAGAACGTTGCGATTACGTCTACTATGGTAGAAGATGAAATTGGTCTAAAGACCGTGGTATTTCCCGTGGTACTTTTAAGTGTTCCGCTACCAGTCCCGGAAACTTGCGCAAGTGACCAGGTTATAGGAACATTGGAACGCTCGTATGCGGCAAGCCACACACTATTTTTGTCGAAAATTTTTGCAAAGAGGATTATGGAATCGCCTGCAGCTAAGGTGATTGGAGATGTTACAGGAGGATACGATGTGTTCGTGCCCGATGGCGATCCAGCTCGTGGATAGAGCGCAACACGTGCAGGTAAACCATCTTTAACAATTACAACCACAGAATCTGAGGTGTTCCCTTTAGTAATACGTATTTTTCCCGACCCCGTTGTGGTTGGCCTAAAGAGATATCTATCTGCTAACGCCGGTGCAGTTGGTATAAGGGTTAGACCGCTCGAACTCCATGTGACCGCAACATTTACCCACGAGCCATTATCAGACCTTCTTCCAAGGGCTAAAAGTGTTGTGTCTAAATCGGTTCTGACAATTACGGTGTCAACATCTTGTAAGCCATTCTTGTTGACAACAAGGCGTAGTCCGGTATAGGATATATCACTTACTATTATAGGAACCGAATCGGTAAATGTTCGGCTGGTCACCACAAGCCAGGTTGTTGCTGAAGCATCGGCTTTACGTCGTACGACACCTTCTCCCTTGGAGCTTAAAGGACCAACTTGGGCCGTGGCAACTAACGTATCGCGGGAGAACCAGAGCGCAGAATCGGCAGGGCCAACATAATTACCGTATGCGTCGCGGACAACACCATACACTTTTCGGGTGGTGTCGGTTGCCAGGAGTTCAACCGAGGTAATTCGGTTATCGCGGTTGGGGCTCGATAAACTATCGGGAGATGCTTCTATAACAATGTGATTACCCACCCCAGCTCTAATCCGAATCCGAATAGTATCGCGGGTAATAATATTGCCTTCTGTCATGGTAGCGATAATGTCGACAGTTTTAAGAGATTTTGTAGGAGTAAAAAGAGTAGAACTACCTAGAGTCGCTGAAAAGGAACCTATGCTTGCATCGATTGGTGTATGCGTAGCAGAATCGAGTGCTTGCCAACTAAATAAAGGGGCTTTGGTCCCATCTGTTTCATATTCAAGGAGCCATGTTGCATATAAATCGAAAATTTTGGCGTATAAAGGAATTTGAGTGCCAGCAGGATACGTATACGAAACCGGAATTCCTGCATAAGGAGTGTTGCCGTTTGCTGCACCCGGCGTGCCAGTTTTAGGGTATAATGCAAGGGAATTTGCACCACCAGCAAGAACACGTGTTTTAAGCGAATAGGTAATACTACCAGAGGTTACAATTATGGCTCCTAAACCCATTGCTGCAGGCTTAAAGTTCCAGGTTGTAGCCGATGCGGGTGGTGTTGTTGTTGCGGTAAGAGCATTAAGCGACCACGATGCGCTTATGAGTTCCCATCCAAGGCCATCTTTACGTTTACCTTCTACGTACAGGATTGTATCACGTGTCATTTTAATAACGAGGCTATCGATGCGGGATCGTTGTGCCCCTAGACCAACAGAAATTCTCAGAGAATCGTATTGTGTTTGTGCGACGCGCACTTTTATGGTATCTGTAAAGAGCGCTCCAACGTAGGCGCTGGCTGTGCCTGAAACTTTGGCTGTACCGGTGGGGCCTTTTTTTGTAAGTATCCCTTGCCCCAGTGTCTGATTGCCATTCGCAACGCTCACGGTATCGGTACCATTAATTACTTGCCATGTTGTGGCTTTGGATTGATTTATAAAGTTACCAAAGCGGTCACGAATAACTGCATATACCAATGCCGTTGCGCTTGTTGATGGTATGGTAATACTATCGAGCGGATTGTCGTTATGTAACGAACCATCTTTGGTACCTTCTATAACCATATGGCTTGCAACATCGGGGGTAACACATACCAGAACAGAATCTGTTAGGGTAATATCGGGAAATTTGGGATCTGAAAAAGTCAGGTATATTTTGGTAATTCCGTTTGCTTTTGTAGGGCAAAATGTATTAAAGTTTCCGATTGGACGAATGGTGTCACGGTTGCCCATAGTGTCAACAAGTTCCCACTGCACGAGTGTTCCCCAATCGCGTCGCAACCCAAGGGTGTCGTCCACAACCCATGCGTAAAGCGGCAAGCACTGGCCTGCTGTAATGCATGTATCCACATTACGGGGCGGAGGATTTTTGGGATCTGGCGGAGTAGAATCGTTTGTAATGATAATATTATTAGGCTTTGTAGGTGTTAGAATGTTGGTTGTTATGAGGCAATTGGCCTGGGATGTGTGTCGTTCTGCATAAAAGAAATCGAACATGTATTTGCGATTTTTTACAAGGCCAAACTTTGCGGCTTCGTTGTCAAGGTTCAATGAGGCGCTTTGTGATCCGTGCACACCACCAAGGTCGATTGCAAGTTTACCATTGATAAATACCCATACATCATCATCGCCTGAGAAGTTGAAAAACTCACCACCCTTGTAGGTAAACTCATGATGTAATTCCATGGTATAAGCAAAATTATGACCTGAACCTGCAGGTTCAGTTCCAAATCCTTTGCCATCGAGCCAGAAAAATTGTTTTTCTGCTGGTTTGGGATTTGATGAGGTGCGATTAAAAACATAAGTACCGGTTGCAGAATCTTGATGCGTGCGAGGAAGTATAAAAGGGAGTGAGTCGTAAAAGTTGATGTTGGTCATAGAATCTTGCGGAGCATTTTGCCAACCGGTGGTTACAAGTCCTCTGTTGTCAATAGTACTCGCTATAAGATTTGTCCATTTCCAGGATTCCGATACCATGTCAAATGCAAACTCGTTGCTGCTTGTAAATTTGCTGGGCCTGTACCATTTGTCGATGTAGTTATTGCATGCCTTGTTAGCCAAGAAGACTGGTTTGCGGTCTTTATCCAAAGTATCCTGAATCATGCCGGTGGCTGCGCTATTGCATCGTTCGAAGTTTGGGTTGGATCCATTTGCATGATAGTCGTAAAAATTCACCTTAACCCAGAGCGTTTCTGGCAACAGGTACCCTTGAGCAAGCAAGGGAAATGCAAAGGCGGTAAGCAGAACGGCCAACCACAGATGTCGAACGGGTGTTGATGTTTTCATAGAATGCTCCTGGTTAAATCGAAACTCCAAAGACGCAAGATGATGAAATGTATAGAGCTAAAAATAGAATGCTTCTCTATAATCATAGCATAATGGCTAGTATTCATCAATCGCTTTGGAAAGGGCAGTCACTAATAACTATAGTATAGATGAATTCAAAAAAACGGAAACGTATGTTCCTAAAAGCAAAATACCGTCTTAGTGGAGGGCAAAGCAAGGAAAAACACTGCCAACGCTATGATTGTTGGCAGTGTTAGAGGATTGTTAGGCAAAAAGAGTGCTGATTTTTGCAAAAACTTCATCGATCGTACCCATACCATCGATATCTCTAACAATATTTTGTGGGCGATAGTACGTGAGGCAGGGTTCGCTTTGATTTTTGTAGGTATCCAAACGATTCTGGATTACTTTAGGATCTGCATCGTCGGCGCGGCCTTCGATGGTTGCACGCTTGGCAAGGCGCTCTCGAATCGAATCATCGGAAACAGCGATATTTACAACATGACCAATTTTAAGCTTAAGTTCCGTAAGGATTACATCGAGTGCCTCTGCCTGCCCAACGCTGCGGGGAAATCCATCAAGCAAAAACCCCCCTTGCATGTCAGGTTGCTTGAGGCGATCTTTTACCATGGCGATTGTTACTTCATCGGGAACAAGCTTCCCAGCATCGGAGTAGCTTTTTGCGAGCTTACCGAGGTCTGTATTGTTTTTGATATTGTAGCGAAACATATCGCCTGTAGAAACATGGGGCACAGAAAGAAGGTCGCGCAATTTCACCGCTTGAGTGCCTTTTCCGGCACCCGGAGGCCCAAAGAGAATTACATTTTTGTTAGACATTCTATTTTCCTTTCGGAGGTGTGAGATGTTTATAATCCTACGTTTCCATATCAATTGATGCAATAAAATAGATTCATGAAAGCTTTTTACCCATTAAGATGCTTCTTTTTGTGTGTAGCATGTAATGAATGTTGAACAAAATCTGGAATAGAGCGGTTGAAGAAAGAATCTTGTACATATTCGCTTCCCGATATAATATTTTGTAATCTGATACAATCTGAACGCTTAGGTGTACTCTTTAGTGAAAATTTAACAGGGGGAAATCGATGAATAACCGAGGTGCAACAATACTATTAATGGGAATGTTACTCGTGCTTGGAGCAACCGAGTCTTATGCGCAAACACGCTCAATTGGAGAGCTTATCGCTCTTGTTAACGCTGCCCCATCGGTGTATGGAACGCCAGAGGCGACCTCCTATTTTGCAGCAAAACCTAATAATGGGAGCATGTCCTTTTCAACCGATCGGGATGCCGCAATGAGTGGTTTACGTGCAGCTATAGACCTTGGAACTATGGAAGCTGAGGCTTCTGGGGCTGTTGCTTCGCTTGTTGCAAAATTTCCACGCATTGTGCATGTTTCGGTAATCCGTGCTGCACATTTTGCGCCAGGAATGGGCGGTTTCGACGATTGGGTTCAGACCTATGTTCTTAACGAAACGAATAAGGTGTTACTCACTTCGGTTTTACTTGAGTATACAACTATGCAAAAGTGTGAAGATTTTATTACGTCAAGCCAAGAAGTTAAACTTACCGAAAAGAGAATGAATGCCAGCGGGAAAATTCTCGAAGCCACTGCGGATATTTACATTATTATTACGGTTAATGGCGGTGCATGCGCGCTTACAAAAATTACAGGACAGACACTTGGGGATAATCGTGATGCCTGGCAAGGGTGGTGGAATGAGAATGGTTCGGCATACACAGCGGCCGAGCCTTCTGTACTCAAGAGCGATGTAAAGCCAGCGTTAGATGGCATTTCTATCGATTTATCGAGTCTTTTTGTTGGGGGAAAATATCGGCTTGTGCTCAAAACGGGTGATGTGTTTACTGGTACGGTAGAATCGGTTGCCGATAATGGAATCATTTTCGAAACAGAAGATAAAAAACCATATACCTTTGCCCGCAATCTTATTTCGCAACAGCAGCTCTTGGATGTTCCTGAAAAATTCAAAGCTATACCTTCATCGGGCGAGGGTGTCAGCGAAACAGAAATTTTGACTTTCGATAATCTTGCGCAAAATGTTCCATTTGGATTACGTATCGAAGTATCCATGACAAGCGGTATTTTTCTTCGCGGAACGCTTGAAGGTATATCCAACGGGGTACTTACACTCTCTATTGATGGATCGAAGATCCCAATAAGTAAAGATGCAATTTCCGCTTTAGCAAAAGCATTGCCTCCAAAGGCGCACGCTGCGCCAAAACCGGTACTTCATGGACCCTATGATACACTCATAGTGTCAAACCCACGATCCGATGAGTATGGCAAGCCCTTAGAAGATATTCTTATTATTGGCGATATAACAGGAGATGATGGCAAATCGGTTTTGATTAAGCTCATGGATGCTTCAGTCAAAGCTGTCCCGTATAGTCAAATTGTTCGCCGAATTGTTCACGATGAAAATGCAGGTTTTTCTGAAATCGAGCGCTATGGAAAACCTCTTTTTTGTTCTCCCGGGATGAAGCTTGTGGATGTTCCTCTTTCAAAACCAGGAAAACCGTTTTTTAAAGTATGTATCGATACCTACGAATGGCCAAATCAGAAGGGTGTTGCGCCGCTTGCTGGTATTTCGTACGACGATGCCAAAAAGAATTGTGAATCGATTGGCAAAAGGTTATGCACTTCCGATGAGTGGCTTGCCGCATGCGGAGGCCTCGAAAATCTCGAGTATCCATACGGTAGGGTATTTACCCAAGAAAGCTGCAATGGAAATTCCCGTGCCATCGAAGTATCCGGGAATCGGGTAAAATGTGCTGGTAAATTAGGCGCTTACGATATGACCGGAAATGTTTTTGAATGGGTAGATGCCCCGCTCGGATCTTCTCTCATGGGTGGCCCCCTTTCTAAATGTCAAACTGTATCACCAGGCACCGGCGGTGGTGCAAAGCCATCGAGTGGGGGGCGTTGCTGCAAGAGCAATTAACCTACAAATTTTAATTAATCACCTTTGAAAATTAAAATAAATGGGTTCATTGCATAGTTTATGATGCATTGAGCCCATTTATTTATGTGAAATGTTAGTAGCTGCATCCTTTTCTCATTTTTTTTAATTTAATGTATTTTAAAGCTCTCTTTTTCTACGACTCCAAGCACTTCAAAAAGGATTTATCATGATCAACTTTTCCGAAGATCCCCATCGCAGGTTTAACCCTCTCACGGGTGAGTGGATTTTAGTTTCACCACATCGCACCAAACGTCCGTGGCAAGGCAAGGTTGAGGAGAGCGCGCGCGACACACGACCAACCTACGATCCGGCCTGCTACTTGTGCCCGGGAAACAAGCGAGCTGAAGGAGCGCATAACCCTGCTTACGAATCGACCTTTGTCTTTGAAAATGACTTTGCTGCGCTGTTGCCACAAACACCTGCTGGGGATGATATCGATGGGGATCTTTTTATTGCGCATGCCGAACGAGGGCTGTGCAAGGTCATCTGCTTTTCGCCACGACATGATTTAACTCTTGCTCTCATGGATAAAGCTCAGGTGCGATCGGTTGTTGATATTTGGGTAGAGCAATACAAAGAAGTTGGTGCTATCGATTATGTAAATTATGTGCAGATATTCGAAAATCGTGGTGATATCATGGGGTGCAGCAATCCGCATCCGCATGGCCAGATTTGGGCAACGCAAACCATTCCGCATTTAGTTTCACTCGAAGATAACTGTCAGAAACACTATAAAGCAAAAAAACAATGCTGTCTTCTCTGCGATTATGTTCATGCAGAAATTGCTAAAAAAGAACGCATCGTTTTTGAAAATGATACCTTTGTTGCACTAGTTCCCTTTTGGGCTGTGTGGCCCTACGAAACTATGATTCTCCCTAAAGTACACCTGTCTGATATTGCAGCACTTTCGCCACAGCAAAGCGATGATCTTGCCGATGCAATGCGGCGCATGGCAATCCGGTTTGACAATCTCTTTAAAACTAGTTTCCCGTATTCAATGGGAATTCATCAAAAACCAACAACTACTGAAGATAACTCTCATTGGCATTTTCATGTTCATTTTCTTCCTCCGCTGCTTCGTTCGGCAACCGTTAGAAAATTTATGGTTGGGTATGAATTGCTTGCGCAGCCCCAGCGAGATATTACACCCGAAGCAAGTGCATTGAAATTGCGCGATTGTTCGGAAGTGCATTATTTACGAACATAGGAATTAAAGCATCGAGACGGGATCGACATCGATAACGGCCTTAAGTGGCCGTTTTAACGATGCACTAAAAGGGAGTAGTTTAATAAGCGCTGCGCGCAGAAGCGATGGTTGCATCGATTTGATAAGAATCGAAAATCGGAATTCATTGTTGAGCTTTTCGAGCTGGGCTGCGCTAGGCCCCAGAACCATGAAGGCATCTTGGGTTAAAGGCACCAGAAGCTTTGCCATGGCGATTATTGCCCCCTGTGTTTTGTCTCGATCGGTACCACTCACAATAATTCTGACAAGCCGAGAGAATGGCGGATAGTCAAGCGCTTTTCTCTGTTCGATTTCCTGATTGTAAAATCCGAAAAAGTCATGTGATGCAGCACACAAAACCGCTGGGTCTGTTGGGCAATAGGTCTGAATAATAACTTCTCCTAGGTCGTCGGCGCGGCCTGCCCGGCCGGATACTTGTGAGAGAAGCTGAAATGTTTTTTCTGCAGCCCTAAAATCGGGCAAATGCAAACCGATATCTGCCGATAAAACGCCAACCAGTGCAACCCCGGGAAAATTAAGTCCTTTGGCAACCATCTGGGTTCCAAGAAGTATATCAAATTTTCTTTCTGCAAACGAATCGATAAGCGATACATGCGCGCCTTTACGACGCGTGGTATCTTGATCCATGCGAAGGATACGGGCGGTAGGAAAGGTCTCGGCAAGCATTTCCTCTGCTTTTTGAATGCCGGTTCCCCGATACTGGAATTGTTCGCCTTTGCATTTAGGGCATCGTTGAGGTGCTGTTTCTTGGTATCCGCATTGATGGCATCGTAGCGATGTGCCATCGCGGTGGTATACAAGTTTTACCGAACAGTGAGGGCACGCTTGTGTAAATGCACATTCTTTGCAAACAAGAGAAATAGAAAACCCTCTTCTATTAAGCAATAATACAATCTGCCGTTTGTTTTCTAGGGCTGCGGTAATACGATTTTTCAGGATGCGGGATAAAAATGTCCAGTTGTTTTCGCGATGTTCGGCGGTCATGTCGATAACGGTAACAGAAGGCAATCGGGCTGCACCAAATCGTTTCGACAGCGTGATACAGGTGTATTTCCCGGTTGTTGCATTAGTATAGCTTTCAAGCGATGGGGTTGCGCTGCCAAGAACAACCAGCGCGTGCTGGTATTTACCGCGCATAACAGCAACATCCCGCGCATGATAATGAGGATCGGTTTCTCCTTGTTTGTAGGATCCATCATGCTCTTCGTCAACAATAATAAGCCCTAGGTTTACCACAGGCGCAAGAATTGCAGATCGGGCTCCAATAAGTAGTCTCTTTTTGCCAGAAGCCAAATCGGAGAGTGCATCCCGTCGTTCGCCATCCGACATGCGGGAATGAAGAACCGCAATGTCGTCAACGAGGGCACCTCTAAATCGTTGAATTGTTTGTGGTGTGAGCGAAATTTCCGGTACAAGAATAATTACACCCTTGCCCATGGCTAATGCCAGACGAGTGAGCTCGATATATACGAGCGTTTTTCCGCTACCCGTTATGCCGTGCACAAGAAATGGCTTAGACGGGGTTTCCAAATGCGCAGCCATAGTATCAACAGCAGATTGTTGTTCGTCATTGAGGGTATACCCCAAAGTATCTTGAGCATCTGGGGCTAATTCAGAGGGTTCTCGGGTAACCTCCGAGCTAGTCATTGACAGGACACCAATTTGACACAATTTCTGGATCATAGAAGTGCTGATAGTAGTAGCACTACAAATGGCTTTTGATGTAGCAGGTAACATGGCAAGTGTCTTAAGTATATCAAGAGATTCTTGTTGCTTTTTTGTGAGGGCAGTAGATGACTCTTGCAGCGAATACAGGTGTTCGGTTTTAGCTTTTGCTGCTATGAGTGTTTTGCGTACGAAAGGCTTAAACACTTTCCCCAGGTCGCATGCGTAATATGATGCAATCCATTTGTAAAGTTCTATAAGGGATTTACTCGCATCAGCCCATCGCTCTTCTTTAATGTCAAGAATAGGTTTGAGAACCGGATGAATAGAAGATTCTTTGAGTTCCAGAACTATGCCCCACAGTGTTTGCGAGCGTACTGTAACCATAACAGGGGTGCCAATAGTAATAGCGTTACGAAATTCGGTGCCGATCGAATAATCGTAGATTCCTGAGATGGCAATTGGAAAACCAACACTTGCAACGAGTGGTGTCATGAAAATAGTTGTCGGTTAGTGATGATAAAAACGATTCAAAAAGTACCCAATAATATACGTTTAGGTGCGGCCAAAACGATGCTCTTGCAATGGTCATGCACGGGCTGTAGAATTAAAAAATCCAAGAGCTTGCTCGTTTGCCAGGTTTATTTGATAAGAAATGATCTGGAAAATAGGTTTTATGCTCAATTTGTAAGGGAATGATTTCAATCAAAATTGCTTGTGACTCAGGATGTAGCTCATGCAGATTAAAATTGAAGATGCTAGACCCGGAATGGTGCTTATTGAAGATATCCTCATGAACAACGGGATGGTTTTGGTAAATTCTAGCAAAGAATTGGATAAGCATCTCATTGAAATTATTGCGAAGCGAGCAATTACCATTCTTCAGGTGCTCGATCCCAATCACATTGCTGTGGATCCAATGCCCTTGCAATCCGAATCGTTAAAATCAGCTACCAATCAGGATTTTAACAAAGCCGCTTCACCGAATATTGTGCATGCGTCTCCAATAGAACAGCCCGTTTCTTTTTCTCCAAAGGCTGTGCCAACACCGCTTATTATAACAATCTCAGATGATGCAATGATCGCGTCGTGCGGATGTGATGTATCAAAAGGCACCGCATCTCTTACGGCCGATGAAGTACTCGATGCACTTGTGGAAGCAGGAGTAATATTTGGCATCAATGAATCTAAAGTTGCATTATTTGTTAAACAGTGGAATAAAGAAAAAAAATCATGTGCCGTTTCAGAAATAGCGGTAGGAATGCAGCCGACGAGCGGGCAAGAAGGTGAATGGGAAGTACTTAAGCAGTGTGTTGACAATCGTGATTATTATGATAGGGCTATCAAATGCCGAAATTTTTGGGAACTTGATGGAGATGGGGGTACACTCGGGAGTGCTACAATAGGTGAAGTTATCGCCCAGCGTGGCATAGCGGTAGCATCAATCCCTGGAACAACTGTCAAGGGGGGGCCTCTGGTTTCTACCACGCTTACCCCGGTGGCATATGAGTTTGACAAAACGGTATCGCTGTCTAAATCGGGGAATGAAATTGTTGCCCTGGTTGATGGGATAGTGTGGAGTTTCAATAGGAAAATTGGTGTTTTCCCGATTTCATTTGATGGAACCATGGATATTATTATGGATCCCCAAAAGATGAAAGCTGCGGTGGTGATTCATAAACCTGGTCCTGGTGGAAAACTACCCGATGCCTATGAAGTGAAGCAACGAATCATTAAATGTGGTATTACCTTTGGAGTCAAGCAAGAGGCTGTTGACGGGCTTGTTAAATTGCTAGACAGTAAAAAGTGTCCGGGCGAGCCCGTTCTTATTGCAGCAGGTGAACCGGCTACTCAGGGCATTGATGGAATAATAGAGTACCTTTTTAATACAACCACTTCGCTTGCACCTAAGCAGAATTCTGATGGAAGTGTAGATTTTAAAAATGTTGACATCGTAAGATCCATGACAAAAGGTTCAAAGCTTGCGCAGCTTATCCCGCCAACAAAAGGTATTAATTGAACCTCTGTGATGGGCAAAACATTACTCGGAAAAGATGGAATTGCCGCAAATTTGCCGATGGGCGTCAATACTATTTTAGATCCTGAGAATGCGTCTATTCTGCTTGCAGAGACGGCTGGGAATGTGGTATTTAATGGTTCTCTGGTTGAGATTTGTGAGGGTTTTGCCGTACATGGCGATGTCGATTTTTCTACCGGTAATATTAACTATGCAAAATCGGTAATTGTTGACAAAGATATAAAGTCGGGATTTGATGTAACGTGCGGTGGGGATCTTGAAGTTTTTGGAACGGTTGAGGATTCTCAGATAAAGGTAACAGGAAACGTACTGTGTAAACAAGGTTTTTTGGGAAATGGAAAAGGTATCATCGAAGCAAATGGTGATGTTAATATCGGATTCCTTAAAAATCAGAGCGTGAAATCTCGCAAAGGTGTTGTTATAGCCAAAGAATCGCTTAATGCCACAATTTACGCACGGCAATTTATTGCGGTGTATGGCAAACCCCTTTCTGTTGCCGGAGGACTCTTGGTGGCCAGGGATTCGATCACGGTTTTTAGCGTTGGAAATGCTTCACAGATCAAGACTAGCCTTGAGGTAGGTTTAGATTTTACGATAGCCGAGGAAATTGCAGATGCTCAAAAAACTATCGAAGAAACTCAAATGAATAAGGCCAAATTTCTTGAGCCACTCAAAAAAATGGATCAAATTATTGCCATTCGCCGAACGCTTCCTCCTAAGGAGGAGTTTTTGTATACTAAATTAAAAACTGCCTTTGCACAATGTGAAAATCAGATTAAGGAGCTCGAAGCACATAAAAAGGAGCTCTCTAAAAAACTCTATGGAGCAAAACAGCCCTTTATTCGGATTGAGCATAGCGCAATGCCGGGAACGCTTTTAAAAATCGGTGACCGTTTTTTCCCAGTGCGCGAAGAAATTGTGGGTCCAAAAATTATACGCATGGTAAATGCTCAAATAAAAGTTGTGTAGGCACATGTTTGTCTCGTTTTCTCGTAGCCTACGGGTGTCCACTCTCGCGTTTTAAAACTATTTTTTCTAATCCAACCTATCCCATTCCAGGAGCTATTTTATTGCAATTCAAGATGGGGGTATGTGAAGAAACTATAGAAATCGAGGATATATGTCTCTGTTAACGGTTTGTCTTATTGCTGTGGCGTTGGCCATGGATGCATTTGCAGTATCGCTGAGCACCGGAACCACCATGAAGAAAATGCAGGTTCGCCATGCTTTGCGAATGGCCGGTTTTTTTGGCGTTTTTCAGGCTGTTATGCCTATTGTTGGGTGGAGCTTGGGGCTTGCGGCTGCAGGATTTATGCAAGGATTTGACCACTGGGTTGCGTTTGCGTTGCTTACTGGTGTGGGTGGCAAAATGGTTTATGAGGCGATATGGGGGGATGTTAATGAGGCGAAGCCTAAAAAGGAACAAAATATTTATATGCTCATTACTTTAGCATTTGCTACGAGTATTGATGCTGCCGCTGTTGGTATAACGCTCTCGTTTCTCAATATTGACATAGTACAACCAGCTGTAATTATTGGACTTATTACCTTTGTAATTTCTCTTTTAGGAGTGTACATAGGCGTGAAGGTAGGTAATTTTTTTGGAAGCAAGATAGAAATATTTGGGGGATTGGTTCTCATTGGAATTGGAATCAAAATTCTTTTGGAGCATACCCTTTTTGCTTAGCGTTTGCTGCATGTAATAGCTTTTCTGGTGTATGTTGGGGAGATTTTTTTTAGCGATTGAAACTAGGAAAAAAGTCGATGAATTATTACTCGTTTATTCCACTTACTTCGTTTTTTGTCAATGTTATATTAGCTGCTGTGGTGTTTACACTTAATCCTCATAGCAAAATTAACAGGTCTTTTTCTCTCTTTGCCATTGTAGCATCATTGTGGGCTTTTTGTCATTTTATAGAATGGAATGAAACGAATGAAAATGTCGTATCTTTTATTCTGTATATAGAGGTCATATTTTGGCTTCCTATCGTTCTGTATATCCTTAATTTTCTGTATGCGCTTCTTGGGAGAAAAAGGGGGCGCGCATTTTGGAGTATGGTCGGTATTTCGGTATTCTGGGTTACGTGGGGTCTTGCAACAAATGGGTTTGTGCAGAGCCATTATAAAACCTTTTGGGGTGTCATTGATGTTTTTGACATTTGGTATTATCCAGCAGTGTTTTTGTGTAATGTGGTTCCTGCTGTTTATTGTTTTTATCTCATACTCCGCGCAATCAAAAAAACAAACGATCCAGAATTGCGGATACAGCTCAAGCATCTGTTTGTGGGCTTGTTAAGTATGTATGTACTTGTAATGATAGAGAGCGTTGTTAAAACGGGTATTCTGCATGTTGATACGATACCGTATTTTGGTTCCTTATTTGTAATAATTTTATCGGGTTTTATCTTTTTCTCTATTGTTAAGCACGATTTTTTATCGGTAAATATTCGTGCTGCAGCTCTGGATATTTTCTCGCAAGTGCAAGAAGGTGTTATCATACTCGATGGGCACGGGCTTGTTCGAGAAATAAATCAGCAAGCGGCACAGTTTTTTAATATTAAAGATATGCTGGGGAAAAAAAATCCTCTCGAAATGTTTCAAGGGTATTCCTCTAAAGAAAATCTGAGCTCTCGTGAATTTTCGTTTATAAGCGGTGATCGCATATGCGTGTGCCTGGTTTCGCAATCGGAGCTAATCGATCATGGTCGTACGATCGGGATGCTCATAATTCTCCACGATGTAACGAAATTGCGCGATGAAGAAAAAAAGAGCCGAATTCTAGAAGAACAGGTAGGACGATCTCATGCCTCCCGTCTTGAGTCGCTAGGGCAGCTCTCGGGTGGAATCGCTCACGATTTTAACAATATTATGGCCGGCATTGGAGGGTACTCCTCGCTTCTTATGCGTAAATTATCTGAAGGCGATCAGAAATTGTATGGGTTTGCTAAAGGTATATACGATTTAGCTATGCGAGCAAGCGGTCTCACCAAAAAGCTCCTTACTTTTGCTCGAAAAACACCTGTAGAGATGAGTGTTGTTGATCTTCACGATCTTATCACCGAAACAATGTCTCTCTTACACCATACGGTTGACAAAAGAATTGTTTTTGAATCAAAACTTGAAGCAGCTACCCCAACGGTTAAAGGAGATTTAACGCAGCTGGAAAATATGCTTCTGAATATTGCGCTTAATGCGCGTGATGCAATGCCAGCGGGTGGAACAGTAACATTTGCAACACATATCGAAAAATCTTCGCAGGGGTTTATTCATCCCGATGGTGAAGTTTCGCCGCCCGGAGAGTATCTGGTCGTTAGTATTGCCGATACGGGAACTGGCATGAGTGAAGAAATAAAGGAAAGAATTTTTGAGCCTTTCTTTACAACCAAAGATCCAGGAAAGGGAACCGGTCTTGGGCTTGCGAGTGTATACGGTATTTCTCGTATGCATGATGGCTATATAAAGGTAGATTCTGTTGTAGGAACCGGAACGACTTTTCATGTCTATCTTCCGTGTTCGGAAATTAATCTTGCGGAGCCTTCTCTTGGTGTTGATCCGTTTGAGCAGGGAAGTGGGCATATACTGCTTGTAGACGATGAAGCTTCTTTACGAGAAGCAATATCGTGGATGCTTATGGATTGCGGTTATACCGTAGTCGCCTGTGCTTCTGGGGCAGAATGTTTAGAACGTTTACAACAAGCTTGTATGCCTTTCGATCTGGTCATTCTCGATGTAATCATGCCTGGTATGACAGGTGATCAGTGTGCATTGCGGATAAAAGCACGTGATCCAGCTCAAAAAATTCTCTTTATTTCTGGCTTTGCGGGGAAAATAGGTAATCTTGATTCTCGCGATAATGCTCCCGAGTTTGTTGGTCCGGTCTTGCAAAAACCTTTCACTCCCCAGTCGCTTGGCAAAGCGGTTGCGCTCGCTCTTTCTTCTCGGAGTAGCGCATCTCCTTTAATACCCTCGTAAGTGGCTCGCTCGAGAACCCCCCCCCACCTCTATAAATACTCTTGTCATGATACTGGTGCCGATAGTATCATTTTAAAACAAAGATAGTACTCATTGTGGTTGCACGGTTTATTGTGCAATACTTTTTAAAGGGGAAGTTCGTATGAATCAGATTCTTTCGTTGACTATTATGAGTGCGCTAGCTCTTCACGTTGGGTTTACACAGGCCGCAGATTCTCCAGCCGCATACACAGTTTCCGAAGAAAAAAAAGAGCTTGAAATTGGAGGGGCATTTACCCTTGATGCCTATGGACAATCCGATCGGATGTCTCACCCCCAATTGTCGATTGGTATGGTAAATTTAGGCGCCTCGATTGGCGTATCAAAAAATTTGGTAGCCTCGGTTCTTTTAGCTGCAGAAAATGATATGCATGATATCTGGATCGATCAAGCCCTTGCCGATTATAAGTCGGATACAAAGCCTTTGGAATTAATCTTTGGATTGCAAAGTATTCCTCATGGTGTTTTGTCAACGCATTTGATTTCTAGTCCACTCATTGCCGACGACGTAGGTCAGACTCTTCCGTCGGTGTGCATTATCACCACCAAAAGAAAAATTAAAGGTGGAGCTGCTTTGGCTATTGTCCATGCAGATGCCGATTCTGTGGTTGGGATAGAGGAATCTGATGATATCGGCGGTGTCTTATTTTGTGATTTTTTACATTCTGATGTTTCGTTCACGCGATTGTCTGTTTTTATTAATGAAGCAAATGTCGATGCCGATTTAGGGACAAGTCTTGTATTGAGCAAGATCACTGTTGATGTTGAAGCCCATGCAAAACTTGCATCAGGCGGTCATGACCAAGAATACCCATCTGGATACACAATTGCCGCAGCCTATCTCCATAACGATAATCTGACCCTCGCAGCGCGTACCGAAGGACGATCGAGCGCTTTTTTTAAGGATAATGAGTTTAAAACTTCCTTAGGGGCAACGTGGGCATTTGCAAACGGTATCTTTATTGCAGCTGAAGTAGCACATCGTGCAGGTGGAGCCGAAGGGCAATATCAGGAAATTGCTTTGCAAGGAGGATTGCAACATTCACTTACCCTCCCAGGATTCCAAAGAAAAACATTGTCTAATCCTTAAACGGGATTGGACGTGTTTCCCACGTGGTAACTTTTCGGTACGCACGCGGAGATTGGCCAGTCGCTTTTGTAAACATTCGGGAGAAATACTGCTGATCTTCGCATCCAATGCTGTGTGCAATATTCTTTATACTCATTTCTGGTTGACTTGCGAGCAAGATACTCGCGTGAGTGATTTTATGCAGTGTGATATATTGATTTGGGGAGTATCCCGTTCGTTGTTTAAAAAGCCGCATAAAATGGGGCACGGATTTGTTGCAGAGGGCTGCCAAGTTTTTTAGGGATGCTGTTTCAAAGTTTTTGTTGATAAAGGTGTCTATTGCCTGAATGTTTATGATCGGCACGGGTTGTAAACGGTTACGCACCATTTCTTTTTGAACGGTTCGCAAAGAAATAATCTCTGCCAAGATCTGATGCAGCGTTGCGAGAGCTTTGATTTGGTGATGAAGTTCCGTAAATGCTATTTCATACAGTAATTGATCAAATAAGCTTCTGAGTTGTGGCTGCAAACCAACCGTAAATGCAGGCTCTTCCGGTTTACAATTCATGAGTGTAAAATAGCGCTGCGCGGAACTTCCAGTAAAGTGAACCCACGAAAGCGTCCATGGATTATCATTGTCGGCCCAATACGAATGCGCATGATTAGGAATATTTATGAATATGTCTCCAGGGCCTACTTTTTTTGTTATCGCACCACAGGTGATAAATCCGGATCCGCCACGGCAATAAGCAACCTGATATTCTGTAACAAGCTTTCGTACAACGGTGTGTCCCAAAACTTTAGAATAAAGCCCTGCAGAACAGGTTACCAAATCGGAAAAAAATTTCTTATCCAGGCGGCCAAAAAAATTTGTTACAGTTCCAGGATTCATACATTTAGCTACCCCTATACTCTAAAGATTGGTAGAAGCCCATGTGTGATAAGATTATCCACATTATTCATTAGATTGTCTATGGTTTTGCGCAAATATCCTGATTATATTATATCAAGCGACTTCTTACGAAATATAATTTATAAATTTTTCCGATCAAAAAATCTAATGCGAGGAATGTATGCAACAAAAGTATCCACCTATTAATCCACGATTCCCACATTTTTTGCATGGAGCAGATTACAATCCCGATCAGTGGCGGGCTACACCAGAAATCTGGGATGAAGACATACGCCTTTCAAAAAGTGCGAATTGCAATTCCTTTTCCATTGGGATTTTTAGTTGGTCTGCACTTGAGCCACACGAAGGAAAATTTGATTTTGACTGGCTCGATACAATTTTCGACAAAATAGCACAAAATAAGGCCTATGTTGTTTTGGCTACCCCCAGTGGGGCTCGCCCCCCGTGGATGAGCGCTGCATATCCAGAGGTGCTCAGGGTAGGAGCCGACCGGCGCAGAATTTTGCACGGACTTCGCCACAATCATTGCTACACCTCGCCTGTATATCGCGCTAAAGTTGCGATTATTAATACGATGCTTGCACAGAGGTATAAAGATCATCCAGCTTTATTAGTATGGCATATTTCCAATGAATATAGCGGAGAATGTCATTGCCTTTTATGTCAGAAAAAGTTTATAGAGTGGCTTATGGCCAAGTATGAAAACAATTTAGACCATCTTAATATGGCCTGGTCATGCGATTTTTGGGGAAGTAGATTTACAGAATGGAGCCAGATCGAAAGTCCGTCCCCGATTGGCGAAACGGTACGGCATGGCCTCAATCTCGATTGGAAGCGATTTGTGACACACCAGTCAATTGATTTTTTTAAAGCTGAGAGGGCTCCGCTCAAAGCAATCACCCCTTCTGTACCCGTTACCACTAATTTTGCTGGAATTGGGCTTAATTTTGACATGTGGAAAATGGCCGAGCAGGTAGATGTTGTTTCATGGGATAGTTATCCTTTATATAATGATCGTGCTGAAATGTGGAAAGCTGGAGCCGAAACTTCATTTTCTCACGATTTGATGCGATCATTTAAGCACGGCAAGCCTTTTATGTTGATGGAGAGTTCTCCTAGTGCAACCAACTGGTGGACAGTGTGTAAATTAAAGAGACCTGGGATTCTTAAACTCGAAGCCTTGCAAGCGGTAGCGCACGGTGCAGATACTGTACAGTATTTCCAATGGAGAAAGTGTCAAGGGGGAGCAGAAAAATTTCATGGTGCAGTGGTTGATCATTGTGGGCACGAAAATACTCGTGTATTCAAGGAAGTTGCCAAAGTGGGGGAGATGCTTTCTAAATTGGATTCGATTATTGGCTCAACTTCGCCGGCAGAGGTTGCAATTGTTTACGATTGGGAAAATCGCTGGATTGTCGAAGATATTCATGGTGCAAGAAATGACAAAAAAGAGTATCTCCAAAGGGTTCTGGAATATTATCTTCCGTTGTGGTCGCAAGGGGTTCCTGTAGATTGTATTAGGCCCACAGATGACATGTCTAAATACAAGATTGTAGTTGCTCCCCTTTTGTATATGATTCATCCAGGGGTGGCAGAACATATCGAAACATTTGTTGCTAAGGGGGGCACTTTTATTTGTACCTATCTTTCGGGAATAGCCGATCCCAATGATCGCTGCTTTTTGGGTGGATTCCCTGGACCCTTGCGCAAAGTCCTTGGCATTTGGGCAGAAGAGCTCGATGCATTGTATGACGATGAATCTGTTCCGGTTGCGGCATGTCAAAATGGAGCCTCGGGTCTATCGGGAAGTTATCAGGCAACGCTTTTGTGCGATCTTATTCATGCAGAAGGTGCAGAAGTGCTTGCGCACTATGACGGGCAATTTTACGCAGGAAAACCGGCTGTTACCAGAAATTCTTTTGGTAAAGGAAGTGCTTATTATGTCGCATCGCATAATGATGAACGCTTTTATAACGATTTTATAAAGGGTGTTGTTTTGTCAACATGCCCTCGCAAAGCATTTCAGGTCGACCTTCCCCAGGGCGTAACGGTCCAAACGCGTACATCGGGTTCTCAAGAATTTATATTTATCTTAAATTTTACCCATAAACCCCATATTTTAAACCTTAGCGATGCATGCTTGATAGATGTGGAAACGGGGATTTCGGTTTCTAAAGAAATTACCTTAAAAGAATATGATGCGCGAGTTTTTTGTTTTTCTTCTTAATGATTTATTTCATGCCGCCATTACTTTGGCCATTGTGGCCGCATGGCGGCTAATTGTTTTGTAAAGATTGGCATGACGTTTTAGATGCCGCGTTACGCTATCTTCATTTTTAATACGAGGTATATTTAAAAGTCATCGTGTTCCTGCTGGACATTCTACAGCCCCCGCCCAACTGTCTGCACACGATTGCAGGATTTAAAGATTCCCATGATTGTCAAATCAGAGTTCCAATTCTCTGTTCCCGTCTACACCCCAAGGGTCAATAATTCCAAAATAAGAATAAAGCATAAAAATCTGGGCGTACCGGCATCGCCGTCGGGCCTCACCCCTTCGGGCGCCCAAAGGAAGTCCCCTTGGGATATGTTCCGATGCGGCTCCTCCTACACTCCCGCTTCGCCAGCCGGTACAAAAATCCTTGTGGCGCAAAGCAGGACTGGAAGGTGACGCCAAGGGTAAATGTCCGCGCCTGTAAGGAGGGCCGACGGTGTACATCGCTGCGTTTAGATTCTGAATTTCCAAGAGATCTATTGAGTAGTCTTCCAGATCCCTCGAAATTAAATTTTTTTCTTGCATCTTCCTAAAAATCTTTGTATATTATTAATTGTTGATTAAGTTTATAAACATAGTTTTACTGCATAGTAAGGGTAACCCAATGATTTCTGCACATTTTGAGCTCTCTAAGAAACAGGTTGAGAGTGCTTTTAATCTAAAATCGCTTGCAGATACGTGCAAAAAGTTTAAATCTGAAATAGTTATGAGTCGTGGGGAAAGTTTTAATGCGGATGGGCATTCTGTTTCTGATCTTTATGAGTTTTCTTCTCTACCGGGTCGAGTGATTGATATTTTGGTTGAAGGAAAGGATGAGTTGGTTGCGATGGGTGCGTTGTATGAACATTTTAATTACGGCACGGGAATTTGATCTCACAGCGGCAATGTAAGAATTTTGTGGAAAGGATAGAGGATATGAAAACATTTATAGTTCCAGGAATTAATGGGTCGGATGCTTTTCATTGGCAAACGATGTGGGAGCAGAAGTATGGATATATTCGTATCAATCAAAAAGAGTGGGCAAAGCCTTTGTATTCTGATTGGGAAGAAGTTCTTGTAAACCAGATTTTGGCCCAGAGTGGGAATGGCAAGGTTCGTATTATTGCTCATAGCCTTGGATGCATACTCGTTGCTAAAGCACTTGATAAAATTAGAACGTTTTGCAAAGAAATTATTTTGGTGGCGCCTGCAGATCTTGACTCATGCGAAATGCTGAGAAGTCTCGACTCGTTTCAACCGTTGCCGCGATATTCACTCGATATTTCAGGTACGATAATTTTTAGTCGCAATGATCCGTTTGCATCGCCGGAATATTCCCAATTTTTGGCAACTGTCTGGGGGCTTGATCTTGTGGATGTTGGGTATGTGGGGCATATCAATAGTGAATCTAACTTAGGTGGCTGGGATGCGGGGCATGAGGTATTAAAACGGTGTGGTGAACCGGTGGCGCAATTGACGTATGCTCATTCTTTTGAATGCCTCGAAGAGCAGCATTAAGAAGGGCTCGTGAGTTTCCGACAAATTTTTTACAAAGCAGGAATCTATGATTGAAAAACCATATCGCAGTATTGTTAAGGCCATTTCATGGAGAGCCACCGGCACCATGGATACTATTATTGTGTCGTATATTATTAGTCGCCAAATTAAAATGGCTCTTTCCATTGGGTTTGTAGAAGTGTTTACGAAAGTGGCGTTGTACTATTTTCATGAACGGGCATGGAATAAAATTCCTTTTGGACGGATAAAGCCATCAAAAATAGATTTTGAAATTTAAGAGTTGTTTATAAAAAGGATTTAATTGTGGCGGAATTCTCACAAACATTTTTGGAAGAGTATCAGAGGCAGACGGTAAACCTGACTGCAGAAGCGGTTGTTGCGTGGGCACTTTCTACCTTTACAGTAGGCAGGATCGCTCTTGCATCAAGCTTTAGCGCCGAAGACCAGGTTCTAACGCAAATGCTTATAGGCATAAATCCAAAGGCTCGCATTTTCACGCTTGATACCGGTCGGCATTTTGAAGAAACCTATGACGTATGGCAACAATCGGTTGATTTGTGGAATATTGCTTACGAAGTGTGTGTCCCTGATGCGAAAGAGGTGGCAAACCTTGTGTCGACTCCAGGACCCAATTCTTTTTATAGGAGTATAGATGCTCGAAAGGCCTGCTGCGCTGTTCGAAAAACTCGACCTTTACAAAAAATAGTAAGCACCGTCGATGCCTGGATTGTAGGCCTACGCGCAGAGCAGTCGCAGACACGCAGCGGGCTTTCTTGTGTGGAATGGGATGAAGCTCATTCTGTGTATCGCATAAGTCCTCTGTGTAATTGGACAGAATCGCAAACAATGGACTATACCAAAAACCATGTGTTACCAATGTCTAAGTTGTATGAAAAAGGTTTTCGTAGTATCGGTTGCCAACCGTGCACTCGTGCAAGTGGGCCAATGGATGATGTTAGGCTCGGGCGTTGGTGGTGGGAATTGCCTGAACATAAAGAATGTGGTTTGCATAACAGACCAAACAAAACTCATAGCATACAGTAAGGATATCGTATGGAATCACTTGGGGTATTGGAAGCAAAAAGCGTATTTATTTTAAGAGAAGCGTATCGGGAGTTTAAAAGTCTCTGCATGCTCTGGTCTATCGGAAAAGATAGCACTGTATTGCTCTGGTTGGCTCGTAAAGCCTTTTTTGGGCATGTGCCATTCCCTCTTGTGCATATTGATACTCATTTTAAAATTCCAAAAATGATTACCTATCGAGACGATCTGGCTCTGGAGTGGAACCTAAATATGGTATATGGAGAAAATGCCAAAGCAATCGCCGATAAGCAGACATTCCCCGATAAAAATATCGATCGGCTCAGCTGCTGTAAAGCTCTTAAAAGTGAAGCTCTCAAGCATACCCTTTCGGGTGATTGGCCGCGCTATCGTATGGATCATGCGCACAAAAAATATGTGCTTGATACGAATAAAGAACCGTATACGGGCGTTATCGTTGGAGCCCGTGCCGATGAAGAAGGGAGTCGTTCTAAGGAGCGTTATTTTTCCCCGCGAGATCGTCAAAACGAATGGAACGTGGGGGATCAACCTCCCGAAGTCTGGAATTATTACAAGACAGATTTTGCACCGGGAACTCACGTTCGAGTGCATCCGCTGCTCGATTGGACAGAGCTTGCTATTTGGGAATATATAGAACAAGAAAAAATCCCTATGGTGTCGCTCTATTATGATGAGGGCAAAGGGAAGCGCTACCGGTCTCTTGGCTGCTGGCCGTGTACAAACCCAATCGAATCGGTAGCGAAAAATCCCGCTGATATTATTGAGGAACTCAAATCGGGTAAACTTGCCAACATCGCAGAGCGATCTGGTAGAGCCCAAGACAAAGAAGATGGCGGAGGCCTAGAAACGCTCCGCAAAGAAGGGTACATGTAGGTTTCTTACACAAAGGAGTTGGTAAATGAAAAATAGAAAATTAGTATCTCGTTTCGCATTCGGTAAGGGTTTGGCAGCAAATGTTGGTGCATCAATTATGTTTGCTGGCCTTTTTTTTGGGGTTTCTGCAGATTGGCGCAATTTTGCCTGGACGTATCAATATGGAACATTATCTCCTGAGCAGAGTGAACTTGAATTTTACTACACCGCCACCATTTCTGATGGGCTTGATTCATGGGAATATAAAATAGAATTGGAACATGGGCTCACTTCACATTCCGACATAGCAGTGTATCAGATATTTTCGCAAGTAGAAAATAGTCCGCTTGTGTGGGATGAAGTTCAATTCCGTTATCGTTATCGATTTGGGGATGGTACATCGTGGTTTATAAATCCGCTTTTGTATCTGGAGTATGCCCGACCAATGGTATCAACTAATCCTAATGCATTTGAGGTTAAGGCTGTTTTGTCGAAGTCTATCGGTTCACGGTTTGATATTTCAGTTGATCCTGTGTATGAAATAGTATTTGCGCCTGGTGTAAAACATGAAGTAGGACTTGACATTGGGTTGTCATTTGCAATCGTTCCGGTTTTTAGTGTAGGATTGGAAATTAATAATACCACTGAGTTTGATACCGAAAACGGTGGTGTAGAAGCTGTGGCCAAAGATTATATAGGCCCCACTGTATCGGGTATTTCTGGGAACATGTGGTTTACCGCAGGCTTTCAATTTGGTGGAACCCCTGCATCTGATCCGTATCGGTTCCGCCTTTTGACAGGTCTTTCTTTTTAAGTAAGGAATTTTATGAGTAATCGCGAGCAGATGAATATTGTTATCGCAGGCCATGTGGATCACGGCAAAAGCACCGTTATTGGCAGGCTTTTGGCCGATACCGGTTCCCTTCCCGAGGGCAAGCTTGAACAAGTCAAGGCAACGTGCGCGCGCAATGCCCGTCCTTTTGAGTATGCCTTTTTGCTAGATGCTTTAAAAGACGAGCAGTCGCAAGGTATAACGATTGATATCGCGCGTTGTTTTTTCAAAACGGCAAAGAGGGATTATATCCTTATTGATGCTCCTGGCCATATTGAATTTTTAAAGAATATGGTTACGGGGGCATCCCGCTCCGATGCTGCTTTACTTGTGATAGATGCTCATGAAGGTGTTCGCGAAAATTCTCGCAGGCATGGTTTTTTGCTTTCGATGCTTGGACTCAAACAGGTAATCGTTCTTGTCAATAAAATGGATCTTGTCGGGTATGATATGGCTGTTTTTGAGCGCATCAAAAAAGAGTATACAGCATTTTTAGCGCCTTTGCAGGTTAAGCCTATCGATTTTATTCCGATATGCGCCCGCGATGGGGAGAATATTGCAGAGCGAGCATCGTGGCATACGGGTAAAACAGTTTTAGAATACCTAGATGAGCTTGTTATTCCACCATCTCGGTCAAAAGAGACTCTTCGTTTTCCTGTTCAGGATATTTATAAATTTACAGAAATGGATGACGAGCGAAGAATTGTTGCAGGTACCATCGAATCGGGAACGGTGTCGGTAGGGGATAAGGTGGTATTTTATCCGAGTCGTAAATCTGCATCCATAAAATCGATAGAAGCGTTTAATCGTCCTTGTTTAACCTCGGCTGTTGCCGGAAATGCGTTTGGCGTTACGCTTACCGAAGAATTGTATATCAAGCCAGGTGAGCTTTTATGTCGGGCAGATCAGGTTCCACCTATGGTATCGCAACGATTTCGCGGTATGGTTTTTTGGATGATGCATATTCCTTTGGTAAAGGATCGTCGGTATAAACTGAAAATAGGAGCCACGCGCGTGGCTGTTGAACTTGTTGAAATTAGAACTATGATCGATGCAACTGGTACAAGCGATACAGGAAGTAAGCAGCAGCTTGATCGGCATGATGTTGCAGAGTGTATTTTTGAAACGATTAAGCCTGTTGCTTTTGATACCGCTCTTTCAAACCCCTCAACCGGGCGGTTTGTTATTGTGGCCAATTATGAAATTGCAGGATGCGGTATTGTGCTTGAATCATTAAAAAACGATCATTCAGTCCTCGATGAGCATGTAAAACGTCGAGAAGTTGTTTGGGAAGGTGGGGGAGTTGGTGTTGCGGATCGTTACGAGCGGTTTGGACATCAGGCAAAATTTATTCTCCTTACGGGCAGTAATGCCCAACTGTGCCGAAATATAGGGCATGCTTTGGAAGCTAATCTTTTTGCCAATAAATATTTAGCCTATTATTTGGGATATTCATTCTTTGAAAAAGGATTGTCGGCAGGCTCGAATAATTCAGAGAGCAATAAAGATGAAGATCTTATTTCTCTTGGAGAGCTGGCTCGCGTTCTCACGGGAAGTGGCCATATTTTTATAACGGCACGAGCTCATCTCGATGGTGGGGATATTGCTTTACTTGAGCGACTTAATCAACCCCATGAGATCCTTGTGGTTACGGCGGGCGATTTTGATGCAGCGTCATTAGTATCGCATGTTGCCTTAAACGCAAACGTTTCTGTTTTAGATGCAGTAAATCAAATTTATGAAGTGCTTAAACATAAAGAAATAATACCCGATTTTTCAATTTAACCTCGTGGAGAAGTATGCAACGCCAGGTGACGTTTCGTAAAAGGAGTGAAGAAGAAGAAATTAAAGATGCCGGCCTTACGCTTGACTTTGATGAAATTGCTAAAAAGAATTCGATGAGTAAAGAAGAAGGCCTCATTGCAAAATGGTATGGCATTTATGGATCGCGTCAAACCGGCGATTACATGATGCGCGTCGTGCTTCCTGGTGGCGTCTTTACGGCAGACCAGGCGAGGGCATGTGCCTCTATTTCTCGGCATTATGCTCATAATGTCGTCTCGGTAACTACACGTCAAGCTCTTCAATATCATCGACTTACGCTTACAAGCCTTCCCATTGTCTTGCGGGAAGTACGCACCGCGAATCTCTCTTCTTTCCATGGATGCGGTGATGTAACCAGAACAATGACTGCATGCCCGCTTGCAGAAGATTGTCCGCATAAATCCTTTGATGTTAGACCCTATGCACGTGAGGCTATGAAACTCTTGACTAATAGTCGCGATCTTGATAATCTCCCGCGTAAATTTAAGGTGGTATGGTCGGGATGCGATATTTCTTGTGCGCAACCTGGTATGAATTGTGTGGGCATGGTTGCAACGTCTAAAACCGTTAATGGTAAAATTGTGCCAGGGTTTAAGGTATTCATTGGGGGTGGTATGGGCTGGAAGGCATTTGTTGCCTCGAGTCTTTTTACCTTTGTTCCTGCAGAAAAAGCTATTGCCGTTGTTCGAGCTATAGCACTTTTGTTTCGTGATACCGGAGATCGATATAGTCGTGCCCATTCTCGTCTTAAATTTGTGGTTGACCGTTTAGGCATCGATGTGTGTCGTGAAGGTGTTCTTAAAAACCTAACCCTTGAACACGTTGATACAGGTGAAATTAATTTTGATCCCGCTCAAGCTCCGCTCACTTCCATTGATATTCGACCATTAGTTGATTCTCATACGCAAACACTTAATGAGACTATTCTCAAGGTGTTGATTCCCAAGGGAGAGCTTACCTCAGAACAATTGGGAGGCCTTGCAGATATTGCAGACAGGTATGCAGATCATACATTATATACAACAAATCGCCAGAATTTAGAGGTGCACGGAATCCTTCCTGGTAACGTAACGCAAGCGCGTAATGCGGTTTCTAGTCTTGGATTGGCAACAGATGGGGCCTATGGCTTAACCGATATGGTTGCATGCGTGGGTACTACGTATTGTCCGAAGGCGGTTGCTTCTACACGCACCTTTTTCGATCTTTTAGGGCCTGTTGTTCACGATGCTGCCTATGCTTCTGTTAGAGATTACGCAATTATTAATATTACCGGGTGTCCTAATTCTTGTTCGCCCTATCGCATTGCCGATATCGGTTTTCGGGGAGCTCGCATACGACTAGAAAATGGTTCGGTGGAAGGTTATTTGATTACCCTTGGTGGGACGCAATGGTCTTTTGGTAGAGAACTTGGAACCTATACCGTGGCCGACTGTATTTCGATTACAAGGATTCTACTGGATCTGTTTGTTTCGCAAAGATTACCCAAGGAAACTCTCGTTGCAACAGTTGCTCGCTGTGGACTGGATCCGTTTAAGGCTGCAATTAAACATGTAGGAACATATGCCCAGGCACAAGCCTTGTCTGAATATCCTCAGCCTGTGGTACCATCGCTTTTGGATGCAGTAAAAAAAAAATCGATAGCGCGTGATATCCCTTGTCAAGAGGGCTGTCCGGCAAAAACAGATATCCCAGGATACATCGAAAAAATCATGCAGGGCGATTTTGTTTCTGCGCATGCTATCAATCTCGAATGCAATGTGTTCCCTGGTGTTCTTGGCAGGGTATGCACCCGTCCGTGCGAAAACAAGTGCCGTCATCAATGGACCAATATTTTGGGGCCTGTTTCTATTTGTCATCTCAAACGCTCTGCTGCGGACCGGGCGCCTAAACCACCGCTCTACAAACCTTTTCGCGCTGCTACGGGTAAGTCGATTGGAATTATTGGTGCAGGGCCAGCGGGCCTCGCTTCTGCACGCGAGCTTTTTCGTTTGGGACACTCAGTAACACTGTATGAACGCGAAGAAGTTGCTGGTGGGATGATGTGGTATGGCATCCCCGATTTTCGTTTACCCCGTGAGATTGTTGCGCGCGAGACAGATTTTATTATCCGTCATGGCATTAAGCTTCTTACCAAAGAAAATATTACGCAAACGCGACTTCTCGAACTCAAAAAAGAACACGATTCAATAATTGTTGCCACGGGGACTGCTATACCTGTGGAACTTGATTTTAAGGGGATTTCTGCCGATATTGTTATTAATGGGTTAGCTTTCATGAGAGGGTATAACACACAAGAAATAACTTCTCTTCAAGGAGATGTTGTAATTATAGGGGGTGGCTTTACTGCAGTTGATTGTGCACGATCGTGTGCGCGTGCAGCACGGCGAATTATGGGGGAAAAGGGGCATATTACTATTGTGTATAGGCGCGGTGAAGCGCATATGTCTGCAACCTCCGAAGAATTTGAAGAAATGACAAAGGAAAATATAAATATTCATAGTTTTGCAGCTCCGGTTGCCCCACTAATTACGAATGGAAAATTGACTGGTGTAGAATTTCGGAGGTCGGTACTAACGAGTGGCCCTCTTGGCACCAAAGGGAAACTGCAAGAAATTGCAGGTAGTGAATTTGTTATTAAGGCTGATTATTGCATTGTGGCTATTGGTCAAACTCAAGAGCCGATTTTGCCACCAGAATGCGTGGCTACTGCTTCTTTTAGAACCTCAGATCCTAAAATTTTTGTTACCGGCGATTTTATGTACGGGTCGGGCAACGTTATTAGAGCAGTTGCACAAGGTAAAGTATGCGCGTACCGAGTCGACGAATCGCTTATGGGGACTATGGCTATGCATGCTGTTGTTTCGGTAGAAGCCATGCCCGATAGTAATACAGGCCGTGTGCGTGATCATGATGTGCTCGGACAACAATCCATGGCTGTTTCTCCTCTTGAAATACGAGCAGAGCTTCCCACTACCGAGGTTGATCTTGGGTTTACTGATAAAGAGTCTGTGGATAATGCATCGCGCTGCTATTTTTGTCATTATTCATTTGAAATAGATCAGGACTTATGCATTCATTGCAATTGGTGCATTGATGCTGCTCCTCGTAAATGTATATCTCGCGTTTCGGCAGTTTCTAAAGACGCCGACGGATATATCGTGAGTGCGCACGAAGCTTTAACGGATGAAGCTGGTACCTATATCAAGATTAATAGTGATCAGTGTATACGATGTGGTAAATGTTTGCGGGTATGTCCTACCAATGCCATAACCATGAAAAAAGTTTCGCTTTCAACGATGTTTTCTGGAGCGGGGCGCTCATGAACCAATCGTTTCTTCCAATTGCAATAAATGTAAGGGGATGCAAGATTGTATTTATAGGCGGGGGAGCTGTTGCATTGCAAAAACTTACCAATCTTGTTACGTTTGCTAATGAGATAGAAGTATTTGCAACGCAGGTTTGTTCGCCCATTAAAGAATTGCCTGTTAGGTGGCATGAGTGCAGCTACACTACAACGTTTCTCGTTGGAGCCCGTTTGGTGTATGCGTGTACCAACGACCGCGAACTTAACAGGCACATTGGTGAGGATGCGCGTGCAGCAGGTGCATTGGTCAATGTAGCAGATGATCCGGCAGCGTGTGATTTTATTTCTCCTGCTCTTTCTTTGCATGGTGATATGGCAGTAGCCGTTACGTCAAACGGATGCAAACCATCGCAATCGGTTCACTGGCGTAATGCTATTTCAGAATTTATACAAAATGATCTCCTTTCTCGGTAGTGACATTTCGGTTTCTGTGGCAATGCGGGAGGAGCGCATCCAGCAGCTTTTGCCCCTGCGCACACCAGGAAGTGTGTATGTTCAAACATGCAATCGAGTGGAACTTTATACGGGCGTTGGAATTGCCACAAGCGAAACGGTACTTCATTTGTTTCGGGTAGCAGCGGGGCTCGAATCGGCAATGGTTGGCGAAGGGCATATCCTTGGTCAAATTAAACGAGCATATTTACAAGCTTGCGAAATGGGTAAACTTGATAGGGGAATGCATAAACTTTTTCTGCACGCAATACGTGTTGGCAAAAGAGTGCGGACACAAACTGCAATTGCTCGTGGGGCTGTAAGCCATGCATCGGCAACGCTCAATATTATAACATGCAAAGAAGCTATTTCCTTGGATTCTATCATTCTTGTTCTTGGTGCGAATACAATTACGCGTAATGTTTGCGATGGTTTACAAAAACGTGGATACACCTCGGTTTTTATTGCAAATCGAACCGAATCTAAGGCCCATGAAATCGCACACACTACAGGGTGCACAGTGGTTGACTTTGAGCATGTTTTTTCATTTCTTGCAATGTCAAAGGTTGTGGTATCTGCGCTCAAGCTCGAAACCGCTCTATTTACACTGGGGGATTTCCCTGTCCAGAGGTGTATCGGCATCGATCTTTCGGTACCCCGCACCATCAACACTCAAAATGCTTCCGAGTATCCTCATTATGTATACGATCTCGATGAGGTAGAAAAGTGCATGAATCAGAATCTCGCATGCAGATGTTTTGAGGTGTTACGAGCAGAAGAACTTATTGATGAAGAAATAAATGCGTATCGCGCTTCAATGATACGGGGAAATAGGTATGCTACGCATTGCCACGCGTAATTCACCGCTTGCTCTGGTGCAAGTACAAGAGGTGATTACTCAGCTTGGTACTAGTGCGTACGAGATTCTTCCGCTCTCTTCTTTTGGCGACCTTAATAAGGATCTTTCGTTACTCGAAGAACAAAAACCAGATTTCTTTACTGATACGCTCGATACCGCTGTGCTAGAAGATAGAGCAGATATCGCCATACATAGTGCAAAAGATCTTCCCTTTCCGCTGCACGATGGTTTAGCACTTGTTGCGCTCACTACGGCATTGGATGCTACCGATTCTCTTGTGTCGCCTAAAGGATTAAAACTTTCAGAGCTCCCTACCAAAGCGTGTGTTGGAACAAGTTCGAAAACGCGCATGGCAGAAATTGCGGCAGTTCGTTCAGATCTTACGTTTAAAAGCATTCGGGGAACCATAGAGGATAGGCTCGCTCAAGTTGACAGAGGTGATTTTGATGCAATTGTGGTTGCTACATGTGCCCTTAAACGTTTGGGGCTTGCGACCCGGATTACGGAGGTTCTCCCGTATGCTGCGCATCCACTTCAAGGTATGCTTGCTATTTTGGCAAAAGCAGATAGACCAGATCTAAAAGCGCTATTTTCCTCACTCGATACACGAGTTCACTACGGGATGGCATGGCTTGTTGGGGGCGGGTGCGGTACCTATGAAATGCTCACTATTAAGGCAGATCGTGTCCTTGCTCACGCAGATGTCATTTTCTATGATGATTTACTAACACAAGACCTTTTAGATCGATACGCTGCTTCCAAAGTGTATGTAGGTAAACGAAAAGATAAAGCTTCTACTGTGCAAGATAGCATATCTGAAATGATGTATCGTGAAGTACTTAACGGTAAAAAAACGGTACGGCTTAAAGGAGGAGACCCTCTGTTATTTTCCAGAGGTGGCGAAGAACTCGATTATTTGCGAATGCGCCACTGTGTTGTTGAAGTAGTTCCTGGGATATCGGCTTTTCAAACCTGCGCTGCTTCGGCCGCAATTCCCTTAACGCAACGAAATATATCTGCATCCCTTGGGATTGTCTCGGCTCATTATAGTACAACCACTACTATTCCACATCTTGGAACCGATACCTGTGTGTATTATATGGGTGCTACCAAACTCGCTTCTGTTAAAGAGCATTTAATGGGGGAAGGGCATGCCCCTGTTGAACCCGTTATTATTGTTGAATCTGGAGGTTTGCCAGAGGAACGTCATGTGTCAACAACGGTAGGGGCACTGGACAAATGTTCCATTGCTTCACCAGCACTTATTATTGCGGGTAACGTAGGAAAGCATTATCAGACAATGGACCGACTCCTGTATACAGGATTAGATCCTACTGCATGCACAGTTTTTGCAAAAATTATTCATATTCCTCTTATAGCAACACATTCGCTTCCGTGTAATGTTTCTGATTTTTCGGATTGCACTACCCTTTTATTCACGAGTAAAGAAGCTATCAGATATTTTTGTAGTCGCTATTCATGTGCAGGAAAAAAGATTGTTGTTATTGGATCGCAAACAGGCACGTCCCTTGCAGAACACGGGTACACTGCAGACTATTGTGCCCAAGAGCCCACATCGCAATCCTGTGCAGAACTTATTCTATCGCATCCAGAATGGGCTGTTGCGTATCCTTGCTCAAATAAATCGGATAATTGCATTAGTACATTAAAAAATGTGGTAACGGTACGAGCTTATGCAACAAAGCTTCAGTGCCCAACTAAAATCGAAATGACTAGTTTTTCATCTGTCTTTTTTTCATCCCCTTCTACCGTGGATTCGTTTATTAATTGGCAAGGATCCGTGGCATCACATCTGCTTGTGTATGCGATGGGTCCAGCAACGCATGCTCGACTTCTTGAACATACGGTGAATCCAAATAGAATTATCTACGCGTCAACATATAGGCACGTTTCTGTAGGGGATGACATATCTTTAGGAGCGCATGATGCATGAGTTATTTGCCCGGTTTCGAGACCGGCGAGTTGATGAAGCAACCCGGAGCAAGCACCGAGAAACGGTACTTACAGCATCTGATTTTATTTGGCCAGTGTTCTTGATTGAGGGGCAGGGTCAAAAGGTAGCTATACCTAGTATGCCGGGTGTATGTAGGGTATCCATAGATATAGTGCTGCCTGAATTGAAAGATCTAGTTAGTAAAGGTCTTATGTCGGTGTTGCTTTTTGGGATTCCGCATTCAAAAGGAATCGAACAAGCGTGGAGTAATTCGAGTATTATTGCACAGGCTCTCCCGCACATTAAAGCCGCTTTTCCAACGCTCATAGTTATTACCGATGTGTGTCTGTGTTCCTATTCACTCGATGGACATTGTCATGTTGGAGAAAATGATGCAACCTGTGAAGTGCTTGCAAAAATTGCCGTGAGTCATGCTTTGGCGGGTGCAGATGTTGTTGCTCCGTCCGACATGATGGATGGCAGAGTATTGTATATTAAAAATGCACTTCATGCTTCTGGATATTCACATATTCCTATTATGTCGTATGCTGCTAAATTTGCCTCGGCGTACTATGGCCCATTTCGGGATGCCGCCGATTGTGCACCGCAAACAGGGGATCGAAAAACATACCAGATGGATCCTGCTAATGGCATAGAAGCTCTGGCTGAAATAGAAGCTGATATTGCGCAAGGAGCAACGTCTGTTATAGTCAAGCCAGCGCTTGCATATCTCGACATTATCAGTATTGCCTCCCAACGGGTTAGGGTTCCTGTGATTGGGTATAATGTGTCTGGAGAGTATGCTATGCTAACGTGGGCTGTCTCGACGGGGGTGCTTGCAGAATCGGTCATCGAAGAAACCCTTTTGGGTATAAAAAGAGCGGGAGCAAATAAAATAGTTTCATATTTTACCCCATGGATACTTCATCGTTTGGCAAGCGTAAAGATTTGACCTAGAGCTCGTTTATAAAAAGGGGCTTATTGTCTTGTGGGCTTGTGCCCTGTTTCATGAGGATGATTATTTCGGTTTTTTGTTGTGGATGAATATTGATAATGAGTCTGTCAATGAACCTCCTGGCAAGGAAGAGCCCTCTTCCATGGGTCTCGCCAATTCCTATAGGGTTTCCTTTATCATCGCGTATTGTCTGACGGGAAAGCCAGTATAACACATCCCGCTTGGTAAGTTTCCCGCCCCTATCGGTAATTGTTATAGCATAGGATGTTTCGTCCCACAAGAGTTGTAATCGAATTGCTTTTTCTGTTGGGAGGACAAAGTCGAATTGCCAATCCATCTTTTGAGTTGGATCATTATCCAGTGCACCATAAAAGATTGCATTTGCAACTAACTCATTAAGGACAAGAATCAGTCGCGCATTGAGCGTTCCAAATGGAATTGATTTAATAAGAAGATTTATAGTTGGATCTATTTGTTCGGCAGTGTGGATAAAAAATTCTGCGCTCTGTGGATTGACAAAAAAGCGTTCTGCCCCAAAAAAGTCAGCGCTGAGAATCGAGGTAATAGAATGAGATAATTCCTCGAAAGGAAAGGGTATCGATTTAAGGAATATCGTTCCAACATCATAGTTAAGAGCAAGCTCAAAATATTCTTCAACATTATAGGCAGTCATGAGAATGCGGCGTATTGAAGGATATTTTGCCTTTATCTTGGAAAGAAGCGTGAATCCTTTCATGACTGGCATATTGATATCAGATATCACAAGGTCAACGTCTTGCTTTTCGAGAAATTCTAAAGCCATTGCGCCATTTGTTGCAGTAAATACCGTGTAACCTTTCTTAAATTCGAGAAATGTGGCAATCATATCGAGGACTTCGGGTTCATCATCAACAATCAGTATTCGTGCTGTATTGATTGACATATTATATGGCCTCCGATTGAAGCATGGCGCTCACAGCTTGCAAAAAATGCAGTGTAGTATAGGGCTTCCCGATAAAAGCCCTGTTTTTGCTCTTGAGAATTTTTTGCAGTTCCAAACTCTGAGCATATCCGCTTGCAATAATAATTTTAACATCCGGATTAATCGATATCAATTGTTCTGCACACTCACGTCCACCCATGGTGGGCATGATCATATCCAGAATTACAAGACTAATCGATTGCGGATTAGCCCGGTAAGCCGCTACTCCGCTTGTTCCATCATCTACGGTAAGCACCTTATAGCCATGCTTAACAAGGAGAGACGACGTGTTTTCACGCACAATTTTTTCATCATCAATAATAAGAATGGTGTCGTGTTCAACTGTTGCTAGTTTAGGCATAATCCCGTGTGCACCTGGATTTGGCTCCTCTGGCAGCGATGGTAAATAGACGGTGAATGTTGTTCCCGTTTGTTGCGTGCTTTGGCAATCTATGTAGCCATTATGATTTTTTACAATGCCGTAAGCAGTTGACAGGCCAAGTCCAGTCCCTTTTCCTGTTTGCTTTGTTGTAAAGAACGGCTCGAAAATATGGCGTATTGCCTCTGCGGTAATTCCACCGCCGGTATCGGAAACGGATATTACAACATATGCGCCACCCCGCGCACCTGGATGGGTACTAACAAACGAAGTGCCGAGAATGCAATTTGATGTGGTAATAGTAAGTGTTCCTCCGTCTGGCATCGCATCGCGTGAATTAAGCGCCAGATTCATAAAAATTTGCTCAATCTGGCTTGCATCTGCCCTTATTGTATTAAGTGTATTGTCAAGAATAAGATTGATAGATATGGAGGCAGGTATAGATCGCTCAAAGAGTTCAATAATTTGTTGAATAATGGCATTGAGATTTAAAAGCTCAGGATTTGTTGCAGCTTTGCGCCCAAAAGTGAGCAGCTGTTTGACAAGTTTTGCTCCTTTAGTGGATGCGTCATTTATGGTTGTGAGCCCTTTTTTCATAAAGGGAGAGATCTGGTCTTCGCGCAGTAGTAAATCTGCATAGCCTTGAATAGCGCAGAGAAGATTATTAAAATCATGAGCAATTCCCCCTGCCATGGTTCCAACCGCCTCCATCTTTTGAGCATGAAGAAATTGAATTTGGATACGTTCTTTTTCGAGTTCTGCATTTTTTCGTGCAGAAATATCCGAAAAAAGGAGCGCTGCAATACCTTTCGACGGGCTAAAAATGCGTATTTCGAAGTGCTTGTCAAGAGCAGCAATGTAACCTTCAAATTGAGAGGATGTTTCGTGAAAGGCAGTATGTGAGATTTTTTCGTGCCACCGGGGTTCGAGGTTTGGTAGTGTTTCTCTCAGCGATGTGCCTTTAATTTCAACATTATTGAGATTTGTTATGCGTTCGAATGCAGGATTAACTTCTATAAAAATAAGGTCGGATGTTTTTGTTTGCACAGTATGGATACTCTGAAAAAGCGCAAAACCCGTTGTCATTTCATTAAAAAGATCGCGATATTGCGATTGACTGTGCAAGAGCAGAATGTTCGAATTCTGAAGTGATTCGAGCAATCCATTAATATTTGATGTCAATTTACCAAATTCGTTTTTGCCAATGTGTGGGAGTCTCAGTGAAGCATCTGACCGCTGTGTCAAATCCCGCAGTCTCCCACTCATGGTTTGCAGTGTGCGTAAAACGTTTTTTTCGAGAATTACAATAATAAGTATCACAAAAATGATAGATACGATGAGTAATAGATAAAAAGTGCTCGAAAGTGCCATCCTGCCACGCGCAACTATATCTCGGGGGCTTTTAATTATTAGTTGGATAGCTTTTGTACCTGCAAGAGAATGAATAATACCCGAGATTTCTAACGTGTTGCGATGTTTAGCGCGTATGGTGCAACTATCGCTTTTGGCGCTCCTTCGTTGTTGATTAATACTATTAATGGTCACGGGCAAGTTTGTTGCAAGTGAAACTTGGTTCGATATAGATGTGTCAAGAATTAGTCCCGCAATAAGCACTCCCGCTGCGGGGCCGGTTTGATTGCTTTTAAGCACAGGGCAAGTTGATATCATTGCGCACACCGACTCTGTTGCTAAAATTCCGCTTGCTTGCGTTTTTCTGTATGAAAGAAACTTGCTTTTGTCAATAAGTGACCGAAGCGATTGTGGAAATGGTGCAGTATCTTGGGTGGCGAGGTCTACAAAACGGAAAAACTGTATCGTGCCGGCAGTATCGCAAAATATTAAAAAGTTAACCTGAATAGTAACAAGGGCCGATGGCTGCAGGTTCTGTTCGATAAATTTAGTTGTAGGATGTTTCAAAAAATTGTATGAATCGTCCCAGGTGGCCCAGTCTTTGTTAATCGAAACCAAGCGTAATCGAATTTCATCAATATGGGTAAAGGCAAGTTTCATTGTTTGTTGTGCTGTTTCGTCTTCTAGCAGAATAAAGCTTTTTTCAATTATCATTTGTGAAGATATTAGAAGCGCACCGGTGGAGATGATTGCCACAATTATAACGGTAAGAATTGTTTTGACGCGCAAGGACATGGTTGAAGTTCCAAGTAGGTGGTAAGGAAACAGAGCACTGAAAATGATAGATAAGCTTGTGCGCCCTGTTTCGCAACAGTACGAAACTGTCTTATTGTACCATTGCCTTTAAAGCGGGGCAAGCGTTGTTGCATGAGGAATATCGTTTATTTAAGTTATGGCCTCTGTAGAATCATTGTGTATTTTCACTAATGCAGAAATTACTAGGTATTAACGGTGACATAGTTTTGCTCAAGAAATGAGGCTTATGGAATCAGATTCTCTTTTTACACAGGCAAACAAGGTAATTCCAGGTGGTGTAAACTCACCCGTTCGGGCGTTTAAAGGTTTGGGTATCGATCCGATTTTTATCGATCGTGGACAAGGATCTCGCATAGTTGATACTCAAGGGCAATCATATTTAGATTTTTGTCTCTCGTGGGGGGCACTGATAACGGGGCATGCGCATCCTGAAATTATTAACGCGGTATCTGCAGCACTTCTAAAAGGAACAAGTTTTGGAGCACCAACCATCCTCGAAACTCAGATGGCAACGCTTGTATGCGACCTTGTTCCTTCAATTGAAAAAGTACGGTTTGTCAGCTCTGGAACCGAAGCGGTGATGACCGCACTGCGACTTGCACGGGGATTTACGCGCCGACAAAAAATAATAAAGTTTGATGGGTGCTATCATGGTCACTCCGATGCTATGCTTGCAGAAGCGGGTTCTGGTGTTGCCGATTTGCCATTGTCAAGTTCGCAGGGCGTTTCTGAATGTGTCACAGCGGATACCTTATCTCTACCCTATAATGATATAGGGGCCTTTGAGAGCTTGATTGCGCAGTCTGCGGATCAGGTTGCTGCAGTCATTATGGAACCTGTTCCGGCTAACATGGGTCTTGTAGTACCCCACGAGGGGTATCTTGCACGAATACGAGAGCTTACGCAATACTATGGTATTATCCTTATTTTTGATGAAGTTATTACAGGATTTCGGCTGGGTCTTGGTGGAGCACAGGAGTATTTTGGGGTTTATCCTGATCTTACGTGTTTAGGAAAAATTATTGGAGGTGGTTTTCCTGTTGGTGCAGTGGGGGGGCGCAGCGATATTATGTGTCAATTAGCACCGCTTGGGCCAGTATACCAGGCTGGAACCCTTTCTGGAAATCCGATAGCAATGACCGCAGGGCTTTCTACGCTCCGCTATCTTGCAACGCATTCTCATATATATAAAGACCTTGAATCCAGAGTTACGCAGTTTGCAGACGCGTGGAGAAAATCATCCCCTTTAACCATTACTTCTCTGGGATCGATGTTCACGATTTTTAATACGTCCCAGGCAGTGAACAACTTTTCGGACGCGAAAAAGCAGGATTTTGCACTCTTTAAAAAACGCTTTTTGGAATATGTCAATAAGGGTATGTATACCCCGCCGTCTATGTTCGAAACATCATTTATTTCAACCGAGCATACCTACGAAGACCTGCGTCAATTGCTGGGCTAAACTGCCCAGGCCTTGTTTTGTTCCTTATAGTGAACAGTGATTCACCTCCCTGCGTTGCCCCATTTTCAATACTCAAGTAAATTAAGTACAAGGCTATAATTCGTTTGCTGGGAGTCCAGAAATCTCATGGTTGCTTCATACATTTTAACTTTTTAGGGGAGGGTTTATGCGATTTTTACTCAGCTTTGTGCTGGTTGCAGCAGCAGGAGCGCTGATTGGCGTTTCGGCAGATCAAGTTACTATTTCAGGGATTGTGACTGATAGTGTTACATCAAAGCCGATTGCGGGCGCAATTGTTGCCGTTCGCAGTGGAACAGGAATCGGAATGGGATCCAGTCACCTAGACACAACTGTAAAGGATGGCAGCTATTCTATTGTCCTTGCAAATGATACAAGCGGTAGTATCCGTGTTTCTGTCTCGGCAACAGGATACCAGAATAATTTTATGGGACAAACATTTACTATTGAAAAACCAAAAGATGGCGTTGCTGATGTTGTAACGGCCAATTTAAAAGTGCGGCCAATAGCGGTAATCCCAACAGATACAACCCATATCACCATTACTGCACTGGTTCTTGATTCGTCAAATAGAAATGCTCCTCTGGCTGGTGCAACTGTAACAGTAACTTCGCTTGGCGGTGGCGGAGGAACTACTATCCTAACCGCAACAGGAATAACGAATGCAGCGGGCCAACTTGTACTTTCTGAGCCTTGGGGCACAGCAACTCTTGGTGCTTCTGCTTCAGCAACAAAAACAGGTTATACTGCGGGAACTGCCTTTGCTCAGATGCAGAGAGATTCCATTAAGATAGGGACAATTAAACTCATTGCGATTAAAGCCGGGGATTCCTTAACATTTACATTTAATGGTGTAGTGTCAAATAGTCAACCTCAAACAGTGGGTGGTGCAGCGGTGTCTGTGGAGCTGAAGGCTGGCACATCAATACTTTTCACAGGCCTTGATACAACCACTGCAAATGGTAATCAGAAAGGTCGCTATTCGGTGACAAAGAAGATTGCGTACGTAACAGGGCTGAGTGTTACGATTAGAGTTTCATTGGCAGGGTATCAGACTTTTGATACAACATTTGCGCCTGCTGCTGGGACTAATACTAATGCAATTATCTTAAAACAAGCTACGGGGATTCTTCCTTCAGTTTCGCATGGCATTGCAGTACCGCAATCATTTACTAAAAGCGCAGTTTTTTCTGTAAATGGGCGCGCTGTACCTTCGGTAGGTAAGGGCATGCATAGAAATTTGCTCTTGCAACCATCTGTTCGCATAGAAAAAAGCGGATTAACTGTCTCGTCGTCAATGGTTGAGATGACGAAGTAGTTAGGATTCGTTTGTTAGTAGGATGCTTACTCTCCAACACCACGAACAGAGCACAGCCCGTTCTTTATCGTGAAGGAGAGTAAGCCTTTGATTTTTTTGCAAGAAGCAGAAGCTACCAGGGGCAAGCTGTCCCGTCGAACAAGAAAAACTCACCACTCATAGCCATGCTAATTTTGTCAACTATATTGTCAATAATAGCATGGGCCGATGTTTCTGGCGTGAGGTCTGCGCCTTTGCCACCCATATCGGTTTGTACCCAACCAGGGTGAACTGCAACTACAGGAATCGAGTGAGATTTTAATTCTTTTGCCATGCAGCGGATTGCCATATTGAGTGCCGATTTAGTGCAGGCATAGCTACAGATAGAGGCACTATTTTCGTAGCGTGAAAGTGACCCCGCTTCCGATGAAATGTTGACAATAGCTGGATGCTTGCTTTTTAGAAGCAAGGGGAGAAGCTGTTGCATAACAAGTACCGGGCCAATGGTATTGGTTTTGTAGCTTGCTAGCATAGTTTCTTGTGTCATAGTGAGTGCATTATCACCAATGAGTATCGCAGCATTATTGATCAAAATATCGGGATACATACTTTTAGATGCAAGCACGCTTGCGGCAGAATGAATGCTTGCAGTTTCAGTTACGTCAAGAGCTAGGGTTTGCAGCGTATCAGGATAGTGCTTTGCCAGATCAAGCAAGCCATCTGCAGATTGCGGGGATCTGCATGCTGCTATAATGGTTTCGCCACGGTAAAGGAGAATGGTTGTGAGCGCCAATCCTAAACCACGATTGGCACCTGTTATAAGAATTGTCCTCATGGAACAATACCCCATGTGCCGCCCATGTGTCCGTCATCCCATCCAAAACGGCGTCCGCCATTGATATCGCCATTGCTACCATTCATAACAAGTTGACGAATAAATGGTTTGCGCGAAGGATTGGGATCGAGCCAATCTACAAGCCACACCATTGCAGTGAATTTTCGTTGCGCATGCAAAAATTCGCCATACGCTTGAGCGGTTTCTTTTCCGTAAAGCCATAGCGTAAGATCGTACTGCGAAAATTTTATGGTTGGAATAGTAAAAACTTCTGTCCCTGTATGCATAAATACTTTGCGTTCAGAGACAGGTTTGCTTTCATCTTCATGCGCTTGGCTAACAATAGTATTAAATATTGACATATCGAGATGCTCGCCAAAGAAAATTTCACCAGCACCGCCATGATGAATCGGATCGCCATGATCATTGAGATCCTCGAGATAGCGATTTACATGCGCAACACTCTGTGCAAGTTTTGCATCGAGAAATGGAGATGTCCTGACAAAATAGGTGGTATTGTCGCCAGCATAAATTACGGCTTCCCGGGTAAAGGAATCAGCCTTAAAAAGCAAGCTGAATTTGCCAGCTTGTATACGCGCATTAGCAAGATTTTTAAAAGAGACAATATCTGTTATTCCCGCTGTATTAAACGTCTGCATCGCTTCATGAAAAGGCGCTGTTATGCGTTTGAGAGTCCCCACGCCAGTTATAATTGCTTCTGTTGACATTATGCATCCTTTTCTGTGGCATCAAGAAATACCTTGATGTCTGTGTTACACATGAGAGGAACAAATCGGTTTATTTTTTCGTCTGACCAATTCCACCAGGCAAGTTTGAGAAAGCGTTCGATAGTCTCTTCGTCAAATCGTTTGCGAATGAGCTTGGCAGGATTTCCGGCAACAATACCATAGGGCGGAACATCTTTGGTTACCACTGCGCAAGATCCCACAACGGCACCATCGCCAATAGTAACTCCCGAGAGAATCGTTACGCCAAAACCGATCCATACATCATTGCCAATAATTACATCGCCTTTAGAAATTGGATTGCCTTCAATCTCAACAAATTCTTCACGCAAAACATTAAATGGCCACGTGGATGCCCAATCGGCTCGATGCATACCGCCTAAAAGAATCCGGGCAGAGTCGGAGATGGAACAATACGCCCCAATTTTAAGCGTCGCCCTGCGGTTCAGCGATGGAACAAGATCTCTAAAAGCGACCATTGGCCAGCCATAGGTGCCTTTTCCCATTTCAAAATCCGGGTTTTCTAGCTTCCATGTATTGGTATGTTCTGTGACCCATTTTTTCCCATCGATAGAATTCTTTTTAAGCCCTTCGAGTTCTTTTTGGCTAAGGGGCATGGTAAAAATCCTTTTGATAAGGGGTGAAGTACAAGCGCCTGGCACTTTGAATAACAAAACCATTTTAAAAAATAGATGATATAATGCATTTAAATCAAGGTGTGTTGAATGTCTTGGATACGGATCGTCGCAGGCTTTACAGAGCCAATTTCTTTAAAGCCTCAAATACTAAAATCGCTGGCCACACCATTGCTTTAAGAATACCAAGCACTCCCATCCAGAAGCCCGTGGCATGTGAAATGAAGTAAATTGCCGCACCGATAAATCCGAGACCGTAAACAGCTCCCGACGGAGCTGCACACGTGGCTGTATCCTTCATAATTTCCCCTTTTGTTATAAGATGAAACCAGACTAGAGAGTTACTTTAAAAATTATACAAACTAGCAAAAGTCTATGCTTTAGGAATATACTCGATTTGAGACTGTGTTCTCATCACGCACAAATTCTAGCATATCCCCTGGTTGACACTGCAATTCTCTGCACAGTGATTCTAAGGTAGAAATGCGAATCGCTTTTGCTTTTCCGGTTTTTAAAATAGACAAATTGGAATCGGTCAGATCGATCCGCTTTGCCAATTCACCCAGAGATATTTTTCTATCTGCCATGACCCTGTCGAGTCTAAAAATGATGCTCATATATACATTCCTTATTAAACCGTAAGATCGTGTTCTTCTTGCAGGGCAGTACCGTTCTTTACAAGTTCACAAATCATCAGCAAAAAAACGCTCGTGCAAAGTGAACTGATACTAAAGGTTAAAATCGAAATGGCGATACTAATTTTGCTGATAGTAGAAAGAAGCTGCACATTGTTTCGATTAAATACTATGTCCTTCTCAAAGTTGGAAAAGAGAACGCGGGACTTCTTGATAATGAGAAGCAACAAAACAACAACCGCCCAGAAGTAAGGAAATAGCAGCATTTTAACAAAAAATGGCAAATTGACAAAAGTTTCGAAGTCTTTTCTTTCTTTCCCCTTTATTTCTCCTCTGCACTTTTCGAACACATATCGTAGGCCTGCTTCGAGCCTCTCTTTTTTGTGCGGTTCCATCTTCTTTACGCATGATTGCAAAATCTGGGTACTTGGGCTCGATGTGCTTTGTGGGTTTTCGGAAACGAGATCTTTCCCTAAGGTGAGGGCAGTTATGAACAATGCGCCAATTACCGTTCCGATAATTGCCCCAATAAGCACCACAAACCACGATACATTCATAAACCGATTCAGGAAAGACGAGAGAGATTTTTTGCCAAAGTATTTCATTTGAATGCCTCCAAACTTTTAAGTGGTATTGTATGCCAGCTTTAGAAAAGGCCTAGTCTTTTTTTATCGAACATACTAACAGCATGTCATACTAATCAGATTTTTTTGAGCCTGATATCGTGTGTGCGCACGGTAACGTACCTGGCTTCTTAATAAAATATACCACAAAATTTTATGAAATTCAAGTAATATTTATTGATATTCAATAAATAATTATTATTTAATGGTATTTAATTGTTGGAATACAACAATAGCGCAATGCTGCTATGAGCTCTTTGAAGGATTTAGGGCTGTGGGTGTGCTCTGTATTAGCCTTGAAGCGAGTTTAGAGCAGTAAGAATTTTCGAGCGGTAAAAATTCAGCTTTTCAGATCGGAAATCAGAATCGGTATGAAATCGAAGTCGGTTGTAAAGCTCTGAGTGGAGCCGAAATTCTAAACCGTGCTCTTCGCGAAGTTGCAGATCGGTGTGCTTCATCTCATCGGATACGCTGATAAACGCATCGATCACACCCTTGGCTGCTTTGTTTTGAGGCCGTATCGAGCGGCTATCGCGCCATCCGTCAACTCCGAGCATAGCTTTAAGCGCGTCGATTTCAATAGATTCATCGTTTGGTGTTTCGGTGAATTCATTCTGGCGCTCGAGAGCCTTGATATGTATATACGAATAGAGACGAGCATCTTCCTTAGAAAGCGCGTGTTCATTGCATACAGTATACACGCTGCACACGCTGTTAAAATGCCGATTGAGAAAATCGTCGGTTGCGATAGATGGTATTTGTTTGTTTTGCATACTATTCAATATAGTCAAAAAAGGTTGATGATGCTTAAAAATATGAGACATAATGCGTATTCATTTATATAGATTTCGCTTGTGAGATGTCGTGTATTGCAATCTTGAAGAAAAATGACCGAAACGTTTTTTTGCTTTAATCGCTTAAGCACATTTGCTTGGTGGGCATATCTTTTTTAAGATCAAAGGGTTAACAAAGGATTGGCCAGTTATGATTTGCTGAATGTCAAAGCTTTTGGATCCATGCGTGGTTATTAAATCAATAATGATTCTTACCCTTGACTCTCTGTTCCATTATGGTACAATGTGAGTTGTCGATACTACGCTCATAAAAGGTATTACTCAAGGTTCTTATTTACTAAAAGGCATCGCAATGGTGATGGGTACCTCAAATACTACCGTAATGAAAGACACTCGTCGGTTAAGGGTTTTTGGTCAGTCGTCGCAAAAACGTTCTGTTGCAACAACGCCTTTGTGTCCGGTAACAGGGTGGCCAATACGCACGGATCCTTTGTGGACGGTAGATGTTGGCGGGGAATCTCCCTATCATGCCGAGTTTGTTATCATTGGTACTAATATTATCTCTGCTACAATACGCGGATTCACAACCCTGGCAATCTCAAAGTTATACCTTGCTAAGCTCGACGAGATTTCTAGCGCTTTTCTTCCCAAATCCTCAGGATTTGTTTTTCTCGAAGATTATGCCCATCATTTAGGGACATCTAGGGAAGCGCGTAATAATTATCTTGCACATCAAAAAAATAACAAACGCCTTCTTGGTATTGTTTTTTATAATGTGTCAATTCTTTTTGCAGCAATGATCCGGGTTGGAAAAATTTTTGTGCGGGTGCCATTCGCGATAGACATTGTTGCAGAATATGATTCGGCACTACGTCTGGCGCAGCATTATTTGAATGATGTTTTTGATGAAACACAACCATTGCACATTGGAAACAAAAAAAAGGCTTTGAAAACATCCATGCTCGATGGATCTACAAAAATTGAGCCGCAGGTACGCGATCTCATTGACTTTATGGCATCTATAAATTGGCAGCAAACCGGGTTTCCTACATTCGAAAAGCAATTTGCAGCTTCAGGGATTTTAAGGCCCCTCTACGATGCTTTACTGGTTGTTAAAAATGATTATGATGAAAATGTGCGCGAGAGAAATGCGGCTATGCAAAAGCAGCAAGAGCTTCAAAAGGAATTGCATCATGCAGAGCGTATGCAGACGCTTGGCACCCTCGCCGGAGGTGTTGCACACGATTTTAATAATATGCTTTCGGGAATTACTGGTTTTGCATCCCTGCTTAAAATGAAACATGCTCATAAAGATACCGAAATACGGCATTATTCAGATCAAATGCTTGATATTTGCGGAAAGGCTTCTACGGTTGTTTCTCAGCTTTTGGCATTTGCCCGTAAAGGTCGTAATGAAACGGTACCAATCGACGTTTCGAATTTTATGCGTTCTACGCACAGTATGTTATGCCATACTATTGATAAAAGAGTTACCATTTCTCTCAATAGCATTACCGATGAAATGATTTGTTTGGGAGATAGATCCCTTTTACAAAATGCATTACTGAATCTGGCCCTTAATGCTGCAGATGCAATGCCCAACGGTGGCAGTATTGTATTGTCAACCAGACTCGAAATTGTTTCCGATTCTAATTTGAGCGGATTTCTTCTCCCCATTAAGACCGGAACCTATGTGGTAATTTCGGTTAAGGATTCGGGAACTGGTATTCCTAAAGAACATCAGCAACGTATTTTTGAGCCTTTCTTTACTACTAAAGATCCAGGAAAAGGTACAGGCCTTGGGCTGTCGAGCGTGTATGGAACCATTCAAAACCACGAAGGGTCTCTAAAGCTTGAGAGTGAGCAAGGCAAGGGTACTGCCTTTCATCTGTATCTTAAAGCTTCCGATAGTAAAGTATTGACAGAGGCTGCTACAAGTGTTGCGCAGGCGAAAGAGTCCTATAAGATTCTTGTTATTGATGATGAGCCAACAATTCAAGAAACGGTAGCCGAAATGCTTCGGCATCTTGGACATTCTCCTATTGTAGCAAATGATCCGGCCCACGCGCTGAAAATGGTAAATGCTACTCCTCTGGAATTTGACCTTGTGTTACTTGATATGATTATGCCTACCATGAGTGGATCCGAATGCTTTTGTCAATTACTTGCCATTAATCCGCATTTAAAAGTAGTGCTTTTAACAGGCTTCTCAGGTCATGCAAGCCTAGAGGACCTCACAAAGCGCGGGGCTCGAGGTCATCTTCTCAAACCATTTTCTTTTAAAGCACTCGCAGAAATAGTCTCTCGTATTGGTGCAGAAAAATAGCCCTTAGAACCTTTTTTATATTCTTCTAAATTTCCCACTTTAAAAACTCAAAGTATCACAACGTGGTGCTCGTTTTTTGTAGTTCGTTGCGCTTTTTAGTTTGTTCTTCCTGTGCATCGCTCATATTACTGACCCATTATCAAAGTGTTTTCAACGGAATTTTCTTCCAGCTTAGGTATTTACTGCCGTGCATAAGAGCGAACAATTACAGGACAGTGACGTTCTTAAAAAACTCTTAATCCCTTGTATTTTAAGCAAATATAACGGTATCATATCTTACATAATTTACTGGCATAGGCATTGCTATTTCAATCTGGTGTGAAAGGTGAGGAATTGTATGAAAATGAGCCACATTATTATTCTTGCGATTGTTGCATTAGTTACCTTTCCGGTAATGTATGTCTCGATGCTTATCATGAAAGGCAATTTGAAGGTTGTTTATAATGTACCAGAAAATTCTGCGGCGCGCGAGCAAGCAGTATTTGGTTTGTTAAAACAGAAGCAGCAAAAAGATTCCCTTGTTATGTCACAAAGTTCAACCTTTAGAGCGTTGCAGCAGCAGCAAGCAGAATTACAAGAAGAGCGCAAACATTTGGCTCAAGAAGAACAAAGAATAGCATTGCTCAAAGACGAAATGGACAAGTCGGGACAGGAGCTTGCTCTCAAGAAAAAAGAGATCGAAGTAACGGTGGATACGAACAAAGCGCTTGAAGACAAAAAAATTAAACAATTGGCCAAAGTATATGGAACAATGCGAGCAGCAGAAGCTGCCCAGATTCTTGAAACCCTTGATGATAAGCTTTTGACCAAGATACTCATGAATATTTCTGATGATAGACAAAAGGCAAAGATTTTGGGAGCATTGTCTAAAGAAAAAGCAGCAGCAGTAAGTACTCAAATGGGTAAATTGTCATCTCGGTAAAGGTTGCATTCAAAGGATTACGTATGATTACACCACAATGTCCAACCTCTATTAAAAGCCTTTTTGCACCGCTTAAAAGTGTTCGACTTTCGCAAAAAGTGGTCGACATTACTCATTCAGTATCTCAACAAGGAACACCACGGCCACAGGGCAGTTTGCGCATAATTCAAAAAGTAGCTTTTAAAGATTTGTATCAAGAAGTAGCGCGAACCAATAAATGTGCAAGCAATCAGACAACTCATGTGAACAATACAAAAGTAACTGCAGCTCCTGTCAAGGAAAACGATTCGATCGAAGCACATGATAGTCCTTTGCCGCAAAAGCCCGATGAGCATACACTGCGTGATGGGCTCGATATGCTTTCGAAAGCACATTCTGATGAAGCAACTCTAATGATTCAGGATGCCCTTACAGCCATTTCTCAAACGCTTGGCATGCAATTACCAGCAGGAATAGAGGGAATGCAGCTTGACCCAGAAAATGCAGATGTAGTCAAGCAATTTTCAGAAATACTGACTACGCTTAAAAATATTATGCATGCGTTAGCGCAGGCAGCACAAACAAATACCCCGGTAGACCTTAAAGATGCGTCTTTACAAGGAACACAAATTATTGCTGCTCAACAAACCGTGAGAGTGGCAACTTTTAAAATTGAAGTTGCATTACAAATGGTGGGGATCTCCAAGAATCTTACCTCAGAAGAAGCAGATGCTTCTGTGCTTGCAACAAACCTTCCCTTTGCGCAAAATCCGGCGAGCAAAGAAATGTCCAGTGTTGATATTAAGGTGCTTATGAAAACAAGTACCAATGCCGAAGAGACTGCAACAAAAGAGACGGTTAAAGAACTTCTTGCGGTGTTTCGTCAAAAGGCCGCACTCATTAAAAATGCAGCTTCAGAAATTGTTAGCCCCACTACCGATAGCCAAAAACTTGACTCAGCAGTAGCTCTCCTATCAGATACCGAATCTGTAAAGCTGCTCAAAATGGTCCATGCAATTAAAGGTACTCAAGAACAAAACGGGGAAGCCAAAGATTCGACATCACTCATTTTGAGTGCGGGAGAACTCGACACTAAAACGGCTATAAAAACTGCTCAGAATCCAGGGGAAATTAAAACCGATCCTGTTTTGGTTACTATGGTAGAGCGTCAAGTAGAAACCAAAATGACTTTTGCAGTATCAAAGCCTGTTATGCATATTCCTATACCAAACGAAGGCGTGATTGTTACTCAAATCGTTGATAAAATGCAGGGTGCGCTGCGCACCGGCGTGCATGAAATGCGACTAACGCTCAAACCCGAAGCAATGGGTGAAGTGCAAATAAAAATACAAATTCATGGAGACATTGTTACTGCACGCATGCATGTAGAGAATCAACAGGTCAAACAAATTATAGAGAATAATGCCCAAATACTTAAAGACGCCCTTGCACAGCATAATTTGCAAACCGCAACACTCGATGTGAGTGTCGGACAGCATGGCGCCAATCAAGATGCAGCCGATGAATGGGCTCAAATGCATCGAGATCATAACAACGCAGAATCGCTTAAAGACGGCGAATCGAGTTTGATAGATTCATCAACGTTAATTTCGAGCGTTGAAACAGGTCGACGTTATGGATCAAATTCTGTAGAATTTTTTGCATAGTCAACATAAGGAAAAAGTATGGCAACATCACTAATAAGCAGCTCTCTTACTAATCTTATGGGGTCAACCCCAGAGGCATACAAAGTATCAGCATCTATTAAGGATGGCGGCGTAGATGCTTCATCATCAGTAGTAGAAGGCGATCAGAAATCTGGGCTTTTTTCTAAAGGCCCCAATGGGGTTAAAAAGGATGATTTCCTAAGACTTTTAATAACCCAGCTTCAAAATCAAGATCCGCTTTCGCCTATGGATAATGCTGCAATGCTTACGCAAATGGCGCAATTGCAGTCGATCGAAAGTAGCAATAACATTCAGACTGCGCTAACCGGATTACAAGATTCTTTTAAGGGTACCGTAGATGCACAAAGATCCAGTGCCCTAGCTATGACAAATGCGACATCCGTTGGGCTCATAGGCAAAGAGGTTCGTTTAAAGCAGACGTCTATTAATTATTATCCAACGGTCGATAAAAATGCAACGATTCAAGTGCATTTGGGAGATCGAAGCAGTGCGCCTGTTTCAATTCTTGATAGTGAAGGTAAGGTTATTAAAACGCTGGATGCTGGTAATAAAGATGCCGAAAATAATTCAGTTGTTGTTTGGGATGGATCTACTGATAGTGGCGAATCTGCTAAAACGGGTGTGTATTCGATAGGATTTCCTGATGATCCTAAGTCAACAATGCTCTATGCTTTTGTACAGGATGTTGTAAGCGGGATTAGGTTCAGCGGGGATTCTGCCTTAGTTAAGGTTGGGGGAAAAGAAATTCCGGCCACTAATATTATGGACGTAGCGGGAGTTGCGGGAACAGCATCAAATGGTGGCGATTCATCTTCGGCTGCTTCATCGGTGGCATTATTGGGAAAAACAGTACGCACACGCAATGAGACATTCTCGTATGGAGCCAAGGAAAATGAAGTTGCTCATTTCGATATCGACTTAAATGGATTGACACGCGCAAGCGCAAGTATCATAGATTCAAAAGGAAATGTTGTAGCGCAATTGCCTGTTGCTATAGATGATCAGGGCAGGGGGTCTCTTTCGTGGGATGGTCGGGTGCACAATGGGGTCGATTTTTCTCCCGCAGGCAGCTATTCGATCCAGCTCGATTCTAATGCCCAAAGTTTTGGCGCCTACTCGTATACCGAAGGGGTTGTAAAAGGGGTTACTACGATTTCTGGGAGTACCCAGGTTCGTGTTGGTACTCAGCTGATTCCGGTATCAAAAATTGTTGAGATTGCGACGACGTAAGGTTACATAACGTTTACTATGGATAGCGTGTAGGTTCATGGATGGAACCGCTGTTTTACAACTTGGCAAACTCAGATGCTGTTTCGAAGTATCGATTCAGCATCTCTAACTGCAACAGAGGAGGATTCCATGGTACGGTCACTCTATGACGGCATTAGCGGATTGCGCGTGCATCAGGTTGGAATGGATGTCGCGGGCAATAACATTGCCAATGTTAACACTACGGGCTTTAAAGCTGGCCGGGTCATGTTTAAAGAATCCATGGCTCAATTACTTCGTGGGTCTTCGCGTCCTCCAGGGAATGCCGGTGGAACAAACCCTTTGCAAATAGGACTTGGCGTTGCAGTAGGTTCCATCGATACAATGCAAACCCAGGGCAATATGCAAGCAACCGGAAAAATTACCGATCTTGCGCTCGAAGGTAATGCTTATTTTGCCTTTTCTAACGGCACCGGAAATAATTATAGCCGTAATGGTGCTTTACAAATGGACAGCAATGGCAAGCTTGTTTCTCCTACCAATGGTTTTGTATTGCAAGGCATGATGGCAGCCAGTGATGGAACGTATCCTGCGGGAACGCGGATAGGTGATCTACGAGTTCCGTATGGAGAAAAAGCTCCCGCAAAAACTACTACAGAAGTTCGGTATGGCTGTAACCTCGATTCCGATTCGGAAGGTCTTGGTACTGTTGCGCATACCAACCGGTTTATCGCAGTTGCCAATGCGCCTACGGATACCGCAACAGCCCTCTTTGATTCGGCTGGCAATAGTCTTGGTATTCGTGCAGGGGATGTTATTACCGTGCAAGCTCAAAATGCCACGCCCACACGATTGACAGTTACCGATACCACAACGCTTGATGATATCATTGCAGCAGTTCGCGGTGTGGTGCAGGATCCCGTAGGTGGAAATCCAAATAATACCGTTACCTTTGATCCTGTTACCGGAAGCATTAATGTCAATACTGCAACGGGATCTTCGGTAAATGGCTTGCAGGTGTCAAGTAATCGTCCTGGATCCAATTCATATGTAAGTAATGCGTTCTCGTGGGGATCGAGTATTCCTACCACTAATGCGCTTGGAGCTAATTCTGGTGAATTACGCTCACCTGCAACTGCAACCGATAACCTTGCAAATGTATATGATCAGAGCGGTAATACGCTTGGGCTAGAAAATGGTGATGTGGTTAGTGTGAATGGGGAAGTGGGTGGTCGCCCGATAACAACGCAATCGCGGGTGTATAGTACCCTGCCTGGTGTAAATACAGTTACTACCATGCAGGATCTTCTGGATGCAATTCAGTCGACCTTTAACCTTCCTCCTACCGACGGTACGGTTCGCAATAATCCCTCGGTTTCTATGAATCAAGCCGATACGCCTGATGATAGAATTCCCGATGGGTCAATTGCAATTCGTGGACAACAAGAGAAGGCATTTTCGCTCAATAATATTTCAATCACGGCAAATGATAGCAATACAACGTCACCTTCACCAACACGATTTAATTCGAACGTGGTTAGCACTGCTATTCAGCAGGCACGTGACACTGCACAGCACTCAACGTCAATTACGGTATACGATCAGTCGGGTGATGCTCATGTCATGACTACTACCTTTACGCACTCTGGTCAACCCGGAGTCTGGTTGTGGGATATTGCTATGGAAGGTGGAGAACAGATCCTTGGTGGAAGCACAGGGCGGATAACCTTTGGCCAAGATGGATCGCCATCATCGTTTACATTCGATGATAATTCTACGTCGCTACGATTTGATCCTATGAACGGGTCAAACGAAGTTTCGGTTCGCTTAGATGGGGGATCACCAGGGTCTTTCGAAGGAATTACGCAGTTCCGTTCGCCATCAACGACCGCAGCTCGTTATCAAGATGGTTATCCAATGGGAAAACTCGAAGAGATCTCTATCGATGAATACGGTGAAGTTCAGGGAATTTATTCAAATGGTATTAGCAAATCTATCGCACGCATTTATCTTGCAGAATTTAATAATGCAGCAGGTCTTATGAAGCGGGGTGATAGCATGTTTGCTCAATCCAATAATTCGGGTGAAGCAGTATTGTTACGCGCTGGAGTTGGCACAACAACTAAGGTAAAACCCGGTGCGCTCGAAATGTCAAATGTAGAATTAGCAACCGAATTTACCAATATGATCACCACCCAACGTGGATATCAGGCGAATGCTCGTGTTATAACAACCAGTGACCAGATGCTTCAGGAACTGGTTCAGCTAATCAGGTAAATAATTGGGCCCGGCGGCTAGGGCCTTAGTTTCTGTAATCGACTTAAAATCAGTCGATTATCTTGTTGACTCTAATTAGGCAAGGTTGGTAAAATTGATTGTAATCTGAATCATCCATCTAAGCCTATGATAGGGAATGGCATGATAACGCTGAGACGACTCAATAATGCAGAGTTTGTTTTGAATGCGGAATATATCGAATCGCTTGAATCTACGCCCGACACCGTAGTTTTATTAACAACGGGGAAAAAAATTATGGTGCGAAATTCTCTCGAGGAGATTGTACAAAAAGTTATTCATTTCAAACAGATGTGCAATCAAACAGTAACTATAATCAATTCGGTTCCGCCCTTGACAGATTCGTTGAAGGCGGACTAGATTCTTTCTGGACATTGCGGAGGATAGTATGGCCGAAGAAAAAGACAAAGACAAAGCAAAAAAAACAGACGACAAAGCTCCATCTGGCGCCGCTAAAGCTAACGGTGGCCCGCTGCCTCCCAATATCCTTTTTCTCGCGATTATTGGGGGAATTGTTGTTGTCAATTTACTGGTTGTCATCATCATGGCTGCATCAATGAAACCGCCTAAACAAGCGCCTGATCAGGCTACAACAGCTGATTCAGTAAAATCTGAAGAATCTGGTGAGGGTGGAAAAGAAATTGAACAAGGTGGAGAAGAAAAAGCATCCGAATCCGCAACTCACGATGGGGCAGAGAAAGAGGGTAAAAAGGAATCGGAAAAAAAGGGCAGTCACGAATCCGGCGAGGAAGAATTCCCCAAAAAACCAATTGAGGCAGTGTGCAATATCGCTGGTACAAATGGGGATAGGGTACTTAAAATTGCAGTAAAACCAGCATTCAAAGTATCAGGAAAAAAATCTGGAGGGGGTGGAGGCCATGGGGGAGGGGGAGGGCCACTTGATCCTCTTGAGCCAAAAGCCAAAGATATTCTCATTGATGTTGTTTCCCAAATGACCCTTAGTGAACTTTCTGAACCCGATGCCCGCGATAAAATTCGCAAAGAATTTATGCATCGGCTTAACAGTGTAGTACCCAAACATATGCATTTGGAAATTACAAACGTGTACATTGACATGTTCATCATTCAGTAAGAGGCGGCTTGTGTGAGTGACATATTATCACAAGATGAAGTAGATGCTTTGCTTGCCGCAGTTTCATCGGGTGGGGATTCCGAGCCTGCGCCCTTTGAACGAAGTGCAAATCCGGAACCTGTAGCAGTTGCCGATTCCGATAAAGCGCTTTCTCTCTACGACTTCCGCCGCCCCGATCGCGTATCTAAAGATCAGATGCGCACGCTTCAAAATCTTCATGAGGGATATGCGCGACAATTTTCAACTTCGCTGACAAACTTTTTACGCACCTTTGTTGAAATTGAGCTTGTGAGCGTAGACCAATTGACTTATTCAGAATTTATCATGTCGATTTCTAATCCAAGTTGTATTTACGTTTTTAAAATGGAGCCGCTCGAGGGCAATGCAATTATAGAAATTAACCCTTCGCTGGTCTTTTTTATTATCGACAGGCTTTTTGGTGGCCAAGGGCGCCCCTCCGAACAAAATCGAGAACTCACGCTTATCGAAGAGAATGTTATACGACGAATTGTAGAACGTGGCCTTAATGATCTTAAAGAAGTGTGGGAGCATTTTGGCGTTTTTTCTCCTCGTGTAGAAACCTACGAAACAAATCCTCAATTCGTTCAAATTGCGCCTCCGGGTGAAACCGTAATTCTCATTTCGCTTGAGGTTCGCATGCAGAATGCTTCGGGCCTTATGAGTTTGTGTTTTCCGTATATGGCATTAGAAAGCGTTATCAATAAGCTCTCTGGCGAATCGTGGATGAGCTCTCAGTCAACCAGCACCCTCGAGACACGGCAGATTATCGAGCACGAGCTCCTTGAACATTCGTTGCCGTTAAATGTCATTATTGGGCAAACAAAATTAACGATACGCGACTACATCCAATTGCAACGCGGGGATGTATTGTGTCTTGATAAGTCAAGCACGAGCGACCTTGTTATCAAGGTCGGCGGCAAAACAAAAATGGCGGGTAAGCCCGGACTCATTGGCCGGAAAAAAGCGGTCAAAGTTACGAAGATTCTTGAGAAGGAGGTACCAGGAAGCGATGAGTGACCTATTAACACAAGATCAAATAAATGAGCTTCTTAATCAGAACTCACCTGGTGGCGTAGACCTCCCCATGGATATGGGCTCAGCGCAAGCTGCGGGAAGAAACTTCGATGCTCTTTCCATGGCTCTTGCGGTGTTGTTTGATCAAGCCAAAGCCGTATTATTAACTGTCATGAGTAAAAGTATCGAGTTTGCTATAGATACGTGTGCTAAGGCAGATCAATCGGCAGTTAACGAAAAAATGGGAGAAGAATCGCTGTGTATTACTATTCCGTTAAGCGGAGGACTCAGCGGTAATTTACGTGCAATAATGCGCAAAAAAGATGTTGCACTTTTTTCAGATCTCATGATGATGGGAGATGGTAGCGCAGAATATAGCGAAGAGCATAACGATGCTATTGGCGAATTGTGGAGCCAGATTATGGGCGCCTACACAAGCTCAATGGGCGCACGATTAGGTTCGTCGGTTTCTGCAGGTGGCGTTAGCGTAAGTGCATGGGATGATTCTACTGCTGGTAGCACCTGTGAAGGTACC
>JBBRUX010000003.1:0-138012 GCA_038247415.1 Chitinivibrionales bacterium | reverse complement strand
TACAACAATGATTATCCCAGAGGTTGACGGAGACATTCACCGAATACGAAAAGCAGGGAATCCTGATGAATCGCAGAAGGCAATTTATAATGTGCTTGGGGTAAATTGGAACAAACTTCCTACTTGGCATGTACATATCACCCCTGCAAAAAAGTGAAATTTGTAGTGCCCCCAAAAAATAGTATGAGCAAAATCAACAACTTACACGCACGGGTGCGAAAGTCGGGCTAGGAGTTATGATAGCCCACAAGGTCAGCGCCGCTGGCAAAAACGCATTATATTGGCGGCATAGCATTACAGCTGCGCTTGCCAAACAAAAAATAAAAAATCTTTTGTCAAGTAGTGCATTTATAGAAATTGCCAAAAACATCAATCCAGGGATATCATTAAAAACAAAAACACTAAGCCCCCAAATATAGGGATTCAATAATACTAAAATCAGCGCTATAAGAGAAATATCTTTACGGCCAGAAATCTTTATAAAAAGCTTCAAAAGGAACCAATAAAAAATTATTCCACAAGTAACTGTTACTAATCTGTAAATCCAAAGTTGGTCACCAACACAGGCACCTACTAACGCAAAAAGGCCATAACTTAAGGGCGGGTTCATCTCATTATAGGTTTGTAGTGTATTCAACGAAAAAGACGTCTTAAAGAGACGAACAGTTTCCAAAAAATGAAATTCATCTCCCCACGGCGGAATCGTTAAAAAATGAGTACCAATAAAAAGCGTGCCATAAAAAATGGCCATTAAAAATATCCAAGACTTAAAGCAGTTTTGGTCAAAATAATTTAAAAGACTTTTTTTAAAAAGAGAAATATCCACTTAAGAATTCCTTTGCTATGTTGAGTTCCTCGTAAAAGAAATATGCTTTTTTTATCATCGCGTTAACCAATTTTCAGATCCTCAAACCAATCCCCCTTAAAATCTCCCCATACATCTCATCCCTCGCCGCGAGACTCCAATTATCGCAAATCGTCCTTCTGGCAGCGATTCTTATTGTATTCGCTTGTTCTTTAAGCGATCCAAAGAGAATTTTTTCAATGAGCACTTGCATCCCTTGAAGATCCCCTTCCTTAACCAAAAAGCCATTTACTCCATGCTGTATCAAGGAGTTATTATCGCCGATATTAGTTGTAATGACTAGTGCACCGCATGCCATAGAAAGAGGTATAACTTGGCTGATTCCCCCAATAAAGCGGGTATACGGATAGCAGCAGATGGCAACTGAACTGTAAATCTGTGGGAGAAGCGTATAGGGCATACTTCCCCAGAAACAAATAGGATTAATAGTATTTTTTGCAGCCTGCAGTACATCGGGCATAAGCGGGCCATCTCCTATCATGATAGGAGAAACATGTTCCATGTTCCTCACAATATTTACAAAAGCAAGTGGATCATTTTCATAAGAGAATCGCGCACAATAGAGAATAGTTGGATTCTGGCTAGGAATTGGAAGATTATTTTCCCGAGCAAAAACAGCAAGATTAGTAGCTTTTGCAGAAGGAGCAAACAGAGTGCAATCTATCCCCGCGTAGCAAACATGGATAGGAACGTTTGATACACCCTGCTCCAAAATTTCTTTTTTGATGTCAATTCCATCCACAAGCATCATACGGCTTCGCCTGATAAGCATTCTCGAAAGGGCAAACATTGCCTTTTTTGTAAGGGCATTTTTATAAGGATGCCGGAAAATCACGCACCCGGAAACCATGAGAATTTTGAATCGGCAAAAAAAGGAGAACACAAAGATAAGAAGTTTCAGCACTACGGGCTCACCAAAGCAAACCTGAACAACATCAACCTTATATAATCGGGGAATAAGTTTGATAGCCCGATAAATACATTGGAGAAGAAACCAAGGCGTGTACGTATGCTTCCCGCATTTTTCTACATCGACTTCTGGGTCAACAACGATCCCATGATAGGCATACAGAGGATCTGAATGTTCTTTTTGTCCAAGCTTGAAATGGTACACATCCACACTATGGCCAGCCAAAGCATATGCCCGAGCCATTTGATGATTCCATTGCTGCATTCCCCCAATAGAAGGAGGAAATTGATGGGTTACAATTGCTATGCGCATATAATTTAACTCACTTGATTGGACGACTGGTATTCCAGACTCTATTTTCTACTATGCCTAACTTACACGGTTCTACGCCATACCGCCAAACGAGAATTGGTCTATCCAGATTGATGGGTACAGTTCTCTGGATCCCCGGCAAAATTCTTGGCGCTCTTTTAAGCCTAAAACCCTTTCAACGTTGCAAAGAAGCCATTCTCATTCAGGATGGCTATCGTTTGGGAGATTTACTACTACTCTCCCCTGCAATAGAACTCATTAAAGAAAAATATCCATCGTATAAAATAGATCTTGTTACCTCGCGCAGTGGCTGTGAGCTCGTTTCCAATTCCGGATGGTTCAACGAGTGCATTGCACTTGATCCGCCGTGGCTCACCCAACAATCTCTGCTCAAAGCAACACGATTTTATATTGACACGGCCATAAAACTTCGCGCACGCCGCTACAAAATATTTATCGATTTTCAAGGTGACCCGCGTGGTGTTATTTTAGGACTTCTCGCAGCGATTCCGTACCGATATTCGCATTCGTCATTTGGAGCTGCTTTTGCATGCTCACAGTCTTATACAACACCTTCATCAATCCTGCATCAGATGTACAAAGACTATTATTTAGCCAGTTCCTTGTGCAACACAAAAAATACTATCAGTCAATCTCAACCGCTATGGCCTAAGCAATCTAAAAACGCAGCACCCTCATTGCCAGCGTTTGATGTTATTATTCATAGTGGCGCATCAAATCCTGCACGTAAATGGCCGCTTCTTCACTTTAAACAATTAATTAACCTTGTTCACGGCGAAAACCAGAATCTCTCGATATGTTGTATTGGTGGCCCTGGCGATATCCAAGACCTGAATGAACTAAAAAATGATATGGCTCCAAACATAACTGTACAATGCCCAACATTTATAGAACTTGAAATTCTTATTAATCAATCAAAAATAATAGTATGTCATGACAGTTTCATGATGCACGCGGGGTGGGCATTAAAAAAAGCAATGGTCATCCTTTTTGGCACATCAAATCCTCAGTGTTTTGCGCCCCTGAATTCATCTACCATTGTTATTTCGGCAAACCAACCCATGACATTCCCGTATACAGAATGGAAAGATGGCTCCCCCATTGCCGCAAATATGCCGGATACTGTTTTCGCAGCTATGCGCAATCTGGGGCTATAATATCATGAGCGTTGCGCCTTCGTAAAAACGCTTAAAAAAAGGCTCTCGCGAAGCAATGCTAAAAGAACGCAATATGTTCCCAATGCACAAAGTAAAGATACCAGTGGTTTTTCAGAAAAACCTATCCAGATAAAAACTAACAATGCAAACACCCCTGCAATGGCAATTTTACTTGACTTTTTAAAAAAACCATCCCACCCAAAAACCTTTTTAATCTGATAATGGCGTATGGCAAGGACGCAGAGCTGCGCCAATGCAGATGCCCATGCAGCGCCTTGTACACCCCAAGCAGGGATCATCATCCACAAGAGCAGTGCAAACAACCCTGCACCCACAGCAAATGCCATCGTATCAAGAAAAGGTTTTTTTGCAGAATGAACAATCAAAGAAAACACCCTGTCAAGAGTATAAGCCACAAGCGTTATGGTAAGAATTGCAAAAACCGGAGCACTGTCAGCATACTTAGAAGAATAAACAGTGCTCATGAGAAACGGGGCAATGGTTGCAAGAATAAGTGCAATGGGTATCCCTACAATCAGGATCAGCAAGAAAGAGTGTACAAATCTTTTATACGATACATTGTCTACTGTAAATTTCTGTGCAACCATGGGAAACAAAGCCATTACCCCTATAACTACCACAGAAAGAAACATTTCAAAAAGCTTATACGCAGCGCTATAGATACCAACAGCCTCCATACTCCCCAGAAGCGATAAGAATGTATTGTCAAGTCGAAGCATGCACGCGCCAAAAACTACAATGCCAAGATATGCAGGACTTGCCTTAAGAAGGTTGATAATGTGAGACCAACTTATACTATCAAAGCGACCTGAAAGAATTATCTGATAAGCAACCGTTGAACCCAAACGAGAAACAGCAAACACGAGAAACAGCCACTCTTGATGATACCCATTGTGCACGACCAGCAAGCACCCGAGAGTACGGAGCGCAGATTCTGAAGCAATGATGATTGATGTGGTTCCCATGCGTTGACATGCGACCAAAATTGCCTCATCGACAACCGCAGGTGCCCCCAGCACAATTGAAAATCCTACAAGGGCTACCGGAAAAAGAAATGATGGAGCGTATGAAAAATATGCAAAGAGAATAAGCCCCAACGCAATACAGCACGCCACGGTTAACGAAATAAGAGTCATGGAAGTTCGATACTGACGTTCCTGACTTGGGTTTTGCGCCAGATCGCGAATTACAAACATCCCCATGCCAATTAAAGGCAGTGTCTGAAAAATGAGAAACAGGTTGAGCACGGTAGAAAATGAGCCTAAGCCAGATTGTCCGTATGTTCGGGCAACTGCAACAAAAAGAATAAATGCAAAAAGCGCTGTGCAAGCACGCATAGCTGTGAGCGAAAGAAAATTGAAGGCAGCTTTGCTCTTTAAAAGATGAGGTATATTCATATTTTTCCGGAAAATGATTCATGTGCATTGAGCGCTTTGCATTAACAAAATAACCGATTTCGTATGCGAATGTAGGATTGATGCTATTTTATCTTTAATAAAACAAAGGAACTGCACTTGAACGCACCAATTCACAACAATACTTTACTATCAAAATATCAGTTTGCTATTATCGTACTTTTTGCAATCGGCATCGCCTTTCGCATCTGGTTGATCTTTGCGCTTCCCTACGGCCAAACAGTTTCACATCGCCTAGAAGGGCTCAACGATGAGCCTGCTCATTTCAATTACATCCTCTATTTAAAAGATCACAAATCGTTCCCTGTACAAACGCATTCGGTAAAAGACACAGGATCCTTTCTGAGGGGTGATTTTGAATACTACCAACCGCCACTTTATTATTGCATTGGAAGCGTGATAACCTCGATATGCCCGTCTGAACGGGCAGGGCTTTTGTGGTGCCGTGCGTTTTCTTGCCTTTTGGGACTCGCGACAATTGTACTAACTGGCCTCACCATAAAGCGCATTACCAGATCAACATCATACGGTGTTGCGGGGGCTCTTTTTGCTACGTTCATGCTTGTACATGCTTATTTCAGCTCACTTGTAAGTAACGATTCACTCTCTTGGTTTCTGGCTTCGTTATTAACGTATATCCTTATTATACTTGCACAACAACCTCAATGGACAACAATTAAACTCATTAAAACTTCTCTTATCTGTGGTTTTTTGTGCGGCGCCAGCCTTTTAACTAAAAGTTCAATGCTTCCATTTTTTATTCTTGCAATTGCTGTAGTTGCTTCTTTAGGACTTTATAGAAAAGATTTTCGTTACCTAATTGGCGCGGTGCTTATCGCACTTGTCGGAAGTGTACTGGCATTTCCATGGTATTTCCGCAATTACACGCTTTACGATTCAATTCTTGCTCTCACTATTGGTTTTGGCGAACCAGACTCGATCCACCACTCCTTGAGCTGGTTTGCACATCTTCTTTATGCAACAACACGTTTTTTCATATTCCCCATGCAGCACATTGCATCATCCGTGATCTGGAAGATTCTCGTACTAGTAGGAATAATTGGGATAGCAACTATCACACTTTTTGCAGTTGTGAAGACAATCAAAGATCGTCTTTATTCTCTCTCATATGTGATATGCTGGGGAATTCTCGCAATAACAATTGCCGGCTATATCAAACTTAATGCAACATGGGGAGAACCAGAAGGAAGATTTCTTCTGCCAGCGTTGATCCCCATAATTCTTGTGGCTCTACTAGGCATTTCTTCCAGATCAGAGGCAGTATTAACGAATAAGGTTGCACTGCGTGTTGGCTTACTCCTTATCGTGTATCAATCGGCGTTCTTTTTCCTGGCTTAAAGCTTCATTTCAAAAGAACTGCCTACAGCAAAACACTCGATTTCCTGACCACTCTTGGCGATAATTTTCTTTGAGCGATCTACCATACTATCAACTTTTTTATCGGTTCGTTCTTTATTCAGGTGAAATAACCCAAGCTTTTTAACCTTTGCCTGAATCGCAAGATTAACAGTATCGGTATATTGAGAATGCCCAAAAAGGCGATACACCTGATAATCCGAATCGGTAAACTCTGCATCGTGGATAAGCAAGTCGGCGCCTTCGCAAAACTTTACATATTCACTAAATTCTAAACCCATATCATGGACATAATCGAGTTCGTTATCGGTAATAAAAACAAAGGATTTGCCATTTTCTTCGAAACGAAAACCAAGCCCGCCATTCGGATGACTGATATACACAGGTCGAACCTTAATAGATCCTATGTTAAAGGCACGAGTATTGATATTAACAAAGCGCAATTTAGCGCGAATCGCTTCGAGGCCTACAGGGAAATAAGGAGCACTCATAAGCCCGTCTAGAATGCGTCGATACGATGCCATGGTAAACGGACACCCACGAACAGTAATATCAACACCTTTTTGATAAACCGGATAGAAAAAAGGAAACCCAAGGAGATGGTCCCAATGAGCATGTGTAAAGAGAATATCAAATTTCTTAACTTTTTCTTTGGCAAGCTTGTTCCCGAGCGCACGAATACCCGAGCCAGCATCAATAACGATTATGTCGCCCTTGCTGCTTCTGATTTCCATGCACGTAGTATCACCACCGTATTTTTCGTACTGTGCGCCGCTAACAGGCAATGAACCGCGAGCTCCCCAACACCGTATATACATTCGTTTTCTCCAAAAAACGGGATAAGTACGAAAACCTAACCTTCAGCTCAATTGTAACTTTTCTTCAATCGATAATGCAAGCTTCTCAAAATAAATAGAGCATTCTGAAGTTTGATGCTGCTGTGGCTATTTCAAAGTAGACAATTCATTAACCACCCGGGTGTAACGGGGATGCGAGTCGTTGCTTTGATACGCATTTTTTACAACCCGCAAAGCTTGCATTGCAATACCTTTATTATCAACAGTTGGTTCGTCCCGATAATTATCGACTCGAATAAGCGCCGTATAATACAGCGCATCGTTGAGCACATCTCCACGAGGGCGGACAGTGCTCGGTTTTGTAAATGCACTTTGAAGGAAATCAAGCGCTTTATCTCTATTACCACTTTTGTAATTGTAAAGACCGCACAAAAACACATATTGAGCATCATTCACCGCAGAGCCAGTGACAATTGATCGAGCATCAGACATGCGTCCGCTCTGCGTGTAGGCCTCGAGTAACAACACCGTTCGTCGATCTGAAGGCGTAGATACCGATTCAAGAAGAAGCACCGCATCTTGAGAGGAACCTGATCTGAGGGCAGACTCTCCACTCGCCAAGGCATCAGATCCATTATATTTTTTAATAAGCTCTGCTAGGGAGCCTTCTTTTTTACCACTGGCACCAGGAGCAGGTACCGTACGAGCTGCTTTTGCCACAGGTTCTGGTGTTGCAGTTTTACGTACTGGTTGCACAGGTTCTGGCTTAGGTGAGGGCAACGGAGCCTCGGCTTGAGTACTGCTCGAAGATGCGCCTAAAGGTCGCAATCCTTCTTGCGATTCTTGAGCAGGAGCCACGGGGGCTTCTGTTGCCACCGGAGTTTGGGCCGCTGCACTCACGGGAGGTTCTTTAGCCGGGGAATTTTCCCCTGTAGGCCCGGTTACCACGAGGATAATTGCCACGCATCCCAAAACAGCTGCACCCGCCAAAGATCCCCACACAGCAGGTTTACGAATTAATGCAAGCGGAGAAAATCTTTTGCCCCCGCGCGAAGGTAACGATTCGGTTTTGCTAAAAGGATTATGACAGTACGCGGCTACCGTTTCTTCTGGTGTTTGATTTACTAAAGTTGCATGAGCCGCTTCTAATGCGTCAAGCAATGCTTTTGCGTTTTTATAGCGGTCATCACGTTCTACCTGCAAACACTTCTGAACAATCTTTGCCAATACTGGAGGCACTTTAAAATCAAAGTCCTCGAAGGTACGATACTGATTCGTAATCTTGTTTTTCATAAGATTGGTAACTGATTTTTGCGGAAAAGTTTTTGTTCCCGTTACCATTTCATAAAGAATTGTTCCAAGCGCGTAAATATCCACCCGCGCATCGATATCTACACCATCAATTTGTTCGGGAGATAAATAGGGCAATGTGCCCACAATATTGCCTTCGACGGTATGTAAACTTGTTTCGGTGGGACGTGCAATTCCAAAATCCATAAGCTTTACACGGCCGTTTTTATCAATCATGATATTAGCGGGCTTCAGATCGCGATGGATAACCCCTTGGTAAGTTTTGCCATAAATAAGAACTTCTTGGCTATGTGCATACACAAGCGCCCGGGCAACCGCGATGCCAACGGCTGTGCACATCGTGATGGGCAACCGATCTGCACGAGTAATAAAAGCTTCAAGGGACTGACCTTCAATGAGTTCCATTTCTAAAAAAGGCAAACCATTCCACTCGCCCACTGCAAAAATCTCAACCACATTGGGATGCCGAAGTTTAGCAGTAATTTTTCCTTCGGTCTCAAACCTGCTTTTTAAATCTGCTTGATGCGTGGGGAGTAAAATCTTGATAGCACGAAAAACCTCGAGCCTTTCATTCCAGATTTTGTAAACAGTTGCCATGCCCCCAGTTCCCAAACGCCCAGCAATAGTGCCAGACCCAAGTGGAACAGGATCGTCGCCCGTTGGTAAGATACCGTCTCCCGGGCCGTTTCCGCCACTGGGAACATAGGTCTTTGGAGCGCCCCGCGTTTGACCCACATTAATTTTTGTGCCTGCGGGCACTTGATTAATAGGGATAGAGGCAGCAGACCCCTCTACCATAGTTTTATCAAAATTATCTGGCTCTTGCGGAAATGAAGTATTTGGTGTCATTGCCTATGTGCAATCTTCCTGGAAAAAAATATGGAACTCATTACAGTGTTATGTGCAAAACTCTTTCAACAGTACCCCTTCGACAAGCTCAGGGTCAAAGGCTCAGGACTGGGGCCTCAGGGCGCGATTTGGAGACCCGAACGTTGAGCACCGTCGAAACGAACGGCAATTTTGCATCTTCATCTTTATTGCATATCATAATTTGCTTCACTAAAAAAAGGCAACTATTTCAAAACCTATTACGCATAAGCTGCCCCCAACGATACCAAGCGTGCGCCAAACGCCTTCGGTTGATGCTTTTGTAGCGGCCTCTTCGCGTTGAGTGGCGGAATAATTCTTTAGATCATCAACACGTGCATGATATTTCGCATACTCATTTTGCTTAACAATAGCAAAAACAAATCCGCCGATAGCGCCAGCACCAAGCAATAACCGAGCTATAGCTTTATTGGTTAGAATGGCTTTCTCTTTAAGGGGCTTATTGAGCGAAACGATATCGCCCATTGGAACGGTGATATCTTCGGTTGCAGGCTCATATTGCTTGCCTGGATAGCGAATTTCGAGGCGATATTTTCCGGGCACCATAAAGTCATTAGATATAGGTGTTTTGCCCAGCGGCGTAGAAATAAAAACATCGGCACCTTCTGGATCGGTGGCAATTTTGAGAGAGCCAAATTTCGCCTTTAACGTTTTTTCTACAAGCGTAAGCTGATTTTCTTGAACAAATACCTCTTCGTTAGTACTCACATGTTGCATTGGATCGATAATTTTAAGAGCGTAACGACCAGCTTTTAATTTTTTTTCGACAATGGGCGATTCGCCAACATATTTATCATCAAGCCACACCTCTATGCCCTCGGGCACAGTCTTTACGGTGAGAGTGCCTTCGGCATACACGACACATGGTGCGCATATGCCAGCAATGAGCTGCAAAAGTAGAGAAATCTGGACCAAACGCATTATTGCTCCTTTTTTTTAAAAAACAGACACGAGCACATTTTATTTTGTACACAATATATTATTTATTCCGATACTGTAGTAAAATAATTGTCTTACACTAGGTTTCACGCATTTTTTCGACAAGGAGATTCGTGTGCTCGATACATCTAAGGTAATCTGGAAAGAGGGAATGTTTCTACAACCTCATCATTTCCAGCAAAATGAGCGATTTCTTCTCGATTCTCTTCAAATGCGGTTTAAGGCACAAAACACCTATTGTGCGGGATTTACCGAAATTGTGGTGGATCCAGATGCAATTGGAAGCAATCTTATTTCAATTACGAGAGCACGCGGGGTTCTTCCCGATGGTGTTGCCTTTGACGTTCCCTTGAAAGGGCCATTGCCTATTCCAAGGTCTTTTGTCGATCATTTTACCCCAGAACGACAATCCCTTGATGTTTTTATGGCATTGCCGTATGTAATAGAAGGAAAACCAGACGTTGCCTCTGTGCAATCTGAAGGCCAGAATACCCGATTTAGCGGAAAAGAAATTTCAGTGACCGATGAAGTATTCGGCGTTCAGAAAAAAAATGTAGAAATTGGTTCATACAACTTCCGCATCCTTTTTAGCGACGAAACCATCGATGACCACGCATCGTTGCCCATTTGTCGCCTCGTTCGCAACGCATCGGGACAAATTGCTCTCGACGAAAAGTTTATTCCCCCACTACTTTACTGCTGCGCATCGCCTTTTATTGGAGCACAGCTCCGATCTATGCTCGAAATTCTTCTCGCCAAAATCACAAACCTTTCTGCTTCCAGAAAACAAGTGGATGGCGGATTTGCAGAATTTAGCGGAGCAGAAGAAACTGCATTTCGACTTCTTTACACACTCAACACGTATACACCACTTATAAACCATCATCATCTCGCCAACGAAACGCATCCCTTCGAACTGTTTACTCTTCTCACCCAATTTCTAGGCGCATTGTGTACATTTTCTTCTAGTATCTCTATTCGTAATTTGCCTCGCTATGATCATGCTAGTTTTGGTGCAGTGCTCGATAGATTCATGCAATTGCTTAGAACCATACTGAATGCAGAAATTTCTGCAGGCTCGGTTATTATGCCCCTTGAGCAAGTTCGCCCATCTACCTATGTCGCGCGCTGCCCCGATCCACGACTCTTTACGAGCAATGCTCGTTTTTACTTTGCCATTAGCGCTACGGCCCCAGAAAAAGAACTTATTGTGGGTGTTGTCTCTCGTGTCAAATCGTGTTCTCCCGATAAACTTGACATGCTCATAGCATCGGCCATGCCTGGTGTTCAACTCATGCATACGTCCCGCCCCCCTGAGGCGTTGTCAACCAAACCGGGGTATCATTATTTTAGTTTCGATCAGCAAAGCGATTTATGGAAGGGTGTTGCCCTTTCGGCATCGATAGCAATTTATTTTCCAAACAATTATTCCGATCTCAAATTGGAAATAGTAGCACTAAAAGCTTAATGTAACTACACGTAGCTCTCGATTACCACCGTTTTCCGAGGATATGACTGAGTATGGCAGGATCATTTGTAGATACCATGGTTGGACAAACCATGAACCTTGATTTGTCTAAAACAATTGGCGGGAACAGAAGCGTCTCTTCACTGTGCACCGACCTTTTCCTGATTGTCATCCGGATGCGAGAGGCCGAAAACCTTGGCGATCCCGCTGCCCTTCGAAAGCTCATTGCCTATTATCTCGATCTTTTTAAGAAAAACTGCGCAACGTTTGCCATGAATCCAGAAGCTATCGAAGATGTTACCTATGCGCTTGTTGCACTTATTGACGAAACAGTTCTTTCGATACCTGGTGAGTGCCGCGATTTCTGGCTTTCTCACCCCTTGCAGCTCGATTTCTTTGGACATAGCAATGCAGGACAAGAATTTTTTAAGCGACTCGAAAAAATCCTGCTTGAATCCGAAAAAAAGAAAGATGTCCTCGTTGTCTATTACCTCTGTCTTTCACTCGGATTTGAAGGCAAATACAAAATCGGAAATATGCAAGAACGAGCAACCATCATCGAAGACCTTGGCATTCGCCTTAAAAAACTAAAGGTTAATGCATCCACAACACTTTCTCCTCATGCCTATCATGCAGAAGGCGGGAAACCCCCAAAAGGGAAAGTCATGCTTTTACCGCTCTGGATTGCGGCAACCGTCTGCATTGCTTCTCTGGCAATTCTGTATGGAGCATTCTTCTTAAGCAACGAAACTGCAGTGCGTTCAATTATCACTCGTATCCAATCTCTTTCCCAAAGATAAGCACCCATGAAAAAACTTACTGCTGGTCGGATTGTCCTCTGGTCGATACTTCTTATGATTGCAATACTTTTTCCAATCATCTTTAGTGTCCTCAATTTTTATCCCTGGATCGGCTGGATCGTCTTTGGCATCATGATGGTTACCGACCTGTTGCTCATTACGCTCACAATTACAATGGGTAAAAAGAAGAAACCCCGCGCTACAGTAGCATTTTCTGGTAACAATACCACACTCCAAAGAATGATCACCGATTGTAATCAAGCGATTGGCCGCTACCTTAAAAGCGTTATGTTCTCTGGTATCCGGCGCAAAAATGCGCTGTACGAAAGGCCATTTTTCCTCTTATGTGGATCCCCCCGTGCAGGAAAATCGTCACTCCTTAAAGGCTCCGGACTTACCTTTCCGCTCTCCTACCCTTCGGAGAGGGATGGTGCGCAGATCGAGGGAAATTCTCAAATTTATTGGCAATTTGCCAATGAAGCTGTCTGGATAGATCTCCCGGGAGAACTCCTTGACGAATCCTCAAACGATGAATGGCAAGCTTTTGCCGCAGCACTTAAGCAAAGTCGACCAATTAGGCCCATCGATGGTATTGCGCTTGTAGTAGACGCTACCGCCGTGCTGGCCACCGACGATAACGGTATTCGTTCTATGGCAAAAGGATTTCGCGGTCGTATCGATGAACTCATAGCCTTATGGGGAATAGAATTTCCCGTATACCTTATATTTAATCATGCCGACGAAATTCCCGGTTTTAACGAGTATTTTGGCAAAAATCTTTCCACTGCCCAAAATCAGGTTTTTGGAGCCACAATTCCACTCGAAAAGCAAAAAATGATGCCCCGCGTTGCCTTTGCCGAAGAATATTCTCTCCTGTGCAAATCGCTCACCGACTTTCGGCTCGACAGCCTCCATACCGAAAAAGCAGATTCTCGCAAACGCATGATTTGCCGTTTTGTCATACATTTTGAAGCAATGCAAGAAAAGCTCTCATTGCTTGTAACCGAACTCTTCAAGCCCTCAAGCTATGTTGGGAAACCACTCTTTAGAGGCTTTTACTTTACTAGCTGCCGCAGAACCGATATCCCCCAAGAAGAGAGCAGCCCACATTCCGAGCCATCAGTAGGACAAACCATCGTTAACCATCCACTTAATCCTAATAAATCATTGCCCCGATCTCAAAAAGATGCAACGCCCCGTCAATCAACAAAAGGACCTACGGTTTCATCGGTTTTCACACTTCCGCTCTTTTCGAAAATTATGGTTCGAGATAAAGTACTTGTCAAGACTACCCAGGCCCGATCTCGTAGCGAACTCATCCGACATTATGCAATAATCGGCAGTATCGTAGTAGTCGCTGCCATAGTCGGCTTTTTTGTGAGTATGGCAAAGGTTCGCTCATCCGATTTTATTGGATCACTTTCTGGTAATCTGGCCTCACTACCACAAGGGTCAACAAATGTCATTGAGCATTACGAATCCCTCGAAATACTCCGCACCTCAATTGCCCTCTTGCAACGCTACGAAGATAAAGGCGCACCATTTTTTAGCAATCTTGGATTTTACCAAGGATCGCGAATTCTTAACGAAATGAAAAAGGTTTATTTCGACCGGATTGAAATGCTTGTTGTCAACGCTGCCGAAAAGTGCTTTGAATATGATATCCGCCAGGCAACCGGAGCCTACACCGAGATTTCCGGAGACGAATATCAAGCTTTATACGATAATTTAAAATCTTATTTATCAATGTCTGAAATGGTTTCTGGTCGTGCCAAAGATATCGATACAACATTTCTTAAGGGAATGATCACCAAAGCGGTGACACGATCCATTTTAGCAACTATTAATCAATCTAAATTGCCCGAAAATGTCGAAATCGTACTTAACAATAATATCAGCATGTATTTATTCTATCTTAAACGGCAGATGTTTCCCCTTTTGCAAGAAAATCAGCCACTGGTTGCAACGGCTCGTAGTCGGTTACAAAGACTTCCCGATGCCAGGACTATTTACAATACAGTTATCAATAGGCTTTCATCCGAAGCACCACAAACAGTTTCGCTCGATAACATTCTTGGCCGCACGGGCGAAGGAATCCTCAAAAGTAACAAAACAGTAAGCCTTCTCTTTACACAACAAGGCTGGGACCAACTTGTTAGCCAGGCAATTTCCGATGCGAGCAAAAACCCCTATGCGATAGACTGGGTCTTAGGAATCACCAAAGACCAGGTTCCTGAATCTTCGCTTGATCCCAAACAACTTTACGATGAAATGCTCGCTGCGTACCAAGAAGATTTTTCAACCCATTGGCTCGATTTTCTCTCGAGTATATATCTCGATAAAATGGGCGATTTGCAGCGATGTTCGTTTCTTCTTAAAAAACTTGCGGCAGATGGATCTGAATTACAAATAGTGCTTCAAAATGTTGCAGATTACACCGTTTTTAAATCCGTTAACGAACTCGAAAAAACAGGCTCGGCGGCGCTTGACGTTGCATCAAAAAACAAAGCAACCAAAGGGTTCATGAAAAAAATAGACAAAATAGAATCGGTTGGAGGCCAATTAGGATTATCGCTTCCTACGCGTTCAACAGAAGGCACCGGAATTTTTGACGCTTTAAGGCTGTTTGCCCGATCTAATGGTGGAGCAATGTCGGGCTTTCAGGGATATCGAGACAAACTCCTTGTTTTATCCGACAAACTAACTTCTGTAAACGAGCAAGGTGACCAACAAGCTATTCAATATTTTAATGGCAATGATGCAGACCCGCTCCTTTCGGCGTATAAATATGCAAATAACGAAATCACCTCAATGCCAGCAAAACTCGGCGATGCAGTTAAGCCCTGCCTAACTCTCCCCATCACCTTTACAAGCGATGCGGTATCTGCAGTACTCACACGCTCCCTCAACACCAAATGGCACGACGAGATCATTAAAGTGTATACCAGCCGGTTTTCTGGGCGTTATCCATTCTCTACGCGTGGAGAAGATGCCGGATTTTCGGATGTCATGGAATTTTTTCGTCCGTCAACGGGAACCTTTTTTGGTTTTTACGAGAGAATATTATCACCCTTTATGGTAAAAACTTCCTCGGGCTGGATGATCAAATCGCTAGGGAGCGTTACGCTCTCTTTTAATCCCGATTTAGCCCCAGCGCTTATATCAGCCGAACGCATCCGAGACATCTTTTTTAAACCAGATGGAACAACGCGATCGTTGGCTATTACCATAACAGCGCAGCCGGCCAACAAATATGGTGCAACATTCATTGTCAACGGCCAAACCTACGAAATACCTCTGGGGGGAAGATCGGTACAAATTATGTGGCCACTTGATGCCCAACCGCTTGGCGCGAACCTTAAAATTGCTGTTGGAACCAACTTTGCCCAAGACATGTCTTACGATGGCGCGTGGGGTTTTATGAAGCTTTTAGGCAATGCTCGCATCGCAAAGACAAATGCCTCAACATTTACCGCTCGATGGGAACTCAATGTGCAGAATATGTATACGATTGCGCAGGAGTACAGAATGGCAACATCATCTTCAGATCATCCATTTGCTGGAGATGTATTCCAAAAATTTAATTGTCCAACCGATTTGGTTTTAGAAAAAGAGGTTAAAGCCGCAGCCGCCCAGTAAGAAACAAATGGGCTCTGCAGCAAATAAGAATTCTCTTGCTTTAGGGGAAAGAGGTGTCCCGAGCCAAGTATTTCGCTGCATCACCGAAAAAGTCGCTTCAGACCGGCACGAGGCACAAGATCGTGACCACAAAGAACATTGTAAGATATTGGATTGTATAATACAGTACTAAGTGCAAACGAATTTGCCAAGGTTCTTTAAAATGACAATTATGGACAATTTTTATCTCAACAAATAAAAGGAGATGTTCCAATGTCTGTAGACACATACAGTTTTGAACTCTTCAAGCATGGATCTACGTGATTAAAAGCTGACTTTCACCTACATACACAGGCTGATAAGCAATTTATTTACAAAGGGGAGGCACATTCATTTTTGACTTCATATGTTGCAAAAATGAAAGAGCAATCCATCAATGTTGGTGTTATTAGTAACCATAACAAATTTAACAAAGACGAATTTATTAATGTGCGAAAGAATGCTCGGAAGGAAGAGATTTTTTTGCTACCGGGAATAGAACTTTCGGTAAACGATGGTTCAAATGGCATTCATACCCTGGTTGTCTTTTCCGATCAATGGATAGCCGATGGGCAGGACTATATCGCTCAATTTTTAAATGTTGCCTTTGAAGGCAAAACACCTTTGCAATACGAGAATGAAGATGGTCGCAGCTCTTTAAATTTAATTGATACTATCAAAAAACTTGATGGATACCATCGTGATTATTTTTTGGTTTTTGCCCACGTAGAACAAAACAGCGGCCTATGGAACGAATTGGATGGCGGTAGGATTGGTGAGTTGGCTAAAAACAGGCTGCTTAGAAACAGAGCACTTGCCTTCCAAAAGGTAAGGACACATGATGGTATAGACAGGCCATGCAGAACAAAAGTGCAAGCATGGTTTGGCAATTGGTACCCTGCCGAAGCAGATGGCTCCGACTGCAAATCTATTGATGAAATTGGCAGTAAAGATGAGGAAACTTGGTTAAAAATCGGTGATTTTACCTTTGAAGCAGTAAGATATGCATTAACAGATAATAGCAACCGTGTTAGATCATCTAAACCCGATCGTTACAAACATTCCTACGTTAAAAGTATTTCTTTTGAAGGTGGCACGCTTAACGGTCAGATAATTAATTTTTCGCCGGAACTGAACACACTAATTGGGATAAGAGGAAGTGGGAAATCTTCTATAATGGAAGTATTCCGTTATGTATTAGATATCCCATTTGGTGAGCACGTTACCGATAAGAAATACAAAAATGAACTAGTGGCTCACACCCTCGGTAGCGGTGGAAAAGCCGTTATCACGGCTTGCAATCAATACGGTAGCGATTTTCAGATTAAACGGATACTAAATGAATATCCCGAATGTTTTGTTGGTGGTAAGCTGCAGCCCGGAATCTCTATACGGGAGACTATCATAAAAAATCCTATTTATTTTGGTCAAAAAGATCTCTCCAGTAGTGGCGATGGTTTTGAAAAGGATTTGGTAGAAAAACTTGTAGGGGAAAGTCTTTACGACATACGCCGGCAAATTGAAGAAAAAAAACAATTAGTATCAGATGTAATTGCTAGATTTCAAAAGCTTGCTAACATTGATGACCAGATTGAGGAATACAATTAAAAAAAACAAGATGCCGAGTTTAATCTTAAAAAATTTACTGAATATGGGGTTGAAGAAAAATTCAAAAAACAGACAGATTTTACTAGTGATGACAGAAAAATTATTCAGATTCTCGGTGATATGAAGAATTCATAATTGGACTGGTAAATTTCACCAGCGAATATGAGGACATGATAAAAAATCATACTTCGTATGCCTCTGCACAGAATACAGTCTTTTTTAAGGAATTCTTTTCAGAGTACGCCAAAGTTGTTGCCATTTTAGAAAAACAAAAAATAGACAAGCAATCTCTTGAGAATATTATTAATCAATTGCAGGCTAAATATTCGGGTTTCGCTCAAACAAAAAAGGCATTTACCGATGAGTTTGCGGAGACAAGACGAAAAATTGAAGCGGAGTTAAAAGAAAAGGGCGCACTATCTCTCAATCTTGAAGAATATCCTAGCTTAAAGAATAAAATAACCACAGCACAACAGATGCTTGATTCTTTGATTAAGCAAAAGTCACAGAAATTCACTGTAAGGAATGAGCTAATTGAATCTTTATCAGTATTAAATGCTTTATGGCAGCAGGAATTTCAGGCTATTACTAGCCAATTAGACCTTATTAATAATAAGCATTCAGCATTAACAATTGAAGCTGAGTTTAAGGGTGATAAATCAAACTTCTTAACATTTATGAAGAATGTTTTCCGTGGCAGTTCACTTCGGGAATCAACTCTGTTGTCAATCGTAAACGAGTACTCCGATTTTGCAACAATGTATCGTGATTTTGAAAACACGAAAACTAAAGCGGGTTCATCTCCGGAAACATTTGAAAGGTATTTCATCGAGAACTTACAACCATTATTGGTGTATCAAGTGCCAAACAAATTTTCTATCAAATACAGAGGCAAGGAATTACAACATCATTCTCTTGGGCAAAGAGCTTCTGCTCTCATCTTGTTTGTCCTGAATCAACAAAATAACGATGTAATAATAGTTGACCAGCCAGAGGATGATTTGGATAATCAAACAATTTACGAGGATGTTATTAAATTAATCAGGGAATTAAAACCACACACACAATTTTTGTTTGCAACGCATAATGCAAATTTTCCGGTATTAGGGGATGCAGAACAGATACATTCATGCAGGTATGCAGATGACAATGTTAGTATTCAATCGGGTAGCATTGATTCTCCAGTCATACAAAAAGAAATTGTAGATATTATGGAAGGCGGAGAAGACGCATTTAATAAACGAAAGAAAATATACGGAATATGGAAACCTCAGAACTTATAGAGTTATTAAACCATGGCGAAGACAGTGGGAACCAATACAAAGAAAATTTTCATAAGGTTGATTCGCTTGCAGCAGAAATTGTTGCATTTAGTAATACTGGTGGTGGTAGAATTATCATAGGAGTTGAAGACAAGACATGGAAAGTTACAGGTTTATCGAAGGATGATATTGGTCGGCTTAACCAACTCATATCGAACGCCTCTACACAATCTGTTAGGCCACCAGTAAACCCAATTTCAGAAAACATTTCACATCCTGATGGTTTAGTAATTGTTCTAACAATACCGGATGGCATCAGTAAACCGTACATGGATAATAAAGGTGCAATCTGGGTCAAAAATGGAAGCGATAAAAGAAGAGTTACAAGCCGAGAAGAAGTTCAAGGAATGTTTCAGGCAGCGGGGTTAGTACACGGGGATGAAATACCCGCTAATGGCTTAACTATTGCAGACATTGACTTGCCCTATTTTGAAGCATTCTTTCAAAAAGAATACGGTGAAACATTAGACACACAAGAAAATCCCTTGCAAATTATTCTGGAAAACATGAACCTTGCAAAGGCTTCAAATTTAAACATCGCAGGTGCATTATTATTTGCAAAACAAGCACATTTTCGTTTGCCGACTTTCATTGTAAAAGCGGTAGCATATCCCGGTATGGATATTGACGAAGAAAAATATTTGGACAACAGAGATATTACTGGTAAGGTTTCCGATGTTTTTCAGCAGGTACTTTCGTTTATTAGAGTTAACAATCGCCATAGCCAAACAAATAAAACCATTAACTCTACCGGCGAAATGGTTGTTCCTATAATTGTATTTGAAGAGCTTATTGCTAATGCTTTAATTCATAGAGATTATTTTATTTCTGCTCCGATACGCGTATTCTTATTTGAAAACAGGGTCGAAATAATAAGCCCTGGGCATTTACCAAACAATTTGACGGTTCAAAATATTAAATCAGGAAATTCAAATATCCGCAATCCTATTCTTGCTTCGTTTGCAACAAAGCTATTGCCTTATCGTGGCCTCGGTAACGGTATCAGAAGAGCACTTAAGGCATATCCAAGTATTGATTTCTTTGATGACAGAGAGAACAACTTGTTTAAAGTAGTGGTGAATTTATAGAAAATCAAGAAAATGTCAATCGCAAAGTTCTTGCCCGACTAAGCGACATATGCGACAAGCAATTTTCAAATCTTGAGGCAAACAAGCTGCGCATTGCCGCACATGTTCAGGATAGTATCCACTAAAGTGGCCGGGCAGCGGCGAGAGCTACCCCATAGATTTAGATCGACTGCGGATATACTCGTGAACAACTCTAACAAAACGACGTAAAGAAGAAATTGTACGGGCAGAGGTTCTATCCCAATGAGGATTTCCAACACTCGGACCTAATTGAGCAGTTTTCCTGATTTTTACCGTAAGATCCGATACTGCTTCGATCTGAAGCAATGTGAGCTTCATACTCAACCGCCCTTTTTTTGCATCCGCAGAACCCCCATAGATTTCTGCTAAATCGGCAATTTCAAGTGTGATTGGCATTGGACCTAAAAGTTCAATCTCAAACCCGTTCTTAGTGCCCACCGTTACGAAAATGGTGCAAAAAGACGCAAGGATATCGTTGTCGTCTTGGTCATCAATTTGGATAGCTAGGTCACGGGAAATTTTTTTGCGGCCGGAGTGGTTAACACCTACCCCGACATACGCATCGATAAGATATTGGCGAAATCGTGCCGACATACGGTGAGTGATCCCGGGGGGCGTTGTCGAGCAAAAAAAACGGAGGGGAGAGGATTTGAACCTCCGGTACAGTGTAAACCGTACGACGGTTTAGCAAACCGTTGCCTTCGGCCACTCGGCCACCCCTCCATAAATAAGAACATTGTAAAAATAATAGGTATACCCTCTAAATACAAGATATAGCACTACAATTATTATCGCAATACTGCGTATTAAACTACTCGTAAGATTATGATTTTTTTAATACTATTTCATTGTCCGAGAATATAGAATTATTTTAATATGAGTTCAATCAACAGTTAGAAGGCGAAAGTACCCATTTTTTCTGGGTCGCAATAATCTTATGGAAAGTATTAAACTCGCCTACCACCGGTACCTCCGTTATTTCCTTGCCAAGGATAATGACACTGCTACAAATTACGATAAATATATGGCCCTGGCATACGCTGTTCGCAGTGAAATGGTCGACAAATGGATCGAAACACAAAAACGATATCGCGATTCCAATATCAAGAGGGTTTACTACCTTTCGATGGAATACGTTCTTGGAAAAAGCCTTAAACACAACATTATATATGCAGGTCTTTTAGAGGGTGTACAAGAAACAGCTCGCGATCTTGGGTTTTCGCTCGATGACATTTTTGCTCAAGAAGATGACTTCGACCTTGGCAACGGTGGAAAGGGTCGCATAGCAGCCTGCTTTCAAGATTCGCTTGCAACTCTGGGCATCGCAGCAACAGGGTATGGACTTCGATACGATTATGGTGCTTTCCGGCAAGAAATTAAAGAAGATGCGCAGTCCGAGGCACCTTACGATTGGCTTCACAAAGGACACCCTTGGGAAATTATCCGTCCGGAATATGCCTGCACGGTGAATTTTTATGGAACAGTTACGGGCCAAAGAGATAATGCTAAACCGCGAATGTGGGAAGACACAGAAAATGTCATTGCAATTCCCTATGACATGCCTATCCCTGGCTTCAACAGCGAAACAGTCAACACCTTACGACTCTGGTCTGCCCGGGCCTCAGAAAAATTTCTGCCCGATTATCAAAACCATGGTGATTATACTCGCGCATGCGAAGAAAAGTCTCAATCAAGCACCGTAACACGAATGCTTTTTCCCGACGAAGATGTAGTTCGGGGAACAGAACAACGGCTCAAGCAGCAGTTTTTCTTTGTAAGCGCAACATTGCAAAACATTGTACGGCGATTCAAAGCTCAAAACACCGATCTTTCTACGCTGGATAGCAAAGTAGTTATTCAAATTAATGGAAGCGGTTGTGCAATTGCAGTTCCCGAACTTCTAAGAATTTTAGTTGATGTAGAGGGCATGGAGTGGAATGACGCTTGGCGCGTTACCCGCAATGTTTTTGCGTATACCAGTCATGCTGTAGGCAAAGATGATTGTGAATCATGGCCAATCTATAAACTTGCCGAAATTTTTCCACGTCATATCGAAATTATTTTCGAAATTAATCAACGACATCTCGATTCAATACGCAAACGCAACGACGAGCGTCTAACGGCTTGTATTCCAGCCCTCTCACTGGTCGAAGAAGGTGAAGTCAAGCGAATACGCATGGCACATCTTGCCGTATTAGGATCATCTTCTGTCAATGGTGTTTCGCGAGAACAATCCACGGCACTGCTCACCAAGATCTTTCCGGAATTTGCGCTTGTTAACACCAATAAATTTACAAATGTTACTAATGGCATAATGCATAGGCGTTGGCTCCTAGGTGCAAATTCAAATCTGGGCACTATTATTAGCAACGCAATTGGTACCGATTGGATCACTAATGCCTCCAAGCTTTCCTTGCTGGCACCACTAGCTCGCGATGCTAGCTTTCAACACGAGTGCTCCCGCGTCAAAAAAATAGCAAAATTGCATTTATGCAAAACAATCAAGACACTCTGCAATCTCGATGTCAATCCCGAGGCACTCTTCGATATTCAAGCCAAAAAGATTCATCCGTATAAACGACAAGTTCTTAATGTTTTGGGAATTTTATATCGTTATCTCAACATCAAACAAGGCAACGATAGCAGCCCCGATCGGGTTCATATATTTACCGGAAAAGCAGCCCCGTCCGATCGACTTGCTAAACAAATAGTACATTTAATCCATGTAGTTGCTTCAATAATAAATAACGATGCAAGCATTAACAACAAGCTAAAAATTGTTTTCATCCCAGACTATGGCATGTCTTTGGCCGAGGTCGTTATTCCTGGCGCAGATTTAACCGAACAAATCGCAACACCTGGCATGGAGGCCTGTGGAACGAGCATTGTTAAGTTTATTATCAATGGCGCAATTCCTATCGCAAGTCATAGCGGCATCAATACCGAAATAACCGAATCTTGTCAAAATGCGCTTCCTTTTGTTTTTGGCCATACTTTACAAGCAATGCCTACTCATCACGATTACAAACCATGGGAAATAATCAGGGATAACCCGCTTCTTTCCGAAATATTCGAATTTCTAGACAATCATTTGAGCACGATTCCCGATGGACACGCTATATTTCCTTTACTTGCTTCACTACGAGACAACGACGAATACTTTACATTACTCGATTTTTCCGACTATATCTGTGTGCAAGAAGGTATTTCCAAAGCTTGGCAAAATACTGCCTCATGGCAAGAGGATAGCATTCAGCTTATGGCATGTGTCTGCAAATTCTCAGCGGATTCGGCTGTTTTAGAATATGCCCGAACAATCTGGAAAGTTGCTACGCGCGCATGAATAAAGCGTCAAAACTCACTGGTATAACTGTAGCCCCAGGGCAGGGCGTTGGCAAAGCTTTTTTTGTAGGCCGGGCAATTGAGCAACCTTCCCGTGTTACCATTTCCCGTCAAGATGTTGGCGATCAGGTAATGCGTTTTAACGAGATTCGTGAACGTGCGCGGCAGGACTACCGCATTTATCTCACGAATTCCGATGGTTCCACGGCTCTAGACGCCTCCATTCTCAATATTTACGAACATATCCTCGATGACCCTGCCTTTATTGGGCAGGTTGTTGAAACTATTTCTACTAAACTTTACGACCTCGAAACGTCAATTCGCTTGGTTTCAAACGATTTTATCAAGCGATTCGATTCTGCAGGGACATCGTACTTTAAAGAACGAAGTTCCGATATGGTTGAAATTTGCGAAAAACTTGTCTCCTATATCAATCAGGACGATGGAAGGGCAAAGTCATTTCTGGAACCGGTTGTCCTTATTGTTTCCAGAATGTTTACTCCATCCGATATTCTCTCATACGACAAATCTAAAATTGCTGCAGTCATAACAGCAAGCGGTGGCAAAACTTCACATGCAGCAATCTTGGCACGTTCTTACTCGATTCCAGTACTCTCTGGCATTCCAAATCTCAACAAGCATATACATCCCGGAGACCAGCTTTTTGTAGATGCAACAAAAGGTGAAGTTTACATTAGACCAACGGCTGCCACACTAAACCGCCACCCAAAAACATCACATACCGAAGAAAAGCTCCAGGAACTCAAAGCCAAATGGAACCGTCCAGCCTACACACGCGACGGCATTGCAATCAGTGTTTTGGCTAATGTCTCTTTGCCCGAAGATGCAGAGCTTGCCAACGAATACGGAGCCGATGGCATAGGACTTGTCAGAAGCGAATACCTACTTACCAACAGAAAAAGTTTTCCACCCAGTGATATCCAGACTGCATATTATTCGCAAATTCTTCAAACCATGGGCAAAAAACCAACCGTAATCCGCCTTATGGATATTGGTGGCGATAAGGTTCCCGATTTTTTTGAAATGCCAGCAGAATACAACCCCTTTATGGGATGGCGCGCAATCCGCATTTTTCTTGAACGTAAAGATATTTTTGAAGCCCAACTCACCTCAATTTTGCGTGCCGGGGGCAATGGCCCGTTTTCGATTATGATCCCTATGGTAACAACTGTTACCGAATGGCAGGAAGCACGTGAATTTATTGCCAAAGTAGCCAAAGAAGAAGGTGTTCCCATGCCTAAATGCGGCGTGCTTTTTGAAGTTCCGCTTGCTGTTTTGGAAATGAATACCTTTATGAAGGATATCGACTTCGCATCAATTGGTACTAATGACCTTATCCAGTATTTAAGTGCAGCGGATCGTAATAATGCAAAAGTCAACTATCTCTATAATCCTATTGAACCAGCTTTTTTAAAAATTATTAAAAATGCGATAAAAATCAGTAACGATCATGGCAAGCCACTTTCAATATGCGGTGAAATGGCAGGCAATCCATTCCATACCATTATGCTGATTGGTATGGGACTTAAGCGATTTTCAGTAGTTCCACGATGCATTCCCGTACTCAAAGAACTCATCTCCAAAACAAGCTTTGCAGATGCTGCCGAAAGTGTTTCTCATATAGAAGCTATTTCTACTACAACAGAACTCAACGAATGGCTTCACAATCTTAACAAACGTGTTCTTGGCGACCTTCTCCCCCATTTACCATTCTTTGCCGACGTTTAACCTCCGCAAAAAAAAAGCCACCCAATTTCTTGGGCAGCCTTGTTCTAAACTTTATTCCTTATAGTATTGTGCTTACTCTTCTTCCTCTTCATCAACTTCCGCTTCGGGATCGGTAGGCTCAAGACGCCGTGTTTCTTCGATGTAGGCTTTAGTTATATTCTCTTTACCGCGTAAGAGAGCAAGTAGCTCTGTGGTTTTTTCTTCATCGAGAATAATGCGAGACTGTCGAGTTAGCGCGCCAGAAAATCCCCACTTCGAAAGGACCTCTTTGGTAACAGCAATTGAATCCTCGAGCGAAACAAAATGAACCTCATCTGCGAGAAACGCAGTGCACGTATCTAAATTTGCGCACGAAGGTTCAGATAAATATCTCATATGGAGTTTAACGGCTTCGGTCCATTTTGAAATCCGATAAAACCCATTGACATAAAAATTATCTGCGAATTCATCACGGGTGCCCATATATTTTGCCATAAAAAACATATACCGAATACGGCTCTTATGTAACGTACTTCTAATTTTTGTTCGTGAACAACCATAAAATCCAACTGTTCCCGTTTCGTAGTTTGGGTCGGGAACAACATCGGTTGGGAATTCTTCGGGTACTTCGCGTATAGGCATTTCTGATACAGAATCCGTAACATATACAGTAATGAGACCGGTATTAGATGCACGATAATCCTGCCATTGAACCGCAGAAACCGGTTTCCGAACAATTCCTTCTAAAAACATTGCCAAACTCCTTTGTGATACATGAAACTGAAGCAAAAAGCTTCGAGAAACTATAAATAAATAAGCCCGTATGACACCATACGGGCTTATACCTGCCACATGCTGAACTAAAAATATATGTTAGATCGCATCCGGTGTCAATCAGAGCAGAAGCATTGCATCGCCATAGCTAAAAAATCGATACTTCATCTCCACTGCTTCACGATACGCAGAAAGGACAAATTCTCTGCCAGCCAATGCTGAAACCAGCATAATTAAAGAAGATTTGGGTAGATGAAAATTGGTTATAAGCCCATCAACGATCTTAAATTGGTATCCTGGCAGAATTAATATGTTGGTAGCACCAGACGTTGCCAGCACGTGTCGATTTCCTAGAGCACAATGCTCAAGAACACGAACCACCGTTGTACCCACGGCAAAAATCCGCCCACCATTCTGCCGCGTTTGGTTGATTTCAAGCGCGCTCTGAGGCGTTAACGAAAATGATTCTGAATGTATTGGATGCGTTGCTGGATCATCAACAGATACAGGGCGGAACGTTCCAATTCCAACATTAAGCGTTACATAGGTTATACCCACCCCTGCTTCCTTTAACCGTTGCAAGAGCTCTGGAGTGAAATGAAGGCCCGCGGTAGGCGCAGCCACGGCAGCACCCTCAGAAGCATATACCGTTTGATACCGATCGGTATCGGATGGCTCTACGAGCCTATTGATATAGGGCGGCAAAGGAATTTCTCCAAACTGCTCGAGAACTTGACTAAGGTTAATAACATTACCATGCTCATCCTCAGCACAAATCTGGATTCCGCCATTATTAAGAAGTTTGAGAACCCTTATGCCACGGTGAGAATCGTTTCTAATCTGAAGCCGCAAACCTTGTGCAAGGCGTCGGCGTCCACGTGCCAGAGCCTCCCAGGAACCATCGGGTAACTGATTACTGCATAAGAGCTCAATCTGAGCACCACTGGTTTTTACACAATGCAGCCTCGCAGGAATCACCTTAACATTATTAAGAACAAGCCGATCTCCAGGTTTAAAAAAATCGACAACCTTGGAAAATTGTGAATGTTCTAGCGAATCGCTTTCTCTTCTCAAAACCAGAAGCCTGCTCGCATCCCGTTCTTTTGGGGGATGTTGCGCAATAAGTTCCAAGGGTAATTCAAAATCAAAATCAGCAGTTTTCATAGAGTTAGCCCGCACGCGATTCTCATAGCAAAGAACCTTTAAGATTTGTGTTCATGTCGTTTTCGACGGTGACGTTCATGGGTTGTGCGCACTGCTTGCATGCGAGCATGCATTGCCCTGCTCTTTAAAACAAACGATTCCAGATTTGCAATCGTTAATTGAGGAAACGCCGTGCCATCGGCCTCAATTGCCAAAAAGGGAAATGACTCAACATCATCAAGAGCGGAATGTTCTGGCCCTGCAGTTGCCATTCTTTTTTTTCCCGAAGGATTCATTTCTTTTTTAAGTATTGCTTCTGCCATTCGGGAAGGCATACAGCCAAAGGGCCCAATTGAAATAATTCCGCAGGCAGATTCGGCAATTTCTCGCATAGCAAGACCCACCGTAAGGATACATTCCCCCCTAAAATTTTCGTCTATAATATGCTTTACGCCTTTGATAGTTTTGGCGATATCTATCATTTCCGGATGGTATAAGCGCGTTGCGCCAAAAATTGATTTTATTCTCCATTCCCACCACTCTTGAATTCGAGCAGTGAGGTGCATTTTAACCTTTTCTTGTATGGTAAACTTACGTTCGCCAAGCCCCTGGTTAATAACATAATTGCCATACAAAGGGTATTCTGAAATTGGTGCAATACGTACCATAAATCCTTTTGATTCCAAATAATCAATAAGGTTTTTGCGAGAAAACTCATCGCGCCGTACAAAGATTTCTCCAACCAATGAAATGACCGGTACCTCGCGAGGATTCCTATCGAGCTCGATCGCATCCACCTGCTCTGCAATTGTCCCAAGCAGCGTTGAAAGCCGAATAGATAACGATCCATCGAAATAACGCACAACACGCGTCCAGCACTCCCGCAATAGTTCCTGTGCCTTTGCAGGATCGCGCGCGGTGGCCTGCAGCATGCTTTTGAGATCGCTAAAAACATCTGCCACCACAAGCGATTGCCAGGCACGCAAAAGCGTTCGCGCTCCAAGGCCAGCATACCCATTCTCATCTGTTATTGTTAAAACAGCAACATTAACCAATCGGTCGGCATGAATTTTTTGCTCTAAAGCCCTGCAATATTGCCCCAAACGGCACGGTCCGCCTCCTGTCGCCATGAGCAAAAGTGTTACCGTGTGTGGATCTCTTTTTGTATTATGTAAATAAGAAAGAAAAGACCCTGTTGTTATGATATACGGCAAGCACTCTTTGGTAGAAGTGTTCTTTCGCCCAACCAGAAATACGTCATCATCGATAACAGGTAACGCACGCGCGCGAATAGACCGTGAACGCAGAACGGCTGCAGCAATTTCGGTTGCATAGGTTCCCATTGACGGAAGAAGAACTTCAACCCGAGGGTCATCGATGGGCATTCGATTACCGTACGAATCTGTTACCATGATTTCATTGGTAAAGGCAACCCTAGCCGGAACATACACCTGTGGTAGCGCCAGATCAGGATTCTTTTTCTCGACGCAATGCCTGAAAATATCGATTGCTGCCTCAATACGCGTATCGATACCGGCGTCTGCGGTATGATGGTCTAGCTCTAGGGTGAGAGAGGGCTTATCGCCCATGCAGGTGCGAAAAAATCCAAGAAGAAACGAATCTGGTCCACAGCTGAAATTAGTTACAAAAACGCCAAAAAGATTCGGCGTATCTTTAACAAATTGCGCCGACTTCATAATTTTTTGCCCCATCGCCCAAAACATTTTTTCATCTACCGAATACCTATCTGCTGGCAACATGTCTAGTGGTATCACATAATACCCGCGCGAGGCTATTTTTTTGGGAATGCCCATGTGGGCATCGGATGTAAAGGCATTATACGGCCTCCCAAAAAGGACAATACCAACTTCGCTCGGATGCACTGCTAAATATTCGAGTGCTTGCTTGCCGTAAACACGCATTTCATTATCGCATGCGTGCTGCATGGAAACTGCATGTTCAAAGGCCCGAGTCGCATTTTTTTTGTCAACGCCCATAGTCATCGCCATCGCCACGAGCGTTTCGCATGCTTGCATAAAACCTGTTTCCATGCGCAAAACCGGACGGAGAATCTTTACCCCAGCCTTTGCGATATCATCCCTAAATGTTGTTTCTAGGTAATAGGGCTCCCCCTGAACAAAAACACATAGTCGACTATACGTTGGAACATTGGGTACAGGCAGCTGCATAACCTGAGGCAAAAAAATATAGTCGGGCTTCTGCTTTAGCACATTGAGAAAACTACCATGCGCAATTTCAACCGGTAGGCAATACGATGCAAGTGTTCGCGCCAGCCCTTGCGGGTCGATCTTATCCGACACTACAACATTAAAACCCATGTATGCAAAGAAATGCGAATACAAAGGGAATAGTGAATGCGCAAGAAATGACCGTGAAATCCCTACCGTTTCTTGACGCTGAACAGAAGCATCGGCAGCATGTCCCGTTATTCCGAATTGTTCAAAAACCAGGTGTTGACGAACAGCAACAAGATCTCTCACATCGGTATCTACGGAAATATTGTGACGTTGATTATAATATTTGTTGCACGCTCCTCCAAAAGGAACCAACTCGCCAGCAATACGATATTTTTGAATGGCGCATTTGCGATCGCACCCCCCTTTGGTCCCCTGACAAACAAATGATCCTTCATGGGCAACGGTTCTCGAAATGAGATCTTCGAGTTTGAATTCTTTGGGCTCAATAGAACCTCGTGTAAGTCTGCGGGAAGTTTGCAAAGCAACACCAACTGCGCCCGAAAGACCAGGATCGGGGGGGACGATAATTTCACATTGCAAAAGCGATGCCATAGCAACCGGAACAGCCTTATTATAGCAGACCCCTCCCTGCATGAATATTTTTTTCCCCACGGGCCGCGACCCTTTAACCCTATTCTGATAGTTAAGACAAATAGAGTATACTAATCCCGCTAAAATATCGTTTCGATCTATTTTTTCCTGAATAGCCCGCTTAATATCACTGGAAATAAATGCCGAGCATTGATCGGTAAAATTGAGGGGGCGCATTCCCTCCATAGCAAGATCTCCAATTTCCCCTGTAGTAACCGAAAGCGATTCGAAAGCAGCTTCCTCTAAAAAAGAACCTGTCCCCGCGCTGCACGCTTCATTCATAGCATAGTCTGATGGAATTCCATTGCTCAAAAAGGTATATTTTGCATCTTGTCCACCAATTTCAAAGATCGTATCTACCTGCGGATCGTAAAACGCAGCTGCCGTAGCATGTGCAACTATTTCGTTGATGATTGTGTCTGTTGACGCATGCAGTGCCGCAATATGTCGACCAGAACCGGTAACGCCAAGGCCAACGCACCGTAGTGGGGTAGAATGTACCTGACTCTGTAAAGCAGAATAGCACGATATCGCGGCAGCAACCGGATTTCCCGACGTCCGTAAATAGGTTGAAGCGAGGATAGAAGAATCAGCGCGCCGCATCAGAACAGCTTTTGTAGTCGTCGAGCCAACATCAAGCCCAATCACGCACTCGTCGCCTGGCATTGGCATAGATACGTGCGACTCAGAGAACCGGACCAAAGACAATGCATTTTTAAGAGGAGCATGCGTTCCAAAACTCGATTTGACAGGACGAAAAAATGATGCGAGCGGCTTGGGCAAGGGTCCGCTGCCTTTTTTGCCAGCCCAAAGAGCAGCTCCCAGAGCCTCAAAAACTATCGCCTGGCGAGCGACATTTACATCCGAATAAGTATTTCGCAGGTAGCGAATCATGGCGTCATTTTGTGACCCTCCACCAATCAGCCCAATACCGACGATAGGAAGATCTTTGATCAATTCAACAATTTTATCAGCCATCATGGCACACAGACCAGCCACCACATTTTCTTTGCTCTCACCTTTATTAAGTGCATGGGTACAATCGCTTTTGCAAAACACGCTGCATCGTCCAGCTATTTTATGAGCCTCGCCTTTACGCGCCATCTCTACCGCATCGTCAAGAGACAAACCCATACGACGAATTTGTTGCAAAAAAAATTCACCTGTTCCACTCGCACATTTATTTCCAGAATAAACGGCATCAATGGTGCCTGTTTTGGATATTTGGTAGGCGATCTGGGTTTCTCCGCCAAGGCTTACTACAACGGTTGGAAATGGCCCCTCACCATAGGCATACTCCAGAGCTTCTTCAATAGCTTCGGGTTCGGAGATGCTTGCGGCCTCAACATGATCTCTCATGGAACGGCCTGTTACTGCAACATGGTTAAATTCCTCCGGATTAATGGTTTTAAACCAATCCGAAAGACCCTGCAATGGATTGCCTTCATGAACAATCCGCGTAGTTTTTATAATTGTTTTTATTTCATGAGCATACTCAAGCTCCACGATTGAAATCGTTGATGCTCCAAAACAAATTCCCAAAGTTTTCATAGATCTCTATCGATTCTTGGATATTTTCCGGAATGTATTTTTTTAACAAGGCCTTCCACATTCGTAGACAGGCCTATAGATATAATCGACACCGCTTTCAAAGTGGTGTACTGTAGCTCAATAAATGGTTTAACAAAATACGCTATTTTTAAGGCTCCTGCAACCGAACTGGTTCAATCTCATTCCTCGTGGAGAATAACTCATGTATAATCCGAATTCAAAAGAATCGCTCGAAAAATATTCATCGGCAATAACCTTGTCTGATATGGAAATTTTCATTTTCCCCGAAATCATGTACGCGCTTACCCTTGCCAATATAATGTCTCCCCTTTTGTGGCAATGGAAACAAGATTCATGGTTTGACAAACTCGACAAACTTAACGAATATCGTCGTATCCTCAGACTTAAACAATACATACTCGATCATTTCACTTTTAATCTTGACCTAGACACCTGGGGACTTACTACAAAACAAAAAGAGCTTGCCCGATTTACAAGCTTCATAGACGAAAAAACACTCTCACAAAGCAACGCCCTTTTTGGCTACGAAGGTGACAAGTATTATTTCGATATCGATATCCGCCGACATTTCGGCCTCGATAAATACACAACCGATATTATTCCTTACTGGAAAACAGAAACCGCAGAAGCAATGGTAGCATTCAAACACAAACCAAAATATCTCACAGGTGCTGGCGAATGTGTATCATTAGCTGCATTGTATGCTTCGGCGCTGTTTGCAGTTGCAGGGGTTTCGCTTCGAAACATATTCATGGTGGCTACACCCCTTCATTCGCAAAATTTTATCGATTGTAAAGATGGAATCCTTACCAATAATCGGCGTATTGTTACCAAAAACATGTGGTTTAATGGCACCGAGCTATCGGTTAAAGCTCAACGTGCCCTGCGACACGAGCGCGCTACCATGGTAGTTAATAGCACAGGCTATGTTCATACGCTCTATCCAGAAGCAACCATGAATCCCGATGATTACAAACGATTTGAAGAAAAACTTGGAACGTTTCTTAAAACAGATATTACGTTTGAAATTCTCGCAAATTTTTTACGCGAGCATTCTTCGCTTCAAAAATGTTTTCAATTTACGCATTCGTGTTGTGGTAAGCCCCGCTATATCGAAGCAGAAAAGGTTTATACCTACGAACATAGCAGTCGTTCTCGCGTAAGCGACGATTCCCGTGCAACTTTGCTGCATGAAATTGATGAAGATGAATTTTATCCTACGCCTATAGAAAATCGGATGCTCATTGACGAACTAGAAACCTACTTTAAAAAGCGACCCGTTTCTATCGATACCAATGCAGATCTCGATGATCTAAAACGCCAACTGTGCCACAAGTGCTTCAATGTCGACAATGTGATAACACAGCTTGTTGAATTTTGCCGCATTACTCCACGACTTCCAGAATCTTCAACGCGATCATTCGTTCCTAGTCAACCAATCGAGATCGATTCATGCAAAAACAATCTCGAAGTCATAGAAAAACTTAAAGAGATTCGAACAAGCCACCCCATTGCTGATTTAGCATTCATGGCTTACCGGGACATGCGTATTGCACCCTGGAAACCTTTTATGAAAGCAGCCGTCGAACGCAATCCTGTGTGCGTTTCTGCAACAGAGCATGCTGACCCAAATACCATTGCAAACAGATTGAATGCGCTTGAAAACGGATCTATCTACGATGGAACCCGCGTTGCACAACCCGATGAAATCTGGAATTTTGGCAGAGGCGACGGCCTCGAAAAAGCAGTGTGCCTTTATTCTATTTTAGTCAACAAATATCCACAGGATTCAATTATAATAGAGGGGGACGCCTACAAAACCGTTGTACGTGGGCTCAGTAAAGAATGGGCCTTCGGCACCGAAAAGCGGCTCGAACCACCCACACCTCAAGACTGCATACTTACTTAACACTATGGTAAAGAGTGCACAAGGAGCTTCAGTACATTCAAAAATGCACTTTTTCTATCTGCTTATTGGCTATTTCGGTTATTATATGAGCACGTTTTTATGTGTACTCCTTGGCGGTCCAATCATCTCTATACTTCTTGTAACAGGCATTGTTAAGCCGCAATCTATTTCAGCTTTCTTTACCTGGTACTGCCACTTTTTGACACAAGCATATCTTCCTTATTTAAAATTCTATCGCATTGTCAATATCTGCCGAGACAATCAAACACGTGTTACCAAACCTGCAATTTATGTTGCAAACCATCGCGGAAAGCTCGACGGGCCACTACTTTTAGGTATAATTCCAGAGTGCGCTGTCATCATTAAGCAAAAATATGCTAACCTTCCCCTCTATTCTTATTTCGTAAAGCACCTGAATTTTATTGGGGTTTCTCCTCATAGTGTGGCTAATCTTTCCCGTGCGCACAATGCCTGCAAAAAAGCACTAGAAAATGGACATAACCTTCTCATTTTCCCCGAAGGGGCACGAAGTAGCACCATAAAAATGCTTACCTTCAAAGATTTTGCCTTTAGAATCGCTAAAGAAATGAACCTTCCCGTTATTCCTGTTGTCATCCATACCGATATTCCCTTTATGACAAAATCGATGAACAGTATTTTCCCAAAAAAAACTATCAACTGCAACATTCTTTTTTATCCGCCATGCTTTTCAAACGCAACCGAAAGTCCTGGCGCATTTGCCGATCGCATTCGCAAACAAATCGCATCTTGTTTACAAACACTCGATAATTCTGCCCGCAAGGAGTAGCTATGACACAACAAAAATTCTCCAAAGAAGAAATAATGGCCATCTTGCCACACCGCCCCCCCTTTCTTTTTGTCGACGAGGTTATTTCCATTACACAAGATCGATCGATAGTAACAACTTTTTACCTCAATCCAAATGCAGTATGGTTTGCAGGACACTTTCCCGAAAAACCAATCATGCCAGGCGTTTTAATTACCGATGCATTAGCACAAACCAGTGGACTCCTCTGGGGGTTTTCTAAAGTCTTGCAAGGCGAAACCACCTCAGAAAAACCAACAATCTTTTTTTTAGCAGCGGCATCCATGAAATTTCATGCTCCGGCACTTCCACAAGAAACATTACGATTGTCGGCCATTCTTACAAAATCTTTTGACCGTCTTTTTGGATACTCAGTCGAAGCACTTTGCGGCAAAAAGCTTATCGCATCAGGATCGCTCACCCTTTCCATGATGGAAGGATTATCATGAAAATTCTTTTGATCCGAGGAAATCCCCGTAAAGAAGGATTTACCGATCACATAACCGATTTGTTTCTTAAAGGTTGTCGCGATGCGCATGCCGAAATTATCGAGTATCGTTTAGCCGACCTTAATGTTCGTCCGTGCAATGGATGCTACACCTGTTGGATAGAAACACCCGGACGTTGCATTCATAAAGATTCGATGGCGACACTTCTTGAGGAATTTAAAAATGCAGAATGCGTTCTCTTGTCAACACCATTATATGCTTATTCGGTGAGTGGTATCATGAAAACGTTTCTCGATAGAACACTTCCCCTCACGCAACCTGGTTTTAAGCAAACGCCAAAAAACCTTGTTTGCAACAATTTACGATTTCCACACTACTGGCCTAAAAAGCTTGCTGCAATTTCTGTGGGCGCGCTTAAAGGTCTTGGAAACTTTGAAGGTCTGCGTAATACTCTAGAACTCTTTGCAGATGCAATGAGCATGGAATTTGTCGGTTTACTCAAAAGAGATGAATCTTTTCTCTTACAATTTGAGCTTGCAAAGCCAAAATCTATTAAGTTATTAGAAACTGCAACGATTCGCGCGGGCTTTGAACTGGCTTCACAGGGACTCATGAGTGCCGAAACACTTGAACAAGCGGCTATTCCGCTTGCATCGGATATCGATGATTTTAGAGCGTATTCGGATATTTATTGGGAACATGTAAACGCAATGGGGGAAGACCGGAGAAATCCGCAGGCAGTACGTGAACGAGTAACAACGGATGTTCGCATCCTCATGCGCGAAATGGCACGATCAATAGATCCTTTGGCTACTCAGAAAATGAAGGCAACACTTCAGTTTGATTTCCCTAATATCAACTATCATGTGTGCATTGTTATTAACAAGGGAACCTGTATTAGAACAGAGGAGAAAAAAGCCAATCCCGACCTTCTTGTTGTGGCAGAAAGTACCACATGGGCAGGAGTTTTTACGCGCCAAATTAATGTACGAGATGCTCTCGTTCAAAAGAAAATTGTTTTGGAAGGGGACAAATCTATCTTCGCGCGATTAGATAGGTTTTTTCCCCCTCCATCAAATTAAAGATTCTGCAATATCGTTTCGATATCTTTCATGATGCTTTCGTTTAAAAGCGGGACAGCGGCAACCGATTTTAAATTTTCTTCGAGTTGTACCATTTTAGATGCACCTAAAATAATAGTACTCACATGCGGATTTTTAAGCAGCCATGCTAGCGCAAGACTCGTCATGGATATTCCAAGATCATGTGCAATAACGGATAGCTTTTTCACTTTTTCAATCCGCGATTTTCCTTCATCGCTTACAAGCATATCTTTAAGCCACTCAAAACCAGCCATACCAATGCGTGAATCAGCAGGGATACCTTCGTTATATTTTCCTGTTAAAACACCTGAATTAAGAGGACAAAACACCGTAGTTCCAATGCCTGCATCACTATACAAACGCGCATATTCTTTCTCGATGCGCGTGCGTGCAAACATGTTATATTCCGACTGCTCCATTGTGGGAGGGGTTATATGCAGTGCTTTTGCAATCCCATATGCTTGCATGATATCCACTGCAGGCCATTCCGATGTTCCCCAATATAAAATTTTTCCTTGCATGACAAGCGTATGCATGGTGGTAACAATTTCTTCCATGGGAACATCTTTATCGGGACGATGACAAAAGTACAAGTCTAGATACTCAACCTGCAGCCGCTTGAGTGCCTGATGACAAGCGTCCATTATGTGCTTGCGAGACAGTCCTCGCTGCAAGACTGTTGGATGTGGCACGCATCCGGAAAAAACTTTGCTTGATACACAATAAGAATCGCGCCGCCATCCTAGCCGTGCTAAAGCCTCTCCCATAATCGTCTCCGAAAGCCCTGCCTCATAGCCTTCTGCATTGTCAAAAAAATTAACACCTGCATCATATGCCATGCTCATCAGAGCAACGGCGTCGTCAAAGAAAACTTGACGACCAAAAGTTACCCACGAGCCGAGTGACAACGCGCTTACTTTAAGACCAGAATTGCCGAGTCTGCGATATTCCATATGTGCTCCTTAGAGTTAATGTCTTTAACTACAACCTACTTAAACCTTAGCCGAAAATGAATTGTTTACCCCACAACTTTCTGTACAGGACAATACCAATGCAAAAGGAACCTCCTGCAATTATGTACTGAACCCCTTTTACACTTGGGTACCCTGTCTTATAAAAAAAGAGGCTTAATGATGCGCCAATTGGAAAAAGGTAGATAATACGCTGTGCCCAAATGGCAATACGTGAGAGTGCTACAAGGCTTGCAAGAACAAAAAGCAGAATACTACCCCACCACAAACGATATACCAATACTATCACTCCAGCAAGCGCCCAAACCGTAAGCGCATGACCCGAAGGAAAGGCATGCTTCCGCAATACTTGACCAATGATATGAAATGAATCTGGAAGAAAAAAGCCAGCAGGACGAGGTAAATCTAATAAGGGTTTAAGCGTATGTGTAAACAGTGCACCTATAATTCCCGAAAGTATTGCTGCCCACAAAACACCAGGCTTTTTGCCGATAAAAAAGGCATAGAGTGCAGCAGCTACCGTGGTATCTCCAAAAATAGTTATTGTAGCCCCTATTCTGTCGTCTAAAAAGGCCGCATGTGCATTAATCCAGAGAAAAAGGGATTTATTACAGCATACAGCATAAATAGCGCTCATGCTGGCAGCACAACACCGAACATGAGCGCTTTGGCGAATTAATTCTGCTAATTCCGCAAAACCACTATCTTGGTTCCCGGGTAATAGGCAGATAGAATATCTTTATAGCCATACCCAGCACTTGCCCGGCCAAGCGCTCCCATTTGACACATACCAACACCGTGGCCATTTCCTTTTCCCTCAAAGACAACCTCAGATGAATTACCACTTTTTATTGTAAACCATGAAGAGCGCAAGATAGGAAAACCGGGCATCTCGCGCCGTAGTAAAAACCGCAGTTTATCCCCACCGTATTCGAAGGTTCCAACGGTTGTATAAATTGCCAAATTCTTGACACGACCATCCGAAAAGCGGTCTGTAATTCTCATGCGTTTGAGCGAGCCCTTGCACGGATCCTCGGGAAAAGCAGCCTTTGAATAGGTGTTGATTATAGACGATAATCTCGATGTTTTCCAGGTATCTGTCCATTGACCATGGTTGGATGCAGCACAATAGGGTTGGCCATGCTTGTCTAAATCGGACATTGATCGTAGATACGGAACCGTTTGCTTATTGGGCCAAGCATCGGAAATCGCAGTTGTCCGTCCTCCACAGGTAGAATGATAATATGCCATGACCAGGCTATCATGAAACGTAAGAACCATCCCTGTGGTAGCCTTGATTGCAGCATCGCACACAGGAGCGTCCGCACTGCAGCCACCATACACTTGATCGGCAACAGTTGCAACCAAGTCAAATGCCGAATGTGTATTCTCGAGCATTTTGCGGTAGGCATAAGTACGTGCTGCGATTGCTTGGGCCTTTACGGCTTCTATTTCAGCCTCGGAGCGCCGACCAATCTCCAAACTTACAACACCGCGCAAATAGGATTCTATATCAACCAGATTAATTATCATGATAGTGCCCGCGATATCTTTATCGAGAATGATAGATCCGCGATAGCTATCTTCCCCAACCTCAATAACATTGGATTGGTTTACCGATAAAAGGGTGCAAGGCATTGCAAGTGTAAACTTTATCGAACCATCGTTTTCTATCGAAACATATTCATCGGGAATAGCCACAAGTTTTATGCGCCCCTTAACAGTTCGCTTTGCATCTCCGTGACCCAGAGCAATGTTCCCTATGGAATAGAGCATGGTCTCGCGCACCTTTTTTTTAAGTTGCACGCGAATTGATCCCGATGGAGAAGCATACATAAATCCCGATTGTTTAGCATTACTAGCCACGGGCGGCGGGACATCATCCGTAAGGGTATCTTCGGTTGCATTTTCTGGCTTTGCAATGACCGACGAAAAATCGGGGTTGAGCGAGTCTTGCGGCGAAGATTGAACTGCCCCTGGTAACGTCTCAATAATGGGGGATTGAGCCACTTTTGGAGTATCAGCATACTCAACAACCTCGACCGGAGTTGATTGATTATGATGAGGCTCGGTAGCAACACCTTTACTCGGCAGTTCGGAAGAATTTTTATCGTGTAAACCAGCTTGTGACTGTGGCGGATTAGGAGAAAGAAAAGGTGTTCCTGCGCATCCAGCAAGAACTACAATATAAAGCAATACACCCACAGATACGTATGCGCATACACGAAAGCGCGACTGGTAAGAACGTGGAAAAGACGTACGTAGTAAAAGCCTAAAACGCTTATGAACCCACTTCATGCTTTTTTTGAGGCTACACGGTGGGAGCGAGCCAATTTTTTAAGTTTTCCGTTTATGAGTTGGTATTGCAAGGCAGAGGCATGATCGACAAACATGACACCATTCAAATGATCTATTTCATGAAAAAGCGCCCTCCCAAAGAGTCCTTCTGCTTTTTCGATATGAAAAGGTTTTCCCTTAACATCGACTGCATCAACACTAATTTGAACGGGTCGTTTGAGTTTAAGGCGAATATCAGGAATTGACAAACAGCCTTCCTCATACTCCCACAATTCCTGCGACACATAGGTTATAACAGGATTAATAAGAACAATAGCCGGATTTTCTCCGACGGTGGCATCCACAACCGCAAGTCGAATGCAATTTCCCACCTGAGGCGCGGCAAGACCAACCCCATCCTTTTCGCGCATTGTTTCTATCATTTCATCAACAAAATGGGCAAGTTCCGCATCAAAATGCTCAACAGGTAAACAAACTTTGCGTAACAGGGGATCACCGTATATGATTACATCAAACATAAACTTCCTCTCGCCAGTATCTGGAGGGGCGCCACGTGCTTGGGAACAGTGAAATAAGAGCGCGCACACAAACAAATTTAAAAAAAAGCGACCGCACACTGTAGAATACGGCCGCGCAAAGGGCATAATTGATCTTACTTCTTAGAATCTTTGCTCGGAGCCGTTTCTACCTTATCAATCACAACTTCAGCAATTCCACTTTTGCGAACTTCTACAATAGTGTCATCGCCGGTCTTTACCGTAAGAGTTGAATCTTTAACAGTACCAACAATGCCAATAATTCCACCAATGGTTACGACCTTATCGCCTTTTTTAATTTCATTAATCATTTTAAGACGATTTTTCTGCTTCTTTCGCTCTGGCCGAATCATGAGAAAGTAAACAGCTGCAAACATGACAAGCATCATCGGCAGAAAGCCTTCAAGCATTCCACCAGCAGGTTTTGCTTGAGCCAAAACAGGAGTAGCCGACAAGAGCACTGCAATAAGAGTACGAATCATTGTGGAGAGTCCTTTCGCAAAAGGTAATATTTATAAATCTATTTTGGGGAAGCAATCAGATAATTGCAGCCGAAACAAATTTCTTGAGTAGAATGCAGCTAAAAAATATGTCCACTCCCAGACAAAGTCAAAAGAGCTGCAAAAAGCAATAAAAAAAGGCGCCACCAAATTATTGATGACGCCAATTGGCAGTCCCTAGGGGAATTGAACCCCTGCTGCAGGAATGAAAATCCTGTGTCCTAACCACTAGACGAAGGGACCAAAATTATTTCAGTGGTATAATATACACCCCTGATTATGCGAATGCAAGATTTCTTTATTAATTCATTCCGCGATGCGTAAGCCCCACCATTTGCATAATATCCCCCATGCGTTTTTTCTTCTCACGCTCAAGTTGTGCATCTTCATCTTCTGGAACCTGCTCACTTTTGCGAGGGGTTCTTATGATCACCCTACGTTTTTCCCCTAACCGTTCAACGCGGCGACTAGGCGCTGCTGGTTCATCGGGAGTATCATCCTCTGCCATGATTGTTTCGAGTTCAGCTTTTTTGCGCGTTGCTGCCGATGCGCCCCTTTTTGGCTTGGAAGCTGGCGATCCTTGGCGCAGAATCATTATTGTCCGCTCGAGGGCCACAATTTCCCTGGCTCCATGAGCACTCTGAGGCATCGACTTAAGAATCAGCATTCGTTTCTGCATCACTGCAATTCGCGGATCATCCATTCGCATTCCCTTTCAATTATATCATTATTGACTGCGTTTAAAGTGCAAAGTATACAATTTTGGAGGGAACCCCTCTCCGTTAGCTATTTTAAAAGAGATGGTAAAATAGATTTAAGCCACCCACTCCATAAACCAATCGGAATTGTTCATAATTCCAACAGGTCTTTTTAGCTAAAAATAAGGAGAACACCATGCCAATCTACGAATATTCTTGTACCGATTGCGGAACCAAATTCGAAGAACTCGTACATCGCATAACCAATGATACGCTCCCCTGCCCTCAATGCAGCTCTAAAAACACTCAAAAGCTCATGTCGGTGCTTGGGGGCATAGCAATGAAGCAAGGAGCTCTGTCGTGCCAATCGGCATGCCCTTCAGCGGGTGCGTGTAGTGCCGCTGGTGGTGGGTGTTGCAGCAGCCTCAATTAAAAAGACTCTCTGACACCCGTTCAAAACAAGCTTTAACGAGTTAAATTCTTTACAAGAAATACTTGTTCCAGAAAGAATGATCGCATGAAAACTCTTTATTCAGAGAAAACAATACTTGCCATTGCAAAAAAAGCACGTGCTGCAAGCAGAATTCTCGTGGGCGCATCCCGTAGCGACATTTCTAAGGTGTTATTGTCAATGGCAGATGCATTAGTAAAGGAGTCTGAACTTCTCAAAAAAGAAAATGACAAAGATCTTGTCCTTGGCGTTAAAAACGGACTTTCGGGTGCGATGCTCGATAGATTGAAACTCTCGGACAAAACTATTGCTACTATGGTAACGGGATTAAAAACGGTTGCAAAACTGCCCGCACCTATCGGGACACTATTTGACGAGCGTACACCTAACAATGGGCTTTCTATTTCTCGTATGATTGTTCCCATAGGCGTTGTTGGGATCATTTACGAATCACGTCCCAACGTAACGGTTGATGCTGCTGCAATCTGCTTAAAATCCCAGAATGCCGTTATTTTACGCGGCGGTTCGGAAGCATTTCATTCTAATGTTGCACTTGCAAAGCTCTTTTCGAAATGCATGAAACAGCATGGATTGCCTTCTGAGAGCGTTCAACTCATTCCCACAACCGACCGAGCGGCAATCGACACGCTCCTTACGCTCTCCGACGATATCGATCTTATCATACCACGGGGCGGCGAAGGGCTCATTCGCGCGGTGGTTGAAAAATCGCGTATTCCTGTTATCAAGCATTATAAAGGTGTTTGCCATGTTTACGTATCCAGCAAAGCAGATATCAAGAAGGCCATTGCCATTGCTGTAAATGCAAAGATTTCACGTCCTGGTGTGTGCAATGCAATGGAAACGATTCTGCTTGACTCCAAGCTAACTCGATCAAACAAAAAAGCAATAATCGATGCGCTTCTCGAAAATAATGTTATTTTGTATGGAGATACACAGTGCCAGCAATTGAGCCCAGCAATCAAGAAAGCAACGAAGGCCGACTGGTACGCCGAGTATCTCGACTTGCGCTGCGCGATTCGTATTGTTGACGATATAGCACAAGCCATCGATCATATCAATACGTATGGTTCACATCACACCGATGCGATAGTATCCGAAAACAAAACCGAACAAACGGCCTTTCTGAGTACTGTTGATAGTGCATCGGTCATGATTAATGCATCCACTCGCTTTGCAGATGGTGGAGAATACGGCATGGGTTGCGAAATCGGAATATCAACCGACAAATTGCACGCCAGGGGTCCAATGGGAATTTCGGAACTCACGACATATAAATGGATTGTCAAAGGCAATGGGCAGATTAGAATCTAACACTTCTTTATTCAGGATACGTCATGGATATTCTTGACAGCGTAAAATTTGATGACATCGGCCTTGTATCCGCAATAGCCCAAGATGCGCTCACCGGAGAAGTGCTCATGCTTGCGTATATGAACCGACAAACGCTTGCTGAGACGCTTGAAACAGGCACTATGGTCTATTTCAGCCGCAGTCGTAAATCGAGATGGCGCAAAGGAGATACTTCTGGGCATTTTCAAACTGTCAAGAGCGTTCATATCGACTGCGATGGGGATGCGATTCTCTTTAAAGTAACTCAACAAGACGCAGCGTGTCACGAAGGCTATTTTTCGTGCTTTTTTAGACAACGCAGCGAAACCGAATGGATCGTTACCCATACAAAAAAAGTTTCAACATGATACACCACAACTCGATTACTCCCTGGCTCGAAATTTCTCTGGATGCAATTTCTCAAAATGTCGCATTATTGAATACAGCCGTAGGAGTTGGGCACAGCCTTATTGCAGTTGTAAAAGATGACGCCTACGGATTGGGGGCACCCGCAGTTGCGCGACATCTTGCAGCGCAGGGAGTTCGCTTTTTTGCCGTAGCAACGGTACAAGAAGCGCTTCAACTGCGCAATTATACCATCTCCGAACCGATCCTCCTACTAGGGGAATTTCATCCAGACGACATCGAAATTTGTGCACAACACGGAATCCGTTTGAGCATCAACGACTTGTCGGATATCACATTACTTGCATCTCAAAAGATTCCCTGCATCGCCCATTGTCATATCGATACCGGCATGAACCGCCTTGGAATCTCATTTTCAGAATCGGCCCACGTTGCTTCTTTATGTAAATCTGCGAAACATGTCACCCTAGAGGGGCTCTATACCCATTGCGCATCAGCAGATGTACCCGATGCAATTGTAACCAAGGAGCAAATAAGTTCCTTTATAAATGCCATAGCCATATTTGCTCAACAAGGTATAACTCCCCCGATTATACATATCACCAATACTGCCGGAACATTACGAACACTCCCCCATTTTTCCACGGCGTATCGATGCGGTATTGGTCTTTACGGATGCAAGCCAGATCCTGCGCAGACATGGGTTCCATCCTTTGAGCACGTTGTTTCGCTGCGTGCCCCTGTTGTTAAAGTGCGCCGTGTAGAAGCAGGTTCGCGCATAAGCTATGGGGGAACATTTCAAACACCCAAAGCCACTACGATCGCAACCATTTGTGTGGGCTATGCACACGGACTTTCGCGCCGGCTTACCAATAATGGCGAAATTTTGATAGGGGGAAAGCGCTACCCTCTCGTTGGCCGGGTAACCATGGATTACATTATGGTTGATATTGGCGACAACACAACTATTGCACGAGGCGATATCGCCACGATTATTGGAACCGATGGAAACCAAACTATTAGTGTAGATGATCTTGCCCAAAGATGCCAAACCATTGGTTACGAGGTTCTCTGCAACCTTTCGGCACTGCTAACACGATATTACCTCGTACAAGGCTGCGTTGTGAGCACGCGCAATACAGTGGAGCCATTCCATGGATGAGTGGCTCGATTTTCCTGATCTGGCAGATGCGGTAACCGAACTTATCGATATCGGTCTCTTTGAAAAAGCTCGGGAGTTGCTGGTTCAATACGAAGATACCTATAAAGACGAATCGGAAATGTATCTCCTTTTTGCACGACTTTCCTCAGAAGAAAACAAACACGAAACGGCAATTGATTATTTAAAGCAGTGCTATAGCCTCGACAAAGGTAATCTTGACTGTTTGCTTGGTCTTTTTTATTCCTATACCCAACTTCATAATATTCGTAAAGGCGGCCGGTATCTTTTTCGTGCTTTGCGGCTCTATCCAAACTACGAAATTGTGCATACCAGCCTAATCTGGTATTATGCAGAAACCGGTAAATTTCCCAAAGCCCTCGAGGCATATGAAAAAGCAGTATCTCTGGGCAGCGAAAACCCCGAAACATACCGCAACGGTGGGATGGTGTATACTCGTTTGGGCAATCTGGAAGATGCCAAAACATGCTTTTTAAAAGCCCTTGCCCTTGGACCAACATTTGATGAAGCTCGTGACAATCTGGCAGATGTTTACCTTATGGCAGGAGAGCCGGAACTTGCTGTTTCTCTGTATCAAGAGTATCTGGTTAAAAAACCTAATGATATCAAAAGCCTTTCTCGCCTCGTGTACTGCCTGTGCCAAAACGAAAAAAACGACGAAGCCATTGCGCTTGCCGGGCAAACCATTATCCGCTATCCCAATTCTCCCGTGGGGCACGTAGACCTTGCCTATATTTATCTTAACAAAGAAGATTATCCCAACGCACGTGCAAGCGTCGACAAAGCCCTCGACATTTCGCCCATCGATGCAGAAGCGCATCGAGTCAAGGCGCTCATAACATCCGAACAGGGCGAAGTAACCACCGCCCGGGAACTCTTTACTAAAGCAATAAGTCTCGATCCCGAAAATGCCGAAATTAAAAGAGACTACTACCATTTTCTCCGCACCAGCGGCGACCACGCCTCCATGCAAAAAGTTGTTGAAGAAGTAATAGCAGCAGAACAGCCTTATTGTTCTGAAGAATATTGGTTTCTCGCAGATTTCCACCGGGAGCACGGGGACAACAGCAGGGCATTTGCCTATTTACATCAAGCATATCGCCTCATGCCCGGAGAAACCGAGCTTTTGCCCCCCATGATCGATATCATGCTCGATGAACGGCATTCCAGTTTTGCAAACCCGCTTTTAGTACGGTATGTTGCCAGAAATGGCTGGAATGATACGATGAATCTTTTTGCAAGCCACAAACGGCTTTCGGGTCAATTTAGCCAAGAAGGGCTTAGGCTGTTGCGCTATTTTGGAGAGAGGCCGGCAGCTTTTGGCAACTATCTCTACTTGTATTATCTTAAACGTTTTGGCGCTATCGGAGCCATTGCGCTCACAACTATGGGAACGCTTGCAGGTATTTTCTTTTTTGGACTCAAAGGCCTTCTTGCAGGAACATCCTTTATTATTGCAGCAGTACTAACAATCCTGGTTAGATTGTGGATCAAACGCAAAAAAATTGGAGCATAAACATGTCTCCTAAACTTCTTCTTCATAGCTGCTGTGCGCCCGACGAAATTGTGGGCATCATGCGATTACGCTGCGATTGGGATATAACAATCTTCTTTTACAATCCTAACATTTTCCCCACAAGCGAATACCTTAAAAGGCGCGATGAAGCGCAGCGAATAGCGCAACTGCTCTCAATACCATTTACAGAGGGAAATTACAACACCGACTTCTTCATTCAAAAAATTAAGGGACTGGAAAATGAGCCAGAAAAAGGGGCACGCTGTGAGGTCTGCATCGACCTCCGCCTTGAAACTGCTGCCGACTATGCAAAAAAAAATAATTTTTCCCACTTTGGAACCGTGCTATCGGTAAGCCCCCATAAAAGCATTTCTATGATTCGTGCATCAGCCTCAAAAGCGTCTTATGCCTATACCATACAGTATCTCGATGTTGATCTTAAAAAAAAGAATGGCTTTTTAGAAAGTCTGGGGCTTTGCAAGGAATATGCCATATATCGGCAAAATTATTGTGGATGCCAGATGAGTATGGCGCACCTAGATTCTGCCGCAATAATTCAATCATCAATCTAGCTCTATAATTTCAAATTCAATAGCGCTCGCTTAAAAAATTAATTATTTTATTAGCCTCGGGGTGTAGCGCAGTCTGGTAGCGCACTTGAATGGGGTTCAAGTGGCCGCTGGTTCAAATCCAGTCACCCCGATTCTTTATTGCCTTCAGAAATGTAAAAAAATGCATTTTTGAGGGCTTTTTTTAACGAGTAAATTGTTTTAGTGTTAAACTGAAACATATGCTATATTTTAAAAGTATGATGCGCTTACCAAAAAGAATTGCTCTTTGCCCAATAATAGACTCTGTCGTCGAACTCCGCTTTGATAGCGCGATTCAGCCAGATGCCATTTTTGGTATTATCTTCTCAGCAGTCAAAACCGAATACCCGCAATTTCAACGGTTGCCTGTTGCTGATGTTCCTGAGCCACTGCGCAACCATGACCCAAACTTAAAATTTTCTCCACATTATCAAGGCGTGTCATCATCCTTTGTTTTAAGGATAGGGCCGCGAGTGGTTTCTCTCTCTAATGTTGGCGAGTATGTCGGATGGGATAAATTTTTACTTAAGCTCAAAGACATCCTCGATAAACTTAATAAAGTCGAGATTGTTTCCAAGTTTACTCGCATAGGTATTCGATACATTGATTTCTTCGAAAATGACATTTTCGATAACGTCACATTTACCATGCCTGATATTATTGTTGACAAGAAACCTCTTCCTTCTAAGCAACGAATCTATCGGTCGGTAGTCGAATACGGTAAATTCCTGACTAACATTCAGATTGCGAATAATTCCCAAGCTACGATACAAGGGGCTCAAAAAACTGGGTCAGTGCTTGATTCAGATACATTTTTCGAGTCTACCGCCGGGTTTTCATTTTCTGGTCTATTCGAATTGATTGACGAATGCCATTCTCGTGAGAAGGAATTATTCTTTTCATTATTAAAACAGGAATTTATCGATACGCTCAATCCGGAGTATTAAGATGGAATCCCCGACGTATTCATCAGTTGACAAAGGTCCTTTTCAAAACCGCTTCCCTCTTGCTGCCGCCATGGTAGTATTAAGCGGTATCGCATTGTCACCATCTACAACCTATGCTGCCGAAACAGAACCTCTCTATTCGACAGCTGTACATTTTTCAAGTGGCGGAGGGTTTATGGGCATCAAGAACACTTCAAGTTTAACACTCTCCTCTGCGGAATCAAATCTCGTTCCAATGAATCTCAGCGAAGTTTGTTCTGTCGACGACTTTTCTACCCCGCTGTTCCAAGGGCTTCAATTCATCCAGAGAAGGGCATTTCTTCCTGTGGATGCCGAAGTTGATAAGGCCATTGATTCGCACTTTGCGGGCAGAGAAGTTAAAACTAAGAAACTCTTTATCAATCCCTATAAGAAAATGTCATGACCACTTCTCGTGGGTGGCCTCCCACGTACGATTTTGATACATTGACGACCCAAATAAAAGACCTCATATCGACTCAAAGTATATTTAGGATTTTCTACTCTGACGATACACTCCCAGATGTTGCATTATGCCAAGGCGATGTCGTGCAATTTCGGTCACCTTTTCCTGTGATTGATTCTGAAGGAGATATTTCTACGATAGACGGAGAATGTGCTCAATGGATCATTATAGGAAATACCTGTGATCTGGATCGAGATAGACATGACTTGGAATACTCCCACGTATCACCTCTGATTGAGCTAGACAAAGACGTTCCTGCTTCTGTTATCGACGGTTTGAGGCGTTACAACAGTTTCAAAAAATTCTACTTACCCCCTTGGTGCGATCATTCACATCAGGATTCATTCTTGATCTTACCCATCAATGTTCCATTCACAAATCGTGCCTATTTAATTCTCAGCAGGTAACAGTTACTGCACGAATGGGCTCTCTTTCTTGGCTTCTTTTCAACTCCTGTATTGTCCGCTATCTTGCACGGGATGATGGGCGACAGAATTAAGCTAACAAAATGCCCATCTCTGTTTCTTGCAATTCCCAAAAGAAAACAACTATTTTAAATTATGAGACTTGAATGGGGTTCAAGTGGCCGCTGGTTCAAATCCAGTCACCCCGATTCTTTCGATTTATCTAAACCTTGAATGTTGCCTGATTTCAGTCGCATTCAAGGTTTTTTTGTTTAATTCAAGGACACCTGTGTAACCTATGAAAACACAAACCTTACCGCGTCAAGCCAAGATTGCCGAAATAGTATCGACTTTCTGGAAATATGCAGGACCAACCCGAAAACTAATTCCTCTTCATGTTTTTCTTCTTTCGCTCGATGGCATTATTCAAGGCATTGTACCAGGGATGCTTGGCTATGTTGTTGACAGATTGCTTAAAGATCCTGTGGCCTTTGTACACCGGGAGCTTCTTCCCTTTTCGTGTGTTGGCATGGCTGTAGTTATTGTTTTTTATGCAATTGCCGTAACACAGCATACCCTCTGGCAGGTTATTGGAGCCAAGACCATGGTATCTATCCAAACCGAACTGTATGCACATCTGCAGCGATTAGATCTCGATTTTTATCAACGCACCCATGTGGGAGAAATTACCTCACGATTAACAAACGATACTATGACCGGTGTTATGGAACTGTATAGTCAATTTCAGTATATGTTTTGGGTTCTTAGCCTTCTTACAACCTCGGTTATTATCATGGGATTTCTTAATACTACTATGCTTGCGCTCTATGGAGGGGTGCTGCTTATACTCCTCCTCATTTCTTTACGCATATTTCCCTTTATGCGTTCTCTTAACCGACAAGCTCGCGATGATCTTGGCAAAGTAAACGCGCGTATGACCGAAAACATTTCATCGATGACCCTTATTCAATCGTTTGCACAGGAAGAACGTTTCTCTGCCTCGATACGAGAACTGTGTGACTCGTTTCTAAAAAAAACACTGCGCAGTAAACGAGTGGGCATCTATTATAGCGATACCATCAATACCTTTATTACCTTAATTGGCCCCCTGTTCATGCTCGCACTGGGGGCATTGCTTATTGGGCCCAAATTTACTGTTGCAACGCTTGTCGCCTTTTTTACCTACTGGAGATCTTCGTCATGGCATGCAGCAAATGTTCTGAGTCAATTGGCACAAGTTTTTTCCTCCTTCGCAAGCTTCGATCGCATCATAGAATTTTTTAAACAAACCCCGCTTATCGAAGATAGGCCGCGTGCACAATCGTTTGATTTAACAGGATCGATATCCTTTAAAAATGTGCTCTTTGCATACCCCGCAGACCCAACTAAAATTGTGCTCTCGAATTTTTCGCTAACCATAAAGCCTCACACGAGTGTTGCAATCGTTGGCGAAAGTGGTGCAGGCAAATCGACCATTGCCCATATGCTCTTGCGCTTCATGAAGCCTCAATCGGGGCAGGTGCTGCTTGACGGGGTTGATATTCTCGATATTGCCCAACAGAGCCTCCGAGAACAGGTTGGTTTTGTGATGCAGGATACAACCATCCTCAGCGGAAGCGTTCGCGAAAATATGCTCATTGCCAAATCGGATGCGACCGATGAAGAAATATCACAAGCCCTCGAAAATGCCATGGCACTCACCTTTGTTAATGAAATGGCTCAAGGTCTTGACACGGTACTGGGAGAGCGAGGAGTAAGACTTTCGGGTGGGCAGCGCCAAAGACTTTCTATTGCTCGCGTTTTTCTCAAAAATCCTCCCATCGTACTGTTTGACGAAGCAACATCTGCCCTTGATAGCATTACAGAAAAAAAGATTCAGACAACCATGAAAAAGCTTTTTCAAGGACGAACTGCAGTTATCATTGCCCACAGGCTTTCTACGGTACTCGAATGCGACACCATAGTATATCTAGAAAAAGGCACAAGCATTGCAGCCGGAAGCCACGCAGAAATCTACTATACCTGCGAACAGTACCGGGCATTGTGCACAAGGCAAGATATTGTGCCTCCGGCCTAAATTAAATTAGTATGATCCTGTAAACACTCCCTCAAGGATACTACCAATGTTTAGCAAAGTTGCTGTAAGTCTCTTTTTTTTATGCTGTATGAGTAACGCATCCGAGTCGTCGCAAGAAAAAGCATTTGCGCTGTGCGGTGACATTTTACGAGTTGCACTACCCCTTGCGGCGGGGGGTTACACCCTTTTGGAACATGATTACGAAGGCACTTTACAGTATGGAGAATCATTTGGAACCGCCGCCCTTATCACGGGCTGGACAAAGCTTACTATACCCAAAACAAGGCCAGATACAGAACCCTACTCATTTGTTTCCGGCCATACTTCAATGACGTTTGCTCCCGCAGTATTTCTTTACAAAAGATATGGGCCACGTATTGGTATTCCTGCCCTTGGGCTTGCACTTGTTACTGGTGCAACACGAATTGCTGCTCATAAACATTATCCCGAAGATGTGATTGCTGGTGCTTTAGTTGGCATTCTGCCGGCGCTTTATTTTACCACGCCACGCCATAAGAGCTTTGCCCTTGTGCCCAAAGCTTCAGGGCGATCCACAGGCATTCAGTTGAAATTAACCCTATAATGTGTACCATCTCGTACACACCGCTATACTAAGATGAGCATTATATAAGCAGAGTAACGGTTTTTTCTCCCTGGTACAACATTACAATTGAATTTCTGAGTTTTTTTAGTTACTGGCATAGGCTTTGCGGTAAAGATGGATCAAAAAGGAGTTTCCTATGAATTCATATCGTTTACTATTTTCTCTGTGCTCCAAAATCCTTCCCATGTGGTTGCTCATGGGATTTTCTTTAAATGCCTGGGCAGACATCTCAACAGATCTCACGCGCGAAAACACTCGCCTCGAAAAAATTGTAGTTAAACTAAAAGATCTAGAAAACAAATGGTTTGCTCTGGTTACTCTTAGCAGAATCGTTGATGATGCCGACAAATCTGCTATAACCCAGTTTATTAATAAAGCCACAGAACAAGCTCGAAGCTTGGCATTGTCCTCTCGTATGATTGATGTTCGCATGAGTCGCGATGCACTTGCACGCGATATTGCCTCCGATCGGTTATGTCTTATCTGTCAATCACGTTTATCTACCCTGTCATCAAAAATAAGCTCATTAGAATCTGATGTTACTGCATACCTCCAATCGCTTCGCACCTATGGCCAGCACATGCGGGGACGAGCAGCCATTGCCAGGCGGGCACCCGAAATCATTCGAAAAACCGACCAGGTTATCGCCACTGCAGCACGCTCGCTACTATCTCCCTCTCAACAAGATGCCGACAAACTAAAAAGCGCACTCAGTATGCAAGATCTTGCAAAAAAAGCGTTTGCAAATAGAGCACTCGAGCGTTCGCTTAAGCTAACACTCAAAGCTCGTGACATGGCGCAATCGCTGAAAGCAACGACTCTTGATACGCTCGCCGAAAACATCAAAGCAGCTAGTATTGCAGCATATGCAGAAATGACGCTTGACATGATTACAAAAATTGAAGCGCTTACTACAATGCCTTCAGACCGTGCACTGCAACTTTTAACGCTCGCCAAAGATGAAAATGCCCGATCTGCAACAGCACTTTCCACGAAAAACATTTCAAAAGCGTTTTTGCATGCACGTCAAGCAAGAGGCTTTGTTGACGCAATCATGCAAGAAAATAATAAAAACCTTAACGCCGATGTCGCCCGTTTAGAAAGTGCCCTTATGCGCATCGAAAATGCTAAGGAACTCGTTGCCAAATCGGGAAATGCGCTTGCTCGGGATATTATGAGTAAAGCAATCGAACATCGTTTTCGAGCAGAAGCAGCAAAAAACCGAAACAATCTTAGGATTGCAAAAGCAGAGCTCGATATTGCGCTTCGCTTCGCTGCAAAAGCTGCTGATATTGCAACCCAAAATCCCCCCGCCCTGCAAACATCTACTACGTCGCAATCTACCTCTGCAGAGCTTCTTAAGCGTGCGCAAGAAATAGCACAGACCCCGCAAGAAAAACAACAACTCACTCAAGCAAAAAAGATCCTTTCAGAAGCTCTCGCATCTGACAATCGTGCAGATTTAGCAAAGGCCCAAGTACTGCTTTTAGAGATCATATCACAAAAAGATGCTTCAACATCTTTGGTTGCGCCCACAAGCGCTATTGCAGTGCCCTTCGAAGACGATTCCACTTCCCTTGGCGACATTACAGAATAATCGAGAAGAAGATAGGCAGACTGGTCGCCATGTATTTTATGCTAGCATCTCAACGAAACCAAGACCTTTATTTACAACATATCTATGCTGCATGTTTTTCCCCTACATTGGCGCATTCATTACATAGCTTATTGCGCAGCATTCATTGGGCTATTCACGCTTTCCAAAGCTCAATCCGAACCCATTACGCAGGATTCTCTCTTATTCGAACTCGGGCGAGAGGCCTTGACTAAAAACAAACCAACCGAAGAAGATAGTGCCTACCTGCGTGCTGCAGATGAGCTCGCACGTGCTAAGCTTTTTTTAGATGCGCTGGCGCTGCTTCCTTTGGGTAATTCGCCTGTGGTAGCAGATTCAAATAAAAGTACACAAAACGTAAAACCCTCCCGTGCATCTAATTCCTTAAAGCCAACATGGACTATTCAAGCACAGGCCGGATTTTCAGAAAATTCCGATTCATCGAGTTATTTATTTATCGATTCGGCATCTAAGAGCTACAATTCGCTTGACACGGAGGTCTATAACGGCGAATTGAGCGCCACGGTACTTTTAGAAAAAATCACCCCGAGCCTACGATCCATTTCTTTACAAACAGAAGTATCAAATGCCCGAGCATCGGCGTCTATCAATTGGCAATTGCAATCGCCCTTAGGACATGTGGTGTCGACGGGGACTCTGGGTGGTACTAAAAATGTAAATCAGCCCTGGAAAGATTCTGCCGACAACATACGAGGGTCTCTGGAAGTCACTCGTGTTGATACCCTTTGCAAAAAACATCTCGTGCTGAGTTTGCCTATTGCAGCCAATGCGGTATCAACTATGTTCGACCGCAGTGGGGCATCGTCGTTTCAAAACATTCATATATCGCCTTCACTTTCGTACTTAATTACACCGCAATCTACTATCCAGTTCATACTATCTTCTGCCTATACCAATTATCAAGGCCCCGACGATTCATTAGATAATGTAAGCGCTGGCCCAGCCCTTCACGCGTCCTATTGGGGCACAAACGCGAATCTTTTTTTCTCAAGTACGGCGCTTTCAACTTCGTGCCTAAGTCGAGATTTTCTCCATACAAGTTTTGAATCCGAAAACTCGCTTACAGCATCTATTACTACTGGCACACTGCTTTCGCTATCCTGCGCCATATTGTATACCTATACCTCTCGCTATTACAACGATTCAATAATCTCAACTCAAGACACCATCATTCGCACCGACTCATCACATATAGTCAACCCGGCCGATTCATTGCTCTATACTAAAACGCTTCGTACTATCAAAGATTCATATACTCTTGTTGGTCATGCATTTCGATGTGACCCGGAGTTTTCTCTCGATCTATCCGATCCTCTTTTATTGACATTTGGATGTGAATTTCTTATAGGGAATTATCCCGCGGTTACCACAAGTGATAATGGATATACTTTATATGATTCTGCTATGATTTGGGAAAGTGGCTATACCATCTCTCCTCGGGCTGGAATCTCCTTTACAGCTCCAACAATTGAGATAAGCATCGACGGAAGTTACCGTATGGATCGGCCCGCGTCAAGCGATTCTCCTCTGCTATCCCTTTCAAATACCCTTGGCATACAAGGAGCTTTAGGCTATACTCTTAACAGGCATATACGGGCAGATCTTTTGGGATCTTATTCTACCGAAATAGGAACTACGACAACTACCAAGACCTCCTTTTTTGAGATTTCAGCATCCATTTCAGTCAAATTACCATGAAAAACCGCTATTTATTTACTCTTCTTTGTATCATCATTGGCTCGATAACAATCTTTTTTGTTATTACCATGCTCATATTTTCTTCTGGGGTAGGCCAACAACGCACTCGAGCTCTCGCCCGTATGTCATCGTTTGCGGCCTACGCTGCTGCTACCACGCAGGAAAAGTTAATGGGAAACGATACCGATCCGCAGGCGATTTCCCAGTGGCTTGGTCAATTTTCTCGGGGATGTGGATTTGAGCGTATTGTTATTACTTCTACAACGGGGATGGTTCTTTACAGCAGCCAGCAGATTATTCAGCGCGGCGATGATCTGTTACCATTTCTTGCTTTTCCAGAACTCTTTAAAACAGCAGCCTCCCGTACTATCCCTTCCCTGACACCCATTCAAACACTCGATGGGGTATCCTTTAATTCGCTCTATTATCCTTGCACAATCGGATTAACCCCAGCCCTTATTGTTCTGGAATCTAACCAAGACGACTTGACGCTTACGCAAAAAGTAGAAGGATATTTTTACGCAATCACCCTTGTACTTGCCCTGCTTACGATTGTCATGTGTGCTGGTATAATTTGGCTTACTCAGGTTGCCCGTAAGAATCAACACAAGATTGCCCATACCGACAGGCTTGCTTTTTTGGGAAGAATGAGCGCCGAGCTGGCCCACGAGCTTAAAAACCCTCTTGCCATTCTTAAAGCGAGTGCCGATGTATTACAAAAACAATTTGATCCACAACATCACCATAAAGCATTTACTTTTTTAAGCGAAGAAGTAATGCGACTTTCCCGCCTTATCGACGACATGCTTGCCTTTTCTCGTGAACGTCCGCTGGTATTAAAAAAGGTACAGCTTGCACCACTCTTTGTAGCCATCACCGAACCATACAAACTTATCTATCCCACTATTATTTTCTCTCTTTTAATCGACAATTCTTATAGCATCACAACCGATCCCGATGCGCTACGTCAAGCAATCGACAATCTAATTCGTAATGCAGCACAAGCCATGAAAGAAACGGGAAGTATTAAAGCCGAATTCTCTTTAGAAAAGCAACTCGGTGTTCTTTCGCTTGCCGATAGCGGACCAGGAGTACCAGAATCTATTCGAAAAACTCTTTTTGAACCGTTTGTAACATCGCATAACAATGGAACAGGGTTAGGCTTGGCAATTACAAAAACGGTCTGTGAACGACTCGGATACACGCTCGCCCTTAAACCCGGCAGTCCAACTACTTTCACCATTTCTATCCCGAGGAACTTATGGCACACATCCTGATTGTTGACGACGAGGGAAAAATTCGGGCATTGCTTGCCATGGCCCTCTTTTCGGGGAACTACCAGATTAGCGAAGCCTGCTCGGGAGAAGAAGCACTGACCATTCTTAAAGCGTCTCCTGTCGACCTCGTGCTCTCGGACATACGCATGGATGGCATGACCGGCATTGAGCTTCTCACGCACATTAAGCAACTCTATCCTGCCATTCCCGTTATCGTCATGACTGCCTTTGCAGATGCCAAAACAGGCATAGAGGCAATGAAACGGGGAGCTCTGCGCTATATTGCAAAGCCATTTGAGATGGAAGAAATGCTCATGCTCATTGAACGCGCTCTGGCTGATACCACTAAGTCTCTTGAGCTTGAGCGTTTACAAAAAGATGTTGACTCCTATCAAACACTTAAGGGCATTATTGGTGAATCGCGAGCAATTCACGAGGTTATTGCAGCCATTAAAAGTGTTGCATCCCGTGAAACGACGGTGCTTGTACGGGGAAGAAGCGGAACCGGAAAAGAACTTGTTGCCCGTGGCGTCCATGCCGAAAGCGGGCGCAAGGGATTTATTGCCATAAACTGCGGGGCCTTGCCCGAAAACTTGCTCGAATCGGAATTGTTTGGTCACGAAAAAGGTTCATTTACGGGTGCAATCGATAAACGGCTTGGGCTTTTTGAACAAGCAGGATCGGGCACCGTATTTCTCGACGAAATTGGCGATATTTCACAATCTCTCCAAGTCAAGCTTTTGCGTGTTCTTCAAGAAAAGGAATTCACGCGAGTTGGGGCCACCCAATGTATCAAAACCACAGCGCGCGTTATTGCAGCTACCAACAAAGATCTCGAAGCAGCAGTTAAAGATGGTACGTTTCGCGAAGATTTGTACTATCGGCTCAACATATTTCCCATTCTTATCCCCTCCCTCGCACAACGCAGAGAAGATATCCCGCTCCTGGCAGACTCGTTTCTCCTCAAATTTCATCATACTGGGGGCATTGCAAAAAAAACTCTCGATATACTCTTGGCGTATACCTGGCCAGGTAATATTCGAGAACTTGAAAATTGTATCGAACGCAGTGTTATCGTTTCAAATAACGAACAAATCTTGCCGCAGCATCTTCCAACTCATATTACTATTGCCAAAACCAATGCGTTTGCAGGATCTTTTCTGCTCCCCGATGATGGTGTATCTCTTGACGAAGTTGAAAAAAGTTTAATTATGCAGGCGTTAGAAAAGGCATCGGGAAATAAAACAAAAGCGGCCTCGTTATTGGGAATTTCTCGCCGTGCGCTCTATTCTCGTATGAATACCCACGGCATTCTGGTAGAAGGATCCGATGAAGACGCTTTCCCATAAATTTTATAGAAACCTAAGAATCTCTGCACTCAGATTAAAATTATGATGTATGCATTTTTTTTCGAGCACCATTATATTTTAAAGGGTCCCACTTTTCTTTTCACCACAACCTATCGAGACCGTTCAAGGAGTATACACTATGTCTAATCCATCGTTTTTTTGTAAAGAGCTTCAAGCAATTACCACAAAATTTTCACCCACCACAATGGTTGAGTCGTCTCAAGGGGCTTTGCTTTTTACAGAATATGGGGCGCGACTTCTCGGCCTTTTTCCCCGACGAGATCTCCCCAATGTTTTATGGAATCCCGCTAATCTCGATGAAGTAATGGCATCAAAACTATGGGCTATCGGCGGAGAGCGGCTTTGGCTCTCTCCCGAGCGAACATTCTACTACGATAACCCTCGCGACTTCGAAGGTTGGTTTACACCATCAGAAATGGATCCAGGACATTATACCACCATAGGATCTTTACAGTACCAGAGCAACTTTGCAGCATTCGACTGTGTCATGAATGAATCGTACGAAGGGTGCAGTGCCGAAAGAATATTTAAAATTCATGAGACCGATCCCTTTTCTACAGGATTAGCACACGCCGGTACAACCATTACTGACACTATGGTAATTGGAGTTACACACATCGATATGTGCGCATGGTCGCTCGCAATGGTCTTTACAAATGGTCTATCATCCCCTGGAACAGCACTGTTTCCTATTAAACCAAACGCATCGGTGCTCAGCTACTTTACCCCAATCCCTGCAGATCGAGTGAGTGTAGAAGCTGGCTACGCGCGGTATAAAATAGATGCTCAGGATATTTACAAACTTGCAATTCGTCCAGAAGATATGTGTTTTGACAATCCTGTAAAAGCTGTGTATGTGTCTGCCTATCCAGATTCCGACACCTGGTTTTGTGTTATTAAATCCACCAATGACATGCCCCGGTCGCAAGAAGAATGCGTAGATCCAGCCAAGGGTAACCCCGATGGCCCAAAAGGTGGTATACAATCTTATAATGCAGGCCCCGCACCATCTGGTGAACATTTGCTTTTTGGAGAAATAGAACTACAGCTTGTGAAAGGAATAGAAAAAGACCAAACAACAATAAGTAAAGCAACTCATACCATCGATGCTTATGCAGGAACAAAAGCAGAAATTCTTGCAGTTGCCAAAAAGGCTTTACGGTTAAACACGGTCCCTGTTATTTACTAATAGTTTACTACTGCATATCGTGAGGGGATTTTTTAAGCGGCCCGTGTACCGTAGCGTACACGGGCCGCTTTGTTTTTAGGCATGAGGTGCATCGAGAAGTGCTGGCAGCGACGTGGTAAACGGAGGGCGAATAATACCTTTTTCGGTAATAAAAGCCGTTACCAGAGTACCCGGAGTTACATCAAAAGCAGGATTAAAAGTCTTGACATTTTCGGGAGCAGTTCGTTTGCCAAACCCATGGGTTATTTCTTCTGCAGCCCGTTCTTCGATAGGAATTTCCTTGCCTGTTTTCATGACTGCATCAAACGTAGACAAGGGCGCAGCTACATAAAAAGGGATAGTATGGGCTTTAGCAACAAGGGCGACACTATAGGTCCCAATCTTATTTGCTACATCGCCATTGCGAGTAATACGATCGGCACCAACAATAACGGCATCTATTTTTCCAAGCGACATTGCATAGGCTGCCATATTATCGCAAATAACCGTTACATCTATGCCTGCTTGCGCAAGCTCAAATGCCGTTATGCGAGATCCTTGTAAAAGCGGCCGCGTTTCATCGGAAAAAACACTAAATTTCTTTCCTTTTTCTGCCCCAATGTAAATGGGTGCCAGCGCAGTTCCGTACTCGGATGTTGCCAAGCCGCCCGCATTACAATGTGTCAACAAGGTAGTAAAGCCTTTAAGCTCTTCGTAGCCATACTCACCAATTGCGCGGCACGTTTTTAAATCGAGTTCGTAAATGGCATGGGCTTCTGCGAGGAGCGCATCTTTAATTTTCTGTACTGGTTCGGCAACCAATGTTTTGGCACAGCGCACCATTCGGTTAATGGCCCACGAAAGGTTCACGGCAGTAGGCCGAGACGAATTTAAATAATCTGCATTTTTTGTCAAAACATCAAAAAAAGTATCCTTGTCTATAGACTCTGGCAAATGGGCAACACCCAGATACGTCCCATATGCACCAGCGATTCCAATTGCCGGCGCTCCGCGAACCATGAGTGTTTTAATTGCGTTGTACACATCTTTAACATCGGTAATATCCACAGATACGAGCGTTGTTGGCAGCAAGGTCTGATCAATCATGCGAAGTGTATTATTATTCCAATAAATCGTTTTTAATCGTGCCATAAATAAAAAGAATCCTTTCGCTATTTTTAAATATTTAAAGTCTGAGTATGGTCTACTCGATTGTGGTCTCTTAGTATTCCAAGAATGCTTTAATCGAGGAGAGAGGTAATTAATATACTTGATTTATAGAGTTTTTTGCACTTTAACCCTAATAAAGATCTTCTAAATCCAGAATCTGGACGCCACGGTTGCCACCGTCGGCTCTCCTTACAAGCGCGGGCATTCGCCTTTGGTGCCACCTTCCAGTCCTGTTTAACGCGTAAGTCAACGGATTTTTTCCGAAAAATAACTGTGGGATTTATTTACATTTGAGCCTCACCCCGTACCCCTATCCGTTGACGGAAAGGTGTGAACACAAAAGCACACGCATGTCAAGATCATTAGCCAGGACTGGAGAATGAAAGCAAAACGGAGTGAATCTTTCATTCTTGAATGCCTCAGGCACCTTGTGCCGCATGGCATGAAAGACCGGCTGGCTAAGCCAGAGCGTAGGAGGAGCCGCATCGGAAAATACTCCAAGGGTACTTCCTTTGGGCGCCTAAAGAGGTGAGGCCCGACAGCGAAGCTGGAATGCCCACAATCTTATGTATCTATTCTTATTTTATTCTTATTTTATTCTTATTTTATTCTTATTTTATTCTTATTTTATTCTTAGTTTATTCTTAGTTTATCCATAAAAAAAAGGGCTTGCAGATAATTTTATCTACAAGCCCTTGTATTAAAATGCCGCCTCACAGAATCGAACTGTGGACACAGGGATTTTCAGTCCCTTGCTCTACCGACTGAGCTAAAGCGGCATTTAGATTCTTTTTAAAAGACGTTAAAAAATATATTGCGGGGCACCCGATTTTCAAGATCCGCGTATTCTTTTTATAGCAGATGCATCGATAGTATAGAAATTCTGGTTATTTAAATATACCCCTAGGTCTATTGCATCAAAAAAGTCTTGAAGTTGATCTTCTTCTTTGCGACTCATGAGGCCAATATCGATCATCGCATAGACGATATGCCCGAAATCATGGCTTCCATGAATACCCCAAAAAGACAATACGCAGCATGCCAAAGGTCCGAATTGAATCCCTGCATAATCTGCAAGTCCAATCGAAAGTTCCTGCCCTGTCAAATGACGCTTGATACCAATTCTTCCAATTTGAAACTCAAGCCCGCCCATGACAAAACCATAGGCCTGCGCTTTATACCGAACTTCTTTGCCACTTTCAATCAGATCGCGCGTAACCTTTTCGTAGATCATATCGTGCTGCATATTCATTCCTTAACCACCTTACATTCGAAACGATCGAATCGGTACTATTTACAAGATGCAACTTGCGTATATACATTAAAAAGATAACAACCAGGTTCTGCCCCATATCGCAAATTAAAAACATCGAGCCATTGATCTCGGGTTACCGAAAATACCGCACTATGCGCGACATCAATACCCTCTTTAGACGGGGCACTGATTGTAAGTGGATTAACAAAGTGCCCATTTTTCTGCATACGGTAATCCAGATGCGGCCCCGTCGAGAGCCCACTACTTCCCACTGCGCCAATACAACTACCCTGAATAACACGCTTGCCAGCGCCAACGCCTTTGGCGATACTATTCAAATGACCATAACTTGTTTCGTAGGCAGCTCCATGCCGAATTACAATATACCGACCAAAGCCACCCTTTACGCCAGAGAAAACTACCAACCCGTCTGCAGCTGCATACACAGGGGTACCGGTTGGTGCAGCATAATCGATACCCAAATGGGGTCGAACAATTCCAAGAACTGGGTGTTTTCTATGCAGGGTGAAAAGCGAAGATATTCTATTGTACCGCAAGGGTGCTTTTAGAAATTCCTTTTCGAGCGATTTTCCAGATTCATCGTAATAGCGAATCTTGCCGGTTGTATCGGTAACACCAAAAGCGGTAAACGTTTTTCCCTGGTTGCAATATGATGCAGCGAGAATTGTCCCATACCCTACAAACCGATCGCCAGCATAGAGGCGCTCCACCACAACACGAAACCGGTCTCCCCGCTGTGGATCCATAAAGAAATTGATATCCCACGCAAAGATATCTGCAAATTGTGAAACAACCGCATCGCCAACACCAAGCGCATTAAGCGCCTCCGAGAGTGAGCTTGATAGCTCTCCCCAAATTACACACTGCTGGACAGTAATTGGAAGCTTTGTTTTTTCGGCATTAATTCCCTGACCGCCAATTTTCATCCGATACCAATACGATAGCCCCGACAAAATGTTGCATTCGAGCAAGGAGCCTTCTTCTGTCATTGCAAGAACAAGAGAATCGCCGGGAAACAGACACGAAAAACCAGTTGACATAAGCGAGGAATAAAGTTTGTTTGACTTGTCGGGAGGAACTCCATAGAGCGCAAGTATGCCCGCAAACGTATCGCCAGGCTTAACAACATGACCAATAAGCTTTGGAACAAAGCTTACGACCTGAGTTTGCACAACCTCAGGAGCAGCATGGTGTACTGTTCTCGATCCCAGCCATATACAGAGCCCAAGCCCCGCAAGTACAAAGCCTATCAGCCAGAGTGAAGGCCGAACATGAAAAAAGCCCCTCTCTGAAGGGGCTTTTTCATCATCAAAAAAACGATCTTTCATAGATTGCACAATAAAAATATTATTGTATCTTAACCATTACAGAAGGGTTCTCTCCACCACTAAATGTCATATCTTTGGTTACTTCTTTGCCATTTTTTGAAAAGCGCATCGTATGCGTACCTGTAAAGACATTAAGCTTTGTTATATTAGTTTTACCAATGAGCCTTCCGTCAAGATATACATCTGCAACAGGCGGAATCGAGCTAATAAATATAGTAGCAGGATCTCCCGATGGTGCGGATGAGGCCGCAGGTGCAGGTGCTGCAACAGGAGCCGGTGGTGGCGGAGGTGGAGGTGGTGGAGAATATGGTGCTGCAGCAGGTTCTGGAGCAGGTTCATTTGCCATTGCAAGTTCAACATTTTCTTCCTGGTAGCCACCCCTAAACTCGATACTCATGACCTTAGTAGTAAAACCATCTTTACTTACAATAAGACGATATTTTGCCTTGGGTGGATTATCGATCTCAAGAGGGGTTTCTCCACGAGGATTATTATTGAGAATTACCCGAGCTCCAGAGGGAATTGATTGAACTACTAATTTGTTAACTGCAGATGGTGCAGCTGGAGGCGGCGCAGAAGCGACAGGAGCATAGGTAGCTCTGGGTTTTTCTGCAACCGGTTTTTGCGCAGCATCGCGTGGAACTGGAGCTGATTCTGCTTGCCTTTGTGCAACTTGAGCTGGCTGGGTAGCAGGGGCAACCGCTTCAGGAGCAGCTGGGCTTGGCTCAGCAGCCGGCACCGATGCAACTTGCGGAATTTTTGCAGCTTCGGGAGCAGCAGAAACATCTTTATTTTTATTGGATTCCATATAGCCTGGTACAATGATAATTGCAGCAGCGGCAAGCAGCACAAATACCGCAACACCTATAACAACAGGCATTGCAGATTTTTTAGATGACTTGCTTTCTGCAATTTCTTCTTCCCATCGGTCGACATTTTTGGAAGCTTTAGGTGCAACAGCGGGCTCTGGCTTTTTAGATGGCTTAAATGCGGGTTCGTCAAAAGATTCTTGCCCAAACGATGGTTGCTCTACAGGGCGAGAACCTTTAGGCATACCTTGAGGTGCCTTATTTGTTGGCGCTTTTTGAGCTTGTGGTCGAGAAACAAAAGCTTCACTTTCGTCACCTAGATCAAAAACTGGTTCAGCAACTGGAGCCGCAGGCTTCTGAGGTGCCCTCATGCGAGGAGGCTCAGGCGCAGGCGATGGTGGTTGCTTAGGACGCGAAGGTTGAGCAGGTGCGGTATCGAATGCATCGGCAATGCCCGACCTGAAATCTTCGAAGTCTGAATCACCACGCACTGCAGGTTCGACCGATTCGGCTTGCATGGTTCGAATAGACGACAGATTGTAGCTAGAGGTTTGCACAATGATATCATCGGAGCTCTTAAGCAATTCGCTTTCGGTATCGTATACCTTAAGAAAGTTATAGATACCAGCACTTTGCAAAATCTGAGCAACATCTTTTGATGGTCCAAGAAGTGCCAGTCGACCGTTCACATCAAGGATTTGACGATTAAGTGCAAAGAGCGCATTCATCGTGTCGGAGTAGATATACTCAAGTTGTGATAAATCGATCGCAATATTGCGTCGACCTTGCGCCAAGAGAGCATTTAAATTCTCGCGTAAAAGAGCGGCATCAAAGACTTCCCCATCTTCCTGAATTGGAGTGAGAACGTCGTAAAGCCCTGAAGTTTTAGTTTCGAATCGGATAATACCCCCCTTTGTGAAGGCCTTGCCATGGTTTTCAATGAGTAAAGAATGCGAATTATCTACGCCAGGGGGGAGTCGAACCCTCGACCTTCGGCTTCGGAGGCCGACGCTCTATCCAACTGAGCTACTGGCGCTTGTTTCAAAAAGAAAAATATTATACGTTAAGCCAAAATACAAAATAAAAGGCATGTTTTAGAGCTCGCTAACTTAATAAAAATATGCAAGCTGCTTTTCTTACCGCTTTTGGATCTGATTTAAAATCATTTCGCAGACAATCAGCACATTGAGCGCTTCTGAACCACTTGTTCCGCCACAACCGGGCACCGATGGAACACCCGAAATCGCCGACAGAAAAGCCTCTTGCTCGGCACTCAGCGCATCGGATGGTTCCGCGATGCTCGTAGACATCCCGATAGGTCCGGATTCCTGCTGCGAAGGTTGAGTTAGCCAGCACCTGACCACTTCTCTTTTGTCTAGATCGGCAGAAAAATAACCGCTCTTTTGAAACATTCGAAACTTCCTCATTTTTTTTGCGGATATTCTGCTCGCTGTCATATTAGCAACGCATCCTGAAGGAAACATGAGACGGGCATTCACAATATCGATATCATTGGAAACAATAGCCACACCCGTAGCGAGGCTTTTTTCGGGGTCGGGCAATTCCTTGCAAAATCGTAATACCAGATGTATATCATGTACCATAAGGTCAAGTACAACCGACACATCTGTCCCCCGTGGCGAAAATGCTGCAAGACGATGTACCTCTATAAATTGCGGTGCAGGAGCAAATTCATGCAGTTTAATAATTGCAGGATTAAATGCTTCCGAATGACCAACATGTACCACGCACCCCATTTTACGCGCAGTTTCAACAATTTCTTCGCCCTCTGCGACACTCGCGGCTAAGGGCTTTTCGATTAAAACATGTTTTCCAGCTCGAAGGCACTCCATGGCGACCTCATGATGCGTTCGCGCCGGTGTTGCCACTATAATTGCATCGGAATTGGCAAGGAGCTCTGCAACCGATGCAAAGGCAGTACAGTTATGACGCGATGCCTTCTCTATCGCCAAAGAATGTATCTGATCGTAAATACCACTACACACTGCATGAGAATGCTTACAACACTTCTCCAGATGATATGACCCTAAAACGCCTGCTCCAATTACCCCTAATCGTATCGTATTCATTATTCTCCACCCTCTTTGCAAAAGTCTTTAAAAATAGGATGCCATTTTTTTTAGTTTCTTGACTGTTTCGACAATTCTTCGAGAATACGTTGACCAAGGTACGTGTTGCGTGCAGACGCATCCTGAGCCGCTACTGCAATGCCAAGGGCTTTTTTGCTGCCTACAAAAATGCACACCGTGCGCGCACGCGTCATTGCAGTATACATAAGATTTCGCTTGAGCATCACATAGTGCTGTGTTGTTACCGGAATAATTACGGCTTTAAATTCGCATCCCTGGCTTTTATGGATACTAATGCAATACGCATGAATCAATTGATCGAGCTTGCCATAATCATACTCAACACAAACCTCATCGAAGCGTACCATAAGAGACGTATCGGCCTGTATTGATTCTATAAAGCCAATATCGCCATTAAAAACATTTTTCTCATAGTTATTTCGAACTTGCATAACTTTATCGCCGCAGGCAAATACGACTTCCCCGCGTGCTATGGTTTGCACAGATGTATTAAGCTCCTTTTGTAACATTATATTCAGATTTACCGTTCCCACCACCCCCCTGTGCATTGGGGATAAAACCTGAATATCTGCAATTGGATTAAGACCATAGTTTGAGGGCAATCGTGTTTTGACAAGATCTATAATGCACGAAAGACACTCTTCGGGTGTTTCGCGTGACAGAAAAAAGCAATTATCGCTTTTGGCGTTACTAAAGATTGGAACAGTGCCCGCACTCACAGCATGGGCAGCACCAACGATGGTTGACCCATGCTCTTGACGGAAGATTTTCTGTAAATGAACATGGGCAAGAGATCTGGTGCCCAAAATATCAGCTAAAACAGCTCCAGGCCCCACCGACGGCAACTGATCGGGATCTCCAACCAACACCAATCGTGCTGAAGGGGACAATGCACATAAGAGCGAACGCATGAGAAAAATGTCAATCATAGACACTTCGTCAACAATTATAACATCAGCTTCAAGCTGATTATTTTCATTACGCGCAAAAGCAAACGATTCACCGTTGGGTTTAAATTCTAAAAGTCGATGAATGGTTTGCGCCTTTACCGATGATATTCCCCCCATGCGCTGGGCAGCACGTCCGGTTGGGGCAGCCAAGGCTATGCGACAGTTTTGCTGCAAAAAATACGCGACAATGACCTTAAGCGTTGTTGTTTTACCGGTCCCTGGTCCACCTGTTAATAAAAACAAAGTGTTCTGAATAGCTTCCTTAATAGCAGTCACCTGCAAGGGATCTCCCACCCAGCCACTCAGGTGAGAATAATTGCCTAGAAAGGAATCGAGCGCACTAGTTTGTACCCCTAAGCCCGACACGGCAATTCTTTGACTAATAAGATTAGCAACAGCGGCTTCCGCATACCACGATTGTTTGAGGTACACTCTCGTATCTTCTCGCACAAGCTCCCGGGTAGCAAGGAGGTCATCAAGCGAAAAGATCACGGCATCGCTTGGAACGGCAAGCAACTCTGAAGCTTGGTTCACAAGCTCGCTATAGTCTACAAACAAATGCCCTTCGCCTTGAGCTTCGAGGCACACGTGCACAATTCCAGCACGTATTCTACGGAAAGAATCATGAGGAAAACCAATTTTTTGTGCAATTGCGTCGGCCTTTTTAAAACCAATGCCCCAAATATCGCTTATTAGACAATACGGATTTTCCTGAATGGTTTTAATTGACGCATCTTTATACGCGGCATAAATTCGTCCTGCAAACGTTGGTGAAATATCGTAGTGTGCCAAAAACAGCATCAGCGCCCGAATTGCTTTTTTTTCAACCCATTTTGTAATAATGCGATCGATATGTTTTTTTGCAATTCCCTTTACTTCACGTAAGCGTTGCGGTTGGGTATCGAGCACTTCGAGGGTTTGATCGCCAAAGAGATCTACAATCTTGCGCGCACGCGAAGGGCCAATGTGCGGAACAAATCCAGAAGCCAACAACGTATACACGGCCTCTTTGGAAGACGGCGGTTCGATGTGGAGTGAAGAAACAGAAAATTGTGAACCAAAACGAGGATGGTTTACAAATTCACCAGAGGCAATTAAAACTTCGCCCGCGTGTACTTCCGGGAGCACGCCAACAAGGGATAGTGCATTAAGCGAGGACTCATACACAGTACGAACAACCGAGAATCCGGTATCGCTATTGCGGAAGGTGGTATCGCGAACGGTAACGCGTACCTGTTCCATGAGAAAATCCCATAGGGAGCGTAACGAACGTGATGTTACAAATTAAAAGCGGACGGGAAACTCCCATCCGCCTTGCCTATCAAAACCATAAAACCTATGTGCCCTGGGCAACCTAGGCTGATCTGGCCGGCACTACGATTTCTTGTGACGGTTCAATCGACGTTGTTTTTTGCGTTTATGCCTATTAATTTTCGCTTTTCTTTTTTTCTTAACGCTCGACATGCATCTAGGTCCTTTCAGATAAATACCAAAGCTATCTTCAAAACAAGTCTTTAAAAATGCATCGTGCCCTACAAGCTGTCAATACAGAGAATAGTTTCCCTCATTTAGAGCAATTATTATACACTTAGGAGGAGCTTCGTTCATCGTCCAAATGCCACCCCAGCCAATCAAAGCGCACAAAGAGACCTTTCATGCAATGTGATGTCATTATTACAGCAATCAATAACAATCGAGCATTTCCTGTTTTAGCCCGGCATCTTGCCCACGATCCCAATATCCCATTGGCCAAAGCTCAATCGATGCTGACAAATCTCCCTATCATTTATATGCGCCGTATTTCTGGCGATGAAGCCCGCTTTGCTCTGCGGCAATTAGAAAAACTTGGGGTTGTTGCGTCTATAGCCCAATCATCCCTTCCAGAAAGCCACAAAATTCAGGGCAATGCGCTTGCTCCACAAAGACCAGATACTCCTCAACCAGAACAAGTCCCCGCAATGCCAGAAGCCCCCGTCGTCGTTAAACTCGCTACACCTTCGATTCAACCAACTCTTTCATTCTCAGAATCCCCCACCGATATCCGTTTTACTCCATTTCAACAATTGATGAAGTTTAGGTGGTATTATTGGGTGGGCGGATTATTGGTGATAGCTCTGTGTGCTTTTTTCGCGTCCCTTTTTAATCTTAAACCCAATTCCACAGCGCCAACAGATTTGGCATTGGAAATTCAATCGACACAAAAAACATTACATTCTGTTGTGCAACCATCAATTCAACCTACAAAAGGCGCGGAGCCTCTTTCACAGCCCGTGGAACAACGCCCCGACCCAGCACGGGCTTCCCAATCCGATTCATATTCCGACTCGGCCACAACGTGCAACGAGACAGTGCAAGCGATCCGTTTTTTCAAGCTCGCTCTTTCATTCAACAAAAACAACATCGAAGCGTGGCAGGGTCTTATCAATGCCTATGAAGACGCTCAAGAACCGGAGAAGGCTCACGAAACACGCATTGCCATGGAAAAACTTCTGGGAAAAAGTGCCGTATCAGCAGGGATATTTCTTAAAAAGTTTGGTACTGTTCGAACCATTCAACAAAAAGAAAACGGGACACTTGACATATTCTACGATACCCACAAGCAGACATCCGACAAACTCCAGCGCGAAGCATACACCATTGTTACGGGATTGAAAGCCACCTGCAACTGTGCTGCCATTTCTTTATACGCACGCACGCCCGATGGCGCGGGATATATTGTTTTTATCCCTACGTCCCTTATCCCCCATACCTATAACGATTTCACAACAGGTGCCCACTTTACCCTTTTGCAATCATCGACAAGAACCCAAGCAATCCCGTAATAGTTTCGTTCATTTCAGAGGGGAAATCTGGCTTGGTGCAATACACTTGGATTACTTCCATGATTGCGAGTATGTCTCCAACGCATAGTTTTTGAAGCGGCTTTTTAGAAAGTTTCTTCTCGATATCTTCGAGATTATCATAAAAAAATACAGGCCGTCCGGTAGATTGCTCTACTGTGTCAACCTCATCGATAAGCTTGCGCACATAGCGTGCAATAATGCCTTGCTCCTCTAAGGAAAATGATACTTCACACTCGTGCTGCTCAATCTCTGCGGAGAGCGAAATTTCATTAAAATTAATAAGCCTTAATTTATCGGCAACCGGTAGCTCTCGTAACCGATACAAACCACCATCTTTCTCGAAGTGCTCATCAAGAGCTTCATGGGCTTTATCGATAAATTCTTTGTGAACATAGAGGGTGTATACGACATCGGCGGTGGGCTCCACGTTTAATACATCGGTGGCAGCCTTATTGACATAACAAACAATTCCGCAATCTTTGCAAATTGCGCCCGCAAGCACGATATCGGTATTGGAAAACCTGTAGTCGAAGGCTACAAAATCATCTTTGAGATATTCCTTTTCGTTTTCTTCGGGCGCACCCAAGAAAGTGTTTTTTTCTTCATCACTAATTCTACGAAGCCCAATTTCTTTTTCCATGACCCCAATAGATTCAGGGGTATATTGATCTTTGTTGGTATAAAATTCGTGAAGCAACTGTGCATTTGTAAACTCTTTAACAATCGTTAAAAAATCGGTGGACATACCTTTAAGCCCCTTTTTAAAATGAGGATAGATCCTGTTGTGCGCTTATAAAATACGACACGACCACCCTCAATGAGAATAAAAGATATCTTTTTATGAAAAAAAAACGCGAATAGAATGTATCTATTCGCGCCACAAAAGAAACTAAAGGAAAAAAAAATTATGGGACGAGTGTAAACATCTGCGTTTTCTGATAATCAAGTGGTCCTGATAGAGTCAGCTTAGCAACATACATATTTCCTGCTTTGAGCTGCAAACCGCTCCCCGGAATCATCTTCGATCCAACGCCGATATCTTTATCCAACATCGTTTGCACTAAACGCCCAGACATTGAATAAATGCGCAAAACAGCATGTCCCGATATGGGAGTTGCAACTGTAAACCGTAAACCCCCACGCGTCGTTACACCTAAAGCAAAGCCATGCCCTTTAGCATTAATTACTTTATGCGAACTCATCATTGCGGGTGAAAGAGTAAGTTCAATGGTAGTATCCTGATCAACAAGGGCAATTGGCCCAAACATTGCCTGCTGCTGACCGGTTTGTGACCATCCCATAGCCACGACCACATAATTTCCTGCCGGCAGTGCTTGACTTATCATTCCCTTATTATTGTTATCAGATTGAATCATATAAAAGTGGTTTGCTGTGTCTACAAAGAAAACCGTCGCGCCTTTGATATCTCCCACAGTATCAATCAAGGCAACCCTGATTGTAGCATCGCCTTTGCGAAGGTAAAAATTGATTGAATCGGCGCCAGCTCGAACATTTTCATACCCTGCCAGATATTTGCCAATAGGGCTTTGCTTTAAGCGCATATCGGAAACAGGGTTAGGCGGGAAAATGTAGTAATTGCTAGGGAAATTACCCCAGGTTCCACATGAAATTGAATACCCACTATCCTGAGAAACAGCAGAGGGAATTGAAAAAGATTTATCCTGATTAATGAGCGACGATGCAAAATAGGTATTTGTATCTGAAGTAGTGCGGGTAAACGCATTAATAGACAAACGAAAAGATCCTTGGATTGGATCGAAAATAGTATCAGGATCTACAATTTTTCCCCGTATAGAAGATGTTGCCCTATACAGAGAAACCTTTACATACGCAGTATCGGTAGTATCGGAAACCATAAAAGAACCAGTTCTCGATTTAATAAGAAATCCCGTAGTATTTTTATTGTCAAGATTTACATTCCAATATCCAGGATAAATCCCCGTCACAAAAACCCCGAACGAATCAGTTACCATAGCAATTCCATCACCCTCATTTTGGTCATTTAAGCGTAGCTCTACCCCACCGACGGGGATTCCTTTTTCATCCACTACCAAGCCTTTTGCGTAGGCGTGCACTACTTTGCAGGAAAAATTAATTTCTTTGAGAGAATCAACGAGCATGGTATCAATTCCAGAAGGAACATATAAGGAATCGGGCAATACGTTGAGATCATCTCGAACCCGAATATATGCTTTCGACCCGCGACTACCCGTGTCCAAATACAGAACATACGATCCATCTGCTTTCGTCATACATTCCGAATAGGTCATATTAGCGGACCCCTTTTGAGACTGAAATGACGCAGAAATGATCAAATCTGCCAAACCACCCGATGGACCTGTCACTTTACCCATTACAAAAGTCTTAGTAGGCTTCTCTATAATAAAAACAGAGGCAGTATCTGCGATAGCCTTATCGGTAAATATCATCACTAATTTCCCGGGCATATTAAACGGAAAACTGGTAGCAGCAAACTTTGCATAAAACTTACCATCTCGCAACGAATCAATTGATTCGGTAGACAACGTGTCACCATCTATAACGGCCATTCCGTTATCCTCCATAGGATTCAAGTCTATGGTACTGTCAAATACTCCATTATTATTTCTATCAATAAACATAAAAATGTCGGCGGTATCTCCAATAGCCTCGTAATCACCTGAAATGGTAACTGAATCGCCGATTCCAACGGTATCCGGCGTCATCGAGAAATTATGAAACGCCAGAGCCGGCAAACACAAACTAGCAACAATGAGCCCTGCAATCCGTTTACGCATACAAGCCTCCTTAAAAATAGGTATATAAAAAAACGTTATGATTCTCTTGTGAGTGTTTTAGCGAACAATCATAAGTGTAGCACTCAACATTCTAATAATCAAGAATTACCTTGTAAATAAAGGGCCAAATGAATTGCGATACGTTCTTAAGGAGCAACAGATTGCAAATCAAAGAGTTAGGCGACGGCCTAATTAGTCTTTGAAGTCCGATTGCGCAACTCAAGCAACATTTCTTCAACCCGTTGAGCTAAATCTGCGAGGATTTTTTCGGAAATGGTGGCCGCAGTTTTCACCTCTTGTTGTGCAAAAAGAGAGATATTCATCTCTTCGCATCCAATAAGATACTGGACAAATGCGCCATTTCGGGGATAGCGGGCGCTTCGCGCACGGAATGATTCTAACCGTGCATACAGGGGAATGAGAACCATAAGCCTCTTCTCATATTTTAGTGGATCTACAAAAGCTTTGGCCACTCTAAAAGAAAATGCCTGGATATACCGAGGGATATGCATGAAAAAATGCATCGAAAGACCAGGATCAAAAAGCCATGTGCCATACCAATCGCACTTTTCCATCAAATCTGCAGCACTCTTCTTTTGTTGCGCGGTTGTAACCAAAGATTGCTTAATACGAATAGTTTTTTTAAGATTTCCTACAGTAGAAAGGATTTCCGCTGCAATGTCTGTTGCCTTTCTCCCCCCTAGAGCAAGTTCCTTTTTGCGTTGACTTAAAAGGATCAAAAAATCTTTTTGGGTACGAATATGCCGATCCACACATTCTGAATGGGCATGTATCATAGCGATAAGATTGCTGCGCAGAAGATCGAATCCCCCGTGGGGCTTAGCGAGTATCTTTAAGTCTTGTGAACCGGAAAGCTCCTTTTCGAACCATGAGAGTTCTGCTGCAAGATTGAGATGAAGCAATGCAGCAACTCCTTTTTCATGTTCCACAAGAGATTCGCGTTTGTTCGAAAAAAGGCAACAATCAACCACACCATCCCGCCTTTGTAGCGCTGGATATCCATATAAAGAAAAACCCTGTGTCGATTCCAACAATACTCTACACTCTGGTAAATCTTCAATACTCCATTCCGAAAGGTTCTTTTTCCTAAATTGTCCATATGCATTTTCAAAACACCCCAAGGCATACTTCTCAAATCCTTCGGAAAAAAATGGTTGTGTTGCAGCAGCAAGCGAACTTCCCGGCTTCAAATGCTGTGAAAGTATACTATCTAAAGAAAGGGGATTTTTCTCGGTAACCTCTTTCATAACCTGTTGAAGAATAGCATCAATAATAGGTTTTGGTGAAAAAATCAGATCCGCTGCTATCCGATCGGCACTCTGCTCAAGCGGAAAAAAAGATTTCCTGATTTCTTTGGGCAAGCAAGTTAAAACCTCAAAAACTTGTTCCCGCCTTATACCTGGGATACACCAATCAAAAATAAAGGTGGGAATATACTTGTTGACAGAAAGAGGAATTCTAACATAAATACCATCGAGTGTCTCCCCTGGTGCAAAAACATAATCGACCGCAAATGCAACACACCCGATCGTAACAGTATCTGGAAATCCCTCAACGCTTGCCGGAATTTCTCGTACTAATAATTCAGATTCTCTCATTGTTAAAAAAAGGTCACTCCCTTTTTCTTTAAGTGCCGCTTGCAGGGTTTTTACAGAATAAACATTGGTAAGCCGTTCTGCAAACCACGAACACTGCTGCATCTCGCCAATTAAAAGATCGGGTTGCCTTATTTTGGCCTCACACCGGCATATTTTTTTGCGCAATGCCAACAGATTTTCAAGAAAAGCAAATCGGGTTGTCAAGGCGGCAGCTACAATGCCATCAGAAATAAATATATCGGTAGCCCGATTTGAATCGATTGGACCATACTCCACATTTTTGCCAGCACTCAGTGGCAATCCATAAAACGTTATATACTCTAAAGCTTTTACACTCTGGGTTGTTACATCAAAACGCGGTTCACCATAATGTTTTTTGCATAAATAAGGAAGCATTTCCTCAATCCAGACAGGATCGATTTTTGCAGCAATTCTCCCATATACATTGGATGTTTCAACGATTTCACTCACCATTATCCAATCGGGTTTTTTTCGATGCAGAGCCGATCCAGGAAATAGTTGCATTGTGCCACCCCTCACAAGGCGATACTGCCCATTCTCCTGCTTTTGAGCAATACCACTCACTAACCCGCACAGAAGTGCCTTATGTAAATCTGCTGTATTTTTTATTTGCAGCGGGATACTTTTATCCAAGGTTTTGATTCCCGCACATCGGGAAAGTTGTTCGTGAATATCCTCCCACTCACGCATTCGCATAAAAGCAAGGTAATTCTCGACACAATATTTTTTTAAGCGTGAGGTTGATGATCCAACATCGTCTGCATGATAATCTTCCCACATGCGTAAAAACGAAACAAAATCGGACTCTGGCTCAATCCATTTTTTATGTGCAGCATCCGCAAAAGACTCCTTACCCAAAGGTCGTACCCGAGGATCAATAATCGAGAGTGCCGAAGTAATAACGAGTATTTCCCGCACAACCCCAAGCTCTTGCGCTGCAACAATCATCCGGCTTATATACGCATCTATCGGAAAACGGGCCATAGCGGTGCCTAATGCGGTAAGCGTATCCTGTTTAGTTAAAGCTCCTAAATCGCGCAGATGCTTATAGCCATCGCTAATAGCATTTTTAGGTGGCATTTCGGGAAATGGAAACGCATCTATTCTGCCAAGATGCAATGATGTCATCGACAAAATAACATCGGAAAGATTACTCCTGAATATTTCTGGTGGTGTAAATGCATCCATAGCACTATAATCGTATTCGGAATAAAGCCTAATACAGACCCCCTCGCAAACTCTTCCACATCTCCCCTTCCGCTGATCTGCACTGGCTTTTGAAACAAACTCAACGGGTAATCGTGTAATGCGCGCATGAGGAGCATAATGTTTGACACGGGCTCTTCCGCTGTCGATTACACCAACGATTCCCGGAATGGTAAGCGATGTTTCTGCAACATTTGTGGCAAGGATGATTTTGCGAAACGATTGAGAAGCAAAAACTAGCTGTTGCTGCTGCCGCGGAAGGCGAGCAAACAGTGGGAGAACAACCGCATTTCGAGGTAGATCGCCTTGCAAAAGTTTCATGACAGCCATGATATCTCGCTCGGTTGGCAAAAACACAAGAATGTCACCGTTGTCAATGAGATCGACCATGTCATAAATTGCACTGCGCACAGCGGTTAAATAATCTGATTCGTCGGAGGGAGGGGTGTACCAAACCGAAATAGGGAAAACATTCCCTGCAATCTCATAGATAGGGGCATTCTCAAAAATCGAAGAAAACAAACGGGTATCTGCAGTAGCAGAAGAAATGATAAGTTTTAACGAAGGACGTTGCGGCAAAATTTTTCTGAGATACCCAAGCAGGAAATCTATGTTGAGGCTCCGTTCATGAACCTCATCGATCATTATGAAATCATAGTTACAAAAAAGGGGATCTTTATGGATTTCGGAGAGCAGAATTCCGTCGGTAACACAGCGGATACACGTTTCTTTAGATTCCCTAAAATCAAATCGAGTTCTATACCCCACAAACGAACCAAGGTTCACACCAAGTTGTGATGCAAGTCGTTCTGCAATTGCCGTTGCAGCAATCCGCCGTGGCTGCGTAACAACAATTCTAGTATCAGATCCACCCCGCGCTTCTAAACACATGAGCGGAAGCTGGGTAGTTTTTCCACTTCCTGTTGACCCACTGATAATGGTTACCTGATGAGTCCGGATTGCTGCAACAATTTCATCTTTGTGCTTATACACGGGAAGCTGCTGCAGATAGGGAAGGTTTTGCTGGTAAATCATAGAGAGTGTTTAGCCATTTTTACGCAAGCGCAGAGGTTTGTTTACGAACACCAACTATTTTTTTTTGGAATAGATACCGTAGCGATGATTGCGCTGATCCCTCGGATCCTCCAGAGCTATTTTTAATAGACCGTGAAAGTTGCCTTACAAAAGAAGACATTTTAAGAGGCCTCGTCGAACCAAGAATCTCGATCGCATCTTCGTGGTGGTTACGTAGTGGAACAACCTGTGCAGACCACTGTTCGTAAGGAGCATGCACAAACACACTACTTTTACAAGGAATAATAGAACCTTGTAAACTGGAAAGGCGCTGCAAATCGTCCCAGGAAAAACCAATTTGGATAACTTTGCCAAAAGTATTTTTAAAAACGTGTAATTTTTCCAATTCCTCGGTACATGCAATCTCCGATTGTAATTCTCCAAAAAGCAATTGGCGTTCCTTAAAGTTTTTTATGCGCTCTGGTGAGGTGAGCATGAGAATTCGAAAAATATCAATTTTAAAAAGCTCTTCAAATGCATCGCGTTCGTTGTGTGAACAATTGAGATGAGCCAGCTGCTGCACAAAAATTTGAAAAATTTCACTATGAAATCCATCAATTGACACCATATTTGTTGCTACAATCCCTTTATGCACAAGAAACTTTTTTGTTTTCCTTCCAATTTCCCGGTACAGCGAAAACCCATCTATCCCGCACCGTGATTCCAAATAATCAAGGCTCAACCGAAATCGATTATAAAAAAAGAAAACTGCAAGCGTTGAGTCGTCAAACGACTCGAGCTGCTCGAGTGTAAAATCTTTACTCAGCGCAATATTATCGTAGCGTATATCGCACATAAGTTGAAGCGATGCAATATCTTCTGCCGGAATTGGCTTCACCTGTAAATCATCTGCCATATCTGCCAAGGGAGTCCCCGCAATAATGGCGAGCGGAAATGGCATAAGGAAAGCAGGCTTAATTCCAAGAACATCATTGAAAGTTTTCTTAAAATCGTGCATGGTATCACGGGGCAATCCAAAAATAAGATCGGTGTAAAAATTAACATTCATCGTTCGCAGCAGGGTCCCACTTTCTGCAAATAAACGAGTCACGTGATTTCTCCTAATCGTCTGCAGTGCAGTTGGATTGGTTGTTTGAACACCCACACAAATTTGCGCCTGAGATTTTTGATAAAGATGCGCAATTTCCTCGTCGATCCTTACAAAAGAACAATAGAGAAACAGTGATGTTCTGATATTGTTCTTACAATAAAGCTCTAACAAGTCCTTGGCCCGGTTTAAATCTGCATCAAAAACCGAATCGGCGAAGTGAATGCAATCGGCTCCCTGCGCTAGTAATGTTGCTATTTCGGCATTTGTTTTTTCGCGGGGATACTGACGAATGCGATTACTGGCATGGCCAAATTGACAATAAATGCATCGATAGGGACAGCCACTGGTTGTTTCTAGTACGTAGGCAAACCCACATTCTGCACTTAAGGGAAGAAGCGCTGTAGAGGCAATAATAGGTGTAGTAATATCGGCAAAGATATCGTGATGAGTTTGAACCGAAGCATTGCAATAGAGATAGGAAATTTGGGTATTTGCCCTAAACCATGCATCCTGCTGCAAAGCAGTTGCGCAACACACAATGCCTGGCATTACATAATAATGTGCTGGCTTAGAAAAAGCAATGGTCCCCCACGACCCCTGCTCATAGCCACTATATACGAGAAGAATCCGCTTAGCGCTCACTCTCAACCCATCGATTGAAGCTCTTATTTACCGTCAACAACGCCAGTAACATTTGTCAATAGATACTGCTGATCATCCAATTTTACAAGCTCAACAGTTGACCCCGGTTGCGTGGAATACAAAGCTCCTGTAGGTCCCAATGTTGTTTTAAAGGTACTTGTAAAAACATTTCCAGCATTTATATTTACGGCTGCAATTTTTGAGCCATCCGAGGAAAGTGTTAGCGCCCACCATTGATCATTATTTTCAAATACACGTTGCGCAAATGTTTGCCCAAAATCCAAACTATAATACACGTGCGTTTGTTCAACCTCTATTGCATACACTGTTTTTCCATCGCTTGAACAAGCGATATCACGCCAAATCCCCGCTTCAGCTTTACTAGAAAAAGTTACACCTGAATCGGAACTTACATACAAGAATCCGCCATTCGTTCCAGCGTAAACGTACTTGCCATCGTGCGATAGTGCTATCGATACCCAACCTCTAGCAGAATCCGACTCAATCCAAGTCGCGCCACGATTAGAGCTTATTGCTATTTTTCCTGCCTGAGATACGGCAGCTATTCTTGCACCATCCCCTGAAATTGCTATTTTTTGCAAATCAGGTACAGTTTTCACAGAATTAAAAGTTATGCCAGAATCGGTGCTTACCCAAATTTCGTTGCCTGGAATTGTTGCCAAAAAATCACCGTCAGTTATCGCCACAACGGTTTCACCATCATCTGAAACTTGAATATTGACCCAGCTTTGAGGAGTACCGTAGCTTTTCCAGGATTGACCGAAATCAGTGCTACGCCAAATGAGACCACCCATTTCACACACAAAAACCTCTTTACCATCTGCAGATGTTGCAACCCCGCCCCAAGTAGTTGAAGTGGTCGCAGGATTGCCATGGGTCCACGTATTTCCCGTATCAGTACTCGTATAAACATCTCCAAACCACTCTATTGCTGTGAGATATTTTCCATCGCTGGAGCCATCAATATCCCATGGATTTACAAGTGTTGTTTGAGATTGAAACGAAACCGGCTTATTGAGAATGGAAGCATTAATGTATTGAGTAGCATTTTGCGTAACACTAAAACCACCCGTGCCCTGAGCCCGTATCTTTACAAAATCTCCGACAGCCGCAGAATCCGGTAACCCAACCGAAACCTGACTTGCTGAATTTGCAATATACGAATTGTTCGGAATCATCCCTGTTGCTGCCGAGACCACGTGGTATGTGCTAGGGGCAGGTAGTGGCACCAGAGGATTGGCACTATCGCCTTTTGGCCCTTGCGGACCCACAGGCCCAGGCATTCCCGCAGTACCAGATGGGCCACTACTACCCTGGGGTCCGGACAAACCCATATCTCCTTTGCGCACAAAAACATTCCAATACGCTAGAGAATCTGAGGGAGACTTTCCCTGTGAGGAGGCAACGCCGATATACGCGCTGCCATCATGATGAACAAGATCATAGGGAGCATATCCAGAATCTGCGCTCCACGTTCCCCGCCATATAAGCGATCTCCCGGCATCACCCCTTGAACCTTGCAAGCCGGTATCACCTTTTGCCCCTTGCGGGCCAGTATTGCCTTTTTTACCTTGAATACCCGCATCACCCTTTTGGCCTTGAATACCCGCCTCACCTTTTTCACCAGGGATTCCGGGTGCGCCAGATATTCCTTGAGGCCCCAAGCTGCCCGCTGGGCCCATGATATTTGCAGTAACAACCCATGAACCTGTTCCCTTAGAAAAAATAGCGCCTGTAGTTGACTGAAGATAAAAATCTCCCTTAGTTCCCAATAACGAGTCTGGTAATTCCGATCCAGCAAGCCACTGTGAGCCATTGCCCCCAGAAACAGATGAGTACAACAAGCTTATGCGAGGTGGGAGCACGCCCTCCTTTGCATCAAAAGTGGCGACAAGCCCATCATCGGAAAGCAATACCAGCCCTTTAAACGTTCCTGATTTAGCAAGGAGCGTAATATCAAATGTAATACATTTTTCGGCAGACATACTTCCCACGTATGCGTGTGCAATTGCCTCTGGAGCATACGAAATCATGTCTAATTTTACGTTGTTTTCGGGAGCCGTTATGTCGTTTGTCAAAGCATGCACCGAGAGCGTGCCGGCCGATCCCACAGACCTCACCGAAAGGATAATTCGAGCAGAATCGATATCGAGAAGTGATAACCCTTGTGATTGAAAGGTCATCCAAGCAATTGAAGGTAACGACCCACCATCGATGTAAAGATCTTTTTCGGAGCCAGAATACCCAGAGGTAGTTGCATCACCATCATGATAGACATACAGTGGGGTAGCAAGTTCAACGGCAAAAAGCGCTTGAATTAAAAATCCGACACATAATACGGCCTTAATTTTCATACAAACTCCTTAAAAGGATCCGATACTTTTCAAACTTTTTATTGTGCATCGCTTTATTTAAGATACATGATTGATCCTATACTATATATATAATTTAGCATTTTCATGCTCATCGGTAAACTGATCCCCTTTATTTTTGATTTCTTTAGGCATTTTCCTCACGTACACGGTAGCGCGAATTTAAAAATCATTGCAGCGATTCTAACAGATACCTATTTTAAAAGCATGATACAAAAACGCTTTTTGGGCATATTTGCCCTATCGTGTTCCCTTATCGCACTTTTAAGTATCTCTTGTGCATCCCGCAAGCATAGTGTGCACACCTTTTTTCGCATGGACACGGCAGTTACTATAACTATTGCCGATGAAATTAAAAATCCAACGCAACTTTGGAATACTATCGACTCTCTCCTGCGTGACTGGGAACAACGGTTTTCGGATTACGGCCCCCGATCTGAAGTATTAATGGTTAACAGAAGAAACTCGCAGCGCATGGAAATAAGCCAACCTTTAGCAGTTCTTATTGCGCATGGGCTACAATTTAGCGATAGTACCCACGGACTTTTTGATATGACCGTTCTGCCTTTGAAAAATATCTGGGGGCTTGGCGAAACCGATACCGTTAAGCAAGAGCCTTCAGCGCACACGCTGCACAATATTATTGCCCATGTCAATTACAAGCAAATCCAGGTAGACACCTCAACCAATATGCTTGCGTTTCGCGATTCTCTTATTCGAATCGATCTTGGCGGTGTCGCAAAAGCATTTGCGCTTCGCGAAATAAGCACGTATTTGGCTCTGCAAGGTTTTAAAAACTATCTCATCAATGGTGGCGGGGATATTATTGGTGCCGGCGCTCGATCCGACCATGGAGCCTGGCGAATTGGAATCCAGCACCCTCGGAAGGAAGGGCTTTTGGCGGCTCTTTCACTAGATAGTGGCGTTATTTTCACGAGCGGCGATTACGAACGATTCTGGATGAATGGAACTCGCCGAGTACACCATATTTTTAATCCGTCAACAGGCTATAGTTGCACCAACAATCAGAGTGTTACTATTTGGGCCATGGATTTAACCCTCGCAAAAAATTATAGCACAGGTCTTTTTTGTTTACCTGCGGATTCAATCGTCGCTTTTATCCAAGCGAGAAACAATCTCGAATGCATTGTTGTTGACAGCGCTGGCAGCATTAAAACAAGCAAAGGCATTCGACCAAAAATTCAATGGTTTTAGTTTTTTAACGCATTAAAAAAGGATTGGCATGATCAGCCCAGATGTAATTAGAAAAAACCTTGACAATTGTCTTGACTCTACAGCATTCTTACCTCTTGCAAACCGTCGTCAAGGAAAAGTGCGCGACACTTACGATTGCGGCGACAACCTCATTCTTATTACCACCGACCGCCAAAGTGCCTTTGATCGCGTACTCGCTAGTATTCCCTACAAAGGCCAAGTTCTCAATACCGTAAGCGCATTCTGGTTCGAACATACAAAAGACATTGTTCAAAATCAGGTCATTTCAATCCCCGATCCGAATGTCACCATTGCAAAGAAATGCACCGTTTTTCCAATAGAATTTGTTGTTCGAGGTTTTTTAACCGGATCAACAGACACCTCGGCCTGGACTCTCTACTCTCAAGGAAAACGCACTATTTGTGGCAACAAGCTCCCCGAGGGCATGGTAAAAAACCAGAAATTCACCGCACCCATTCTTACCCCCACAACAAAATCAGATGCCCACGATGAATCAATTTCAGCAGAAGAAATTGTTTCCCACAATATTATCGATGCGCCAACATGGAAAAAGCTTCAGGATATTGCCTTTGCACTTTTTGAACGCGGAACAACCATTGCGGCACAAAATGGACTTATCCTTGTCGATACAAAATACGAGCTCGGACTCGACGAAAATGGCACCATTACCCTTATTGACGAGATACACACGCCCGATTCCTCTCGTTTCTGGATTGCTTCATCGTACGAAGAACGGTTTGCATCTCGCAAAGAACCAGAAAATATCGACAAAGAATTCTTGCGCCTCTGGTTTAAAGAACACTGCGACCCTTATAACGATTCTGTTTTGCCCAAAGCACCCGATGATCTTGTTATGGAATTATCGCGCAGATACATGCAATTATTTGAAATGATAACCGGCACCGAATTTACTTGCGACACAACCGTGCCAGTCAAAGAGAGAATTGCAAAAAATCTTGCTTCCTATTGCTGAAAAATATCTGTTTTTGCCCGGTATTTTTTAAACACCCCTCAAGAAGGGCCCAAGAAAACTATGCAGATTTTAGCTAAACAAACTATTTTTTTTGTAGCACTCATGCATTGCGTTTTTGCCGCAACGCAACCAAACTATCCTGCCACCAATGCATTAAACATATACAGGCCTTCAATTTGGATTATTTCGAGCGTATGCGCCATTCTCATTGCAATTGTCATTCTTCTTTTACTCAATATGTCTCGAAGAATTAAAGCTGAACAAGCCCTGCTGGATTCTGAACAAAAACTTGCAGCCCAGCTAAAAAGCATTCCTATACCAACTATTACTTTGCACTATCATGACAATGCTTTTTTCTTTACCAATTTTAATGATGAAGCATGCAGACTCACCGACGATAGTGCTGCTCACATGATCGGAAAAAGGGCCGATACGTTTTTTAATCAGGCAAACCCGCAGATACTTATTGACATACTAGATTGCTATAAGCACAAAACAATTATTCGCAGAAGTCTAAATTATACCAATATGTTTCGTCATGGTATTATGCATCTCTTTACAACCTATGTATATGTTCCAAACGATATTATCATGGTTCACCTCGAAGACGTTTCAGAAAAACTCAAACTCGAAGAGCAGCTTCAGCAGTCTCAAAAAATGGAAGCGATAGGTCGGCTTGCTGGTGGTGTAGCGCACGATTTCAACAACTTACTCACGGCCATCAATGGCAATGCCGAACTCCTCTTAAAGCAAGTTTTTAAAGGCGATCCCCTGCGTGAAGGACTTGAGGAAATCAAAAAAGCAGGGGATCATGCATCCTCATTAACGCGACAATTGCTTGCATTCTCGCGCAAACAGGCGCTCTCTCCACAAGTCATCGATCTCAATGATGTCGTTTCAGAAATGGAAAAAATGCTGCATCGAATCATTGGCGAAGATATCGAACTCGTAACCAATTTCGACCCCGATTTAGAACTTGTATACGCCGACCAAAGTCAAATCGAGCAAGTGATTCTAAATCTTGCGATTAATGCCCGTGATGCAATGCCACGAGGCGGGAAACTTTCCATAACAACCCGAACCGTTACCTTTGACGAAACTACAGCCCTAGACCGTGGAATCATCCAGCAAGGTGTTTATGCAATGGTATCGGTAGCCGACAATGGCAGCGGGATGTCCGACGATGTCAAGATTCATATTTTCGAACCGTTTTTTACGACAAAAGTCGAAGGCAAGGGAACAGGTCTTGGACTCGCAACCGTCTATGGCATCGTTAAACAGAGCAATGGTGCTATATGGGTAGATAGCGAGCTTGGCAGAGGCAGCGAGTTTTCGGTCTATATCCCTCGAAGCAGGGTTAGTTCCGTGCCCGATGATGAATCATCGCGTAAAGAGCTTTTGCGTGGATTTGAAACTGTACTCCTGGTAGAAGACAATGTCATGGTTCGTTCGCTCACGCAGAAAATACTTCAAAAAAATGGCTATCGTGTAATTCCTGCTGCTGATGGACATGAAGCTATTGAAAAAAGTTCTGCTCATAATGGGATCATCCAGATCATGATTTCCGATGTTGTCATGCCACACATGAGCGGAGAACAATTAAAAACACAAATTCTTCTTCATCGTCCCGATATAAAAATTTTATTCATGTCAGGGTATCCTGAATCTTTAGTTAATACTCAAACATCAATTGAAGCTGGTGTGTTCATCCAAAAGCCCTTTTCTTCTGAGACACTCCTCAAAAAGGTTCGGGCTTTGATTGATGTGCGCTAAACGCGCTGAAAGAGGCCAATAGTCTCTATGTGCGCAGTACCTGGGAAAAGGTCGCAGGGCACTATTTTAGTGAGCTCATACCCCTGTTTGTTCCACGATGTGCAGGCATCGGTAATGGTTGGTGTACCACAAAATATATGTACGACATGTGTTGGTTTACGCCCAGCGCACGATTCAATAACCCCTCGATGCACGCCACTGCGAGGAGGATCGAGCAAAAGAACTTCTGAGGTTCTAACAGGAAATCGGGACGCAATACCAGAAAGTACTTGAGGTGCAATAAAACCTTCCACACATTTCACTGCTTTCTCGCGTCCAAGACGCACCGCATTTGCAGTACAGGTAGACAGTGCTCGTGCATTTGCATCTATCGCAACAACGGAACTAAAACTCTTTCCAACAGTAAATGAAAAAAGTCCAAATCCGCAATAGAGGTCTAACATGAATTCCCGTTTTGCATCGCTTAGACATCCTTGGATCTGATTAATAAACTCCGGCAAAATTGCATGGTTTATTTGGCAAAACGCAAAGGGTGAGTAGTGTAGCATTACCCCGTTAAGAACCAGACGAAGCGAGTCATAACCAAAGAGTTTTTTAACTACCATTTTATCGGATCCTACGCTCTCATCTAAATAATAAGCAGATCCTCTTTCGTCAACAAATGCAAAACAGGATGCAACGCTCATCGTAGCCAATGTCTGTGCACATTTTTTTAAAGCCCGTACAATTCCTGCATCTAAACGTCGGACATTAAAAATCACGCAGCGCTCCGTATAGGTGCCCCGTATAATGATAAAATTTAAAACCTCTAAAAAACCTCTATAAGGCGGAGTAATAAGCATTTCGTGAAGCTGCTGATATATGAGTGCATGCTCCTTAGGTTCAAGCAACGATACTGCTACAGACTCGTTTTGGGGCGGGGTATTTCCTTCTGCAAAAGCAAACACCCATTTTTTATGTGCAAACACAATCCGCCGTTTTGAAGTAGTGCGATAGTGTCGAAAAAGCGGCGAAGGTATAATTTCCAGCGGCTTTGTTGTTATCCGGTTTTGCGCTAAAAAGCACGTGAAAGCCTTTTGTTTTATTGCCAGTTCTTGATCGTAGCCTAAATCGGATAAGGGTTCTATGGTTTCAAAGGCATTAGATTTTCCTGCAATTTCGCACACAAGATGCACAAACGGATCTTTTGGTTCCTGCCGAAATTGAGAAACTACTTGAGGCTTGAATCGAGGAATGTGTACCATGAACTATGCCAGGATAAAAAGAGAACTGTTAAATTAAAAAAAACAAAAAAAAAGCCGGGGCAAAACCCCGGCATTAGAATCAAAGACTATCGTATACGATTAATAACGACGTTTCTGATAACCACCACCACCGCCGCCACCGCCGCCTTCACCACCACCGAAACCACCGCGTGGCCGCTGTTCGCGTTCACGAGCTTCATTAACGGTAAGAGGGCGACCGCCGTAATCTTTACCATTGAGTTCTGCAATTGCAGCTTCGGCATTTTCCATTTCGACAAAGCCAAAACCACGTGGACGACCTGTTTCGCGATCGGTAATAAGAGATACTGACGTTACTTCGCCATGAACTGCAAACAGATCACGAACCTCTTCTTCACGCGCACTGAAGGGAAGATTCCCAACGTACAACTTCTTAGACACAGAAACCTCCTCAAACATAATGAAAGAAACCCTAAAGGCCAAAACAGGGCGCAGTAGGAAACAGAAACATACAAATTATAAATCATCTATCATATAAGAAGCAAATAAAAAAAAATATTTTGTAGTATCGCTGGAATTGTTTTCAATCACCCTTCGAAACATTCTCACGCCACACAGCATTCTTACTATCTATTGCAAACGTGAATGTACACCGTTTTTTTTAAAAAGCAACCAAAAAACCTGAGATACATGCCAATTTGCAGCATCATGCAGGCGAAGTTGGAGCATCTTTATTGTCTCGATGGGAAGGAATCTCTTTGTCAATGGGCTTATCGGGGAGCAATAACCAGCCGACCAGATAGGCGACCACCATAGGCCACAGTGCAGTTGCAACGCACACAAAAACAAACACAATACGCACAAGGTTGGCATCAAAGGAAAAGATATCGCCTATACCTGCACAAATGCCTGCAATTTTCTTTTCGCTCTTTAAACAGTAAAGCTTTATCATTATGGATCCTTTTAAGTAGTGATACTGCAAAAAACCTTAAGACTGGCATTAACCTATCCAGTACTACTTAAAGATACATTATCCAAACGCTTCTGGGCCATGCCCTGAAATAAGGACATACCCTTTTTCATTAAAAAGGCACAGACAAGCATCTACAACATCTGGGTCATAAAAGGTCCCCCTACCTTTTACTATTTCTCCTAATGCTTCATCAAGGCCAAGCGCCGGGCGATACGGCCTGTGTGATGACATGCTCTCCACAACATCTGCTACCGCTATAATGCGCGCCTCTATGCAAATTTTGTTGCCTTTTAGACCACGAGGATAACCCTCGCCATTATAGCGTTCGTGATGCTGCAAAACAATTTGAGCGATAGGCCACGGAAATTCTATGTATTTAATAATATCAAAACCAGTTTCCGGATGGCACTTTATTAATGCAAATTCGTTTTTGGTGAGCTTACCTGGCTTATTGAGGATCTCTGCAGGTATTGAAACTTTCCCCAGATCGTGAATTACACCAGCCATTCGTAAACCATCAACCTGGTCTTTAGGAAGCTTCATCTGCTCACCTATTGCCCGAGCAAGATCGGTTGCCCGTCGCTGATGGCCAGCCGTATAAGGATCGCGTATTTCAACAGTCATTGCCATTGCGTGGATTGTTCCGCTCATGGCTCTGCGGACTTTTTGCAAACTGTGGTGCAGCATTTTTTCGGTTTGCTTATGTTCAGTAATATCTTGCCCTACTCCAAGCATACCAATAATTTTTCCCGTTTCGTCAAATCGGGGGGTTAAATTAACCTTCATCCATACTTTTTTTCCATCTCGAGTCACTTCCGCGACATCACAGGTTATTCCTGTTCGATGTTCCATAATGAAATCACGCGCTTTACGCATTGTGGAAATTGAAGTAGTATCGCCCCCATAAATCAACGCAATTTTCTGTTTCCTTACCATTTCTTCCTCTGTAAATCCTAGAAGGTGCTGTGCACCAGAATTCCAATGGATAATATTTTGTTCCAAGTCGGTAGAAATAATCGAGATAGTAGAAGAAGTATTAAGAATATCATTGAGAAATTGATTTTTTACGAGCAAAGCTTCTTTAAGACGTGCAATCTCTTCGTCCTTCTGGCTACTCAAGCCCGCAGAAAGAATGCTCTGCGCTTCTAAAGAATCTTGCACACTCGAGGGCAACGTTTCAACTGACATTTCAGACCTTTGATGATAGTTCGAAAAGCTTTGTGCTACGCATCGCCAAGATGTAAATAAATAGGTAGAGCGAGCTTACTGGATTATACCACAAGATTGCACAAGCAGCAATAAAAATCAGTAGGATATCAACGAAAAGAACTTCTCGGAATATACAGCCCGAAAAGGCTCTCTTTAAATATTAAGAAAGCCGCATTTGAGAAATGCGATTTTTAATGATACACCGAGAAAGTAAGATTTTGAGTGCGATTGCCTTGGGAGATTTTCACGAAATAGGCTCCACAGCCCAGCGAAGGAAGCGCATACGAGTACATTTGAGAAGACTTAGGAAAAGAGATAGCAGATACCGCTCGACCATTAGTCGATATAATTGAAATGTTTGAAGCCTTATCTAGCGAACCCGAAAAACAGAGACGGGAACCGAAAATTTTTGCAAAATCAGATGAAAGGGTACGTGTACTTTTTGTAATCACCGAACTAGGAGCATTGAGTCCAGGATCAACAACTGGAAACAGTGCAGAATCGCCTCTCATAGCAGAATAATGCTGATTCGCTATTAATTTATTAAGCGTTAGTACCCGTTTCAACGCATCTGGAGATTGTCCTGGTTTACACGTAATATCCAGAGTAGCCAACACAAGAGCCCCGTGATATTCAATTTCGGTAGGCCACACAACGCTTATATGCATTATTCCTATTTTGTCTTTCACAGGAAGCGTTAATACCGAAGGCTCAAGATGCCACCCACTGGCTTTTATTACTGAGGTTGCTGCAATTGCAAAGGTTGCCATATTAATCAAACTTGTATCAAGTTTAAAATACAAATCTGCGGCAATAAGACCCTTTAACGATATACCCTTGATTTCATACCTAATAGTGTTTACAGATTTCGACTTGCCTGGCATTTGCCAAATTATCGATTTGGCTGTGTCGTCGGCCTCGATTGAATCATCCACGAAGGGTAACTTATTTATATAGCCACTTGCAAACTTTGTAATGAGCCCTACGTCATAACTATTTATATGCCCGTCCTTATTTACATCTGCAACAGACAGACGAATAAGTTGACCGCGATCGGAAACCTGATCTTCTGGAGAATTAATAATTGCAGTTTGCAATGCTTGTGCATCTTTGATGAGTACATCCCCATCACCATCCACATCTCCCACAATAACCTTTGATTTGATAGCGACCGTAAAAATGGCAGTAGGCGAAGAAACTGGTTGATAACCAATCCGATCGGATCCAAAGAGGTTTATGGAACTAAGCGCCAGTGTGCTTGTTTGGCCAATTTGAGCCGAAGGCGCTACATTGAGAGTGAGCCACAAGATATTCTTTGACCCTAAGCCTAAACCATCGCTGTTTTTCTTCAAATTGACAGAATAAACACCTTGCGACACCTCGACAATATTTTTAGACCAGCTGGGTATGGCATCCCCAAGATCAAAAGTAATCGCCGAATAGATGTCCAATCCAGAAGTAATGGTGATAGTAAATGCAACAGAATCTACGAGTAGGTGTGATTGATTCACTAAGAAGATTGGACATCTAGTAGCACCCATAGAAACGGAAGAGTTATTTATTTGTAGTCTCAGAGTATCGGGATCAAAAATAGCGGGAGAAATTGAAGGTTGCGCAAAAACAACATTTGCCCAGAAGCAAATAAAAATACTGATTTTAAGGGTTGTTGTTTTCATGGTACTTTCCTTTAAATAAATTGTTGCCCAATAATAAAGCAACAATCATGCCAGTACCATGAATTTTTTAAATGCTTATTTAATTGAGCATTTTTGAATTTCCTCTCTTAGGTGTTTTGCGAAGCATCTATAAGGTGCGACAACAAGTCTCAAAAATGAGATGATTACGTCGATTCCACCCCTCGAGCCATTATAAGCTTTCCAGAACGAACCGATTCCAAAATACCAAATTTTTGCAGCAAAGTAAGGAATGCATCGAGCTTTCCGGTATTACCTGCTATCTGAAAGGTAATTGTTGTACTTGTCAAATCGACTGATTCGGCCTTGAAATGTTGAGCGATTTCAAGAATTTCACCTCTATGCTGGGACGGACACGAAACCTTAACAAGACCAAACTCTCTTTGGATTGCATCATCGGTTGTATGATTGCGCGCATGAATAACATCGACAAGCTTATTAAGTTGCTTAAGGATCTGATCCAGCGATGCTGGCTCGCCACGAGCAACAAGATTCATCCACGAAAATGCCAAATCGTGCGAGGGGCTCACGACCACGCTCTCTAAGTTAAAGCCTCGTCGCGAAAAAACGAGTGCGATTCGTATCAAAACGCCTGGTTTATTATTAACCAGTAAACTAATTGCGTAATTCTCTGTTTGCATTTCGCCCATCGATTAGGTGCTCCCTTTAGGTTTTTCGAGTTTTTGAGTAGGTGCAGCAAGAAGCATGGCCTCATAGCCTGCTCCGGCTGGAATCATCGGATATACATTGCCTTCTTTTTCCACTTCAGCATGAATAAGACACGGCCCTTGATTATAGGATAATGCTTCTTTGAGAACCGCATCGAGATTTTCATGTGAATTGCAATGAAACCCCGCTACTCCATATGCTTTTGCGAGCATGACAAAATCTGGGTTGCCTTCCAGATCGACGCCCATTAGACGATTATCATAAAACAGGTCTTGCCATTGTCGTACCATGCCAAGATATTTATTATCCAGAATTAAAATCTTGAGCGGTAATTTTTGAAGCATGGCCGTAGAAAGTTCTGCTTGTGTCATTTGAAATCCGCCATCCCCGACAATCGCAACAACCGTTGATTGCGGCCGGGCAATCTGCGCTCCAATAGCTGCAGGAAAACCATACCCCATTGTTCCCGCACCACCCGAGGTAAGCCACGAATGTGGTGCATGAACTTTACAAAACTGAGCAGCCCACATTTGATGCTGACCCACATCGGTAGTGTAAACAATATTTTTGGGTGCAAGTCTGTTGAGTGCTTCTAACACTGCCTGAGAAGTAAGTGGCCCGCTGCTATCGAACGTAAGGGGATAATCTTTTTTCCATGCAGCAATGTGCGAAAGCCATGCGTCTCGTTTTTTATGCTTCAAATAAGGAATTAATTCTTTGAGTACCTGGCTAGCATCTCCCAAGATGAAAAGGTCGGGCTTAACCATTTTGTTTTTTTCCGACTCGTCGATATCGATATGGATTTTTTTTGCCGAAGGGCAAAACTTTTTAGGAGTACCCACAATACGATCATCGAACCGCGAGCCTATAGAAACAATGCAATCGCAATTTAGCACCGCCATATTTGCATATGCTGTGCCATGCATTCCAAGCATACCAAGCGAAAGAGCTTCATTCTCATCGAATCCGCCCTTCCCAAGAAGCGTATTGACAACAGGAATTTCAAAGTCGCGAGCAATTTTTGTAACATACTCGGATGCATTGCCAATAAGCGCCCCATGACCAACGAGAAGTACCGGTTTTTCGGATGAAGCGAGAATTGCTGCGCATTCCGCAAGCTCTGCGGCAGAAGGCGCAGACGGTAAAACATACCCCGGAAGCGAAGGCTCAACCAAATAATTTGGCTCAAAAAGTGTAGAAGAGATATCTTTGGGCACATCAATGAGAACAACACCCGGTCGACCGCTACCCGCAAGGTAGAAAGCCTCTTTCATGATGCGCGGAATATCGGCGACGTTTTTTACCAGATAAGAGTGTTTTACAATAGGATAAGTCACGCCGCTTACGTCCGCTTCCTGAAATGCATCGAGTCCAAGATTTGCTGTAATGGTTTGCCCACAAATTATAACAAGTGGAATAGAATCCATTTGCGATGTTAGGATACCCGAAATGGTATTGAGGGCACCTGGCCCCGAAGTGACAAGTACAACGCCTACCTTGCCGGATGCACGGGCGTAGCCATCGGCCATATGTGCAGCACCCTGCTCATGACGGGTAAGAACAAATTTTACCTTTGATTCGTAAAGCGCATCCAGGATTGGTATATTTGCGCCCCCGGGATAACCAAAGATATGCGTTACACCATGATGTTCACACGATGCGATAATGGCATGTGCGCCGCTTATTTTAGATGCTTTCATAAAGCTTTATACAACCTTTGCAAACTTCGAAAAATGATTGAAATAGGGCAGTTCTGCGGCTTTCGTAAGAACTGATTCTTTATTAGCAAGCAAGACGCCAGTCATATCCCACAAACCAGAAATAAAAGCACTCCGCGACGACTCCGGCAGCGTTGCAGAAAACCTGCGAGAACCACAAACGACCTCTTGTGCTTCAACATCTATACATGCTTCACAATCGGGATTCTTGATGCATGCTGCGGCAAGTTCTTCTATATCTGTCTGCTTAAGGACCGCAAACGGGATCCCAAGAGAGGTGCAATTACCTGCAAAAATATCGGCAAACGACTCCCCGACAAGCGCTGTGATCCCCGACCGCATAAGCGCCTGCGGAGCGTGCTCCCGCGATGACCCACAACCAAAATTTTTCCCCACTACAAGAATCGAATGCCCTTTAAACCGAGGATCATTGTAGGGATGTTGTTTTTCTTTCCCAAATCTATCAAAACGTTCATCATGAAAAGCATGTTCACCAAGGCCATCAAACGTAATACCCGTCATGTAGCGCGCAGGAATAATCCGATCGGTATCGATATCGTTACCCTGTAGGGGAATCATTTTCCCACATGTTTTTTTTCGTAGAGAAGTTTCCATTGCAATGCCCTTTTCTTTATTTTACATCATTTCGCGAACGTCAACAACCTCACCCGCCACCGCTGCTGCAGCTACCATTATTGGACTCATGAGGAGCGTTCTCCCATGAACTGCCCCCTGCCGGCCAATAAAATTTCTATTTGATGAGCTTGCGCATAATTGACGTTCTACTAATTTATCGGGATTCATGGCAAGACACATCGAACATCCAGCCTCTCTCCACGAACACCCAGAATCTTTAAAAATTTGGTCGAGACCTTCGGCTTCGGCCTGTTTTTTTACCTGCATGGAACCTGGAACCACCAGAACATCTACATGTGCCGATACTTTTTTACCCTTAAGCAATGCAGCCGCATCGCGCAAGTCGGAAATGCGTCCATTGGTACACGACCCAATAAATGCCTTGTCGATTTTTTTACCTCGAATGGGACTACCCGGTTCAAAGCCCATGTGATCGTATGCCCTCTGGGCACTTTCGCGTTCGGCACTATCAAAATCTGAAAGTTTTGGAATCGCATCCGTCACTTGAATTGCTTGACCCGGATTAATGCCCCACGTTATCATAGGTGCAAGAGAAGCTACCTCAACAACCACTTCGTCATCGTAGGAAGAGGTTGGCGTTGACGCAATGGATTTCCAGTAGTTTTTTGCCTGCTCAAACTCCGAATCAGGAGGAGCAAATTGCCTGCCTTTTAGATACGCACATGTTGTTTCATCGGGAGAAATGTATCCTGCGCGCGCACCACCTTCGATACTCATATTACACAATGTCATGCGGGCTTCCATAGAAAGACTCGTAATAGCCTCGCCCACAAATTCGTAGGCATAGCCAATGCCACCATTTACGCCGCATTGAGCAATGATTTTTAAAGCCAAATCCTTTGCGCCTATCCCCTTGCGAAGCATTCCTCTAATATCAATTTTGCGAACGTTGGGTCGGGACAATGCCATCGTTTGAGAAGCGAGGATATCTCTAATTTGAGAAGTCCCAACTCCAAACGCAATCGAACCAAAAGCTCCATGGGTAGACGTATGGGAGTCTCCGCAGGCAATCGTCATTCCTGGCTGGGTAAGCCCTAATTCAGGACCAATAATATGAACTATGCCTTGCTTGTCGGTAGACAATCCAAAAAACTGTATTCCCGCCTCGTTTGTATTTCGCTCGATAGCCTGCATCATTTCTTCGGCAAGCGTGTCTGCAAATGGCCTCTGTTGACTAAGCGTAGGAACAATATGGTCTACTGTGGCAAACGTTCTATGGGGAAACAATACTTTTAAGTTTCGCTCGCGCAGCATCTGAAACGCTTGAGGAGAAGTAACTTCGTGAATCAGATGTAGCCCAATAAACAATTGGTCTTGCCCATTGTGAAGAACGCCCACTTTGTGCAGATCCCATACCCGGTCAAAAAGATTGTTACTCATATGCTTCCTTTTTCTTGCATAAACAAAGATCTACCCACGTCTTATAAACTTACTTCTTAAGAAGTGTTACGATTTTCAGGGACGCCGTATTGGTGAACGCTACAAATTTCTAACAAAGCTAACGGGTTTTAAAATACACGATCCCGCAAAAAAAGAATACTTCCTGAAATTAAAGGGCAAAGTAACACGCTTCATTGATTTTTTATTCCTCGCGTATTATTTTATCTCTGCTTTTTTACTGGGGTGTCGTCCAATGGTAGGACTTTGGATTCTGGTTCCAACTATCGAGGTTCGAATCCTTGCACCCCAGCCATTTTTGAAATTATCAGCTATTACTTTTCAAGTAATGGCCCTATCGTCTAGTGGCCTAGGACAAATGGTTCTCATCCATTAAACCGGGGTTCGATTCCCCGTAGGGCTACCACAACAAAACCCCTCAGAAACGATCTTTTTCGCAAGGAAACGGCTTTTTTCGAGGGGTTTTTTTATTCGTTTTGACCCGTGACGATGCAAAAATTGGGAGCAGCGCGGCCGAGGGCTTGTTCTATGGTTGCGGGGCGAACGTTACGTTTTGCAGCATGCGGAACGCTGGATTTTTCTTGGATGCGTCTTGCAGGATCGTGACCTTGCGGATCTTTATCACACCCCTACAAAAGCAATCAACTAGGCTGTAAAACGTAACAGCGGGCGCTTTCCACAGGACTTCATGTTCCAATTAACCGAATCTGAAAAAATGGAACTGGTCACACATTGTGACCGGTTGACAAATCTTAAGCACTCTGCTCCGTTGCCCTGTGTTTACACGGGAAACGGGATTGCAATGCTCTCAAGTGTCTTAAATTCGGAAACAGCCATCACAGTCAATATTCAAATCATGCGGGCTTTTGTTCGACTTCGCGAACTTGTTACCCACGATAAAGAGGTCTGGAAGGCAATCCGGCTACTTGAAAAACGAACGGATTCTCATGATCAGCAAATACAGGTGGCGTTTTCGGCGCTCAAGAGCTTGATGCAGCCTTCGCAGGTGGTTGTTAAAAGTGCGTATTCGCCGGCTGGGAAAAAGAGGGCCGGTTTTGCACCTCGTGACGAAAAAAGCTTATTGATGCATAGGAACAGAAAAGAAAAATAAGAAAACAACATAAAAAAAAGGCCGGATATGCATTCATATCCGGCCTTTTTTAATCATTACAAAACTTCTGACAGATCTTATCTGCGTCCGAAGGTTTGAGGATCTGATGAAACTGAAGGTTCTTCGACTGCAGGAGAAGATTCTGCAACTGGTGGCGCTACAGGAGGCGCTTGAGTGTCAGAAGGTTCTTCGTTAGTTAGAGTTCTTCGTTTCACGGTCACCTTTCGACCATGCTGAAAATCTAAAGAGTTCGATTCTGGCTCAATTGCAATCGGTTGAGTAACAATTGGCGCAGCTTGCTCAATTACAGGAGCAAGTAGAGAAGAGACTGGTTCTTTAGCTTCCACCACAGGTGCCAGTTGAGGACGCGGTGCAATAGGAGCCGGAGGTCTAGCTTCGCCTTCTGGTCGACGATTGTATTCACGAGGAGGACGATCATCACGACGCGGCCCAGGCCCACTGCGTTGACCCCCACGATTATCTCGACTATCTCGTTCATAACGACGAGGAGCGCCACTCTCTGGGGCAACTGCCTTAACATCTTTTCGAGCCTGATCCTGATCTCGCTCAGCAGACTTAAGTCTTAGATTGATATCTCGAAGGGATTTATCAACCGAAGCCACTGGTGCGGGAACAGCCCGTTCAACAGGTCGAGGGCGATCTGGCCGAGGAGAAGGTTCTTCTCTACGACGACTACGAAAATCTGGCCGTTCAGGACGTCCTTCTGCTGGACGTTCAGGCTGGCTAAGCTTTTTCTCGATTTTCGCGAGAGAATTTCTTGTTGTAAGTACAACAAGGAGAATAATAATTTGAATCAAAAATCCAAGTGCAACAAAAGCAAGTGTTGCAGAATCCATAATGTCTACTCCGTCATAAAAGGGTAAAAAAACAATAAACATCCCGACACACTACAGAACGGGTAAAGACCTCTACTGTATTGGATGCGCGTGTTACACTGGTGTCGATCTTGGTTGCCTAACAGCGCGCTCTGCATATTTCGCAAAGATGTTCTAGTATACTCTGGAAATGAGAATGCAGCAGGAAAGAAACGTACGCTCTGTAAAGAATAATTATGTAAAGAGCAATACAATGTGCAGGTAGTAATCAAAATGTCAATGAACGTGAAAAGTATTTAAGCCAATGTCAAGGATTCTATGTTTTCTCTGCAGGAGATTGCGTGGCAGCTGGTTGCGCCGGAGGTTCAAGCAAAAGGTCATCGATTGACGATATTGTCGGATGTACCGAAGCAATTTTTCGCGAAATGATGGCGATTTTGCTCCAAACGAAAAACAAAATCAATGCAAAGAAGAAAAGATTGATCACCCAGATTAATGCTACAATTTGCATGAAGGAGGGAATCCCTTTAACAATTTAAGGTTAAATCTATTATTCAAGATAGTATGGGGGTAAGCACATACGCAAGTTATTAGTCCACTTAGTAATAAACCAATAAAAAACGCTTAAAAAAATTAGTGCATATCCCCAGGGAAAATGCGAGCATTACAAACGTTCTTTACAGAGCTACAGTGCTTGCCACTTTTAAGGGTAGCTTCGCCAAAAGTTTTCGGATCCAAACCCATGCTATTGCCCCACCAATGCAATTTGCAATGGCCATTCCACAATAGAGACCATTCAGTTTATAGAAGTATGCCCCCAACGCCCCAAGCCCAATCCAGAGCACAAAAGCAAGAAGAATTTCTAGCGTCATCGCTGCAAAAGGCCTTGAAAGGACATTAAGAACCGTCCAAATAATTTGATGAATTCCCCGAAGCCCTATACTTGCTGCAATCCAAATGAGATAGGCATGTGCCGAAGCAATCACCAGAGGGTTTTTATCAAAAAGACCGGCAAGGTCGCGCCCAAATACTATAAATATTCCGCACAGGACAATACCTATGATCATTGCAGCGCGCAACGAAAAAGAAACTCCAAGACGAATTCTGGCGACATTACCCGCACCAAAGTTTTGCCCTGTAAATGGGCTTATCCCCGTTGACAAAGCTATAATACATGCAAATCCCATTGCTTCTAGCCTCGTTGCAACGCCAAACCCTGCCAATGACTCCGTACCAAATCGGGAAACGATACCGGTAATGAGCCCAAGAGCAACGGGCATAACCGCATTTGAAAAAGCAACCGGCAACCCCAGCCCAAGAATTTTTTTCCAAGAAGCAAGCACAACATTCCATCCGGCAAAAAAAGAACCGAGTAAATTAAGCTTGTACACTAAAAGGTACATTATCAAGACAAACATAATACCCCTGGAAACTGTGCAGGCAATTGCTGCACCTGCCATACCATAACCATGCCAAGAACCAATACCAAAAATGAACAGTGGATCTAAAAAACCATTGAGCACCATACCACCAATCATAACTAAGCTTGGGGTTTTTGTATCCCCGGTTGCTCGCAAAACATTTGAGGCAATGAGCGGAACCACATAAAAAAGAATACCGCAGTACCATATCACCATATAACTATTTACAAAAGGCATCATTGCAGGAGTTGCTCCCAACAGGGTAAAGAGTGGCTGTATGGTACAGAGGCCAACAATGGTCATAAGCGCAACGCATACGATCGAAAGCGAGAGCACGTCGGTGGTAAGACGTTTAAACCCCTCGGTATCACCTTTGCCAATGCTTTGCGAAATAAGAGACATTGCCCCAACCCCAAGCCCAATTGCAAATGTTGCCACCACTCCAACAACGGGAAAAGTAAGTGAGATTGCAGCCAGAGGCACCGTCCCAAGCTTCGCAACAAACCATGCATCAATGCTATTAAAAATCATCATTGACAAAATACCAAAAAGCATGGGTAAAGAAAGCGAAATAAGGGTAGGCCCCACAGGCCCATTCATGATATCGGATCGAGCTTTTGCACTCATAAACGTTCCTTAACCCTTCTAGGAGTCTCATTATTATGCTTCTTCCCGATGCATTGAGTAAAATACGATGCTGCTAAAAATTCTAATGAATAAACCATTACTATGCTATTGCCCCCGCAGGACGATAACGATATAATCCAAATACAAGGCCCCCTGGAGGCCAGTTCATAAGCACCCGCAGACATTTCACGCTTTATATATGTAATTGGAACAGGCCTATGGAAATTCTTTCGTTTCTTAGCGAACTCATCGAAAAATACGGGTACATCATTGTTGGTTTAGCCATAATGATTGAAAGCATGGGAGTACCCATGCCAGGTGAAACCGCATTGGTTATCGCTGCGGCATATGCAGGCGCAGGACGATTAAATATTGCTCTTGTAATTATTTGTGCTGCTGCGGGAGCAATAATTGGCGATGCCGGAGGATATTGGATTGGTCGCAGATTTGGTAGACCCTTTGTAGAAAAATATGGGAAATGGCTTCATCTCACACCCGCACGAATGAAAAAGCTAGAAACCCTTTTTCATCGACATGGAGCAATGACTGTTTTTTTTGGCAGATTTTTTTCTCTTTTACGCACCTATGCAGCGCTCTTTGCTGGCATTTGGCATATGTCATATAAAAAATTCCTCCTTTATAATGCCATGGGCGGAATTGTTTGGGCTCTCTGCTTTGGAATGCTCGGATATCTTTTTGGACAAAATCTAGCGTTGCTTGAATCTATTGCCCGTAAAGTAGGATGGGCACTTTCGATACCTGTGGTTCTCATTATCGCCTTCACCATTCTCTGGCGGTGGCTGTCTCGCAATCAAAACAAGGTTATCACAGGTTTTAAAACGTGGTTATCAACCTCGCTTCTAACGCGTGTCACAACAAAATATTCATTTCAAATACATTGGGTGCTGCGCCATTGGACTGCCGGGCAATACACCATTCTCCATATAACAACAGGCCTTTTTATTGCAATAGCGGGACTTATCACCTTTGTCCGACTTGCCCATAGCTCATTTACAAACGCAACATTGGCCCTCTGGGATCAGACGACGCTGGTTTTTCTGCAAGAAGCAGCAACCCCTTTTGCATCAAAGATCTTTACCATTGTTACAAGTCTTGGTTCCTACGGGGTTGTGGCATGCTCGCTTGGATTTTTTCTCTTATTTCTAATTCGAAAAAAATGGCTCAAAGCCTGGGCTCTGGCGATAACGGTACTTGGCGGCCAAATACTTGTGTATGTGCTCAAAATTTCGTATGGACGTTCGAGCCCCGACCCCACAAATATCTATGCCATTTCTGGTTTTGGATTTAGCTTTCCAAGTGCTCATGCTATGGAATCGTTTATTGTTTATGGCGCATTAGCCTACTTTTTGCTTTTGGACATCACACGATGGAACACAAAAACTGCGGTAATTCTCACTACTCTTTTTCTTGTTCTGACCATCAGTTTTAGCAGGCTGTACCTGGGAGAAAATTATCTCAGCGATGTTTTGTGCGGATTGGCAGGCGGAATTGTGTGGCTTAGCACGTGCTTAACGTCGGTAGAATTGCTCAGACGCGGACAAGTGGGTGATCGACGCCGCAAAAAGCGACAACCAAAAATTGTGACCCCATCAGAAACCCCAAACATTGCTTAACGATGCAGAGCGTGTGAAACTTTATCGAGTAAGTCGGCCTCTTTAAAAGGCTTTTGCAAAACACCGCGCACATGCATCTCCGAAAGCAGTTCATCGATAATCACTTCGCGGCTTAAACCAGAAATGGTAATCACAGGTATTTTGAGCTTTCGCAACGCATACAAGAGCTCCACGCCCGAAAGCCCTTCCATCATGAGATCGGTTACAATAAGGTCAACTGGTGTTGTTTGGAGAAATCGCAAGCCATCCTCTCCCGTAGACACCGTGTAAATGGCATATCCAGCTTCGGAAAGAATTTCTTGAGTAAGCAGCCGTATTGACGGATCGTCTTCGATCACAAGTATTTTCATACATTACCTCATAGGAAACATGGAAGAGCACCAATCAAATCTTGACAGAACATTTTAACTATACCCCAAATTGCGCAGAATGCCAAGTTTTTTTTGCATAATCCGCTCGCTATAAAAATATCGACACAATCCTTTTTTTGACTCCCCCCCTCTCGCGAAGTATTTTTAAAAGGTTTGCCATCGTTATTATTCTTCATAATATTTTCATGGCTACCGAATTAAACCACGATGAATGTGAATCCCGCGTAATTATCATAATCTACGTTTGGAATTCAGAGGAGAGGAACGTACCGTGCCCAATGTAATAATCGTCGGCGCTCAATGGGGTGATGAAGGAAAAGCAAAAGTAGTAGACTTCCTTACCGAAAAATCTGATGTCATCATCCGATTTCAGGGAGGAGCTAACGCTGGCCATACCGTAATTCATAACGATGCCAAATTTGTCTTTCATATGGTGCCATCGGGCATTTTATACCCCAATAAAATCTGTATTGTTGGCAACGGCGTGGTTTTCGACCCTGCTCAATTCCTTCTCGAAACCGATGAATTGGCTGCCAAAGGCGTTAAGCTCGATAATCGGCTGTTTGTTTCGGATCAAGCTCATTTAGTGCTGCCGTACCATAAAATTCAAGACAAAGCCTCCGAGGCTAAAATGGCAGCAGGCAAAATTGGGACAACGGGTCGCGGCATAGGCCCCGCGTATGCAGACAAAGCATACCGTACTGGCATTCGTGTTGGAGACCTTCGCAATTGGGAACATTTCGTTCAACTGGTAGAGCACGCGTTTGACGATAAAAAAGAATTTGTGGAAAAAGTGTATTGCATTCCATTCGACCTCAAGCTAGACACACTGCTCGAAGAATTTTCAGTTATTAGGTCTAGAATGCTTCCCTATATCGATGATACGAGCACAAGAATTTTCAAAGCAACCAAAGAAGGTAAGAAGCTCTTGTTCGAAGGCGCTCAAGGAACCTTTTTAGATATCGACCATGGCACCTATCCTTTTGTAACATCATCCAATACTATAGCCGGGTCTGCTTGCACAGGAAGCGGCGTGGGACCTACAGCAATCGACGAAGTCGTGGGGATTGTTAAAACATATACAACCCGCGTGGGCAATGGTCCATTTCCAACAGAGCTTCTCGATGATCTCGGCGAAAAAATTCGAACTATCGGTGGTGAATTTGGTGCTACAACAGGACGCCCTCGTCGCTGTGGATGGTTCGACTCTGTAATGCTTCGCAAAGCTATTGAGCTTAATGGAATTACACGTCTTGCACTCACAAAACTCGATGTACTTGATGGCTTGCCAGAAGTCAAAATCTGTACGCATTACATGATTAATGGGATAAAAACCGATATTTTTCCTTCGGATCCTTCGCTGCTTGCGCATGTTATCCCCGTATACGAAACGTTGCCAGGATGGAACAAGCCAACAGCTACGTGCAGCTCAATTGACGAATTTCCGATACAAGCGCGTAATTATATCGAACGACTTAAAGCTCTGTGCTATAGTACAAAAATTCTCATTGTCTCTACCGGTCCACAACGCTTGCAGACCATCGAAGTCGATGGATTTTAAGCAGAAGAAAGATACTTATGATTGCCGTTTCCGTTACTGCCGTGGCAGTACTTGCCGATTATGGAATAGCACTTCTGTTAAAGGAAGAGCATGGTACCCGGGTTCTACCGATATTTATAGGGCCTCTGGAGGCTACTGCAATAGATTCTCATCTTAAGGGTGAAGTTCCGTCGAGGCCGCTCACTCACGACCTTTCGCTATCACTTATCAATAATTTGCATGCAGATTTGATTTGCGCAGAAATCTGGAAAGTCGAAAACGAAACTTTTTATGCTAAACTCATTTTGAGTCAGCACCAAGTAATTGAAGATGGCACTCAAGCTGCCCGTATCGAGATTGATGCTCGCCCTAGCGATGCGGTAGGTATTGCACTGCGTGGCGGTGTTCCCATATACGTCGACGACCAGCTCATGAATCAAGAAGGAAAACTGTTTACCGAAGAGAATGGCAACATTATCCCTGTGCCGCAAAACTTTCTCGAAAGTACACCAGAAGAAATACCACACATTGAGGTGGCCCAAAACATCGAGAGTGTCGCTACGGATCTTTTAGCACCAACTATTGCCGATGGCACACAATCCGATGTAGTAAGTCTCAAAATTCAATTATCAACAGCCATTAAAGAAGAAAACTACGAATCTGCAGCGCGCCTTCGCGATACTATCTCAAAACTCGAAAACGCCCAAAAGCAAGCCTAATGCCAGCGCCCATAAAGCACACTATCAGCGCCGGGGGAGTAGTTATTGGCCCTCGCAATGCAATCCTTGTGGTAAACCAACGAGGACAATCATGGTCTTTACCCAAAGGCCATGTAGAAGCGGGCGAATCGGATAGAGATGCTGCTGCACGGGAAATATACGAAGAATCTGGCGTTTCCGATCTTGTCTATATTCGAGACCTTGGATCCTACGACCGCTATAAATTAACGCAAGAAAATACAGACGACATTTCGGAACTAAAAACAATTGTTCTGTATCTTTATCGGTCGAATCAGATCATCCTCTCCCCCAAGGATCCTCATAATCCGGTTGCCCGTTGGGTTCCCCTTCACGATGTTGCAGATCTCCTATCACATCCCAAAGACAAAGAGTTTTTTAAATCGGTTCAGGATTCTCTTATATAAACGACCGACAGTAGGTTCTTAAGTATCCCCCACCCCACAGAGGCTTGTATGAAACTTCTTATCGAATTCTTTCCCATAGTGCTCTTTTTTATTGCCTTCAAGATCAAAGGCATTTTTATCGCCACCCTCGTAGCGCTTATTGCAAGCGTTAGTCAAGTAGGATATTTATTCCTTACAAAAAAGAAAATTGAACCCATGATGTGGATTAGCCTCTGCATCATTGTAATTTTTGGCGGGGCAACACTGCTCTTTAAAAATGAAATGTTTATTAAATGGAAACCAACCGTTCTGTATTGGCTCTTTGCCACAATTCTTCTCGTGAGTGCCCTGTGGTATAAAAAGAATATTATCCAACTCTTAATGAGCAAACAAATCTCTCTTAATCCACAGCAGTGGAAGACAATGAATACGAGCTGGATTGCTTTTTTTTATAGTATTGGTGTTGTAAATCTCGTAGTAGCATATACCTTTTCTACTGCAACCTGGGTCAACTTCAAGCTCTTTGGTATTTTAGGCCTCATTCTCGCATTTGGTATAGTTCAGAGCTTTTTAATTTCGAGTCCTGGGAAAAAACAGGATAAAGGCTAAGGTTTTTAAAATTTTGAATATGGGCGCCAAACTTAGGACGTAAGCAGGTCAGCATCTGGGCGCCTACCTGCGGTACCGGCCCTTCTTACGTGCTCTTGCTTCGCAATCCGGGCTGTCAATCCCTGCGGTGCTTTGCACCTGGGTCTTTGCAGACTGATGGACTCACGCTGTTCATCCATCACACTTCAGTCCTGCCTGACGCACAAAGTCAAGGGAGCTGCCTTGCAGAAGAACTGATGGAGAAGGCCCGACAGCGAAGCTGGAACGCCCAAAATCTTATGCATTCATTATTCTTAGTCGGTGCTCTATTGCCAAATCTAAATATCTGTCGAGAAATCAAGTATACAAAATTTTTACAACCTTCTGTAAATCACTTAAATCTTGAACTATGCAATCTGCATTGGCCTCAGAAAGCATTTCGCTGGAAAAAAAGCCTGTTGCAACTGCAAGACACCTTACATTATTTGCATGCGCTGCAACGATATCGTTGGGCGTATCTCCCAGCACCCAAATATCATTGTTGGTTCCACTAAAACCCTCGCTTTTTGCTCGAGAAATTGCGAATGCGAGCATATCGCTGCGCATAAAAGCGTCCGAACCAAATCCCCCAAACGGGAAATACTGTGCAACACCCAGTTTGCCAAGTTTCGCATATGCAATTGGCTGCAAATTGCCTGTTATGAGTCCAAGTATGTGATTATCATTTTTAAGTCTGTCAAGCAACGCGGTAACTCCGGGGAGAAGTTCTGCGGTATCTTGCGCGACTCTTTCTTCGTAGCCCGTTATAATGGCTGCAAGGCATGCATCCATAAATTCCTTAATGTCGGCTTCGGATAGCCCCCGCGCTCGAGCAACTTCCCGGGCAATCCATTGGTCGCTCATGCCGTGAAAACTGACTTTTGTACCCCGTGGCTCGACCTTAAACACTGTTCGTATTGCGCTTTGAAAGGCATCGTGATGAGCCGTGGAAGATGAAACAAGTGTTTTGTCGATATCAAAGAGTATACATTTACGAACTGTACCATTTTCAATTTGCATGTGATTATTCCTTTTTAGGTACGCCCCACGGGCGCACTCAGCAAAAAAAAGGCCTCCAGATACACTGGAGGCCTTTGAACAACATTTACAAGTCATAGCGCCAAAGCGCTCACAACATTACTTTTTCTTAGTTGTATCGGGGGCATCTTCTACTGCAACAGTATCGGATGGATCGATTTTACGACCTTGACGAATCGCTTCACCACGAAGTTCTTCGACGCTATTCATAGGTTCATCTAAGTGTAACGCCATGAATTCTGCATCATCAGCAAGTTCACAATCGGGCGAATTTTTAAGCACCCACTTGTAGTTTACTTCTGCAAGATCTGGATTATTCATGTATTCATCATAAATAAAACCTATCATAAAAAACATGTTGCAACGTTTAGAAGCATCTTTTGATGAGACGAGTGCCCATCGATAATTATCGACAGCAGTACGATACTGTTCGGTTTCGGTCTGGATTTTTGCAAGCTCACCAAAGGCGCGGGCACCTTGTTCTGTAAAGGGGAAAGACGTAACCAAAATACTATAGAGTGATTCTGCTTTTCTGCTATCGCCAGAATCGCGAGCAGTATCAGCTTGAAGCGCAATCTGAGCAGGATTCTTTCCTTTGTCATCTGCATAATCTGCTTGAGGGAAAGAGACGTTTTTCTTTTTGCGCACATCATAAATCACTTTATCGAGCTCATAGCCGACTGCTTTTTCCATTAAGCGGCGGTATGTTGCATTATAGCCTGCAGTATCCGACAATGCTGTTTTTCGATTAGCTTCGTCCCAATAAGCATACCAGGCCATTGTTGGATCAACAAATGCAGCCTTCTTTGCTTTAGGAATAAGATCTTTTTGGACATAATCTGCGGCGCGATCGAGCTTGCGAGCCCATTCGATGATAGAAGCAATATCGGCCGTGGTTGTATACTTTGTCTGTTCTGCAACTTCAGAAAAAAGCTTCCACTTCAAAAGCCATTCGGCTAATTCACGATAGCGTTGTGGATCATTTTTGTAAAAATTGCGTTGTTGCTCTGGAATCCATCCAAGGATAGTTTCGATGTCTGCTTTTGTAATAAATTTACCATCACCACACCATACCGATATAGAATCGGGCATTGGTTTTTTAAATTTAGCAACATAATATTTCTTCATGAAAAATGCAGGTAAAGCATTACGCACAGATGCGAACCATTCTCGCTTAAGAGCAACGGTATCTTTTTTAGCAGCAGAATCGGTAACCGTTGTTGCACGCTTTGCAAGAAAAGCTGCATCGGGGGGATTCTTTTCGCAAAACATTTTTTCTAGAAGCTGTTGACGAATTTCAGCAAGCGTCTTGACAATGGTAGTGTCTCGGCCTGCAACAATAGAATCTTTCATTCCATTAAGTTTTGCCCCAGGTGCTGCATCAACTTTAGGCGCGCCAACTTTTACGGTTGAAGTAAAATCTTTAAGGTGCAATTTATAATACGCTTCTATCTCGGCGTCGGTATATCCCATATTTTTATCGAGGATATCCGTAAGAAACATTTGTGCTGGATAAAAAACCTTTTTCCATTTCCAATCGTTACCCGACAACACGGCATCGGTTCCAAGCTCAGAAAGAACTTCTGTCTCTATAAGAAGAGTAATATCCGATTTGTTTCCCGTAAAGATTGGATCGATACGTGTTGGATACATCCGCTTCATTTTGCTGAACGATTCGAGCTGCGATTCTACCACAGCTTTGCCGCCAATAACTGCAACAGTTTTCTGATCTTCAGCTTTTTTCTGGCAGAAACACCCAAGCATCAGGATAGAAACTGCACTAAAACAGGTAACTCTATTCATCATACCAGCCACTCCCACACAATAAAGGGTTAAACAGGAATTTCGGATCTTTTAACGGATATTTATTACTACGCTCTGCCACCAAGAAGATTTTCCCATTGTTACACTGCGAGGGAATCGATAGCTTCGGTGAGATCGTCATATATTTCCAAAAGGGACGTTGCTCCAATAATTTCTATGATTTCGTAGACATTTTCATTGACATTTGCTATTTTAAAGCTCCCTGATTTTTCTTTGGCAGCCTTATTAAAATGCAAAAGCACCCCAAGACCTGTGCTATTAACATAGCGAAGCTTTTTGAAATCTGCCACAATGTTGACGAACCCTTCATTTTGAAGGTTTACAACCTTCTCAAGGACGAACTCAACATTGGTAGCATCGAGGTCACCCACAAATTTAACCAGGCGGGCAGTGGAATAACCTTTGATTTCTTCGATTTCCAGTTCGATTTGAGACTCCATACCTTAATCCCCTTTGCGGCGAACAACATGCACACTTGTTCCGCCATTAGAAATATCTATGGTGAGATCATTTGAAAGCATTTTTATAAGCGCTAAGCCTCTGCCCCGTTTATTAGCCATATCTGAAACTGCTTCGGAAGAAACCGTCGAAGCGAGCTCTTTGAGTGCCTCGATTTTTTCTGGGTTACTCAGATTAATGACTTTAATTTCAATTTTTTTGCTATCGATGCCCACAGAAAGGTCGATGTTATGCTCACTTGATTGGGCACCATGTTCAACCGCATTATTACACACTTCGTCGACAATAGTTTCTATGCGAAAAGCATCGCGTGAACTATATCCTTTTTGCAAAGCAATACGACTTATCATTTGGCGAATAGAGGGCACATAGCGCAATTGTGATGGAAACGAAAGCGTCACCATCTGACTATGGCCTTTTTTCTCATAGGTGTACGCTACCAGTGCACTCCGCACATCAGGAAAAACCTGAAAAATCTTATGCGCACCCAATAAACTAAGCTTTGATTTAAGATCGAGCGTTAGCCCAGCAAAAACCAGATCGCCTTCTCGTTCGACAAAACGCTGCCGGGATCCCATAAAGCTGCCAAGCGCCGACGATGAAAACGACGAAACGTTAGACATTTCTGCTATAATATAAGGAGGATGATCCTCGACAATTGATGAAAAAAATGCGGTGATTTCATCGATAGAAGCGGACGTCAGCTCGCCAGAAATAGTGACAACGGTAACGCCTTCGCACCCCGATGAGTCTGATAAAGCAAATTGAACATTAGTAGCCATGAATAAGCTATTCTCCTACTTTGCTTCTGAAATATCGCGTTTGCGAACTATTCTCACCGATGTCAGATTATCTTCACCAACAGCAAAATCGAGTTCTTCGGCAAACATTTTGACAATTTCAAGGCCGATTTTGCCATCGCCAGGTGACATCGTTTCAAGACGAGGTTTTTCTACAGCCGATTTAAGCTGTTGCACATCCCGCGCAGAACCACCTTCATCCTGAACAAAAAATTCTACAGTATCTTCGGTGAGGTGCATAATTAGAACAATTTCTGCTTCAATCGATTTAGAACCGTACATTACGGCATTATGACAAACCTCATCCACAATAATTTCGGAACGGTAAATGTAACGAGAAGAAAAGTTGTGTGCCGTAAGAACATCTGCCACAAATTTACGCATGGCAGGAATATAGCCGAGGTCGCTTGGAAAACAGAGAGTTAATGTCTGACGTAATGCGGTTGTACTCATAGTATTAGCTGCGCACCAAAAGTTTATTCGTCGCCATGAAGAATGAAAGCTTCATCGGCAGAGGACAAAGCTCCTTTTTTAACCATCCGTTCGACTAATCTTGAAGTAATTGACATAAGAGTAGTAAAAGACGGCGCCGTATCAAGCCCGCGAAACTTAGAAGTAACCTGAGCATCACGCTCTGATGAAGAACGGAGCGAATCGAGTACGCATTCCATCACAAACATGATTTCACCGTAGGTTAGATTTCCCTTACGGTTACTCGAAAACTCTTGAATAGCCCCAAGGATCAAATCGTTTAACTTGTTGAACTCGGTTTGATCGTCAAAAACATTCTTGTATGAACCGATTTCTGACATTCCACACCTCGCATGTTTCACGGGTTAGTAAGAAGAATAATATAAATAAATGAAATCAATAAAAAAACCAAACCTCAACCAACTAATTTTTTAATGCAATTTTGCTTGCCTTATTTTCATGGTGATGCGGGGGGCGGTGAAGCTGGCGAAACGTCGGGATTAGCGCTATCAGCAGGTGTCTGCGCAGGCGATTGCTCATTTGCGCTTGGTTCTGGAGAAATAGGTTCTTCGTCCCCGACGGTTTGAGCCTCTATGCTGGGCACACCAAATACATCCGAGAGAGACGGCTCTTTGTATCGTTCTACACCTTCTGCCGCGACCACATCAGGCTTGGAAGTAGCTGATACCCTCGATTGAATAACTGCCATAATCATGCGCATGGTTCTTTCTGAGGACTTCTTGGTAAGCAGTTCTGTTGCTCTCACAAGCTCGGAAGCAGATGGCCGAGCATCATTTGCGCGGTCAAAAAAGAGCATCGGTCCTTTGGTAGAAACCAGAGCTTTAACTTCGCCCGCATATAAATAGTATCTATCTCGCAGTGAATACATTGACACTTGAATAGACGCTAATCCTACAATATCGGATCCGAAAATGCGCCTGCGCTCAACCGCTATAGAATACGAGCGAATGGTAGCCCACACTAAAAGTGTACTATCCATTCCATGACGAACCATAAATTCAAGATTTGCTTTATCGAGAGGGAAAATTGCTCCCTTGTCGGATTTAATGCGGAATCGTTCCATGGCCATAGGATCTGCTTGCTTGAGAGTATGGGTTATTGCGCACTGATCCAATACCATTGCTTCGAAACTTTTTTCGAAAGACGGAGCACCGCCTTCCGACACACCCACAAAGAGGATTTCGATTTCTGCGAATGCACCGCAGACGATACACAGCACCATGCACAAACAATTTCGATAGCGTAAACTCATGCTTAGTTTCCTTTGATTTTTTCTTGATTAGCTTTGTAAATAAAGGCCAAAATTTCAGCAACTGCTGCAAAGAGCTCTGATGGAACCTCTCTGTCAATTTCTAAAGCCGAAAGCATTTGTACCAAATCATCATCACGATGAATGGGAACTCCCTTTGCAAGAGCAATTTCCTTGATGCGCGATGCAATAAGTCCTTCACCTTTAGCAATAACCTTAGGCGCAGCTGTGGTTTCTTGATCGTACGAAAGCGCAACAGCACGCTCTACATTCTTAGGATGTTTATAATGTCGACGCATACTCGTTTATTCTACAATCCCAAACATCATTACACCATAAGATCCAACAGATTATCAGTTTTTGGGGCAGAATCCACGCTGCGTCCACCCCAAACGGTTTCCCCCCACAAAGGATCGACCGATACCGCAATGGCAGGGTGCACAAGCCCTTGCGCTACTAAGGCGCTTGTAAGCTCCTCCGCATGAGCAACAAACCACTCCCGAATATTTTTTGATGCAACCGCAACCTCGATAGAAGCCTTTTTACCTTTGTCATAATCGACCGATGCGCGCAGTGGCCCTAACCCCGATAAAGCAAGAGACAGCGATACCGAATAATGTTTCTGCCCAGAAGGAATTCCTTTGGTATGCTTGGTATCCTTTCGAATGACCACTACATTCGCATAGGTCATTTCTGATTCGAGCTTTACAGCAATTGTAAACGATTGCTGCTCTCCACTCACTGTTTGTAATGGCCGGCTCAGAACAGCAGAAGCATCAAGGCGATTCATCATGGTTTCGAGTTGATTGACAATAGCTGATTTCCAGACAGCGCTGGGGGTATCGATAGTTTTTGATGCGATCATATGAGAAAATGATTTCTCGATTTCTTTAAGTATGATTCTAAGATCCTGCGAGCTGCCCGTAATCGCAGCTTTTGTGGAGGCATCATTGCCCGCCACGCTTAACACCAAACTCTCATTAATCAAATTCTGGATTTTGGATGTAATAATCTCAATCTGTTCCACCAATTGATATGCCGTAATACGTAAAGATGCCGAAGTGACCGGTGACGATTCCCGCTGTGGAGTTTGTTCAAGGGCGTCAATCAGACCGGTAATGCGCTTAATAAATTCTTTTCCATCGCGGTCAAGTATTGATTGATTGGCGGATGAATCCAAAGAAGGTTGTGATTCACTTACTTTTTTTTCTATACCATTTACATAAAAAACAAGCGCATCACATGCATCGGTAAATTTTGCCTGCAGTAAGGCGGTATCTTTTTGAGTCACGACAAACGATTCGGGATTCAGTAGCCGCTGCTTGAGCTGCGTTAAAACCTGCATGAGTGAATCGGGCTCCCTTGAAGGGAGCGCGCCGTCTATTTTTTTGTTCGCACTAACAAGACCTAGCCCAGCATCTTCCAGAGCACGGGGGAGGTTTGTTCCCAACCGCATCGGAAACTCCTGATCGAGTAGCGGAGTAGTAATGCTTGCAGAAGTATTGCACGCCCAAGTTAAGGTTCGCAATGCAACAAAATCGCTCTGCAATCCTTTAATCGGTTCTGGATATGCTGCCACGAGCGAGGCTATTTCGGGCCGCGAAGCATCGAGGATTGTCTGGGTTGCTGCAAGTGACGATACCGCAACCTGTGAGTTTATCGGTTGATCCACTACCATTTTTATAGTGTGCTGTAACCCCAATAAGAGGTTAGGAAATTCTTGCGCTTTTAATTGTCCGCGCTGCAAAAGCAATGCAGCAAGAAAATCTGACGAAAGCCCCGATCCAGATGCAGCTGCCGCAAGGGGCATACCCAATTGCACACAGGCTGCGAGCACGTCGGATTGCTTGATAAAAGAAAGAGACATTCTCGAAAATTCATTTTCGATTACACTAGCCTCGATATACAAGGGGAGATTTCCCGGTGGAAGCGTTAACGCATCTTTGGATACACCATTTTTTTGCAGCCACTCCAGAGCTTCATCCGCTGTTTGAAATGCATAGATCCCCGAAGGAATACCCAAATCCGTTTGGAGGGATTTAAAGAGTGCCTGCGGGCCAAGTTCCCGAATAATCTCAGCAGATAATTGACGGATTAGCTTAGAAATAAGCGCCGAATCCCCGGGCCCCAAGCCATCCTGCTCAATCGATTTGCCAAGCATTGATTCAATTCGATTACACTGCGCAACAATTGTCTGGGGCACGCCACTACTTTGTTTCTGTAAACTATCCAGAATACTTCTGATCCGCGCGATATCTTTAGAATCTGGCGTGGCTTCAACGAATCGATCTGCAACAGTCTCGAGCATTTGGACTATTTCTGGAATAGTGCCGGGAGACACCCTGATCTGGGCACTATCCGCAGGCATTAAAACTTTTGCGGGAGATTGAATAAGTACCTGAATCATTCCCGAAGGGGCATTTTTTAATATCAGCTGATCGCCAACATAAGCCTGCGTCCCGGGAAGTGCAATGATCGCCTTTTCTCCGGAAGAAAATCGTATTTGATATTCCCCTGTGGTCTCTGCGGCAATTATAGTTGCTTGATTTGACGGTAAACGGGCAGAAGTCTCTCCAACAGCGGGAGGTGTTACTAGTGATCCAATGGCAATACCACTCATGAATTCCTCCCTCTCGTGAGCATGCGACACGAGCTCGCATGCTCACATCGATTATCGTTGTGACAATCGAAGAATGAGCTGAACCTGGTCGATACTCATATGCAATTGGCGTGCAATCTGCGCCGGGTCCATTCCCTGTTGCGCCAAATCCCGAATCTGAGAATGCGCGTGGGAACCAGATGCAGAAGGCGTATTTTTTGCCGTTTTTACGGGAGGAACAGAGGGACGGGGAATAACATCTGATGTAAGCGTAGAAGCTTGTGATACTTTTTGACGCAGTGCAGCAAGCATGGAAAGGTCGGCATTTGATTTTTGGGGTTCCAAAGCCACCCGTGGAAGCACCTCTTTATTCGCCATGTGCAGGTTAGGATAAAATTCATGCGTTCCCGTTATGCTCTTTGCCTTACCGCCTCTTGACTTTGCACGATTCTTCCAAGAAATAAAGAGCCCCATTAATAGAGCAAGCCCTGCAAGACTTGCCAATGCTGCAACAACTAAAATTGCCCAATCGAGCCAATGCGTTGGCAAATATTTTTTAAGATGGCCTACATTTGATTGAACGGGTTTTGGAGCTTGTTCCACAAGGGGCGTCGCTTGATTTCCTGAAATGCTTCCTTCGCTGAGGTTTCGTTTTAGAACCGATACCGAATCTTTTAACCGTTGGGACAGCACTTCTAATTCACTAAACGGCTCGCCCTGGCGCTTTCGAATTTGTTGCTCAATTTCGAGTGAATCAATCACCGTTGTCAATGCCTGCTTCCGCTCGAGAAGCGATTGCGCATTGCTTTGGCCCAAAAGCATTATAAGAAGGCTTCCAAGTATGCTTATTTTAACCATGAAAGAACACACCTCTCCTGCATAAACATCGTAAACATCTTCAAATAGTCCAATTACTTATTATAGTATATCCTTATCGCACTTAGATTGAAATTACAATTTTCCCCACTTTTTTCCAAAGGATGCTTACCCTTTGACCCTCTATCCCCTCTTCAAATGAGGGATCCTTGCCCCTAATCTTGACACACCCATTCTTTGTTGGCACTTTCTTGTTGAATTCAATTTGCTCCATTGTATATTTTGTTTTATACGAGGTGGTATCGATTATGGCTCAATTTCTTCTCTATAAAGACGACGAGATTCTAAAGACCTTCACATCGCTGGAGTTGCCTGTTATTATTGGCAGGCTTCCCGAGAATGGGATCGCTATTCCCAGCATGGATATCTCCCGTCGTCATGCCCGTATTGCCAAAAACAACAAAGGCTCATACGAATTAACCGACCTCAATTCTCTCAATGGCACTTTTGTCAACACTAAAAAAATTACTGGGACCATCGTGCTAGCGCCTGGCGACCGGATTCTTCTGGGTACCCACATTCTAGTTTTTGAAGCAACTCCCAGTGCTCTAGCACAAAAAAATGAAACGGCAACCCTCCTATCAGACGTTATCGGCGAACCCTCACCGACGTCCTCACTCCCCGATTTGATCGCGGGAGCCATTCAGACCAAGACGGTTTTTCAATCGAATCCAGTTCTTATCGAAACAAACCGGCATCTCGTTTACAAAATAGACAAAGACACCATTTCCCTTGGAAATTCCGAGGCAGATGACATATTTGTAGATGGGCCTTTTTTAGAGGCTGAGTATGTTGTACTCGAACGCAAAGATGATGGCGTCTGGTTGACAACAAAAAAGTTTTTTGGCATGGCAAAGCTTCGCATCAACGGTAAAAAAGCATCATCCCAATGCCTGTCACACAAAGACAGACTCGAAATTGGCACAAGCACCTTTAGGTATATGGAAAACGGATAGCACATGCGTCTTGCACTTATATCAGATATTCATGCTAACCTCGATGCTTTAACTGCGGTATTCGATGACATCGAATCGCAGGACATCGATGAAGTTATTTGCTTGGGAGATGTCGTAGGATACGGCCCCAATCCTTCGGAATGTGTGGCGCTGGTAAAAGAACGGTGCCCCTTAGTAATCTTGGGGAACCACGATTCTGCTGCACTCGGGACACTTTCTACCCAAGGCTTTAATATCCACGCTCGTATCGCAATCGAATGGACCACCGAGCACCTCACGGCCGAAGCCCGCTCATTTCTGAGCATTCTTCCCATGAAAGAAAACAGGCTTTCCTTAAGCTTTGTACATTCTACGCCCTACGAACCAGAAATGTGGCATTATATTACGTCGCTCGAAGAAGCTGCTTATAATTTTCAATTTTTCGAAACTCAATTTTGCTTTGTTGGACATACTCACATCCCGCTTATTTTGGTTGTAAACGAGAAAAAAGAGCTTTACGTTCATCAAGAGGCGCAACTTAAATTTGGCTCGATGAAAGATGCATCGTTTCTTATCAATGTTGGCAGCGTAGGGCAACCTCGCGATCGAGATACTCGGGCATGCTATGGCATATTTGATAGCGAAGCGTCTACATTTATATATCGACGGGTTAAATACGATATTGCTCATTGTCAGGCAGCTATGCGAGAAGCTGGGTTACCAGATTTTCTTATTGCGCGGCTTGCAGAGGGTAGATAGCCTTACACGAAACAGAGCCCGACTCAACTCACCGATTCATATGCGGCAATAGCTTCTTCTACAGAATCAAAGGCCTCTATTTTCTTGATCAGATTTGTCATGGTAAGCAGATTTTTAACCAGATAATTCATGCTCGCAAGCTTGAGATCCCCACTCACTTCTGTAGCGCGCTTTTTTACTTCAACCAGTACCGCAAGTCCCATGCTGCTCAGGTATTGGGTATGCTGCATATCCAAAATTAATTTACATTTTCCTTCCATGAGAAGTTCCAAAAGCTTTACACGAAAGAGTGGAACGCATTCCTGAGATATGCTTCCATCAACCGTTACCACAGCAATGTTTTTTTCTTCAATAACTCTGATTTTCATACTCTGCCCTTTGGTTGGAACATTCTTTATGCCAAAATATCCGCTACGAAACTATTGCTGCACTCATTTTTGCAAGAAGGTTCACGAAAATATCAACAATTTCTGGTTCTAATTGAGTCCCACTGCTGCGCTGTAATTCTTCAAGCGCTGCTTCCTGAGTTAATTTTTTACGATATCCGCGATCTGTTGTCATTGCATCGAACGCATCTACCACTCCAAGAATGCGGGCCCCTAAAGGAATTTCCCGTCCTTTGAGCCCATACGGATATCCTTTTCCATCAAACCGCTCATGATGATGCAATATTATGGGGACTTCTTTTTCTAAAAATTTGACATCTCGCAAGATATTGGCACCAATAACCGGATGTTTTTTAAGGATTTCAAATTCCTCATTCGTAAGAAGCTCTTTCTTTATCAGAATGTCTTGAGCAATTCCTATTTTTCCAATGTCATGGAGCAATCCGGCATACTTAATTATTTCGATTTCCCTGTCAGATAAAGCAAGTTCTTTTGCAACTGCAACGGCATAACCTGCAACATTGTTCGAATGTTCTTGAGTATAATGATCCTTTGCATCGATAGCGCGAACCAACGCATTGGTCGACTCCATGTAGGTTGCACGCACCTCATTTGACAACCGCATAAACTCGGTTTTTAGCCCGTCAACACTAAAATGGTCGATATCGGTGGCATCCTCTGGGCTCATCTCTTTCCACAAGCGAATCATGTTGCGGCCATCGCGTTTGGCCCAATACATCGCCGTATCGCTTCGCTCGATAAGCTCCTGACGTGTTTTAACATCGCCGCAATACTCGGCCACGCCAATGCTTATCGTCACATGTACCGACTGACCATTAAAGGAAAAGGGATACTTGTCGACATAGTCGTTTAATTTAGTGGCAAATTTAAGCGTTTCTTCTGCGCCAAGACTAACAATAATCATGAATTCTTCGCCGCCATAGCGTCCGCAGATATCCACATCGCGCGATTTTACTTTAAGAATGGTTCCTATTTCCATGAGGACATGGTCGCCAAATTGATGCCCAAATGTATCGTTGACCCGTTTAAAATGATCGATATCTATTAGTAAACACGATAATTGAGAACCATATCGTTTAGCCCGTTTGAATTCGAAATCGAATCGTTCCTGAATAAACCGGTGATTGTACAGCCCGGTCAGCCCATCGGTTATCGAAAGTTCGACAAGTTCCTTGTTCTTTCTGTCAAGCTCTTCCATCAGAACTTTTTCGGATGCAAGCGCAAATTTGAATCCAAGCAAAAGACTTTGGCGTTCGATGGCAAACATGATGCGATTTTCCAGATGCATAACACCATCGCGCGATTCTGTTAGCCACACACAATCCTGTGCACCTGCTTGAATGCATTTCATTGCAAAGTCATGATCTATCACATCAAGACAGACGGCCATGGGAACATCTTTAACAAGCCCGCTGCACTCGGCAAAAACATCAAAAGGATCTTTTTTCCCCGAACAATCTAGTAAAACCAAGGCAATCGACTCGAATACTTCCTCGAAGTCGGGAGTATAGATAATGGAGCTTGGGTATGCGATAATCTTGATATGGGATACCAACGACAACGCTTGCCGTATGGCTGCTCTATGCGTTGTTTCATCTGATAAAAGAAGTATCTGTGTAATCGGTTGTTCCATAGTATGCCACAAAACCTTTGGTCTCAGTATAATACACCTTAATTTTACTCCATCGGAGCCGATGTGTCAAAGAGTATCGAGAAGCATCGAGAATCCACCATAAATAGGATGCTTTTTTTAAAGGAAAATTTATTCGAGCAGGGATTGCATATCTGCGGGGATCATTGCCGATATGGTGAGTTTCGATTTCAAAAAGGGATGCGTAAACGTAAGGCTTTTGCAATGCAGTGCTTGCCGACTCATACCATCGAGTTCATGGGGCTTGCCTTCTGTTGCCCTATACTCATCGTCGGATAAGCTATAAAGACGATCACCACAAATCGGATGTCCACAGCTTGCTGCATGAACTCTAATCTGATGAGTACGGCCTGTGTGAGGTCGCGCGAAAACAAACGATCGATTGTGGGCAAGATTGCGTATCCGAACGAATTCTGTACAACTCGGTTTGCCCTCCTCGTAATCAACAGCATGCTTATAGGGTATAGCCGAGGTTCTATCGGGACCCAAGGGAGCATCTACCCTAAACGGGGATGCATCAAGTTCATTCTTTACAATAGCAACGTACTCTTTATCAACCGTGCCCTGTAAAAAAAGCTCAGAAAACGAAGCTAGATACTGATTTTGTTTAGCGACAACAATAACACCCGAGGTTTCCCGATCGAGACGGTGGATTAGGCCAGCCTCCGGAAAGGTTCGATTGTTACCCTTTGTCAGCTGATAGATAAGATTATGAGTAACCGAACGCCCATTCCGATGCACTAAAAGGTTGCCGGGCTTATTAATACCAAGAATCCATTGATCTTCATAGATTATACTATACTTAAGATCTGCCGGTGGTTCGATAAAAGGGGGTGGAGAAAATGCTATACCATCATTGAGTGCTAGTTGACAATCCTGTACAACAACAGATCCATTAAGAGTAATGTGCCCCAAAGCCAAGAGATCGTGCCATTGCGCTTCGGTATGATAGGTAAATCGACGGGAATAATACCAGACAAGCATTTTTTGGGCTCCATCGGGACCCACACGGGATTCGAATTGGTTCATAAGCCTTTGCACCACAGCACTTAAAAGAAAGAAAATACATCGCTGCCCTTAAAGCTCATTAATGTAAAGGGGCTTATGCTGGGCATAGACAGGATTAAAATAGTTAACCAGAATTATTTCTGTGCGAACATCATTTTTAATATTGATATGAACTCTGTCAACAAACTTACGCGCAATGAAAAAACCACGACCATGGTTATCAAAAAGACCAAGAGGCATCCCATTCTCGGCTTGCGCTATCTGACGATGAAGCCAATAGAGGACATCCTGCTTCTTTAAACGACCGCCCGCGTCGAGAATGGATACTGCATATTTCTCTGCATCATACATCATGCGAACTTCTATAGCTTGGGATGGTTCAAGATTAAAAGAATAATCCCAGCTCTCTTTTTTATCGGGGGCTTCGTTCCGTATGCCATAAAAGATAGCGTTTGTCAATATCTCCATAAGCACAAGCTCAAACTTTTTGGGAGATACAACACTGGGGATCGGTGAGACAATATCGTGAGCAATAGTATCGAGTTCGTTTCCATTAGTAACCGTTCTAACACACGATGGCGTTCCCGGTGCAAAATGCTTTTCGATACCAAAGATATCATCGCGCAGAAGATTGCGTAGTACAATAGATAATTCACGAAAATTGAATGGATTCGATTTAATGAAAATATTGCCAATATCATGCGTAATGGCTAATTCGAGGTAATCTTCTACATTATAGGCCGTTATAAGCACACGCTTACACGTTGGATAGGCAACCCGAACATTTTTAAGGAGCTCAAAACCTTTCATGACCGGCATATTGATATCTGAGAGAACAAGATCGATCTTCTCATTGCGCAGTACCGTATCGAGGGCGTGCTGTCCATTTTCAGCTTCAAAGGCAATAAATCCCTCACGCTCCCGCAAATGATCAACAAGCATCGATCTCATTTCTGGTTCGTCTTCCACAACAAGGATGCGATATTTACTGTTTTCGCACATACGGACTACAAACCCCTCTATAGTAACAGTAGCATAGTGTATTAAACATTAAACACCATGAGATCAATGCAAATAAGTATTTTCTTATGAAAATAGTCTTATGCGCAACCGATTATCATACCACCCCACGGGTATCTATCTACGCATTTGTGAACCAGAGTATATGCATTCCTCAATTATTAAAAAATACAGTCCTCGTTTAGCGCTCATTCTGCGCTACCATGCATTTACCGGAGCGCTCTGGCTTAGCCTTGGGATTCTTATCGGCTCCTATTTTCCGCTCGATTGGCTTTACCCGTCTTGCAGTCAATTATACCCCACCATCCTGATATTGTCCACAATTCTGATCTGTGTTATAATTCTTGCTCTCCCCTATCAAAAAACCTGGCGTCCGATCTTTTTAGTGATTGCCGGAATGTGCTGCATTTCTTATGATTCGTTTATAGCTACAACTACATTGCAGCGTGCGACCCAATTATCGGAACGAACCGATACGCTTATGGTATATGGTCGTACAATAACACCACCCGCACCAGGGGTTCATGGCTATGTCTCGATTGTTCATGTTGACTCGATACTCTCGCATACAATAAAAATTAAGGGAATACCCAAACGCATCCGAACAAACACACCTACCTCCCTCGATCAATATTCGAAGGTTATTCTTGCAGGATGTTACCGGCCACCGCGAAAACCAGAAAATCCATATTCTTTTGATGGCATTCAATACAGCAGATTATCGGGCATTTATGGAACCTTCGATGGGATTTGCATACAGCTTATTGCCAACACCCACCTGGGCCCCAAATTTTTCACGTTTCTAAGGCGAAGCATAGAAGAAACACTCAACCACATTGCAAACCCCGAATATCAAGGGCTCATGATCGCCTGCTTTCTTGGCGACACAACACTTCTTACGGGACATCTGAATGCTCTTTTTCGTAACGCTGGAATTTATCATCTTATTGCAATTTCTGGGTTTAATGTAGCGCTCATTGCAGCATTTCTCTTTGCCATACTTTCTTTATTGCCACTGGGCAGATCGATTCGCATAAGTATAACACTCGTGGGAATCTGGTTGCTGGTTCCGCTTGTTGGTCCACTGCCCTCGCTTATGCGTGCAGTCATTATGTGCACCCTTGTTCTTGCGTCATATCTTGTTCAAAAAAAGTCTTTTGGTATCAATAATATTGGCTTTGCAGCAGTGTGTTGGCTGCTCATGTCTCCTCTGTCTCTTTTTTCGCCAGGTTTTCAACTCACCTTTGGTGCAACCCTTGGTCTTATGCTTTTAATGCCGCGATTCACATCTCTTTGTAAACCACTTATCCCCACTCACCCATTTGGATTTGTTATAGAATTTCTCCTCGCTTCACTAGGAACTTCGCTGTGCGCCTTTGCAGCCACGGCACCAGTCCTGCTTATGCACTTTGGGACAGTATCCTTTTTTGGCATTGTTGCGAATATTCTGGTAGTCCTTTTAATGACTTTTGCAATGAATCTAACTTTTTATGCCATTCTTATTCACCCAATTCTCGATTTCGTAGCTTCGCTCTGCATGCAACTCTGTTCTTTTTCACTTGACTGGATAGTATCTATAGCAAAACTATCAAATGCGTGGGAATTCTCTTCTGTAATGCTTTCGACTCCGCGATGGGAATTGATCGTTCTCTGGTTTGTTGCGATCCTTATTGCCGCTCTTATTCCGCGCAAAAAAATCGGTTATGCAATCATTTTTTTTCTAATCATCGCCACCCCCGTGGGCATAGTACTTTTGAAGCCACCCAAGCATTCAGAAGATATCCGACTCATTCTCTTTAAAACCAAAACCCCAGGCCTGGGAGCCATAGTTTGGCCTAGCAAAACCATCTGGCTTATCGGAACCCCCAAAAGCGACGAAGCCTCGTATTATTACGCTTCTATTCTTGCTCCCTGGCTTCGACATCAATCGGCCTGCCGTGTTAGCGCAATCGTCACTAATGGAATTTCACGCAATCTGTATTATGATTTTGGTTCTTTTTTGTCGAACAAATGTAAACCCCATATTTATATAGCAAATTCTCCCATTGTGGATAGGACTGGGTATCAGGGGTTTTTGGCACCGTATGGAATTTCTCCAGAATTTTTCGATGAAAACTTAAGACCATCTCCGTGGCCAGGATGTACCCTGTCAACATTTACGCCATCATACACAAGCGATACAGTGGTTATCCAACCAAATCCGCAACTGTACCTGCGCTTATTTTATCACACCTTTATTGTGCTCGCAGATGCACAATCATGCACGAACCTTCCCGCACATGCAATTGTCCAATCTACCCAACACGCAGCAAAAACACTTCCTCCATCGATTGCTGACATACTCATTATAAGTTCCGTCCAAGGATCCAAAACAAAGCAGCACGGTGAAGATGCCGAAATTGCCAGAGTCACCGAAGTATACCAACAAGATGAATGCGGGGCCGTTGATGTTACCATTACTAAAAGTGGAATAGCGACCGTTAAAACCATGACCATGGGGCTGTAGCCACCCATGTGCTAAAGCGCCGGGATTATTTTCTAATTAAAGGAGATTATGCAGCCTACGCCACCACAGCCAACCAAAAAAATTCAGCTCAATCGTTTACTTTCTAAGAAGGGGATCTGTTCCCGTACCCAGGCAGAAGTACATATACAAAACGAAGATGTTCTAGTTAACAACAAAGTAGTACGAGATCCCCTTGCCTGGATCGATAGCACAAGCACTATCACTCTTGTTTCACAAAAGAGAATACCCTACACAAATTCCAATCAGACCCCCACAACTACAGCAGTGCCGGCACCCCACGCTGCGCTGTATGCAATCATGAATAAACCAAGCGGGTATGTAACCACGCGTTCAGATGAGCTCCATCGCCAAACGGTCTACGATTTATTGCCACCAGATCTCTGTGCAACATGGTGCTTTCCGGTTGGCCGGCTCGACAAAGATTCGGAAGGGCTGCTTTTATTTACCAATGATACTCAATGGGCCGACAATCTCTTAAACCCCGAAACTCATGTTGAAAAGATTTACAGAGTCAAAGTAGATCGATTACCCACTCAAGAAGACATAACTCGCCTTTGTGCTGGCATTACCCTCGATGGAACAACCACAAAACCATGCACCATTACCCGCGATCATGGATCTTGGTTTTTAGTAACCTTAAGCGAAGGAAAAAACAGGCAGATTCGCAAAATGTTCTGGGAATGCGGGGGCAAGGTTAAAAAGCTTATTCGGGTACAAATAGGGAAATACAAGTTAGCAGAGGATTTTTTGCCAGGGACTGTGCGGGTTATTGAGAAGGGGGATATTTGACAGTCGGGATTCAAAACATTGAACCCCGACCGACGGGAACTGGCAAGTTTTTCGGCATAGTGCCGCCAATACGCTCAATTGTTTTGCGCACTTCTTTACCAACAATAAAATGAATATAGGCAACCGCGCTTGAACTTCCGCAGCGAACGCTTTCTCGTTGGAAGACTAGTGGTGATGCATCTTCGGTGGGTTATGCACTGATGAGGATCTTGAGAACCTACCCATGGATCGTTAATATGGCGGATGAGCAATTTGAGGATCAGTCGGCAAAAACTGAAACGATTCGCTATGCGATGAGTATTGTAACTACGCTATTTGCCCAAAGAGGTTATACGGATGTATCAGGGAATATTTTGCCCTCAGAAACGAGAATAAGTCAAGATACGCCAACCCAGATTTCCGTGATTGCAACCTTTGGAATGCCTCAAACGTATACAATCGGATCAATTACCACGTGCGAAGAGGTTACCAATGTGTAATACGCGCGCTGGCTGTTGCCCAACCAAGAAAATTGTTTGACCGACGATACAATTACGTGGTCTCACACCCCCGGCCTAAGCATCTTCCTTGGATCCACATGCTTATCAAATTCTTCTTCTGTTAACGCACTAAGACTTAATGCAGCAGCTTTGAGGGTGGAACCATCGGTGTGCGCTTTTTTTGCGATTTTTGCTGCAGTATCGTAGCCAACAACCGGATTGAGAGCGGTGACAAGCATAAGAGAATTATCCAGATACTCTTTCATGCGTGAAGCATTGGGAATAATACCTTCTACACAATGATTTAAAAAGCTTCGCATGCCGTCCGACAAAAGTCGTACCGATTGAAGGAAGTTATAGATTATAACAGGTTTGTAAACGTTTAATTCAAAATTACCACTCGCCGCTGCAATGCCTATTGTTACATCATTCCCCATCACTTGTGCTGCAATCATGGTGATAGCCTCGCATTGTGTCGGATTTACTTTTCCGGGCATGATAGAGCTTCCGGGTTCATTTTCTGGAATAGATATTTCGCCCAGGCCGCACCGTGGACCCGATGCCAACCAGCGAATATCATTGGCAATTTTCATGAGAGCTGTTGCAAGCATTTTAAGAGATCCATGAACATATACAAAAGTATCGTGAGATGCCAGTGCTTCAAACTTATTATGTGCACTAGTAAATGGATATCCGCTTAATTCGGCAATGCTTTTTGCAGATTGTTTAGCAAAATCGGGATGGGTATTAATCCCCGTTCCCACAGCCGTTCCACCCAGCGCAAGCGGAAAGAGTCGTGAAAGCGCATGCTCGATGCACTCGCGTGCATGGGTAAGCTGTGCTGCGTATCCCGAAAACTCTTGACCTAGAGTAAGGGGTACTGCATCCATTAGATGGGTACGGCCAATTTTAATATAGGCGTCGAAGCTAACCGAAAGATCTTTATATTTTTGTTCGAGATTTTTGAGCGCAGGCAAAAGGTCTCTCAAGAGAACAGTAACCGCAGCTATATGCATAGCAGTAGGAAAAGTATCGTTACTTGACTGCGACATATTAACATCGTCGTTAGGGTGTATGGGCTTTTTGCTCCCCATTACCCCACAAGCCATTTCAATTGCCCTATTTGAGATCACCTCATTCACATTCATGTTTGTTTGCGTGCCGGAACCTGTTTGCCACACCGCAAGTGGAAATTGATCGGCCAAGCCCCCTGCAAGAATTTCATCCGCTACGGTTATTATCAGATCGCGCTTTTCGATGGACAGTAGGCCAAGGTGTCCATTGACAAGAGCTGCAGCCTTTTTAAGCAGTGCAAAGGATGCAATAATTTCTGGAGGCATTTTTTCGGTTCCAATATTAAAAAAATGAATCGAACGGGCTGTCTGACTGCCATAATACGCACTCATTGGAACGTGCACTTCTCCCATGGTATCTTTTTCTGTACGCATCATAAAAATATCCTCATAGTTTTTACATGAATAAAATCGTTACCTCTAACACTTAATCAAATGGTTTAAAAGTGCTAATAATCGACTCGGCACATTTAATGCCATCTACTGATGCAGAGGTAATACCCCCTGCATGCCCGCCACCTTCACCAACCGAATACACTCCAGCAACAGACGTTTGCATATCCGGAGTACGAAAAATTCGCACAGGACTAGAGCTTCGTGTTTCAACACCGGTCATGACCGCATTGACATCACCAAATGCGGCTACTTGCCGAGCGAACTGAGGCAGTGCACTACGAATTGTGTCGCATACATAGGCCGGAAGACATGTATCAAGTGATGAGGGCGTAGTACCAGGTTGATATGAAGGAATAACTGTCCCAAAGGAAGCTGTTTGCTTCTTCATTAAAAAATCACCCACCTTTTGACATGGGGCAAAAAATTGAGAGCCGCCAAGGTTAAAAGCAGAGGATTCCCACGCTCGCTGAAAGGCAAAGCCAGCCAAGGCATGATCTGTTGGAAAATCGGTAGGCATTACATTTACTAAAAGAGCAGCATTTGCATTACGCTCTTTGCGGGCCCGTAAACTCATGCCATTGGTTACAAGATGCCCTGCATCGCTAGCCGCAGCAATAACCGATCCACCTGGACACATGCAAAATGTGTATGCGCTTCTGCCAGTAGGTGCATGGTAAGATAATTTATAATCAGCGGCACCAAGTATCAGATCGCCTGCAGAGCGACCATAGCGCGATTCATCTATATCGTTTTGCAAATGCTCTATGCGTACGCCAATCGAAAATGGTTTTGCACTCATGGTTAACCCGTGCTCAAAAAGCATGGGGATTGTATCACGTGCACTATGCCCTATAGCAAAGATCGCGCAGGCGCATGAAATTCTATCGAGCCCGTCGTTAATGATAAGGCCGGAAAGTTTTCTGTCGGAAATGATTATATCGGTAACCGTGGTGTGAAATCTGACCTCGCCACCGAGCCCAATAATTTTTTGGCGCAGCTTAAGAACCACAGAGCGCAAAATATCGGTACCAATATGAGGTTTACTAGATGTTAGAATATCGGCAGGAGCTCCGCAGGCAACAAATTCAGAGAGCACTTTTCTGCATCGCGAATCGTTAATAAGAGTTGCCAATTTACCATCGGAGAATGTTCCTGCTCCCCCTTCTCCAAATTGGGCATTTGAAGCAGGGTTTAAAATCCCTGTTTGCCAAAAAGATTCTACATCTTTGATCCGTTTTTCCAAAGGTGCCCCCCGCTCAAGCACAATCGGGCGATACCCTTGACTAGCCAAAATAAGCGCTGTAAAGAGCCCCGATGGACCACTCCCAACAACCACCGGCCTACTCTCTAAGATGCTGCTGCCACTCGGTACCGGCACATATTCTTCATTGGGAGAGAGTGCGATTTTATGAGCTCCACCCATACGAACAGCCACACTTTTGCTAACCTCTACATCAACAGTGTATACATAACAAATGTCATTCTTTTTTCGCGCATCTATGGCACGACGCCTGATGTGCACAGCGTCAATTTGGTCACGCGAAACTCCTAGAATAGAAGCTACCCGCGTGCACACATCATCTGATGTTGCCTTTAATCCAAGCTTGATATCACAGAGTCGAATCATGGTGTACAATCTATTGAGGCACAATTTTTCGAGACTTTAATTCTATTATTCGCCGAGGCGATCCAGGCCCGCTTGTCAACCCATCAAAACGAACCAGATAATGCGGAGCTTCTTTAGCATACCAAAAAGTAGCAGGAGGAAAAAAAGGTTTTAAAAAACCCGAAAGCCCAAACTGCATCTTGTAACACATATATGTTTTGCCCTGTACCACAATACTCTCGTCCCCAATATAATGTGCTATCATTGGAAAAGGTGTTGCATCACTTAAGAGCCTGATCTTGAGGGCCGTATTCTTGGGGGCAGAAAAACCGCGCATCAAATAGGGTACATTATGGAATTCTATAATACCCATTTCATCTGGCTGATACGTATTAAAATCGGAGACAAAATCGGTACGGGATCGGGCTTTGGCATTTTGTGCACCAGTTACAATATCAACGCTCGATGCAAAGAGTGTTGCTGCATCGATGGTAGAGAGCGCTGTTTCAACTGACGAACGAGATTCAATGACATACTTTTTCTTTCCATCAACAATACTCACCAAGCATTTCTCGGATATGATATATTCCTGTTTATTTACAAAAAGAAAATACTCAGTTGTTTCTCCATGGGGAATACCTGGATCTTTCACGTAGGGTGTTGCATTCAGAATACCATACATCACACATAAGCTTATACATGCGCAGCGATAAACAGCAACAAACATATTTTTTCTCTGTTCTTGATAAAGAGGTGTACGTTCCCGTAGGCACGAGTAAATCTCATACAGCCATTCCTGCACTATACCCCGAAGACCATGCCCACTGAAGGTTGTAACCACCACAGTCGCCAACAACATCGCACATTTCCCCTGCACAATAAAGACCCTTGCATACATTCGACTCCATGGTTTCGGGCCTCATATGCAACGTATCAACACCACCACCCATTACCTGGGCTTGCCGGGGAGAAAGAGTACCCGACACAGACCCAGAGAGCGACTTTAATGCCCTTACCAGACCATTCAATTCCGAACTGGTTATCTTTGCAAGGGTTACATCTTTACTCAAGCCACATGCATCTACAATAGTGGGAACGAGCTTCCGATTTACACTTCCGCATAAAAATTCAGATACCTCTCGGGTCGGCCGTGTCGATTGCTGATACAATATATGATTTTCAAGATCAGCTCGTGAAACATCTGGCAGTAGATCGAGTTCAATCGAAACGGCTGAATGTGCCACAAGCGCCTTATTGACAAAATAGCTTGCCGAAAGAGCAACAATTCCAGAGACTCCATAATCGGTAAAAAGCGCTTCGCCCTTCTCGGAAAAAATGCGTTGCCCATCGGCAATCACGGTTAATAGGACTTCAGCACGAACCCCATGGCTCTGTTTGCGAGCAAAAGCTTCCACGCGCAGGGGCACAAGGGCCGGAAATGTCTCTTGACAATGCACATTAAGCATTCTGGCATAGCGCAATCCATCTGCGCCACCCCCCAGATGTGCCGACGCATGCAATCCGGTTGCAAGAAGCACCGATGTGCCGGTATACACGTCCACATTTGAATATATTTCAAACCCCGTAGAACACGCTTTGAGCTCTTTAATATGAACTCCATATTCACAGGGTATCTTAAGCCGGTCTATTTCGCCACTAAGCGCATCTCGTATAGATGACGCATGCTGTGAAGCAGGATACACTCGTCCATCTTCGATATAGGGTAACACACCGAGCTCTTTAAAAAAATCGATGGTGCTGGCGGAGTTAAAAGAGTTTAAAACAGTAGCAATAAATTCGCTGTGCGGACCATGAAAATGATGTTTTTCGCAACTAATATTCGTAAAATTGCATCGTCCATTTCCTGTAGAAAGGATCTTTCGCCCGCTACGATCCTGCAATTCCAGCAGAACCACCCTTCGGCCTCTTCGTGCTGCAACAATAGCGGCCATTAAACCCGCTGGCCCAGCTCCCACAATAACGGCATCAAACAATTTATTCATGTAATAAAAATACCTGTATCCCGTATCGAGTACAATAATTTTTACCTTGAGATACTCTTTTTTGCGTATTCGTTTGATGTCATAAGTTATATTTTTAAATCCTTTATCATTATCGATATTATGCACATTTTTATACATTCAACATTATCAAGGAGCTCGTAATGGCACGGTTATCCGCAATGGGAATTGGTCTTGTTTTTATTACCGGCGTTCTTCTTGCAGGACCAAAAATTGAGTTTGAAAAAACAACAGTCGATTGTGGAACTCTCAATGAAGGTAAAGTAGATAAAATCTCGGCAGTCTTTGTTCTAAAAAATACCGGTGACGCTCCGCTCAAGCTCGAAAATGTTCGCCCTGGCTGCGGCTGCACCGTCGTTAAATACGATACTACCATTCAAGCTGGCAAATCTGCCAAAATAGAATCGTCAGTAAATATTGCAGGATACCATAGCGGGCCAATCTCCAAAACTATCACGGTTACCTCAAATGCGGCAAACACTCCTAACCAAACGCTTACGATAACCGCAAAAATTATTGCCATTATCGATATTTCGGAGCAGTACCTCTCTGCTCAGGCACAAAAAAAGTACACGCTCTATCCCGCGTCTGCTAAAAAAGATCTTAAAATATCAGCTGTTTCCTTTAAAGCAAGCCGTAGTGAAGGCCCACAATGGCAGTCTGAACTTCCTATGGTATGTCCCTTTACATTTGCTGCAACCGATTCTGTTCGCGCCGATGGCTTTGCAGTTTACAAGCTTGAATTTACTGCACCCGATATCGAACAACCATCTTCTGGCGAATTTATCCTCAAAACAAATCACCCAGAAAAGCTTGAGTTTAAAATTCGCGGAAACCTCTCCAAGTAAGCTTAATCAAACTCTACGGACGTTCTTGACCATAAAGAACGTCCGCGCCTAAACTGCCCCCATGCAACGTTCCCCGTAAAAAAAGCGCACCTTCTGTAACCTATTTATAGTGGCATAATCGTAGGTTCAATGATACGATGGATCTATATATATTCTCGCATTTTCTACCCTAGATATAAAGTATCATGCCCAAACCAAAAATTTCAGGATCATTTGCGCGAAATGGAGCTGGCCCCCTTATCCTTTTATTTTCGCAACGAGCACGTATTCGTGATGTGCTCACTGTGGGACTTGTGCAAAGTGATTATCAAATCATTCAGGCAGATGCATCGTATCTTGCCACCATTAAAGCCTATCAATTTATTCCCGATCTTATTATTGCAGACATAACTGCCGACAATACCAAAGATATTCTCTTTGTACCTCGGCTCAAGCGCTCAATTCGAACCAAAGACATTGCTATTTTGCTTATCATGCCCAAAGAAATTCGACCAAAAATCGATACCATCCTCACCGAATGCCGAGCAGAAGCTTTTTTAACAACGCTTGATTTTATCGAATACCCATTTAGCTTTGCCGATTTACAAAAAAGGGTGAGTGGAGTGCTCGCAAAAACAATACGTGCCCACGTTCCCAAAAACTCCAGTGAATCAACGTCCCTTTCCGAACTGCATCTAGAACGACTTACCGAAAAGCTCTACGATCTTACCGTTTCAGTCAACGAAAAACTGCGCGACATCTCAAATATTCTGCATAAACAATGGGTTTTTCCCTTTACCGTCATCCGTGCCCTTGACATTATAGAATCGGAAGGAAGCTGTTGCAACGAATTAGCAACCTGTATTTCCACCGACCAAGGTGCGGCGGCTGCTATTCTTAAAGTCGCCAATACTATAAACTACGCCAAGCGGGGGAAATCGATCTCCGAAGTAAATGAAGCGGTAGTGCGACTTGGATTTCGCGAAACACGCAATTTGCTTGCATGTCTGGCCCTTATAGATCTTTCGCCCGATATGGCAAAACGCTATGGTTTTTCTAGGCAAGAGTTTTGGCTTCATTCTCTAGCAGTTGCTCTTATTGCAGAAAAACTCTGTGAAGATTGCGGGTACCGTAGACCAGAACTTGGATTTATTGCAGGTCTTGTGCATGACCTTGGCAAAATCCCCCTTGATAATAATTTCAATCAGGTTTTTTCTCATCTTTTAGAAGATACTGCCAACATGATGCGTTTGTTTTGCGAATCGGAAGAGCATCAGCTTGGGTTCACCCATTCTGAGCTTGGGCACCATCTTGCAAACAGCTGGAATTTTCCATCGTCAATTTCACTTGCCATTTTAAACCACCATAATCCATCGCGCATTTTAGCAACAACAACCCCTCTAGACCGGATTGTTCAGGAAGCGGTCTATGTTGGCAACATCATTGCCAAAGCCATGAATCTTGGCCACAGCTGTGATGAATTTATAGAAGAAATTCCTCAGGCAATTCTTACTGAACTTAAATTGACACGAGGAATATCTGAAAGTTTTTTAAATTCGATTCTTAAGAATCTTTCGCTTCTCTGTGAATTTTTGAAAATCCCCATGAAAGATGTCCGACTTGGCCATCCTGCCAAACCATCCGAAAGTGCAGAAATCATGGTTATTTTCAACAAGAAAATTTCTTTTCATCCGATCTGCCTGGCACTCGCTAATAATGGCTATCGAGTGCGCACTGCCGACCATTTTGGTCCCGACAATTGCGGTACTACTAATATCGTCATTTCGATCTCCGAAAAAGGGATGCCTCTTGACATAATGCTTTTTGAGGATGGCGAGCAAAAAGACAGCAACCCTTCGTTGCTTAAAATCTTTTTACTCGACATTCTTCCCGGCGAAGAACAAACGAAAAGCTTTGACGAGAGCAATATTATATTTATCAACCGGCGCCGATTAGATGCACGGCTTATCATTCATACCATCGACCGGTTTCTAGAAAAAATTGTTGTTCCCGAGGATGCCGTGGTCAAAGAAGAACCTGTAACGGATACACCCCACGCCATCATTTTTAAAGCGCGGGATTCTTAAACGCAGGCTCGCTTAATGATATCACACAGTCAAGGTCAACACCCTTCTTTGAGCACAAAAAAAAGGCCCCTATCATTACGATAAGGGCTTTTTGAAATGAGGATCATTAGTGGTACTTATTTATCTGGCCTCGATTTTAAAAGTGTTATCAATTTAATCTTTTCGCGCTGAAGTTTTACAAGGATCGCCTTCTCCCGTAAAGCAGACTGTGTATTTTCGTGTGAATCATCCTGCCGGCCTGAACCTAAAAGCGACCCGGTAATAGATGATTTAACGACATGAGCTGAATAAGCATGAGAAAACATTACGCCTCCCTTTAGAATAAACGTATTCCAAATGAAATCAGTATCTGAAATGAGTACGCAAATCTAAGCTCGGTATTGCCCTCTTACGTATGATACTCCGCGTTAATTTTGATATAATCATAGGTTAAATCGCAGGTCTGCGAAATAGCTTCTGCTACGCCTACTGCAAGATCCACATCAATAATTACCAGTTTTTTAGCCATAAGCTTGCGCATCCGCTCTACGGGAAATGGCACTGGCTGAGTTCCTTTGCACACAGGAATACCACATAATGAAACGAGCATCTTGGTATCCGAAAAGTGCGCTTCGGAATAGCCTATGGCGCATAGAATTCTTCCCCAATTAGGGTCATTGCCAAAAAGCGCTGTTTTTACGAGGAGGGAATTTGCAATAGATTTTGCTGCTTTTTTAGCATCCGCAAACGTTTTTCCCCCAACGACCCGAATTTCTACACGTTTTGTTGCTCCTTCACCATCGGCAGCTATCTGCGCACACAAATCATTACATACAATAAAGAGTGCTTCTTCAAAGAGTGAAACAGATTCTTTACCCACGATAGAAACGCCTGAAGTCCCGTTTGCTAGGACCAAAACCATATCATTGGTAGAGGTGTCACCATCAACGGTGAGATTATTAAACGTGCGATCCACAACGCGCTTTACAATACCGTTTAGAATTGCCGGAGAAATTTTTGCATCGGAGGTAATAAAACCAAGCATAGTAGCCATATTAGGATGAATCATGCCTGAACCTTTTACGCATCCACCAAGCACATACGATCCGGCACCAGAGCCAACACGTACCGCAGACTCTTTAGAGCACGTATCGGTTGTCATGATAGCCGTCGCAAAATCATGCCCCTTGCGTGAAGAAGCCGTTTTTGTCAAGTCGGGCAAAACTGCTTCGATTTTATGCACGGGAAGTGGGTGACCAATCACGCCTGTTGAGGCCATGAGTACCTGCGTTGCAGCAACACCCAACGCCTCCCCCACGCGGTCACACACCTGTGCAGTGTCGCGTACTCCTTGGGCACCCGTGCAGGCATTTGCATTGCCCGCATTACAGATGATGGCAACAATCTCTTTTGAAGGTAGGTGCGAAGCGCACCAGTCAACAGAAGATGCTCGCACAGCATTTTTTGTAAAACATCCAGCCGCACTAGCTTTTTTTTCGCTCACTACAAGCGCAACATCGGGATTGCCAGAAGCTTTAATTCCAGCTTTGACAGACGAAGCTAGAAATCCGGTTGCAGTAGTGACGCCGCCTTTGATCTTTTGTATGGGAGATAATACTTTTTTCATGAAGAAAAAATAGGTTCTGGAAATGTTTTTTTGCGAACTCGAGCTTCTTTATGGCCGCATTGCTGGTTGAATCGTATATTTATATATGAAATAGTGTGTTTCAATTTTCTCCTCGTGCGAAAGGATCACTGCCCTGTGAAACATCGGTATATGTTCAAAAACATTCTGGTCGTTTCTCTAATGAGTTGTGCCCTATCGGCCGAAGAATGGCGCGAAAGCTCCGAATGGAGCCAACAATCCGCCCCCACGGCTAATGCACCCGCTATCACAGGCTCGCAATCCGCATATACCGTTCGCAAAGATGATACGCTCTGGGATTTAGCAATGCGGTTCTTGCGTAATCCATTTTCTTGGAATAAAATCTGGAATGCCAATCCACAAATTCGAAACCCTAATCTTGTGTATCCAGGGCAAGAGATTGCAATTCCCGGAGAAAATGGCACAGCATTACAATCAAGCACAATCAATTATTCCAGTAGCACCTCAGAACCACAGCAATTAGCCTATCAAGATTCATCGACTAACACATCCTTTGCCGATGCAGTTCCTCAAACTGCAACTACTCCCCCAGCACGGTCTTCGTCACCTCTGGAAGATTACACCGCCCATCAATTGGCCAAAGATCTATCGGCCAAAGGATTTTTCTCTCCCTCGTTTTTAGCAAATGTCGGATACATCTGGTTTGACAAGGATTACAAAGGAGTAGTACTCCCTGGAAATGGCATACTCGATGTATGCAAAGATCCCCAGGTATTTCGCCAATTTGACAAAGTATCTGCGTCCCTCTTTCCTGATGCAAATTATACGGTAGGTCAATATGCCGAAATTGTGCATGCTGATGGTTTTGTAAAATATCGCGAAATTACGGCCAACATTGTTCGACCCATAGCCAGAATTCGTATCGATGCAAAATACGGATCATCCGTTGACGGAACTATCATTTCTCAAAGTGATGTTATTCGCTGCAAAGACCGAATTACCCTCGCAGAACCAATACCTGTCAGAATTATAGCAAGCATCGATAACGCAGGTTCAGAAAAAGCCGCGCGCGTTTTCATGAGGATAGAAACAACCGAAGGGCCTTATCTTTATCAAACGTTTATTATCGATCAGGGTGCCAACAATGGCATTGCCATCGGCGATGTTTTTGCAGTATACCCATGCGAAAATGATATTCCGTCATCTTTTGCATCAATGGTAGCAGTTGCGGCGCGGGTTCAAAATGAAACAAGCTCGCTTGTCATCATAAAAATGTTTAGCAACACTCTCAAACCAAACGATAGCGTTGTACGAATCAAGCATGTTCGTTTTAAGTAAACCACAACACTGTATGCTCATACTTTTGTATCGGATACGCGCGTGAAAAAGTTTTTCCTCCGATTTGGCCGCCTTCTCATGATCAGCAGACGCCACAAGCGCGTCCGCTCCACGATCATCTTTCTTTACACCAATTTCTTAACGCTCATGACGATCCTCATTATTCTGGAAATACTTCTTTTATTCCTCGGGCTTAACAATATCTACATACCTTTGCCTCAGGGCTTGTGGAATTTACTTGACACGATTCGCATTTAGAAGTTTTGCGGGAATAGTTCATACTGGAGGGTTACAATACATTAGCCACGAGAGCCTGCAGCTACCGACGGGTTTGACACTGGGTTGAATCGAAATTGCGCCGCTATCATGTATCAAACTGATTTAACGTATCGAGAGTGCTTTATCAGCATATTTGTCAACAAGATGCCGGATCATTCTTTGATACTTAAGTCCCTTGCTGCCTGCGTATTTTATAAACAGTTTTACACTGCGCCTACTGAGTTCAGAAGTTACCTTAACATTGTCTTCTTTAAACACCAATTCCGAATAAAGAGATTGGAAGACGCGCTGAGAAACTGCCAGGTCGAACACGGACGCCGTGATATAAGCAAGCAATTCGCGAAACAATTGGAGATTGAAAAAGCTCGCAAGAACGCAACTGGTTTTAAAACATGGAAAGATTTCATCAAGGAAGTTGAAGCTAAGAAAGCATGGCTGAACCGTTTGAAACCCCCATTCCTCATGGAAACTCTGGTACAATGATATCGCACCGCACTAGAGGCCAAAGACAATCATCCGCTTATGGTTATCGGGGCCTTTGTGGTGCACTTTCTGGCCATTCATCCCTTTCAAGACGGAAATGGGCGACTGTCAAGAGTTCTTACAACGCTTATGCTTTTGCAAAACGGATACAACTACGTCCAATACTGCTCCCTTGAAAGCATCGTTGAACAAAATAAAGATCACTATCATCAGGCATTGAGAAAAACACAGTGAAAAAGCACCTCAAAGAACTAGCTGACAAAAAACTAATCCGAAAAAATGGGATCGGCAAGGGAACATGGTATTCCCCACCATGATTCTGAAATGCAAATTCCAAAGATAAATCCTCTGAGCGCCTACCTCCGGTGCCGGCCCTTCTTACGTGCTCTTGCTTCGCAAGCCGGTCTGTCAAGCCCTGCGGTGCATTGCACCTGGAGCTCTCCAAACTGGGTGTAAATGGCAATGCAAACTGAGGAATGCGGCACAAATAATAGATTTCCAATCTTGGAATTTTGATTACTATCTATCTAAAGAACTATCCTTGAGGCTATCCAACAAAAATAAACCTCAAGTCCAGACCTAATGCGCGCCCTTACCCGTAAACATCACCCATACGGTTAGTATAAGTATCTTAAGGTCGAGGGTAAGCGACATATTTTCGAAGTAGTAAAGATCGTACATAAGCTTTTGCTTGACGTCTTCGATTGAGGTGTCGTATTTATGCTTTACTTGAGCCCAGCCGGTGAGGCCGGGTTTCATTTTCATGCGCCGCACATACCAAGGGATTTCCTTTTTAAGTTCGTCGATAAAAAACTGACGTTCGGGGCGAGGGCCAACAAGCGTCATTTCGCCCACAAGGACATTATATAATTGTGGAAATTCGTCAAGACGTGTTGTGCGGATAATCCTGCCAACGGGTGTTATGCGTGGGTCATTTTTTGTTGCCCATTGCGGGCCACTCCGTTTTTCGGCATCGATATACATCGAACGAAATTTATAAATGATAAATGGTTTTCCATTACGGCCAATGCGCTCTTGGCTATAGACAGCAGCCCCTTCGGATGTTAACCGTATAACCAGAGCAACAACCGCTAAAATAGGTGCACTTACAATGAGAAGGGTTACCGCAACAAAAATGTCGAGTATGCGTTTTACCTGTGCCTGCCAGGCAGGCATATGATCTACTAAAAGAACCATGAGAGGAATGCCAAATATCTGATGCGTTTTGAGATGCCCTGTTATCACATCGCGAAGCGAAGGAACCATATAGATAGGCACACGCAAATCGCTTGTATACGATGTAATGCGCAAGATTTCATTTGCCGAAGCCGACACATGCGAGACGATCATGCCGTCTACTCGCAAAGCTGAAACGATTCCAGGAATATCTGAGTAGGTGCCAAGCACCGATAAACCATCAACGAGCGTACCTTTTTTACGGCCATCATCATCTATAAATCCAATGACCTTGTAACCCATATGCGGATACCGCTGTAAATCGGCTAACAATTGAGAACCCGAATGGTGTGCCCCGATAATGAGAACACGCTGCGCGGCGATACCGCGCGCAAACAACATGGCAAGAATGGTATGCATGGTAAACCTATTTACCGTTGCAAAAAAGAGCATGCACAAGCCATAGGTTGATAGTATAGTAACTTTCGTACGAGTTATAATCCAAGCAGGATTTCCTGTTTTTGCAAAAGCAACCAAGCCTTCTGCGCTCGTTATAAGCAGGAGGAAAAAGAGCCCAAAAATAACTGTTCGAAGCACAACAAAAAATTCGTCAAGGCGGGATTCTTTGTACCAGTCTCGGTACAATCCAGTAAAGAAGAAAACAAAGAGCCATCCAATGCAGAGCCACACAGCAGGAATAAAAAATGCCGAAACAGCCAACTCGGGATGATAACTCTCAGGAAAGAATCCACTCTTATAGCGAAGATAAAATGCAGTTAAAAAAGCAATATTAATTGCTATAATGTCAAAAAGAATCGTAATGGTTTTTTCGATGAACCGGATTCTCATGAGAGCCCTATTACACCAATTTCGTATTGGTATCGGTTACAAATGCCGCAAAAAGCTCCGGTGCAGCACGAGGGGCAAACTTGTGTGCCAATGCCTCAGAATAGCCCTCTGCGCCATTATGATTAATCCCGGGCCCGCACACAGCAAAAGGAACCGGCATGCTATCGTGTGTTTTTGTAGACAAGAGCGTAGCATGATCGGGCATTGCAAGAATACGAAGCATGGGCATTTCCCGCATGAATTCTAGACTTGGACCAACAACAAGCCGATCGAAATCTTCGATTGCCTGAAGTTTTTTTCCCAGATCACCCTCGTGCGAGGTTTCATCGGGTGCTTCGATATGTAAATATGCAAAATTTCCTTTAAGCAATGCATTACGAGCAGCATCAACTTTACCACGGTAATTGGTATCGAGGTACCCTGTTGCTCCATCCACTGCTGCAACTTCGAGGCCTGCAAGAGTACCAATACCGCGAACAAGGTCGACTGCAGTTATCACTGCACCCTCTAACCCATACTGATCTTTGAGCTTGGGCAATACCAGAGAGCCCCCTTGACCCCACAGCCATATATCGGAAACGGGAAGTTTCCCTTGGGCTTTACGACGAGCATTGGTAGGAGACTGTGTAAGAATAGCATGTGCGTCTGTCATGATCTTTCGGATAGCTTCGCTGCCTGGTCCACGTGGCAGATATTCGCCAATTTCTTTTCCAGAGATATCGTGCGGAGGAATTGTATCCATTCCCTGAGCGTCGATACCAGTAAAGACCGCAATATGTCGGTAACTTACGCCAGGATAAAAGCGAAGAGTGTGCGAGCCAAGCGCCGTCGCCAATTCCTTAATAATGGCATGAGCATCGGATGTTTCGATATGCCCCGCAGAATAATCGATCATGGTATTATTTTGTATAGCTACCAGATTACAGCGAAATGCAAATTCTCCCGAAGCAATATTTATCCCCATGGCAGCAGCTTCAATGGAAGCTCTGCCCATTCCCTTATAGTATTTAATAGGATCGTAGCCTAAAATCGACATATTGGCAACATCGCTTCCCGGAGCCATACCCGTTGGGATAGTTTGAGCACGCCCAAGTATTCCAGTTTTAGCAATATAATCGAGATTGGGGGTTTTAGCATATGCCACGGGTGTTTGATTATCGCATGCAGCAATGGGCAAATCGGCCATACCATCGCCAATAATAATAAGATACTTAGGTTTATTATTACTCATGAATGAGACTCGATACTTTTCAGATAGGAACGAATAGTCTCGAGATCGGCAGCTAAACGGATCGGCTTATTGGCAAAACCCCCCGTTGATATACGCTTGTGCCCGCTCACAGAAGATGTTCGAGTTGCATCCGCAAACAATTCATCCTGATGAAATTCAACAGTAAAGTCGGGGTCTTTGAGTATGTGCCCGGTAAGAATACACACCACCGTTTCGGAAGGTTTTATGATACCGGCTTGCACAAGCTTTTTGCATCCTGCAAGCGTTGTTGCCGATGCAGGTTCGCAGCCGATGCCTTCGGCTCCAATACGCGACTTGGCAAGGGCAATTTCTTCTTCGGTAACACTTTCTACAACGCCCCCCGAAATATCAAGAGCAAAAAGTGCTTTATCAAAACTCACAGGGTTACCAATTTTTATTGCAGTTGCACGGGTATGAGCATCAACGGGAACCAAAACACGAGTTCCATTGTGTATACTATTCCAGAGTGGAGCAGATCCTTGGGCCTGTACCACCGCAAGTCGCGGAATTTTATCGATAAATCCGCATGCCTTAAGCTCGCTAAATGCTTTGCCAAAAGAACTAATATTACCCAAATTGCCACCGGGTACAACTATCCAGTCGGGAATGTTCCACTCGAGCTGATGCAGTAGCTCGATCATGATGGTTTTTTGTCCCTCAATACGAAAAGGATTAATCGAATTGAGCATGTAAACAGAACCATCGGCGCAAATTTCCTGCACAAGATTCATAGCCTTGTCAAAATCGCCATCGATTTGGACGGTAATTGCCCCATAATCTAATGCTTGAGATAATTTACCATATGCGATTTGGCCATCGGGGATAAATACCACGCTACGCATACCGCAGCGCGCTGCATAGGCAGCCATTGACGCAGAGGTATTTCCGGTTGACGCGCAAGCAACCATGCCTGCGCCCAGTTTTTTGGCCATGGTAACAGCAGTTGTCATACCATTATCTTTAAAAGATCCTGTGGGATTCATGCCCTGATGCTTAGCATACAACATATCAAGACCAGCATATGTTGCACAAAGGGGCATATCATACACCGGGGTATTTCCTTCAAAAAGTGTTACGATATTATCGAATGGTTTATAGGCCGGCAAAAATTCCCGATATCTCCACACACCACTCTTATCGGCAGGATTAAACGAAAACTTTCTCAAATCGAACGTACGTTTAAGCTCCATCACTTCATTACTTGTCAATACAGGAAGAAAATTATCAACTTCGAGCAATCTGCCATCATTGGCAGTATAGCGAATTTCGTCGAGGGGATAGGAAACTTGCGTCTGGCCCCCGAATGCTTTGAGTACTGGTTTTATCATGATCTTATTCTTCTATCCGAATTACTGTTGTAGATTGTTTGACAAAGTCCATTTTTTCTATGTCTGCAAGCGCAGCAGATACCTTCTTTTTAGAAGATGCGTGACTTAGAAATACGACTGGCACGCAATCGGGCGAATATCCTTCTTGTTGCAGAACCGATGCAATCGAAATACCATGATCGCCAAATACGCGGGCAATGGAAGCAAGCACCGCAGGTTTATCGGCAACCATGAACCTGAAATAAAATCGGGATATGACTTCATCACCCGACAAAAGAGGAATCTCATTGTTTGCAGAATAGTAATCCATAGGGATGCGATGAGGATTTGCACCAATAATATTGCGTGCAACATCTATAATATCGGATAATACTGCAGATGCCGTAGGAAATTCCCCAGCTCCACGTCCGTAAAGCAGAATTTGGCCAACAGCGTCTCCCTCAAGGAGTACTGCATTAAATACATTAGATACCGATGCGAGAATATGCTTATTGGGCAGAAGCGCCGGATGCACACGCACGTCGAGTGGATCTTTGCCATTGCGATTTATAACACCCAGAAGTTTTATGGTATACCCGAGGTTTTTTGCAAATTCGATGTCTTGCTGCGTTATTGCAGTGATTCCCTCAATAGAAATGTGATCATAAGAGACATATCCCCCATGCAAAAGAGACGCCATAATGGCAACCTTGTGCCCAGAATCGCCACCACCGATATCGAGTGCGGGATCAGCTTCGGCATAGCCATTTTTTTGTGCATCTGCTACTACGTCTGCAAACGAAGCCCCTTCGGCAGACATGCGGGTCAGAATATAATTGCACGTTCCATTTATAATAGTCTTAACAGATAGGACATCGTTGCCAATCATTGCCTCGCGAATAGTTTTAATGATAGGCATTCCAC
>JBBRUX010000002.1:0-141369 GCA_038247415.1 Chitinivibrionales bacterium | reverse complement strand
GCATAGTTGACTATGAGATGAACGGCGGGTTCGAGCACTGACCCCCGGTAATGCACTGAAAGATTTTAATGCAAAACTTTAAACAACAAAGACCACTTAAAAATGATAAATAAAATTGTCAAAAAAAGTCTACCACCTCAGTTGCCATACAGCTTAACATTTCACTGATGCGAATTTGTCGCGAGACAATAAAACTTGCTTTTTTGACATAATTGATTTATCTTTAACTATCGTTGTTTACCATTACACCTCATCATTTACTTAAGGAGTTGTCTATGAAAAAGTTTCTTGGCTTGACTGTTGCGACTTTCGCCGTCAGTTTTTCCCTCGTCGGATGTTTTGAATCTCCAACGAGCACCAGTGCCACAACTGCAAAATTCACGGTTGTCAATAAAAGTAATGCAACCGTTGGAGCTCGCACTGGCGGTTTTATCATGTATAATCGGTCTGTAACGCCGACAGACACCATTATCAACTGGACTGCCACCGATTCCGTCGCCGCAGGTGACAGCACAACCTATATCGATATTCGTCCAGGAACTTATCTGGTAAGAATTAAATCTTCGAACGGACTCAATACCTGGAGCAATTCTACAAACATCACACTTGATGCAGGGTATATAACACGTTGGGAACTCCGCCCTCAATCAGAAGCGGCTGGGAGATATGTCGAAACAAAAGGCACTTTTTAATGTGATCAATCCCAGTACAAAAAAAAGAGGCTGTCAAAAGACAGTCTCTTTTTTTATGTCACTTCACGCACTCTTTCTTCTTTTGAAATCGTCTGGTATTTTTGAATCCCTATAGGTATAGGCGACAAAAAAAACAAACTCGATCATCTATCTTGTGGTGTGTCATGTCTCTGCTGCTAGGAAAGAAACGCTCTCTTTATATCTTCATAAAAAAGGAAAGCATCCGGTGAATCCCGTCTTTACACCGGTGCCAGCGGAATTCATTTTAAGATAGTTTGCGCCAGTAGGTAGGCAGTAGTTCTGCAAGCTTTGTGTGCGGATAATCAGGAATCCTAATGAGCAGATCTTTGAAATACTCAAATGGGTCAAGGTTATGAAGTTGCGCAGAAGCTGTGAAAGAATAGGTGCTTCGGGAAATCATGTGGGTAAATACCTCGGCATCAAGTCAAGCTGACCAAAGTGAAAGTAAATTGCATATTTGAAATTTGTCGTATTTCTGAACCCACATGCCATCTTTTTGATTTTCTGAATTCTAGAATTGTTACCTTCTGCGCAACCGCTACTTGCTTTTAACCGAATGGCATTTATTATCATCCACAAATGTTTTTCAATTGATTGGGCAAGCTCAATCATTGGCTTTAAACGGCTTCGTTTCATCCACCCAATAAGCCGCGTCCATCCTCGAACTGCTGCTCCTGGGCAAGAGTACTCGATGTATAAGCTTTCCAAAGATCAACACTTACACTCCGAATTCCCTCGAGAGCTTGCGTTGAAAGTGTTTTCCAAAAACCATCGATTGATGCAAGTTCACGATCTTCTGCAATATACAAAACACGTGATCCTTCACTGACTACCGTCAAATAGTTATGACCTTTTTTCTCACTAGTTTCATCAATGGTGATATTCGTTGGGGTTAGCGCTTTGCGTCGCTCTAACCCTCGTTCAACAGCTCGACGCTGTATATCGTGCACAGTATCCCAATCTAAATTCCTTTGTTGTGACACCGCGGAAATGGTTGTTTCTTGTAACCATCGCAGAACAAGGCACTCAAAGAGCATGGTATTTCGACTTCCCGACTTTGACCAAGGTACCAATACTTGATGCACGCCATGTTCTTGGCAGTCCACACGAGGAACATCGGCTTCAATCGTAGTTTGCAGTTGACAGGTATCAAGATGTCTCCACTGCCGACGAACCTTATCGTAGCGGCTAGATTCTTTTGAACATAGAGGGCACGTGAAGTGATGTCCTTCGTTAAAAGAAACTTGTACCGTTACTTTTTCTCCCTTAATGTCTAAATCAACTGAATCCACAGACCAAGGAGAAACTATCCCAAGTATTTGTGCGTATAATTGTGTGTCTTTCATATTCTCTAAAATAGTAGCTTCTCTATGATACCCACTCTATTTCCTGATGCACCTAATTATTTATGTGATTAATGATTGCATTATGCGATAATTGGACAGCCTTTTGTAGTCCGGTTGTTCCTGAAGAATGCTGCAATAATGCTGGTGCAGTTGGTAATATATTTATTAAGCTCGATTTTAATTTTTGTATGGATTCTTTTGGTTTTTCATTATTTGTTAAGGTAAGAGGAAACAATAATCCCTTGATAGATCCCTTGGCAGCCTGAATTATTTCTTGAATAGGTGAGGCCAAATCTTCTTCTGTTAAAATCCAATCTAAACCAAATTGCCTAGCCATTCCTAAAAGGCCTTGTCGGAATTTTTCTGGATGAAGCCGATCATTGGGATAAGCCAAAACAGCTGGAATTCCACCAGCCAAACATATTCCAAGATACAATGAATAAAACAGAGGGTTATGCCGAATTATTGTAGCGCAAACATCGCCCTGCTTAACATTATTTAATTTTAATACATAAGCAAATTCTGCTGCCATTGAAAGCAATTCTCCATAAGTAAATCTAATGGGTGAATCGCCAGTTTGCCAATGTATAATTGCCTCGCTCTGGCTCTTGCTTTCTGCATTGTGCAGCCAATAATCAAAAATTCTTTGATTCATACAATATTTTGTTTTAGACCTTCAAAAATTACTTATGTTTTTTAAGAATTGCATACCCTGGCAAAATCATTCCATCAAGCCCAGAGCGCTTTAGAGTATCAATCGCATCAGCTATTGTTCTTACAATTGGCTCCCCATGTAAATTTAGCGATGTGTTAAGTAACGCACCAATCCCTGTAATTTCTTTGAATGCTTTTATTAATTGATAATATTCCGGATTCATTTGTTCGGTTACAATTTGAGGCCTTGCTGTAAAATCATAGGGATGAATAGCTGCAGGCAGATGTTTTCTTGCCAATTCGGTAGTATCAAACGCTAATGTCATATAAGGAGCAAAAAGGCCCTTAGGATTGATAAGATACACATCTTCACAAATATCTAAAATGGATGGAGTAAACGGCATCCAAAAATCCCTAAATTTAATCTTTTCGTTAATTACTCTAATATTATCATATGTTGACGGATCGCAAAGTATTGCCCTATTTCCCAAAGAGCGGGCTCCAAATTCCATTTTTCCAATACATCGCCCTAAAACTTTTCCGTCGGCTAACAATCTCGCGAGTTCAGAACTAGTTGGATTTTCTAATATCTCAAATTCTGCAGAATTTTTTAGGGCGTCAACTTCTTTTTTAGCTTCATGCAAAGCAGGCTCATCCCCTAGATAAGCATTTGTCAATGGTTGGATCACTTGATTGTTTTGTTTAGCATATGCAAAAGCTGCCCCCATGGCCAATGATTCATCTCCACCACTGGGAGCAATATAGAGCTTTTTAAGGCCAGGAATTTCTACAAGCGCTTTGTTGGCTTTAACATTCATAGATAAGCCACCGCTAAAATAGATTTCATCAGTATTGGTATGTTTTAAGATATTATTAAACCACTCAATAAGCAATTCCTCTAGCCATTGTTGTAAACCTCCTGCGATTCCATCAAAACGTACCCCTTCAAAGCGTTCTTTGAACCAGAAATACATATCAGTAGGTTTTATTTTCCATTTAAAATCGATACCATCCACAATTAATGTTTCTTTGTAAATTGAATATGCTGGCGATGCTACATAACTTTTAGCATACGGAGCAAGTCCCATTACCTTGTACTCATGTTCGTTTGGCTTCATACCAAGGAGAAGTGTTGACCAGCGGTATATTCTTGCCACATTGCACATTGTAGTTCTATGAATCTCTGTTAATGTATTGTTTTCAGCAATACTTATCGTTGCATTGCATCCATCTCCCCATCCGTCAGCAGTTACTACAACTGCTCTTTTCGATGCATCATGAGGCATTGCGAAATATCCATATGCTGCATGTGCCGTATGATGGTCTATGAAATGAATTTTTGATTCTTCAATTCCTAATTGCCCAACAATGGTCTTTATTCTTGCCTTTTTAAAATGATCTGGCCACCCACTTTCAGGTATTGAATCCATAAAGGAATAATCATAATAGTTTTTGCCGACCGGTTTACCGATCTTTTCCTTGGCAATTATTTTCATAAAATCAGACGTTTCATGCTTGATAAGCACCTTATACCAATACTCATTCATTTCACGAACATAATCTGCTATTGAATATGATGTTATTCGCTTCATTCGCATTTGCAATGGATCAGATTCCACGCCAGCAATTACAACGGCATCAATTTCATTAGGATTGATACCCGCCAAAGTAATTGCACTTTCAATTGAGCAATATGGATATTCAGTATCATTTTTTATTCGAGAATATCTTTCTTCAGATACACATGCTGCTATTTTTCCATCTTTAAAAATTGCTGCTGCTGCATTATGATCTTCATTAATTCCAAGAATGACCATTTTTTCCAGCTTTCTTTTGTTTGATGCTTATTACGATTATTTTAAAATGCTCAGTTTATCTACTGCTTTTTTATATTCTTCCCATTGGCCGATGTCTATATAATCACTTTCGTTGACAGGATAGGTGTAAACTTTTTTCCCATTTTTCATGAGACTATCAATTAATGTTGGCATATCGACTACTGTATTTTCGGGAATATATTGCAAGCATTCACGTTCAAGAATATATATACCTGTATTGATCGTAAAATTAATCTCAGGTTTTTCTTTAATAGTGGTTACCTCTCCACCTTGCTTAAATTCAACAACACCATATGGAATAGTATGATTCAAATACGAAGAAATCATTGTTAAAGATGCATTGCTTTGCTTATGAAATTCCAGTACTTCTCTATAATCTGCTTTAACCACAACATCGCAATTAGAAACAATAAAGGTATTAAATGATTGGTTTTCAATTAACTTGAGACTGCCTGCAGTTCCTAAATATTCTTTTTCCCATAAAAAATTTAATTCATAATTTTTTTCAACACTGCTAAAATAAGCCTCTATCATTTCACCCCGGTAATTAAGAGTCATAAAAAATGCATGCATCCCATATTTTTTAAACTCTTTAATAATTGTTTCAACAATTGTGGTATCCCCTATTGGGACAAGGGGTTTGGGTAATATTTTTGTAAATGGTTCAAGTCTAGTTCCTTTTCCACCTGCCATTATTATTACCGGTACATCAATTACTGAGGCCAATGGAATAACCACATCAGGATTCAATATTACCTGATACCAATCAATACATTCTACTACAACTAAATCTTCGTCTACCACTGGCAAGAGGGTGATCACATTTTTAATCATCATTTCTTGTGCATGGACAAGCAAATTATCGCACTTTTTAAGAAAGATTGAATTCTTATTGTAGATTTCAGATATTGATGTAGTAAGCTTATTGCCTTTTAATATAAACCTGCGAATATCACCATCAGTTAAAGTTCCTAGCAATCTTTTTTTTTCGTCAATCACTACAAGTGTTTTATTCCCAGTGCCATCAATTTGCTTCATTGCATGAAGACACGTTATCGATGCCGTAACAAAAACATTATCTTTTTTAGGGAGAATATTGCTCATGCTAAACGTATTTCCATTTCAACAATCTTTAGATAAAGATTTGTATTTTTTAGTTCAAAAAGCTTCAAATAACAAATTTCAATCATCAATGCCACCACCCCATACTGTATGCGTCAATCGCCAATCACCATCTACTTTTTTCCATAGATGGGGCGCTGTTTCACGATACATATTGACTATTTCCCAAAATTGTTCATCAGTAATGGACAAATAATCAAGGAAATCCTGATAATATTTTTTAGGGAATTCGCCGTCATATCGTTTTACTAATGCAATAGCTTCCTCGCGTGTCAAATGCCCATCTCGTACCTCATGCGCAGAATCCGATGTCGCGCGCGCAATTCCAAATTTGATATAGGCAAGATAAAAATGAAAGCCATCTGTTTTGTCATCAAGACTAGCATATTTTGAATAAGTACCTTCAGATCGTTCCTGATTTGCCTGAAAACCAGTATGTTCAACAGCATAATAGTAATTTTCTTGAGGAACCCATTTTTTATAAAATGAAAGCCAATGCATTTCAGGATTAAGTTTTTGCATCTGATCGGGTGGTGGAGTGCGATACATTTCGAACGGATTATTAAGAATATCCTTTTTTGTAAACAAGCCAGCCTCAAGACCTTTATCTATTAATGCATCTATGCTTGATCCCTTATAATACAACTCTTTAAAATCTTCTGGCGATTCAAATGGTTTATTCAAGTTTTTTGTTGATCCGCCATATTCAATTTCACCACTTTCACCATAAAAAATCAGTTTGATATTATGCTTAAGGGCAATATGATATGCATAATTTTTTTGTCCATATGCAAAAGGATCCCATGCATCGCCATGCAATTCAAATGCCGCGCGTGCAAGTTTGCGATGAAGAATACCATTTGGAAAAAACAACAAATTATCGAATCCACAATCTTTGAAATTTATATAGTTTTTCCAACCAATATCCGTATACATGAATGGCGCCCAAGTAATAGTTAACGGGTGCATGTCATATTTATATTTGAGCAAATGAGCTGTAAATGCACTATCTTTCCCACCACTGCCTGGAACTACACAATCGTAACTGCCATCCTTAGATCTAAAACGATCTAGGAGATCAACCAGCATTTTTTCCCGCTCATCCCAATGGATCAGTTTATGCTTTGTTGCAGCATATTCACAAGCACTGCAAACTCCTTGCGCATTAAACGTAATCCGTGGTCGCTGATTGGAAACTACACATTTTGAGCAGTATTGAATTGTCTTGGGTCGATTTGACAATTGATTGTCAAGTATTTTTCCAAAAAGCATTTATGCTAGGCTCCTTAATTAATATTAGATTGATAAAAAATCTTGGTAAATTTGTAAGCCCTTTGGTCCACTTTTTTCTGGGTGGAATTGACATCCCAAAATAGCATTACTGTACGTAGCCGAACAAAATGTATCTATTCCGTAAATCGTTTCAGATAATATGTTTTCTTTATTTTCTGGTTTGCACACATACGAATGAACAAAATAAAAGGAGCTACCTGCTTCAATAGATTTTAAAATGGTTCCCTGCCATAGACTTTTATTTTGTGAAGGTGGATAAAGACTATTCCATCCAATTTGAGGTATCTTAAATCGATTTCCTGCTTCCTCTGGTTTCCTGAATTTGGTTACAGAGCCTTTGATCAAATCAAGCCCGAAATGATGACCAAATTCGGTGCTATCAGTAAATAACAGTTGCATTCCTAGGCAAATCCCAAGGAGTGGTCGTTGTTTTTGAACAAAAGAATAGATTGCCTCAATTAAATTCCTAGTTTTTAATTCTTTCATTGCCCTTTCAAATGCGCCCACGCCAGGTAGAATAATAAAATCTGCTTTTTTTATGGTTGTGGCGCATGAACTTATTACTGCAGTTTCTCCAATAGCGCTAAACGCTTTTTGAATACTAAATATATTACCCATTCCATAATCGACAATTACAATAGATCGCATTTAACCCACCACACCATCCATACGGCATTTTATACCATGATTTTGCAGATAGCCTTTTACATCCGGTATTCCTGTTGGCATTAGCCGCGATGCCATAAAATTAAGAGAGCCCCGATTTTGATTTTTAAATTCGAGATTGCCTTCTGCTTCGTAATCATTAAAATCTAAAATTTCACTTAAATATTTATAGTGGAATATAGACGAAGCGGATACAGCATCCACTTTGCCCTTTTGTATAGCTTCTAAAAAATGCTCCTGATTTCCGCAACCCCCGCAGCCAATTACCGGAATCGGGACAGTATCAGCAATTTCTTCAAGCAATTCTAAATCGTAGCCCCGCCCAGTGCCTTCACAATCTATTGAGGTTAGCAAAATTTCGCCCGCACCGAGTTCAACCAATTGTTTTGCCCATGCAACTACTTCGTAAGAAGTAATTTCTCGTCCATTGTCGGTAAAAGCGATCTGTTTACCAGCAATATGCTTGCTTTGTATGGATGCAACTATGCATTGTGAACCAAAGACCTGCGCTGCTTGTGTAATTAGCTCAGGGTCAGCAATCGCTCCGGTATTTATTGCTACTTTGTCGGCGCCAGCATTCAGTAAATTCTTTATATCATCAAGTGACCTAATTCCCCCGCCAACTGTTAGCGGTATAAAAGCACTTTCTGAAGTTTTTTTAACAATGTCAAGTAAATTGTTGCGGCCATATAAACTTGCTACAGCATCAATATAGAGTAATTCATCTGCACCTTCTTGATAATACTTATAAGCAAAATCCCAGGGTTTACCTAAAACTCTCAATCCTTCAAGGTGAATACCCTTTACAAGGTTTGGCCCTTTTATATCTAGTCGCGGAATTATTCTAATTGATTTCATGTTCATCTATATTCATAAATACAATTTACACAATACTAATCCCACCATCAACAACCAAATTATGCCCTGTGATATACGCCGAAGAATCCGAGCCAAAAAACACGGCGGCTCCAACAATATCATCGGGGGTTGCCATTCTGCGTAACGGCGTTTTTTGAGTATATCTATCTACAAAAGAATCCACTTGATTGTCGAAAACGCCACCTGGAGATATACTATTAACCCGGACTCCAAAGGGGCCAAAATAAGAAGCAAGATACTTAGTAAAATTGACAATACCACCTTTTATTACCGAGTAAGCAGCAGGGGATGTCATACTTGTACCTTCGTAGAGCGAAAAATCGGGAGCAATAATGCCATAGATAGATGCAATATTGATTATACTTCCAAAGCCTTGTTGTTTCATACATGCTGCAACTTTTTGGCAGCAGAAGCAATAGCCATTCAAATGCATATCGATATTTTTACGCCATGATTCTGCGGGAATATCCTCGAATTTTTTTCCCCAATCGGGAGTTTTTGGATATGCACTATTTACCCATATATCAATTTTTTTATGTTTTGCTACTATCGATCCTATGCATTCCCCAATTGAATTTTCGTTTGTGATATCTAGTTTTGCGGCATGTGCTTGATAGCCTTTGTCTAGTAACACGCTGGTTATAGTTTCTGCATTTTCAATGCTTATATCTGCAACAAGTATGGTAGCTCCTGCTTGGGCCAGACCTTCGCACAAGGATTTACCGATAAGACCAGCGCCTCCGGTTACTACTGCAATTTTGTTGGTGCAATCTCCAAATTTATTCATAAGGCAAACAATCCCTGTGTAACAAGATATTCGATATATCTGAAATCAAGTTCGCTATCTATATCGTAGGCGGAAATATCTCCCATAATATATGCTTTTGTTGCATCCGAAATTGCAGAGACGGTTGCTTCGTTTCGGAGATATTCTGTTTTATAAACATAAATCGATGCATTCATATCATAGACAGCGGGTGCCATTTGACGGGAATAGACACCCTCTGGAAGTTTCTTAGAAAGAGCACAGTAACCATGAGCCTGAATTTCTACCATGTTGAAATAGGGGTTACGATGCGCTTTGACAACAGAAAAAACTGTGTTTACATCCCCAGTAGTAAAAAGCTCAAAAGCTCCTTGAATATCTGCACTTGTTCTTAAGGGGGAAGTAGCATCCAGATCCACCACGGCATCGTAGCGGATATTATTTAAATTCTCCATGAAGAGGAGGGCATGCCTGATGACAGGAACTTTTGGGGCATTATCGGAAGCTAAGTGGGCGGGCCGTAAAAAGGGCGCCACAGCACCAAAAGATTCTGCAACAGCAGCAATTTCTGGCGAGTCGGTTGACACAACAATAGCGGTAGCTTTCCCCCACTCTTTGCCTTGTGCAATTGTGTGAGCAATAAGAGGTTTTCCGCATAACGGCTTGATGTTTTTATTTTTAACCCCTTTGGAACCACCTCTGCAACAAATTGTCATGAGTATATTCATGCTTTGCCTTTAAGCTTAAAGTCAATAAGTTTTTTAAAAAGATTTTGTGCAGAAAAAAGATTGTTGTCAAGCATTGGATTGTGTATATTCTCAAAAAAATAAGTAAGTTGATCCACATACATGGCGTTGGAATCGAGTGGAAAATTTTTATGCGTAGCGGTATTCGATTGCATATGAGTTACTGTATTGGTGACCACATCACCGTGAATAAAGCCATTTTCGGTTGTTATGTGCAGTGTACGCTCTTGTTGTCTGCTAAAATAGTCGAGATGAATTATTCCATGGGCACGCTCAAACTCACACAACAAATCGGCATAATCTTCCGAATCGACGGTAACATCTGATTTCTTTCCGAAGGTGCCCTTAAGCTCTGTTACCGCGCCAAACAGATATTCGCAATAGTCTATTTCGTGCGAAAGATCCAGCACAACACCACCACCCTGGTTGCTCTTGGCCGAGTAGGTAGCACGATGGTCTTTTCCCTGGCGCCAGTCTGGTAGATACGAAGAACACACCGCACGAACATGAAGTATTTTTTGGGCAGCGCAGAGAGCTTTAATTTCGGTAATTACGGGATGAAACCTAAGTGGGTAGGCAACATATGCCGTTACTTGTTTTTGCTTAACAAGAGCAACAACATCCGAAAGCTTTGCATAAGAGCAGTCGATCGGCTTTTCGATAAAGAGATTCATAGAACGCTTTGCGCATGCCAAAGCCGTTGCAAGATGTAACGAAGTAGGATTTGCAATAAGTGCTACATCGGGCTTAATACGATCTACATCTTCCCACGAGTACAGTGACGTTACACCATCTTGGTTTTCGCTGTTGCTATTCGCAGAACGCAAAGCATACAACGAGTGGGCAAAATGCTTTTGAAGAAGAGTCGCATGGCGCCTGCCAATAGATCCCAAACCTATGATAAGGATTTTCATATATAACGGCTATGCCTATTACGTGCTCGGTACATCGTAAAATTCTTTTTTAAGCAAAATTTTTTTTAAAAATTCTTTCACTATTTTTTTAGCAACATTTCCCGAGCCATATAGATTTTTAACTTTTATGAGGCTTTTTCCAAAATCTTTTGAAATAGCCTTTTGCAAAGCATTTACAATATCTTCTTTTTTAGGAATGCAATCCAGTACGCTTGCTGCTTTTAAACGCCCTTTTTGCCGGTCGCCGATGTTGACCGTTGGTTTTTTAAGCGACGGAGCCTCTATTATACCACTCGAAGAATTACCAACAACAGCATCGGCACATTTCATAAGTGAAAGATATGTTTGCATGCCAAGAGATGGAACCGCTACCATTCGGTGAGGGTTTTTTTTTACATAGCGTTCAATCGATTCGTTTATAACTATTCCTTGAGTATCTGCATTCGCATAGGTAAAAATGCAGGTTGCACTTTTAAAGGTGTCAAGCGCCACAAGAAGTTCGTTAAAATCTTTTTTGGAGGTATTATTCTCAAGAGTAACGGGATGATAGGTAATAAGAAAGAGAGGTGTTCCAAAAACAATGCCAAGCTTCTTTTCAAGTTCTTTTTTAGAGAAAAACTGCCGTGTTGCAATAGTATCTAAGGCTAGGGATCCAACATTAAAAACCCGCGCAGGATTTTCTCCCATCTGAACAACTCTCTGTTGATACTCTGCTGCTGCTGTAAAGTGGAGCAGACTCATTTTGGATATTGCATGACGGAAAGCATCATCGATTGCACCCTCGGTTCGTTCTCCCCCGTGCAAATGAGCAACAGGGATACGCGCTACACAAGCCGCACTGACAGCACCAAATATTTCGTATCTATCACCCAAAACCACAATCATATCGGGGGCAAGGACTTCGAACGCTCGTGCAAAACCGCACACGGCTTTTCCCAATGCTTCTGTAATTGCACGAGGAGAATCTGATGATCCTACTATTTTTATTTTTTCATCTATTACAAAACCATCGTTTTCAATTTCCTTATACGTAAGCCCGAAGTTGCGTGACAGATGCGTTCCGGTGACAATTATTTGTAAATGCAGGGATGGCGTTTTTGCAATTTCTTGCAATAAAGGCTTTAAGATTCCATATTCTGCTCGTGAACCGGTAACAACACAAATTCTTTTTTTCATTGTTCAATTAGCTCATTTGCAGAATATTGACGCGCTGCTTTTTTGCCAAGAATTTCGTTCCATCGCATGGGGCTAATACCGTGCCCTGGCCTTTTTGTGGTAAGATTCTTTATTGTAAATTGTTCGTTTAGTTGAATGGCGCAGGCGGCCACAATACTTTTTCGGGCAACATTTTTATTTGCTAATTCCGATACTGTCGGATTTTTTTCGCCATCCCCTAATGCCTGCTCAATATTCCGTATTGCCCAAACCATTGCCCGCAGTTCGTTTGGCTCTAAAGATGCCCTGTGATCTGGACCCTGCATATTTTTATCAAGCGTAAAATGCTTTTCTATAATTGTTGCTCCCAGAGCCACGGCTGCGATTGCAACTTCGATTCCGGTGGTATGATCTGAATAGCCAACTTTTGTGCCGCAGGCTTTTTTAAGGGTTGCTAGCGCCTTTAAATTTACTTCTGCGAAAGGAGCTGGATATTCTGTAGTACAATGAAGAATGGTTATATCTTCTTTTGTAGTACCAGCTGCAACGAGTATCGCTAGTGCTGCCAAAACTTCGTGCATGTCTGACATGCCTGTAGAGAGAATTACTTTTTTCCCACACGATCCTACTTTTTGAAGATAGGGGAGATTGGTAATTTCGCCAGAGGGGATTTTAATGACGTCCATTCCCAGTGTTAGCAACATATCCAGCGATTCGAAATCGAAGGGCGTTGATAAAAAGGCGATATTTGCTTTGTTGCATTTTTCTATGAGAACCTGATGATCATCGTAGGTTAATTCTAAGCGCTTAAGCATTGCGTATTGCGATTCGGCTTCGGATGATGATGCTTTTTGATAGTCCGCTTTACTGGCGTTTGGGGTAACGAGATTTTCTGCTTTAAACGTTTGAAACTTAATACTATCTGCTCCGCATTCGGCTGCTACATCTACCATTTTAAGCGCACTGGTTATACAGCCGTTATGATTGACTCCTGCTTCTGCAATTATCTGCACCTTGTTCATATATCTATTTTCCTAGCAGGATTTCCGCAATATACACCCGGTTCACAAATGTCGTTGACAACAACCGCCCCAGCTCCCACTACGCTCTCCGCTATAATTGAGATATTGTCTCGAATAATAGCGCCCGATCCGATAAAGCAATGGTCGCCGATGGATACGCCTCCGTTAACGAGCGCCCCCGTTGAAATATGACAATGATTACCAATTGTTGTATTATGCTCAATAAGGGCATTGCTATTGACAATTGTGCACACGCCTACTTTTGCTTGCGTATTGATAAGAGCGCCATGAAAGATCACACTTCCTTCACCAACTTCTGCCCTTGATGAAACACTTGCATGCGGAGAGCAGATTACTGGAAATTTTGCCTTGAGCTCCTTGCACTGTACATACAGCTCTACCCGCCGCCTCGAATGCGGCATATGACCGATACTAATAAGAATGTTTTTATAGGTTGGTATAAGAGCTGCAAGTTCTGCGTCGGTTCCCAAAAAAGGAAAGTCTAAAATCTCGGCCGCCGATCCACTATGGGGGCCAACAACGCCAACAATTTCAAAGATTCCCTGGGCATCTATTACGTCAACACATGATCTGAAGTGCCCGCCACCACCCAAGGCTATCAATTTTTGTTTCATACCGAATAAGCGCTTGTTTTATAGTTTGCCATATTAGATGGATTACGAAACCAGGCAATAGTCTGTTTTAGACCCTCGTCAAGATCTGTTGATGGTTTCCATCCTGTTAACTCTTGCAACTTCTGATTTTTGCCCAAGAGGCGTTCTACCTCACTTGCTGCGGGGCGCAAGCGGTTTACATCGGTAATAAGACGTGCACCAGGATTTATAAGGTTAATAAGCTTAAGAGCGAGCTCTCCAATTTGGATTTCTTGTTGGGTTGCAATATTTACATCGGTACCCAAAGTATTGTTAGAAGCGGCTATGCGGGCAAACCCTTCTGCGGTGTCCTTTACAAATACAAGGTCACGTGTGGGATCGGTGGATCCTAAATGTATTTCTTTTTTTCCTGCAACAAGCTGTGTGATTATTGTTGGAATAACAGCACGGTTTGATTGTCGAGGGCCATAGGTATTAAAAGGCCGAACAATAGTTACCGGAAGATTGAAGCTGAGATAAAAAGATTCTGTTAAAGCATCTGCTGCTATTTTTGTTGCCGAATAGGGCGATTGCGGTTGACGGGGGTGAATTTCATCGATAGGGACATAGCGGGCAGTGCCATACACTTCCGAGGTAGATGTAACAAGAATTCGGGAAGTCTTGTGGGTTCTGGCTGCCTGCAAAACATTAAGGGTTCCTGAAATATTGGTTGACACGTACGAATCTGGGGCATGATACGAATAGGGTATTCCAATAAGAGCTGCGAGATGAAACACACAGTCTATCCCCTCCATAGCCTCAAAAACCCTGTTGGAATCGGAAATATCTCCGGGAATAATTTCTATTTTTGATAGTATTTCTTCGCCAAGGGTATCCAGCCAGCCCCATCTGTTTTGTCCATTATAATGAACAAACGCTCGAACTATACATCCTTGTGACACGAGATACTCTACTACATGAGATCCAATAAAGCCACCAGCGCCTGTGACAAGAACTTTTTTGTTTTCTAAATTTTTCATTAAAAATGCCTACTACTATTGATTGAAATCACGATGCGATTTTATTAAGGACTTGGTTTGCAAATTCCCCAGCAATTGCTTGACGCGAGAATCGAATTACTTCTGGATTATACTCCGGCACTGGCACATTACTCTTCCACTCGGCATACGCAACGCGAATGCAATCTTGTATTTCCATTTTGCTGGAATAATATGCATTAGTTGCATAGCGTTCGAGAACTGTCTGATTATCCCCTGGTGGTCCTATGTAAAGAATTGGTTTACCAAGACGCAGATATACATAGGTGCGGCTTGAAACTGCAGAGAGTTCTTGGGACTTTTTGGGATACGACTGGACAATACACAACAGCTCTGCCTGCGAGAGAGCCTGAACCATTTCTTTTGATTCAAGCACTCCTTTGTGGTCAAGAATGTGGGCTATGCCCAATTTTTGAACTTCTGCCTGCCAGCGATTTTTATGAGTACCCACGACAAGCAGTTTTATGGGGATATCTGCACAGTGTTTAATTGCATTAAGCAGTGGCTGCGGGCTGCGCGTTCTATCGAGCGATCCGCAATAGGCAATGGTAAATACTTTGTTTGTTGATTGCGATGGCTTGTAACCTGTAAATGCTTCGTCGTCGTAGCCATTGGGAATATAGTACGAAGTTTCTTTTTTTTGCGGATACAGTGCCTCGTATTCTTTTTTTAGGCCTTCTACCGGAAACATAAGGGCTTGTGCTACGGCAACGCACTTTTTTTCTTGCCGCATAAAAAAGAGGCGTTCTGCAATTTGTGTGGGCCACGGTTGACGATCAAAGAAAGGATACGTGCTCCACCCATCACGAAAATCGAGAATTATGGGGACATCTGGTTTTATTTTGGAAAAAAATGGTGCATTGAGCATGGTAAAAAAAGGAGGGCCCGAAAGTACAACTGCTTTATAGTGTTTTTTAGCAATGAGCTTTTTGCAAAGGTTTCGAACTGCAAAAGACCAGAATAAGGGTGCTATATTAAGCGGTTTAGTTATATGAACAGGAGATGGAACCCGATATACACATTGTTCCCGATCTTTGCTTGTAGCGTAATCGGAGCGTTTTTCGTCTTGACATATAAGATCGACCTGTATGCCATACAGCGGCAGGTACTTTTTAAAATAGAACCATCGCTGCGCGGCGACGATATTTTTGCAGGGCGGGTGGGAATTTACCAGAACTAAAATAGAACTATTTTTTTGGTCGTTCACAAAAATATCGACCCGACAATCTTCTTTACTTCTAGTAATACAAGGCCCCGCAGTGCCTTGTTTTTCCACCAATTCTTGTAGTCTGTTTCTCCGGCACGGTAGTAGCTTAGAGGCACGGGCAGATAATAGATTTTTGCAGCAGGAGGAAACGATTGCTTACTTTTAAGAATATTGATACGCCGCATGTGATAGGGGCCGCTCACAAGCCCTAGTGTAACACTCTGTTTGTGTTGTAGCGCTTTTTCGAGCCATTGTTTGCAAAATACCACTTCCGATTTAGTGTTTTTGCAGGTATCCACGAAAAGGAGGTTAGTTGTATCTGCTCTATGCCGAACAAGTTTACGCAGCGCATCTTTTGGAGTATCGGTACTAATTATCCAGGTAGCTTCTGGATATTGTTTATGTAATATTTCGGAATAGACATTGCGGGCAGCCTCACCGCCAAAAGTAAAGATTGCATCGAGCTTTTGAGGTGGGGTACTCTGGATCACGAGCCACGAGCCCAAACTTCTAAAAGCCGTAATGCATCCGACAACCAAAAGCCCTGAAACCGCAAGCGCCACAATGCACTTAATGCGAATTGAGCCGTCAGTTTTTTTACAGAGTAGACTAGGTATGGTGTGCGTTGATTTTAATTTCATTGTACGGTGCCATCCCGATTTTCATGGTTTCGGGAAGTGGAGATTCTTCGGGGAGATCTTTACAAGAGATTATATAGAGACCTGTTTGTTCGTACCGTAATCCACTTTCGGGACATACAAACAATCCCTGCGCATTTTTTGTGGTAAGCTTATGGCCGTGCCGACTCATGAAGCCTTTGTGTTTTGCAGGAACACCAAGCATAAGTGCGTAATCGGGAACGTCCGTTGCTATCACGGCACCGGCTCCGATAAAAGCATATCGTCCAATTGTTACGCCGCATACAATAGTTGCGTTGGCCCCGATTGTTGCGCCTCGTTTGATGAGAATTTTTTCGTAGAGCGCATGTCGGTTAATTTGCGAGCGGGGGTTAGTAACATTTGTTAATACGCATGATGGCCCTAAAAACACATCGTCTTCGATTGTTGTTCCTGTGTAAACAGATACATTGTTTTGAATTTTAACATTATTGCCAATGTGCACATCAGATGCAATGGAAACGTTCTGCCCTACAATGCAATTTTTTCCTACTGTTGCATTGGGCAATACATGGGAGAAATGCCAGATTTTGGTTCCTTCACCTATGCTGCAGGGTTGGTCTACATATGCAGAAGGATGTACAAAAAAGTTAGACATAGGAAGAAATTTCCAAACTCTGAAAACGGTTGCGAAGCGGAGTCGAAGGGCGCGCGTGATGCGTTTTGCAATTAGCCTTACTATTATATAAGCAAGGCATGACTATCTCTTGTTATTCCAACACACGCAGCAGTACGAATTGCATGCGCCAATTCAACAGATGGTTTTGCATCCTTAGGCCCAAAGGCAGTACCATCGAGCACGGTTTTATATACGGTAGTATGCAGGTCGGTAAAGCCTTCGGAAAATTCTATTTCTTGTCCGTTGACTGTAATGGAACGGAAGGTACTTTTTGAGATAGCCTTTGCTTGATCGGGCAAATCGTTACGATCGATAGACAAAAACCACTTAACACGCGCGCGTTTAAGAACCAGATATCCACTTACACGGGCAGGGTCTGCATAATGAACTTGGGACGTTACCACCTCACCAAAAATCCAGATAAGTACATCGAAAAAATGAATACCAATATTAGTTGCCAGGCCACCCGACTGTTCGGGGTTTCCTTTCCATGATGCGAGATACCATTTTCCCCGAGATGTAATGTAGGTTAAATTGATATCGTAAACGCTGTCGATGTTTGAAGCCAGAATACTTTCCCGAAGCTTAGCAAGAGCTGGATGCACCCGAAGCTGCAATATAGTAAAGATTTTTCTATCGTATTCTTGTGCAAGATCGGCCAAGGCATCGAGATTCCAAGGGTTAAGCACGAGGGGTTTTTCGCATATTGCATGAGCCCCAATACGTAACGCAAAACGGATATGCGCATCGTGTAAATAATTGGGAGAACAGATTGAAACATACTGAATTCGTTCTGCTTCCGATTTACGGCGCAATTTTTCTGCATGCCGGTCGAATCGCTCAAATTCTTTAAAGTAACTCACTTCATAAGAAAAACTATCTAAAAGCCCCACAGAATCGTGAGGATCACACGCGGCAATAAGGGTATTACCTGTTTCGCGAATTGCCTTGAGATGCCGGGGTGCAATGTAGCCCGCAACACCCGTTATTGCAAAATTTTTAGCCATGAATGCTCCACATGTAAACGAGTTGTAATTGCGGTTCAAGTTTGCAGTTTAGATACACCTTGCTCCCGTCGGCGGTACTACGATACTGTCGATTGGTCGGGAAACATATATTGTGGGACATCGGCACATTGCATTGATGTGAATGCTCTGCAATAAATAACCGTAAAGTTAAATTAAACAAATAACCCATTGAATTCAAACAAAAATTGGGGAGTTACAACAATATATATATGCCCAAATATGAAACTCTTGCAACCCTCGTTTAAGAATGGAATCAGTTTGGGTTTTTGGGCAAAACCACTATGTAAAAAGTTGGATAGAAGGCCTATGCTGCTAAAGAGCTTTGAAACGCGACAATTTTTTGAAGATTTTGAATGTAGGCCGGATCTATTTCCAAAAAATTGAGACCAACGCCGTATCCTCCACCAGATTCCTTAAGATATCCCGATCGAACAACCTCAAATGTTGCAGTGAAACTAATGATATCATTCCCGCATTTTTTTGAAAGGGAGATAGTACCTTTAGATCCTTTTTCGACATACACCTCGGTTGCCACAAACATCCCGCTAATACTAATATTGCGACTTTCGGTTCCACGAATAACCTTACCATCTACTTGGAGGGTAACAGCTACCGTAAGGAAAATTCGGGCATGTTTTCTTCGATCTGCTTCATTCATGTGGTTTCCCAGGCAATTGATTAAAAATGAACGATTTAGGGACTTTATGAGTCTGAAACCGGCCCCGAACCCGGCACATCGACAAGGTCAGGGACCGGTTTCAGGGGCCGGTTTCGGGATTCTTATTTCAAACAAGCGGTCACTGAGGCTCTCGAAGTGCTGCTTGTTTGAAATGCGGTCACAGAACGGAGTTTAAGTGCCGATTTTTAGTATACATTATTTGATCCCCTTGGGCGATTGAAAAATGTGATTTTTAGGCGGATAGCTTTTAGCTCTTCTTTTTTTTATGGTCGGAGTGTATTTTTAGCCACACGGTTTTTTACGTTGCTCTTTTAGATTGTTTTCCTTTTTTTGGGGAGGGTGTATGGCACATATTATTAATGATGTTTCCCGAACTTTTTCGGAATACTTGTTGCTGCCCAGACTCACCAAGACGCCCCATATCCCTTCTGCTGTTTCTCTTACAACGCCGATAGGCCGTTTTGCAGGTTCTCCCCGATTTTCTCTTAATATTCCTTTTGTTGCAGCCTCTATGCAATCGGTGAGTGGCGTTGATATGGCGATTTCTTTGGCGCGTACCGGTGGCGTTGCTTTTTTATATTGCTCCCAATCCATCGATTCACAAGCCGCCATGGTTGCAAAAGTCAAGTCCCATAAGGCCGGGTTTGTTGAAAGTGATTCTAATTTAAAGCCAACCGATACCTTGGGTTACGCAATTACCCTGTCGCAAAAAACAAAACACTCTACCATGCCGGTTACCGAAGATGGCTCTAAAACAGGAAAATTTTTAGGCATTATTACCGATAAAGACTTTTGGGAATACGAAGATGCTCTCTCTGAACCGGTGAGCCGTTTTATGACACCACTAGAACAGGTGATACACGGAAACGCTGGCATCACTTTACACGAAGCTAATTTACTTTTGCGAAAAAGCAAGAAAGAATGCCTTCCTATATTAGATGCCATGGGCAGACTCAATGCCTTGGTCTTTAAAAAAGATTACGTTGATCATCGCAATAATCCGCTCGAATTACTCGACACTAAAAAAAGATTAGCCGTTGCTGCAGGCATTAATACCCACGATTATAAAGACCGTATTCCTGCTCTGGTTGATGCAGGTGTTGACATTATGGCATTTGATTCGTCCGATGGATATTCCGAATATCAACGTGACGCAGCACTGTGGGCCCGAGAAAAATATGGCGATTCTGTTATTATTGGTGGTGGCAACGTGGTGAGTGCCGAAGCCTTTCGGTATCTTGTTACCGAAGCGCAGCTCGACTTTGTAAAGGTTGGTATTGGCGGCGGATCTATTTGCATTACCCGAGAGCAAAAAGGAATTGGACGCGGTCAAGCGTCGGCGCTTTTGGAAGTTGTTGCCGAGCGGGATCGGTATTTTCACGAGACGGGGACCTATATACCGCTCTGTTCTGATGGTGGTTTGGCCAATGATACTCAGATCATACTCGCATTAGCCATGGGTACCGATTTTGTAATGATGGGTCGCTATTTCGCTATGACAAATGAAAGCCCTACTCCGCGGGTTTCTATCAATAGCCGAATGTACAAACCCTATTGGGGAGAAGGCTCTAATCGTGCTCGCAATTGGGAGCGCTATAATCAAGGCGATGATAAAGGCCTTAAATTCGAAGAAGGAATTGATGGGTATGTGCCCATTGCTGGATCGGTAAAAGACGTTCTTGAAGTATCCTTGGCAAAACTTAAATCGACGATGTGTAATTGCGGTGCTCTATCACTGGGAGAGTTTAAAGACAATGCAATTTTAACACGTATTTCCGAGCAAACCTTTATAGAAGGCGGAACATCCAACGTTGTTAGAATCGATAAAGAAGTCAGCTACGATGTTTAATACGTTCTTCTTTTCTCTTTAAAAAATCTCCTGTGGCGGGTTTACGCCCCGCCCGCTATTTTCTTTATCTATATTATAGCAACGCTATGATCCTCTACAGGTATATTATCCGCCGGCACCTTGCGCCGTTACTCTATTCGCTTGGCATTCTGGTTTTTTTATTTGTAACCCAGTATGCAATTCAAATTCTGGATCAAATCCTCTCTCGGGGACTTGATGTTGGGATTGTGCTGGAAATTTTTCTTATCAATCTTGGTTGGATTATTGCCCTGGCCATTCCTGGGGCGATTTTATGTGCTACTCTCATGGCTTTTGGCTCTATGTCGGCAGACAATGAAATTGTTGCGATCAAGGCTGCTGGCGTCAACATGTACTCCCTTTTGACCCCTGTGATTGCTGCTTCGGTAGTGGTTTGCGTAATCAATATTTATTTTAACGACCTTATTTTACCCGATGCAAATCATCGCGTTGCCAACCTAATGTCCGATATTGCACGCAAGCGACCTGCTGCACTTATCGAACCCAATGTGCTTATTCGCGACTTCGAGCATTACACCATGCACGTAAGCGAAGTAAATGCGCGTGAAGGAAAAATTAAATCTGTCAAGATTTTTTCCGATGTCCCGGGCGAAGATTTTTTATCGACCATTGCCGATTCTGGGCTCGTTCGCCAAACTCCTTCGGGCGATTATATCGAGCTTACCCTTTATCACGGGGAAACCCACAGCATACCCCGGCAAACGCCCAAGCAATATTTTGTTGCCCGTTTCGAAGAACAAAAAGTGCTTATCCCCAATGTAGACTCAGAGCTTAAAAGAACGTCATCGAGCTATAGAGGAGATCGGGAGCAAGGGGTTGCCATGATGAACAAAGCGGTTGCCTCGTTTACAGCAACAAAAAATTCCTATCTGACCGATTATAATACTACCCTGGATACTTTGTGGGCGACAATTCATGCGTATGCAACCTATCCCGATACCCCACTCTCTAAAACTTCTCGGGATTCTCTCTTTACTGCATGCACAACATTCGCAATGCTACGCGATAAAGCCCCCTCTAGAGGCGCCGCTCAATCTGCCATCTCCAATACCATTTCCTTTACACAGCATATTATGCAGCGCGTTCGGGATCAGGAGATGTCGATTGCACAGTATACCGTAGAGATTTACAAAAAGTATGCAATGCCCGTAGCGTGCATTGTGTTTATTTTAGTGGGTGCTCCCTTAGGAATTATGGCCAAACGAGGTGGTATTGGTATAGGCGCGAGCTATAGTATTTTCTTTTTTATTGTGTATTGGGCGTGCCTTATTGAGGGGGAATTTTTAGCAGATCGTCTTATTATTGCTCCCTTTTGGGCAATGTGGTCGGCAAACATTATTATTGGACTTTGCGGAATTTTCCTTATTTTTCGTATGGTTCGCGAATCACCCTTCTCTCCCCTCGATGCTCTGGGAAAATTAGCATCATCTCTAAAAGCACGGTTTTCTAAACGTGTTCCCAAAGAAGGTACGGCAGTTGGCGCGCCCTCGATATTGTCGATCCCCTTTTGGATTGCCAAAAAAGCAAGTGGCACCTTGCAAGCGTATGTGATGCGCATTTTTTTAGGATACTTTTTAGGGGTACTCTCTTCGCTCCTTGTTGTTTTTGTAGTTATCGATTACGTTTCTAATGCAGGCCGATTTAGCGATGCATCGATAGCCGACAGCGCTCTTTTTTATTGGTATTATTTACCCTGGATAATCCAGATGGTAACACCCATTGTGCTTCTTTTAAGCACCATGTTTACACTAGGGAAACTTGCTGCAAAAAGCGAGCTTATCGCCATGAAAGCTGCGGGACGATCGCTACGCCGGGTTACACTACCGCTTTTGATTTTTGGTGCGCTCTTTTCTTTGGGGATGTTTTACTTTGGAGAACGAGTGCTGCCGGTTGCCAATCAGCTGCGCAGTGAGCTCACCGATCATATGCGCGAAAAACGCGCTTCTGCATCGGGCACCTACCGCCCTCCGCGCGACTATTACCGGGGCCTTTATTATTTTGCCAATACACACACGCTCTACCGTTTCGAAGACTTTCGCACATCGCCCACGCTCGCAACCAATTTGTGGCGAGAGCGGTTTATGGAGGGGGCAATCATAGAACGCATTACCGCAGCCGAGGCCACCTACGAAAACAAATCCTGGATTCTCCACAATGTTACTAAACGATCCTTTTATGGGGACTCCACGGTAGTGTCTCGATTCTCCACGCTCGTTGACACAATTCTTAAGGTTTCTCCGAGTACTATGGTAACCCGATCTAAAAAAATAGAAGAAATGAGCTATCAAGAACTCGAAACGCACATAGAAAATTCTGCGCGCCGGGGAGAAAAGGTAACGTCGTTTCTTGCCGATTTACATTATAAAGTTGCGTATCCTTTCATGAATTTTATTGTGATTCTCTTAGGCATTGCAATTTCAGCCCGCACCGGAAGAAGCGGGTCTGCGGTACTTTTAGGTTCGGGTATTCTTATCTGTTTCGCTTACTGGATTCTCTCACAAACGGCTATTACGTTTGGTAAAGATGGTCGGCTTTCCCCGCTTTTTGCAGCATGGCTTGGGAATATTTTATTCTTAAGCATTGGATTATTCCTTTACGGAAAGGCTGATAAATGAAATACGAAAAAGTTATTTTGTTGATAGACGATGACCACGACACGCTTGATTTTTTGGAAATAATCTTAAGTGGCACCTATACTATTGTAACAGCGCTCAATGGGTTTGATGGCATAAGCCGCGCACAAGAAACGGTACCCGATCTTATCATGACCGACATCATGATGCCTGTTATGAATGGTATTAATTTTATTAATAATCTTCGCAAAAATGCACTTACTGCAACCATCCCGGTGGTAGCCATTACTTCTTTTGTAGAATCTAATCCAGTTAAAAGTTTGCTCAATTTAGGTTTTGCAGATGTAATTGGAAAACCTTTTGTACGAGAAGATATTTTACGCGTTGCGAGCACTATTCTTGGATCAACTCCATGAAACAGCAGAACCGATTTAAAAACCGGTTAAATCTTGTTGGCAGCGCAATTCTTATCTGTGGGATTGCATTACATTTCGGCTATGACGCCATTAAACCGATTATCTTTCCGGTATCTCTTTTTGCGGCCCTCGCATGCTTTATAACCAGCCGAATTCGTCAACGGCACGAAAAGCCAACGCATTCTCTCACAAGCACGCAAAACCCCCTGATAACAAGCATCGAACAACAAACCTCCGATACCACTACATCTCTGGAATATGCAGTTCTAGGAACGGGTTACTCTAAAACACAACGTCAAGAAATAGAATTAATAATAGACGACCTTATAGAGAACTGTATTTCTTTAATTCGCATCCATATGACCGTTCATTCTGCGGCGGTGTTTTTTCCCACAAGCGATGGTGGATATCGTATACGTAAAGCCTTTTCTCAATCGGAATTTTTAAATCGCGATGCAATAATTTATCCGGGTGTTGGCATTATTGGAAGCTTTCTTAAGGATGGCTTGAAACAACTCAATTTACGCGATATAATTTCAGATTCCATGACCCTCTATTATTACTCTAAAGATGCAAAAATCAGATCTCTTATGGCCACCCCAATTCTTGTGGCAGGAGTAGAACGAGGCGTGATTGTTGTAGATTCTACCGAGCCAACTCACTTTACCGATGCAGATCATGATTATTTAACGGCTCTTGCCGCGGTACTTGGGAATGCTGTGTATCATACGTATTTAAATAACGAATACAAACTTAAATACCAACGCTTAAGCGCCATGAGCACTACTGAGAAATACTTTTTTCAAAAACATGACGTTGAATCGGTGCTCGATAAAATGATTGAAATTATTCCTTTTGCACTTGCCTGCGATCGGCTTACGATAAGTCTTAAAACCGAAGAAAGCACAACCGCCAGTATCAAACGGGTATACGGATTCCATACCGACGCATTTAGTCAATTACACTTTAATGTAAACGATAAGACGCTCATGGGGCTTTTATATTCTAAAAACATATGCTATTATCGCGATTTTTCAAATGATCATTATGAAGTTCGGTACAGCGCTACCGAAAAACATGAAGGGGAATTCAAGTCCTTTTTAGCGGTTCCTGTAGGTGTTGACAAATGCAAGGGTGGGATTTTGCTGGAATCCTTTTCTCCTAATGCCTTTTCCGATAATAATCGGGAGCTGCTTCTGAGGCTTGTTACCTCGGCCAGCCTTGCAATCGAAAAAATTCAGGTTCTTGAGACTGCCAGAAACCTTGCAACACACGATGGCCTAACGGGCCTTTATAATCACCGTCAATTTCAAAAGCTCTTGACAGATGAAATGACCCGTGCGAGTCGCTACGATGACCCCTTTGCGCTTGTGTTATGCGATATCGACTTCTTTAAAAAGCTTAACGACAATTATGGACATCAATTTGGGGATATCGTATTAGCAGGTATTGCCAAAACGCTCGCAGAAAGTATTCGGGACGGCGTTGATTTGGCATGCCGATATGGTGGAGAAGAATTTTCGCTCGTGTTAGTAAAGACCGATAAAACCCATGCCCTCGAAACAACCGAGCGTATTCGTTCTAATATTGCGGCAAAATCGTACCGCACTCCGCACGGCGAAGAAATTCATGTTACCATGAGCTTTGGCATTGCAATGTATAAAGAGCACGCAACCATGTCGGACCAACTCATTCAAAAAGCAGATAAGGCAATGTATCGTTCTAAGGATACAGGCCGAAATAAAGTTACGATGGTTTAATGGGCTAAGGTTTGCTTTTTGCAACATCAAAAAAGGCCTTGTTCTCCGGAACAGGCCTTTTTTTATTCCTTGATTGATGACACACAAGTTATTTTCTTTGCATGCTCGAATCTTTACACGTTTGCCTTTCCGATGGCCTCAACCCTTGCCAGCACGAAGCTGTGTTTGCACCGTTTGAAAACAGCATTCTTGTCCTTGCTGGTGCAGGGTGCGGAAAAACAACTGTATTATCAAAAAGAATTGCCTTTTGCGCTGCAACTTTTTGTAAACCGGAACACATTCTTGCTCTAACATTTACAAAAAAAGCTGCACTCGAAATGAAAACTCGAGTTGAGGCCTTGCTTAAAGACACTATCGATTATAAAGCCCCTTCTATACTCACTTTTCATGCCCTCTGTTTCAGAATTATTTCCACCCCGGTGTCGGGTCAAACACCCTACAAGATTTTAGGCTATTTAAAAACACCAACACTTATAACCGCCAAAGAACGACTGAGCATGATTTCTTGCATATCGAGCCCTGCCGAAAGAGAAATTTTTAAAACAGATCTTTTGGGATTAGATGCTCTTATTCAAAAACAATCGGTTAACCCAAACCATACTACTCTTCTTTCGAAAGAGAACTCGACTCTTTTAGATACGCTTATAGACAGAACTCTGCGCTATAAAAAACACATGGGACAATGGGATTTTTCAGACATGATTCAAAATGCACGTACCGTGCTTGTAAGCAATCCTAGTATTAAAAACTATTATCAAACATATTTTAAATCGATACTGGTTGATGAATTTCAAGATACTAATCCTTTACAAATAGACCTCCTAAAACTTCTTCGCAACCCTGTTGCACCGCTTTTTGCTGTTGGCGATGATGATCAGGCTATTTATGGATTTTTAGGTGCAGATCCTTCGATTATCAATCAATTTGAAGATACCTTTGGATCCACAAAAATTATTAAACTCGAAATAAATTATCGTTCTGTCGCTCCCATTTTAACCGTTGCTAATAAGATTTTTTCCACCAAAGAGTTACGCTTTCGCAAAATACTTATAGCAGCAAAAAGCAAAAAACATTTTCGTATTTCAACACTGCAACGCCGTCCGCAAATTCTTACGTATCAAGATCCAGCCACAATGTTTGCTGGTTTTTCTGTGCGCCTGGCAGCACTTTTAAAAAGCAATATTCCTCTTATTGATATTGTTTTCTTGGTACGAACTAACTTCGCTGCCGAGTACCTTAAAAAAAGATTTACCACGCTTGTTGAAAAAGGCGAAATGCATGCAGTGCCACAATGCATTACTATTCATGCAGCCAAAGGGCTTGAGTGGCCGGTTGTATTCTTATGCGATTGTGATGAAGGTGGGTTACCCTATTATAGACTACCCAAAAAGCGGGCTATTCATTCGATACAAGATTTTTTAAAAGCTCTTTTTACTCACACCCCAGCACCCATATCTCCCGAAAATCTGGCTGAAGAAAAACGCCTCTTTTATGTTGGCGTAACTCGAGCCCAAACGCATCTTTTTTGTATCACCTGTAAAAAGAGATTGTTTTTTGACAAACTGCAAAAAACTAAGCCCTCTCGATTTCTGGCACACGTTTCAAGAAAACCGCATTTATTTTTTTGGAAGTCTTAATGAACGTTGCATTGTAAAGCGTATCGCCACTGCTGAAAAGAGGATAAATGCTCCACCATACCAGGGGATGGAGAGTCCTATTAAGAGGCACAAGATTAGTGTTCCAAAATTGCCAACGGTTATGCCATCGGACGCCAAAAGTTTCCACGACGACACAGTATACAGTAAACACGTTGCAGCTGCAACAAAAAAGGTTATGATAGTAACCAGTGCATACCATACAGAACCATGTGTGAGCCAAAGATATACAAGAGGATACAGAACACACAAGGGAACTATTAAGATGCTCGCCAGTATACTGTATGCCTTGTTTAACCCTTCTCCCGTAGCGCGATAGTACTCACATGTCAAGAGTGTCGTGTGCGCCGTGCGTAGTAATTCTGTTAATCGGGTACATACAAATAAGATTCCTGCGCAAAAGCATAATCCTATTGCAGCACCATTATTTTTTCCCAGAAGTATACTAAAAAGAACTGATAGGGTTAGTGCAAATACATACGACAGCAAAAACCCAAAGAGATCTTGTCGTATAATATACAGTAGTATTCTTGTGAGATGAAAACGGACCGGATTAGATGTCCACGACCCAAGCGCTGTGGCAACAGCAATTCTTGCAGAAGCAACTTTTTCCCAAAACGATGCTGATCCTACAGTAAAAACAAAAAACGGTCGAGAATCGTGGCGAACTGGCCCAAAAAATCCAACCGCAATGCCACCACGCAAAACAAAATGAAAGATTGGAATTTGCAATGCAATAAAGAGCATTGTTGAAAGCGCCGAGCTCACACTGGGTGCTTGTACTCCCGATGAAAAGCGCGCGCTAGCAAACAAAACAAGGGCTGTTATGGTTAAGAGGATACAATCTTTACTCATGCCATTTAAAAAGTGGACAGCCAGTTGTTTACGCTTTGGATACGTGAGCAAGAGCACAAATGCCCATGTGTCTTCGCGCGGGTATCGAACAAAACGAAAAACGCGTGCAACAACATACAAATAAAAACCGGGTATGGGAAAAAAAAGCGCAAACTCTGCTTCGGGAATTTTCCCACCAAGCATCCCTAAAACGCATCCCGCAATAAAAAGCGGGAGCATAGAACTTCTATAGCCAAATAACGAAGAAGCTATAGTAACCGGGCGTCGTGGGGAAAATGTTTCCATAGAAAATTAATGTACCGGGGGTTCTATCTGCGATTGCAATCCAAAAAGCGAAAGATAAATTTCTTCGAGCGTTGCCTTCGATGGATGTTCTGATTTAAGCAAAGAGAGTGATCCACTAAAGATAAGTTTGCTGTAGCATAAGAGAACTACGGTGTCGGCACATTTTTCTATAAAGTCAAGAATATGTGACACAACAAGAGCCCCAATACCACTGTTCTTTTTGGCAACAACGAGTCTTCGCAATCCTGCCACGGCAACAGGATCTAATCCATTTACCGGTTCATCTAAAATGACAAATGCCGGGTTTGCCAAATAGGCTAACGCAATTGATACTTTTTTTCGCATGCCATGCGAAAGCTGCTGGCATGTTTTGCGATGCCACCAATCACCAATGTCTAGTGTTTCTTTAAAGAAAGCAATATCGCTATCAAATACATTTTTTGGTGTCTCATGCATGAGTGCCACCATAGATGCAATTTCGTGTGGTGTCAAGACTTCATCGAGAATGGGGGTATCGGGAGAATAACCTATTGCATACTTGGCACACACCGAACCCGTGACATCTGATATTGTTTTTTTATTTATAGAATAGGTGCCTTTAAAATCAACCAATTGACCGAGCAGAATGCGAATAAGCGTTGTTTTTCCGCTTCCGTTTGCACCCGCGAGGCCCGTTATTTCTGCAGAGTTCATGGCCGTGGATATACCATCAAGACTTGGCGGTATGCCGGCTGCATATGAATACGACAGATCTGTTATAGAAAATTCCAAGCACCCTCCTTACAAAAAAGGTACCCATGCATTCGAGTGCAGTGGGTACCTAAACAGAATCAAACAAGAACACACGCGTAATTTGTACTTACGCTACCGATCGAGCTTTCTTAAACGCTGCAGTAAGCGCAGGAACTATTTCGAGCGCGTTTCCTACAATCCCAAGATTTGCAATTTGGAAAATATCTGCATTAGAATCGGAATTGATGGCAATAATAAACTCTGATGAAGACATTCCGGCCATATGTTGAACAGACCCGGAAATACCACACGCAATATAGAGCTTTGGGCACACCGTTTTTCCTGTTTGTCCAACCTGATGGCTATATGCTATCCAGCCATTATCTACGGCAGCTCTACTTGCACCAACTGCGCCACCCAAAGATTCTGCAAGGTCGCGCAATAGCTTCATATTCTCTGCGCTTTGCATACCTCGTCCACCGGCAACAACAATATCGGCCTCGGCTATATTTATTGTAGATTCTATTTCCTTAACAATATCCACAATGGTTGTGCGCTCTTGCACCGCTCCGTTTGCAACAGTATGAATAACCATTTCGCCAGTTCGGGAAGCATCAAAAACAGCTGGCTTCATTACTTTGTGTCGCACAGTAGCAAGCTGCGGCCGATGATGTGGCGCAATAATGGTAGCCATGAGGTTTCCACCAAAAGCCGGACGTGTCCCCAAGAGCAACTTTTTCTCTGGGTCAACTTCAAGCGTGGTGCAGTCGGCTGTTAAGCCACCATATACTCGGGCAGCAACTTTGGGCAGAAAAGAACGTCCTATAGCTGTCCCACCAGCCAGAACAATAGCGGGTTTTTCTTCTTCGATAAATCGGGTAACAAGCGCCGCATAGGTATCGTCGCGAAAGCTTTTGCAATCGGGGCCATCAAAATACACGACCTTGTCGGCACCATATTTAATAAGCTCTTCTGCGGTTGCTTTCATATCGTGCCCTAGCACCACTGCAATGAGCTTTTCTTGTAATGCAGTAGCGAGCTTACGGCCTTCGCCCAAAACTTCGTATGATACACCATGGATATGGCCGTCGCCCTGTTCGATAAATACTGCGACATTCGCATACAACGAAACATCACAACCACCTACATTTTCTTTAGCGATGGTTATTGCTTCGTAACGTTTGCAGGCGTCAACGCATGCTCCACACATGGTACATGCCGAAAGATCTATAACTGCTTTTTTATCAACCAGTGAAATTGCTTTTGGAGCACAGGAGCGCACACACAAACCACATCCAATGCATTTTTCTAGACTTACGCTAATTCCCATTACGATCCCCTCTTTATTTAATTACCTTCATTTCAAGGATAGTTGATGTTATCTTTTCAACAAGCGTTGCAGTATCGCCACTTATTTTTTCTCCACCGCCTCTTTTTTGTGGAACAAAAGACCGAAACACTTGTGTTGGGCTACCCTTTAATCCTGTTTTGTTAAGATCTACCCCAAGCATTTCGGCAGTAAGCGTTGGAATTTCTATCTTCTTCGCACGCATTTTACCTTTAAGTGAAGCAAGGCGTGGTTGATTAATTTCTTTGATAACCGTAATAAGCCCGGGCAATGGCATTTCTACCACATCGTAGCCATCTTCCATAAGCCGTTGAACACGAATGCGGTTTTCTGTAATTTCTTCTATTTTGCGAACCCACGCAACGTAGGGAATATTAAGCATTTCGGCAACACCTGGACCTACTTGTGCGGTATCGCCATCGATTGCTTGCTTTCCGCAAATAATAAGATCCACGACACCAAGAGACTTTATGCCGCGAGATAATGTATACGATGTCGCCCATGTATCGGAACCTGCAAATGCCCGATCCGATACCAAAAAGGCTTCGTCGGCACCCATGGCAATTGCACTTCGTAATGCATCGGTAGCTTGGGGTGGCCCCATCGTTATAACCTTTACGGTTGCGCCATTAATTTCCTTAATGCGCAAAGCTTCCTCGATTGCATACTCATCAAATGGATTAACAATCGCTTCAACACTATCCCGGATAAGTGTTCCCGTTTCGGGATTAATTTTTACCTGTGTAGAGCCGGGGACTTGCTTAATGCAGACTACGATATTCACCGGTATGCACTCCTTGGTTCGTTTGGATGGTTTCTCTAGGATTTTGAATTTTGAAAATCCAAAGGCTTTAAGCTGTCTTGATCAAACAAAAAGACCTTTGCAAAAATACTACGTGCCGAGAAAATCACCAACGATTATGGCGAGATACTTACCCCAAAAGGGCTATAACCTGTAGATATCTTTAGTGTGGCATTATTTTCTACTAGTAGCCTTTAGAATAAGTCGTTGTATTTGCATTTAAAATGTAGATTTTGATCCGGGCGACCCGGTTTCACCGTTTGCCCCCCTTACGTGCTCTCACTTCGTGAGCCGGTCTGTCAAACCCTGCGGTGCGTTGCACCGAGGTCTCTCCAGACTAATGGATTCCCGCTGTTCATCCATCACACTCCAGTCCTGCCTGTCGCAAAAGGCAACGGGGCTACCCTGAAGAAGAACTATGGGATTTATTGACATTTAAGCCTCACCCCTCTCCGACGCAGAGAGGGGTGAAAGCAAAACGGAGTAAAGCTTTCAGTCTTGAATGCCTCAGGCACGTAGTGCCGCATGGCATGAAAGGCCGGCTTGCGAAGCAAGAGCCCATTAACGAAGACGCATCGGAAAATACCCCAAGGGTACTTCCTTTGGGCGCCCGAAGGGGTGGGGGCGCCGGCGAAGTCGGAATGCTCAGATTTTTATTCTTTTTTTGTTAATTGATCAAAACAAAACCCCATCGCCCTTACAATAACTAATCTGGCCTTAAGGCCCTGTGCGCGTTAATATATTTTATCTTTAGTGAGTTTATTAACAAAACTGGTTATCTAAACAATTATTAAAGTGTGAACCTCTTATGAAACTTTCAACTAAATGCCGTTACGGCTTGCGCGCATTAATCGAAATAGGAAAACGTCATTCAAGTTTAGCTGTAAAACGCAAAGATATTGCGCTTGCCCAAAATATCTCGCACGGCTATCTTGAAAATATTCTTATTGCTCTCAAAAACGCTGGTATCATAAACACCTCTCGGGGCGCCCATGGTGGATTTATTCTGGCCAGATCAGCTAGTACTATTACCATTCTCGAAATCGTCAACGCGCTCGAAGGTTCGATTGCTCCTGTAGATTGCATCGAAAAACCCGAGACGTGTACAAGGATTCATGGCTGCGCAGCTCAACAAATTTGGAAAAAACTTCATGATACTGAAACAAAGCTGCTTTCATCAATTACTCTTGCAGATGCCGTAGAAATGGATACGCATGCTGTGTCCTCTACCTATGATATTTAGCGCCAGGTTTGGGGAATTGTACGCGGTGAGAGGTCCTATAGCATACACAAAAATTATATATTATTGTTCTAACTCTTTATAAATAAACTTGTTGTACTGGGACGTCAATAAATTCTACGTCCAGGCTAAACTGCTTTTGTAGTATGTGCCCTAGTGCCCGAACTCCCACAGTTTCTGTAAAATAATGACCACCATAAATAACGCTAATGCCCGCTTCGAGCGCAATGTGGTATGCGCTATGTGATGATTCCCCTGTGATAAAACAATCGAGCCCCATTGCAACCGCCTGACCAAGATCCGATGCCCCACCTCCCGACACAATTCCAACAGTTTCAATACTTTTCTTATTAAAATCAAGCACTTGCGGTTGACCACCAATTCCTTTTTGAAGCATTTTCGCGATACTTCTACAATCCTGTTTTTTAGGAAGGTTTCCTTTAACGCCGATAATTTCCGCCCGGTACGAGAATGCAGGCTCTATGTCTGTAAGTCCTATAATATGAGCAAGTTGCATATTATTTCCAACAACTTTATGAGCATCAAGCGGCAAATGAGATGCATACAGGTTAAGTTCGTGCTCGAGCATATACTTTAAATGATTACGAACTCTTCCTTGGACCGTCGTTATTCCAGACCAAATTAAACCATGATGCACAATAAGCATCTGGCACTTTTGTTCACATGCCTTAGTATAAGTCTCGATGCATGCATCAACTGCAACGCCTACTTTTTTAACAATTGCCGCTCCTTCAACTTGTAATCCATTGCACGAAGAGTCTGCTATTTTGGTAGTACCCAAAAATTCATCAAGAAACGCCACGAGCTCATGACGCGCAACACCTGGATCACTTCTCTTTTTAGGGGGAACTTGCACCTTTGCTTTTTTATCCTTAGACATACTTTCACCTCGTAAAAAAGCTGCATATTTTCTGCATGATCTATTTTTACGATCAATATACATTCAATCCGTTCTCATCGAAGGATTTTGTCATGCCAGACGCCAAAAAAACTCCTAAAAAATCAGCCACGCGACACTTTGATATTTTAGGAATAATGCTCTTTGTTCTGGCGTGTTTTGTAGGCCTCACTATTCTTATTGGTCTTATTGTAAGCACTAAAAAAAAGATTCCCTCAAATGTAGCGCAAATCTGTACAGATACTACTCTAGCAATTGCGCATGCTGAATCTTTGGTTGCTAAAAATCTTCAAAATCCCAAATCCGCACTCTTTGTTCGTGATTCATCTGCTGGGCTTCTTTACAAAGGAAATTGCACCTATCTTATCTGGGGCCCCGTCGTTTCCCGTAATGGTTTTGGCGCTATGAATGCAACACAGTATCGGATTCGTCTTCACTATAAAACAGCAAGTAATTTTTGGGCGCAACAAGATCTCAGTATTCTTTCGAAATAGCAGTTAGTGATGTCTGCTTACTGTGCTTTTGCAAAAAAAATATTTTTGTTGAGTTAAGAATTGCCAATGTCATGAAAACGAAACCACCTCTTCCATCTGCTTTACCCTCGACAACCTTTGGGCGATATTCTACAATCTCGCTTTTGGGCGAAGGCGGTATGGGAAGTGTTTATCTTGCGCTCGATCCTGTTTTACAGCGTAATGTCGCACTCAAAGTAATTCGGCTCGATCCTCATCTGGATCCCGAAAAAAAAGAAGAATTTCTTAAACGCTTTCAATCCGAAGCTAAATCGGTTGCCAAGCTTCATCTACAAACTATTGTAAGTATTTTTGATGCTGGTGAAGAGAATGGTATACCCTGGATCGCTTTTGAATTTGTTGAGGGCGAATCCCTCTATGCTCTCCTCAAACGCCTTAAAAAGCTTTCTCCTCAGCAAGCTCTTACCATTACCTTAGATATTGCCTCTGCCTTACATCACGCGCATTCACGGGAAATAGTACACCGCGATGTAAAGCCAGCCAATATTCTTATCGATTCTCACAGCGGTAGAGCAAAACTTACCGATTTTGGCGTGGCAAAAGCGCCATTTGCCATGCATACCAGCGATGGTTCGGTTGTTGGCTCTCCTGGATATATGGCTCCGGAACAACTTGACGGATACATTGCAGATTCTCGAGCCGATATTTTTAGTTTAGGTGTTGTTCTTTACGAAATGCTTTCTGGGCACCATCCATTTCTTAGGGATACTATTGCTGCAACCGCCTTTGCTACCATAAAAGGCGACCAACCAAAATTATCAACGCTGTGCGAGGGTATTTCGCCAGAAATCGAATCTCTTGTTAACGCAATGCTGATATCAAACCGTAAACAACGCATACAAACCGCCACCGATTGTATAGAAGCTTTTTCACAGCTTCTCGATGTTAAACCTTCACCTCAATCGCAAGCATCTGGGTCTTCTTCGGAAGGTACTATACACGATGATCTAGCTTTGTTTAGTCAAAGATTTTCAAAATTAGCGAATACCTCTAAAACCGTTGTATCGTATGGCATTAAAGGTATTTCCATTATTATACAAAGTCTTGGTAGCCAAAAAGTTCCTCTTTTGCGACACCAGAGAGCCCAATGGGCGGCCACTATTACTAAGAGCATGGGAATCATTTCAACGCATACCTCTTCTTTTTTTCGAGAACTTCGCAAACCATGGGTACGCATTGCTGGAATTTGTTGTGCACTCGTAGTTCTTTTCGCGGCACTTATGCAGTTCTACGATTACATCACCACCACCGTTTCTTTTGATGATGCCTATATTGCTGCTCAAGCCCCAGAAGAATATGCGCATCGATGGCCTCTAAAAAAACTTTTCAATGCAGGATCGCTTCTTATCATCAATCAAAAATTTGATGATGCAAAAAATCTCGCGACAACGCTTATCGAAGCTAAAAATACCGAGGCGTATGGGAATATTCTTTTAGCCTGGATTGCCCTCAAAAAAGATGATTGTTCCAATGCCAACAAGCTTTTTGAAAATGCTCAAACATGTTTTGGTGGAAAGTCACGCTTAGCCGAAGTACATCGAGTCATAGCAGATGATTGCATTATGCGCTATACTCGATCTCTTATTCCCGATGAATGTGTGAATGTGTATGCATCTTATTTGCGGTGCGCCCGTAACCCCATGATTAGTTCATGGGTTTACAATAAAGACTATAACAAACGCTGGAATGGGGTTCATATTAAGATCGCCGCTCATGCGGGAGTTGATATGGCGCAGGTATATATGCTCGATGTAGCATATGCTGCTTCGTTTGGTACTCGCATTGCTGCTATTAACGAACTTGGTAAACTGCGTGCTCGTAAAGCAATTCCTCTTTTAAAAAATATCGCATCGCATCCCTTTCGTGATCCCTTTGTTGCTTCGGCAGCAACACGCACCCTCAAAGATGTTTTTGCTATTTCCGAATAACCCTATTCCTACAATAGTTCTCTTTTGAAAACTTCCCTAAAAGCCCCACTCTGCACGCGAATAAATACTACACCCTTTTTGTCGCATACCAGTAACGCTTTCGCACCTAATCTTTGATACTGTTTTAGCATTCGTCCATCTGCAGAATACATATCAACATGCGCATTTTTAAGTACCATTTCTGAACCCACAATACGAAAGGTGTTTGCCGATAACTTTTGAAGAAATACGCCCTTAACAATGTTGACTCGTTCTATCCCTTTGTCAGCATAAACCGGTTGTCCCACGAGTTTTTGAAGCGCTCCCAAAACATTTAACTTTCCTCCACCCCATGCGTTATTGGGGGTGCTTATTGTACCTGTAAATTCGTCGGTATGCGCTGTTTGTATAAGAATTGTTCGCACCTGATCGGGCGTTAGATCGGGCTTAGCTTCCAGCATAAGAGCAACAGCCCCAGAAACGATAGGAGCAGATATAGAGGTTCCTCCATTGACAGCATAGCGAGAAAGAATGTCGGGATAATTATTCCACATTACAATATATGTTTGATCGGTGTATTTTCTTCCGAGTGCTCCGGTTACCCACGCTCCAGGCGCCACAATATCCGGTTTAATGCGACCGTCAAGTGTTGGCCCATATCCGCCAAAACCAACCAGACCATGATACGGACTCGCATTCCCTCCTGGGGTTCCATTCCATAGCGTGTAATTTGATTTACTCGTATATGAACTTACCGAAATCGTCTTTTTTCCCGTTCCGCCAATTTCAGCTACGCTTGATATACTATCTCCATTTTTGAATCCTGCAATATCAAGACTTATGCATGGCTTTTTCATGACATTCCAACCATTCACGGTAGTTGTAGTTGTTGATAAACCCACAATGATGCATCCAAGATAGATATCGGCTTTATGTGTTGTAAGTGCAGCTTGCATATGGGGTTTTCTATTAAGAATACTGGTTCTTTCGGCTGCAATTTCTAAAACAACCGAATCGGTTCCAAAGACTATTGTTTGAGGCTTATACTGACCCGCTATTTGCGTTGAAATCGCATTTCGGGCTTTCTGGTATTGTTTCGTTTGAGCATTAACTATATACCAGGTTGCAGAAAATGATTTTTCTGCTTCTCCCCATAAATCAACCGCACTATATCCTTTGGTTATTCCATTTGTTACCGACACTTCACTCACAAACCAGCTACCAACCGAATCGGTTCGACTCACAGGAAAAGAAACATGAATTTTGCCCGCGCCATCATTTCCCATTGCACCCACAACAATATGACCAGCTTGTGCCAAAGTATCAATGGCTTTGTCTATAAGCGATGTTCCATCATGAGGTCCGGATGCAGAACCGATACTCATATTGACAACACACGGCATTTTCAAAGAATCGGCAAGAGCAAAAAGCCATTGCATCCCCGTAATTAGATCATTGTCATCTTGCGTATACTGCATGCCGGCAATCGTCACTTTAGGCGCCACGCCACCGTATGGCACTGTGGGTTCGCTTCCAGCCGCATAACTTGTCATCATGGTTCCATGAACAGACCCCGTGGTACCAAACCAGGGATTAGCCGTAAGTTCCGCACCGCGTTTAATAACCCCATACCCATATTTATTAGGAAATCCCTTGGTTGTATCATTCTGATCCCATACTGCAACAAATCTGGTTTTTCCTAAAGAGTCAAGAAATGCCGGAATCTGCGTATCAAATTCGGTATCCATCATGCCAAGCAGTACACCCTTGCCAGAAAATGCTTTAGGCAACCCTGTTTTATCAGAATAAGTTACTACCTCATTTATCGAGCATTGTACCCTCGCAGAATCCATACAGGGATAAATCCTAGATGGTTTTTTTATGGTTCTAATTCCGGGTATTGACACAAGATAATCAGCCGTGGCTGGGTTTCCCATAAGAACCGCAATATCCCCCATGCGATTACACTCCTGCCAGCCATACGCCGCGAGATCTACTGCATTAAATCTAGCATCAATAAGTGCCAAAACACGAATTGGTTTTGCAGCATCGTTTACATGCTTCTTGTGCATGCGCAAAAATTCCGGTAGAGATACATCTTTAAGGTTCGTATCCACAACAAAATTGCCAATACATCGAGGAATCACCTCATTTCCCGAAACGCTCATAGCAACGATCACCATGCACATAATGACAATTATTGATTTCATTGTGTTCCTTTTTTGTCGGGATTTTAAGTGCCACACTTTCCATGGCTTAAAAGAATCCTTATACTTAACGCTGTACAGATTATTATACAGAATTTTTTGTGCTTTTACCCTACCTTATTGTTCTACATTACTTGTAATCTTTAGATTTCATTATTTATGCAGTTACAAGACTTTCAAAAGGTTATACTTATTCTTTTTGATCTTTAATGTGTATATTAAAAAATGGGCTCTCTTTTTACCTTTTTTATGTGCATAACTCATTAAAAGTGCAGCATCTACCATGAATTATCAACTTCGAATCTTTTTTTTATGTGCTACCCTGCACTACCCCGGTTCTGCAGATTTCGAAAACCATATTGAATCAATCCGCAACGACACCCTTATAGATTCGAGCTCAATTAGGGTAATTTCTTATGAGCAATCAACACATCAAAAGCTTTCTGTTGCCACTGGTACTTCATTCTTTAAGCAAAGTTCTGGTGGAAATGCACTCCTTGCATCCTATGCACTCTATGGCCAGGCCCTTCCCCTTGGAGCAGAACTTCTTTTTTGCAAATTTTCCACAGGCATAAAAAATTATAGTTCCACCTATATCGATACTTCGCGTTCCCCCATAGATACTTTTTCTGGATATTTTTCTCAATTTACCGGGCTTTATTTTTTAGGTAGTTTTTTAAGCGCACGCATTGCCCCTCGAAATACTCAGTTTGTGTTCTATCCGGATATTGGAATTGGCTTCCTTTTCTTTTTTAGTCAATCAATTCAACGATTTTCATTAAATGAATACCGTGCTCTCATGCCTTGTGTAAGTTTTGGACTATCAATAGATTATATGCTTTCATCTATTTTTTCGATTGAGACGGGAGCTCGCTTTTATAGTGCGCACACAACAAAGGTTGCGTATAATGAATTTGAGGCAGATCTCATTAGCCCACTTAATCTCGACCGACTTGATTTTTATCTGGGATTTTCTTTGCATTTTACAGGAAATCAACGGGTTAACTACTAGCCCGCGCTCTGCAATTACCATTTTTGATAATCTCAATTGTGAATACAATGCTTTTTCGACCTCACCAGAATATTAGTATACTTTAAGTCGATTTTAGCAGTATCCTTACTTCTGTTTCATGATGCTTTTTGTATTTTAAATTTTTTGTTCCCCATTGCGGCTTAATATATATATTGGTATTTTTAGGCACTTTACCAGAAATGATGTATAATTAGTACGATCTATATCTATTAATTTTTTCTGTGAAGGATACTATGTCTCAAATTCTCTTTTCTGACATGCCAATTTCAACCGACATCAAACGCGCAGTTGCTGATATGGGATTCGAAAAAGCTACCCCCATCCAAGCTGGTGTTATTCCGCTTTTTATGGCAGGCAAGGATGTTGTTGCTCAATCTGAAACGGGCTCGGGAAAAACCGCAGCATTTGCCATTCCACTTATCGAACGCATCGATCCTAAAAAGAAAGGCGTTCAGGCGCTTGTTCTTTGTCCAACGCGCGAACTTGCGGTGCAAGTAGCAGGAGAGTGCGCCCGACTTCTTCAGTATCGTAAACAAATACATGTTCTTCCTGTGTATGGTGGACAACCCATCGAACGACAAATCGATATGCTTCGCCGTGGTGTTCATATTGTTATTGGAACTCCCGGACGCATACTCGACCATCTCGAGCGCAAAACACTTTCGCTTGCAGGTGTAACAAGCCTTGTTCTCGATGAAGCCGATGAAATGCTTGACATGGGATTTTCCGACGATATTGTCAATATCATGACACACTTGGAGAGCTCTCCGGTTAAGGCTTTCTTCTCGGCCACGCTTCCAGCTTATATTCGCACCATGATCAATAAATTCATGAATGATCCACAAACAGTCACTATTGCCAGCAGCGAAATGACTGTTTCTTCGGTTCGTCAAATGTATTTCGATATCGAATACCGTCTTAAAACGGATATTTTGTGTCGGTGCATCGATTTATACTCTGTCAAGCGCGGTATCATATTCTGCAATACTCGCCGCATGGTAGACGAATTAGTTACCCAGTTGCAAGCGCGCGGATATGCTGTAGATGGCCTTCATGGAGACATGCGTCAAGCACTGCGTGACAGAGTTATGAACTCATTTCGCGCGGGTGGTGTTCAATTGCTTGCAGCCTCAGATGTTGCAGGAAGAGGTATCGATGTAGAAAATATCGATGTCGTTTTTAACTACGACTTACCACAAGACGAAGAAGATTATGTGCACCGTATTGGTCGCACCGGCAGAGCAGGAAAAGATGGTTTAGCAATTTCACTTGTGTGCGGCCGCGATATTTACAAACTCAAAAGCATCGAACGCTTTGCCCGAACAACGGTTCATCGCCAAAAAGTGCCAACACAAACCGATGTTCATAATATGACATCCACTCGGCTCTTTGACAAAATTCGTGACACGATTAAACTTGGTCATCTTACACCCTATATCGATATGGTCGATCAAATCTGTGGCGATGCTCACACACCAATGGATATTGCTGCAGCGCTGCTTAAAATGCATGCGCCAATTCCACCTGTTGAAGTAAGAACCGAACGACCAGCTCCACCACCACGAGCCTCTTCAGGATACGTTAGATCTGCCGATCGTCCTGGTCGAAGCGACCGCGGAGGAGAACGAAGTGGTGAACGTAGTAGCAGCGGCGGTGCTTCCTCATATTTTAAGAAAAGAAGCGTATCACGGGACAAAGGTCCATCAAAGGGTTTCGAAAGACGATAAGTGAATTCAAAAAAAGCAAAAACTGCCTATGTTTGCAACCAATGCGGTCAGGAATATGGCCGTTGGCAAGGTAAATGTGATGGATGCGGAGCTTGGAATTGTATAACCGAGTTTCGCATCGGTTCTACTAAGAGTTCGCGTACCGTTTCTGCATTTTCTTCTATCTCCAGTGGGGCAATAGCAACGCCTCTTTCCGAATGTGCCCCTCAATCATATTCTCGATTAAAAAGTACCTTCCCCGAAATGGATCGCGTTTTAGGCGGCGGTTTGGTTTCGGGTTCTCTTGTGCTCCTTGGTGGAGATCCGGGTATTGGTAAATCAACACTCCTGCTTCAACTCATGGGAACCTTCGCTCAAAATGCTTTAAAGGCTGTTTATATTACGGGTGAGGAATCTTTACAGCAGGTTTCGCTTCGCGCGCAACGAATGCATATTAGTGCGCCTCATCTCCTGGTTCTTGCCGAAACGTCAATAGATGCAATTGTGGGAAAACTTCACGATATACACCCCGATGTCGTTGTTGTAGATTCCATTCAGACCATGTTTTGCGAAGGACTCGAATCAACCCCGGGTTCGGTTGGTCAAGTTCGCGAAAGCGCTTCGGTTCTTTTGCAATTTGCCAAACAAAATGGCTGTGCCATAATTCTTGTTGGACATGTTACCAAAGATGGAGCTATTGCAGGCCCTCGACTCCTCGAACATCTGGTTGATACGGTGCTTTATTTCGAAGGCGAATCTCATTATCAGTATCGTATTGTTCGGGCCGTAAAAAACCGTTTTGGGCCATCGGGAGAAATTGCTATTTTTGCCATGTCCGATATTGGTTTACAGGAAGTAGTCAACCCATCAGAATTATTTCTTCATAATAGAAGTATTCCACAAGTAGGTACAGCCATAACTCCAGTTCTTGAAGGAACGCGTGTGTTAGTCGTTGAGCTTCAATCGTTAGTCAATAAATCCCATTTTGGTTTGCCGCAACGTGTTGCTTCGGGAATTGCGCCAAAAAAGCTTTCGTTACTTATTGCAGTGCTAGAACGATATGGCGGAATCATGATGGGTGATCATGATATTTTCTTTAATATTGCTGGTGGATTATCAGTCTCGGAACCTGCTATTGATTTAGGAATCTGTGCTGCGGTGCTTTCTTCTTTTCGCAACCGGCCACTTGAACTTGGCACTGCTTTTATTGGAGAAATTGGCCTTGGCGGAGAAGTGCGTCCTGTCAATAATATGCTTGCCCGTATTCGCGAATGCGCTCATTTGGGCATTAAACGATGCATTGTTCCCAAACCTCAAAAAAAAGCCGATTGGACAGCCGCACCAGAAGGCACAGTGCTTGTCATGTGCAAAAACATCGCAGACCTTGCCAATTTAATCCTGTAAGTTTTACTACTCGCCACTGGCTTCTTTATAGGAGATCATCGTGGCCTCATACATTTCTTTTGCATCTGCCATTCTATGCACCGGAATAATTTCCAGATCCTGTGCATGCCGTTTTATGTATCGCGTTACAAGCTCCTGCAAAGAAAAGTCAGTACTGGCTGCCGGTAATTTATCTAATAAAAAAAACTCTTCAAGTTCTTTACAAACATCTTCACTATCGCTTTCATCACCCTGTACGTATCTGATTTTAATCTTTTGGTTTTTTCGATACCACAGCCCCAAACACTTGGCCGAATCGGTGCACGGTAATACCACAATGCAATCGTCAATAGGAGTAAATTGCCCCCGACGTTCATTAACCGTTGCTTGCTTATTGAGTGTTGGCGCATGCTTTTGAATAAGACGAAATTCGGTAATAATGCTCTCTAAATCAGATCCACAAACATGGGTTTTAAATGAATGCGACTCTTCCCGTAGACGCTGCAGTTTCACCGGCGATTCGTCGGAATCGGCAAAATATCCCAACACTCTCGCTCTTAAATTTTTAGATTTTCCAATGTAGATATAGGTAGATGCCGTATCTAAAAATGCGTACACCCCCGGCAGCCGAGGAACATTCTTAATATCCTCAAGAGAAAAAGCTTTGGCAGAAAAATCTATGCTGATCGGAATTTTTTCCTGTGCAGCAATAAAATCCTGGAGTGTCTCAATTGCGCGAAACGCAAGGAGGCGAATTCCCTCTGCAATTATTTCGGCGGCTTGCTCACCCTTGCGTGCAACCGACGTCGCGCGGGGAAATCTTCCAAAAACGGTCTTATAGCATTCGTCAAGCGTAATGGGCCGGGGAACCGAAATAGTACAGCACCGCAAGAAATGAGATAAGAGCCATCCGGTGTCATTGATTATTTCACCCCGCTCTGCACATATCCATGCGAACTGTGCTTGCTGCGTTGCGCCGATAAAAATAGGAACATATGCAACCAGAATTTCTGCACTATCCGAGTATGTTTGGTCGCTGGCGTCAGGATTCCATACACGATCCAACCCGTCACGAGCTAAATCTTGTTCGTCAAGAGGAAGAAGTGATGGATCGGATAACCACGCACTAAGAAGGCACTCTATTTCTGGAGAAATTTTCCATATAGAAATATGTACGATCCGACGCGCATTACCAGGATCGCTTGTTAGATTAACAATAACAAATGGGACCACTCCTAAGCGCTGACCCGTTTGGGTCTCTTTGGTTTGTTGTGCTTCCCATAAACCCAAATCATTTACAAAACAGCGTGAATCTTTTTGTAAAATACCACATACCGCCGCATGTGCTAATGCTTGGGGTGGATTCTTAAACCGTAAAAATTTTTCTGCAATTTCTCGTGAGGTGAGTGGCTCTATTCGCAAATGTTCGATAATTTCATCATGCATAAAAAAATCCATTTAACTCGGATAGAGAGAAACATATTCCTACGATACCCTTAAAATACCTCAAGCACGTATTGTTAATGCATTTTTTATTACGGTAACCAGAAAGTTTTGGAATTAAAAAGCGGGATCAATTTCGATATCATACGTATTCAAAAGACCCCGTATTCTCGATAGTCCAAATTTCGCTTTTTTATTTTTATTCTGCTGCAAATTTATAGAATAGTTGTAGGCTGTTCTAAAATCAACAAAATCTATTGCCGATCGTTCAAAAACAGCTCTCATTAAATCACAATCATCAAAGCAGCTTCCCGATAATATGCACTCTGTAAAATCAACCTCTTTAAGGGAGCAGTGCTTAAATGATGTCTTTTTGATTGCTGTTCTAAAAAATGAAGAATGATTGAGAATACATTTTTCAAAACAGAATACCAGACCAAATTCACTGCACGTATCAAACCGCAACCCAAGCATTTTGCAATCTTTAAATGTCGATCCCCTAAATGAGCTCATAGTAATTTTTGCTAAACTCATGTTACATCCAATAAATACGCAATCTTCAAAAATTATATTAGAAAATTGCGCATTTGAAAAATCGCAATCTTTAAAAATGAAATCTGAATATTCTTTTAATGGCAATGGTTCCACTTGAAAATTTCTTTTTTCTAGCAGTGTTCCCTTTTCAAATTGATGCATGTTTATTCCTCAACGGTTTTTGTTTTATAGAAGGACCGCATTTTCTGGAGTTGTTTTATGCATTAACGTTAGATATATAATAATTATACAAAAGGTATTTAAGAACTCTATAAATTAATATTGCCCTTAATGAATAGCGTTTTTTTGGGGGGGGTCATTGATTTCCTGTCATAATAACTTGTTCCCATGGTGTCATGCACGAATCGCCTTTTTTATCCAAACATACAAGACGAATAAAATATTGTCCTGGATTTTGCAGCAAATTTTTTGAATTGCGACCATCCCACCAAATAGTTGCTGGGGGTAAAGATCCGCCGGAAAAAATTTTGATTACTTTTTGTGGATCATCGGGGTCTGAAGAAATAAGAATAGTCCAAGACGATAATTCTTGTTTTCGATCGATTTTATTAATAAGAATGTTTATTCCTATATTGTCATCTGTTCCATCGCCGTTAGGCGAAAATATTTTTTTTGAAATTTTGATTTCTAGTTTTGGTAATGATTCTTTTGTTATACTATTGGGTGAAAAAGAAATTCCCCCAAACGTTTTTTGTTTCATTACCACGGGATCATATACTGTTCCTGCGGCCAAAGAACTTCTCGTCGATCCTGCGCTTACAGAAAGAAGAATCCCTCCAAAAAGAGTTACATCCATTTCTTTTTTTGCCGTATACTCTAATTCACCACCAATATTTATTGCAATTGTTGGATTTTTTAAAAATTCTCGATCCATTTCTGCAGAGATCCCAAAACCAAATTGTTTTGTAGGAAAATCGTATGCTATCCCTCTAATAGTAAATAGATATCCCAAGTCAAGAATTTCGCCAATAATTCCAAACGAAGAAATGCCAATCTCTGAAGGATGTTTTGTTATACTTGTATCAAAGGGGAGAATATTTTTTAGCGATCCTGCTAAATAGTTTTTTTCTCCTATTATGGCGGTACCATACGCATCTATAGATGATCCTATATTACTTTTGTCAATAATAACACTTAATGCTCCACCATAAAAAAACGCTACTAGTTGTTTTCCAAATCCCGTTGATATACAATGTTTTGTAGAATCAGAAAATATATAACCTAACCCAAAACCATTAGTTCCTTGTTGTGAAGATATTCCTATCTGCATTTTTTCTACTTCGGTATTATTAAGAAGTAAAGACAATCCACCTGTTGTGCCATTTTGATTCGCTAGTAATGCTGCATTTTGGTACAATAAAAATGGGAGCCCACGTTTACTTGAACTCCCATATAAAGGCAACGCCTCAATTAATCCAATTAGACTCACTATTATCGATAAACTATAAATAATAGGCCTAAAAAGCATGCTACTATCCTTTTATCCAGCTCTTATTTTTTTCCTTTTTTAGCAGGAGGATCGGTATCTATAACTGTCGTATTTGCAGGTAAATTTAATGCGGTTTTTAAACTTGCAGCAGAAAATGCCCATGCGGTTATCGGAATGTCTGTATTAGATGTTTGTTCTTTTAATACATTTTCGCCATATTCATCTGCTTGAAACTTATATACTCTAACTTGCATTTTTTTAATAAGCATCTGATTTTTTTCAATATCCAACACTAAATCACCCGTTGTAGAATCTGTCAATTTCACTTTTGTTCCATTATCCGTTAAACAATCAATTTCTCCAACCTCAATTTTTCGATCACCACTCGGTGTTTTTACCATCATCAGAGCACTACATTCAATTTTACCTTTTTCCGAATATCCACTTGCCTGGATATAGCCAGATGATGTCATAAAGAGGTCAATTGATGTTTCAATTGCTTTCATTTCCTCTCCAGCAAATTTTCTATTGAGCGTTACATCATATTTACCAAGGTTAATCATCCAGTAACCCTGTTTTTCTATTTTCCCATTTGCATTAACAAAAAAGAGTGGTTTTTCGAGTAATCCTCTTAAAGCAAAAACAGGAACAGCACACAAACATACTGCACATACAGCTAATACTGCATTTCGTACTTTTTTCATATGTACTCCTTGGTTTAAAAAATTATTGGTTTATTAATCCTAAAATGTATTTGTTTACTTTTTAAAATTACATTTCTTCCATGATTTTCAAAGGCATAATAAGAAATAAATCATCACTCTCTTTTTTCGATGGATCTTCGAATTCTGGAAATATTAAGCACGCTCCAATTTGTGTTGACATTTCAATACGAACTGTTGGAACAAAAGAAAGAATATTTAATATTTCAGATAAATATTGTCCATTAAATCCAATAGCATGTTCTTCGCCATTATAATCGACCGGAATTAATTCACGTGCTTCACCACCAATATCTCTATTAAGCACAACAAGCTCAAGCTCTTGTTCCCTAAAAATGCATTTAATTAAATTAGTCTTTTGATTCGATAACACGCCAACACGTCTAACGGCATCAGCTAATACAGTTCTTTGTAAGAGCGCTTTTTTGGGATTTTCTACCGGTATAACTTTTTTATAATCAGGATAAGGTCCGTCTATTAATTTAGAACATATCTGCACCGAATCATTACTAAATAAAACATATTTATCACCAACAGATACATGTATCACTGCATCGGGAGCAGCATCGGCACCCATTATTCTTACAATGTGAAGGAGACTTTTTGGTGAAACAATAACGGATATTTTACTAGAAACATTAAAATTTCCAATAATAACACTATTACCCAAACGGTGACCGTCTGTTGCAACCATTCCCATTCTGTTTTCTTCTATTTCCCACAATATGCCGCATAAGCACATGCGAGATTCATCTTTTGAAACGGCAAAACTGGACTTTGCAATCATACTTGACAATTGCGATATTCTAATATCAAATGATGTTTTTTCTTCTATCACAGGAAAAGAAGGAAAATCTGAAGTGTCTGTTCCTGCTATGCGACAAGAAAATCCTTTTTCGCTTTCAATAATAAAAATATTCTCATCAACCGCAATCGTTTCATTCCCCTCTGGCAATTCTCGAACTATTTCGAATATTTTTTTTGCATTTACAAGAATATCAAATTCTCCAGCACCAGATGCTGCTTGCTTTACTTTTATAGAATGGTCTAGATCGGTAGCGGTTATTTCTAAATAATTTCCCGAATATGACATCTTGAAATTAGAAAGGGCCTGCATAGTACTTTTTGATGGTATCACAGGAAATGCTTTTTGCATTATTCCAAGAAGGTCTTTTTTTGAGGTCAAAATTTTCATAGCTAACTCCGTTTAAAAAACTTATAACGATCACAACTGTTTATTATTAACATAGTATCTTCTTATTCTTACCTTTATATTAAAATTAGATATAATATAAGAGGTGTTGATAAGTATTAATTTGTTATAACCTATTGATTTATATAATTTTTAATTGTTGATATCTCGTACTATGATTGTGTTGATAAGCTATTATTACTTTTAAAAATAATATATTAATAACTTATTAACAGGTTATGAGCATGTAATTGTTAATTTTTAAGCATAGATATAATGTAATTGATATCACGTAATAATGTTTCATCTGTTTTCTTTAATTTTTCGGTGGTTTGAACAGCATGAATTACAGTACTATGGTCTCTACCACCAAAATTGAGACCTATTGTTTTAAGTGAATGATTTGTTATTGATTTAGTAATATACATTGCTATTTGTCGACAAATTGCTACTTCTTTTCTGCGATTCTTTTCTCTAATATTATTTATTGGAACCTTATAATAATTTGCAACTTTTTCAATGACTTCTTCAATACTAATTCTTGAATTTCCCTTATCATAAGATTTTTTTAGAACACTTGTTACGAGATCTATAGTTATATCTGTTTTCGTGATAGACGCATATGCAAGCAGTCTTATTACTACACCTTCTAGCTCTCTAATATTAGAAGAGACATGTTCAGCTATGTAGTAGAGAACAGTTTCTGGTATATTTAAGCTATCTTCTTCAGCTTTCTTTTTTAGAATAGCTACACGAGTTTCTAAATTAGGTGGTTGTATATCAATGCATAAACCCCATTGAAATCGTGATACAAGTCTATCTTGCAGACCTTGTAGAGCGCTTGGAGGCAAATCTGATGTTAATACGAGTTGTTTGCCATTTTGATATAACGTATTAAAAACGTAAAAGAATTCTTCTTGAGTAGATTCTTTACCGGCAAAAAACTGAAGATCATCTACAAGGAGGATATCAGATGTACGATATTTCTCAGTGAATTTTTTTGTTGTATTAGTTTTAATTGCATCTATAAATTCTAAATAAAACTCTTCTGAGGTTACATATGAAACTTTATAGTTTTTACCAAGAGAGAGTATAAAATTTCCTATAGCTTGCAAAAGATGCGTTTTTCCTAAGCCTACGCCACCATAAAAGAGCAATGGATTAAATTTTGTTTTTCCTGGTGCTTCTGCAACAGCTAAAGCTGCGCTTTTGGCAAATTCATTACCAGAACCAACAATAAAGGAATCAAAAGAAAATCGCTTATTTAAGAGTGGATAAAGATTTTTTTGTGGAGATGAACTAGTATTGGTTGCAACTTGAATTTCTTGTTCGTGGATTTGGGCAACAAGATTATTTTCTACTTTAAAATCTACTTCATTAACAGAAAGAGATAATTTTTTTGATATCGATAAAAAACTATCTTTGTAGTTTGTTGATAAAAAATCACAAATAAATTGATTAGGAGCACATAATATTAGTTTTGTAGCATCGGAGTTGGAAGATACCGATAATGGAGCAACCCATGTTTCAAAACGAGAACGATCTATATTTTTTTCTAAATCGTCACGAATAGATTTCCAAAGTATTTCATGCATGTAATCTAATCTTTTTTATAAGCGGGTAATAATTTAACTACGATTAATATACTATCTGGCCTTATTATAGAAGTTTTGAAATCGAGCAATTTTTATTAATAAATACTCTAGCAAATTTATTATTTTTACTAATTCTATTAACGTTTGTTCTTTTCCCGCATGGAATAGCAAATGATCTCTATATGTAGTTAAATTTGTCTATTTAAATACTAAATAATGTAGTTGTTGATTTTAGTTCATATTTTAAAGAGAAAAAATTGACATACCTTTTAAGATAAAGCATTTTTATTCGGTTTGAGTCAACACTAATTTGAGTTAAAGGAGTTTTTCATGGGGCCTACATTTCAGCCATCTAAGCGTAAACGTGTTAATAAACATGGTTTTCGTGCACGTATGGCAACAAAAAACGGACAAATTGTTTTAAAGAGACGTCGTGCTAAAGGACGCAAAAAGCTTACTGTTTCGGAAGAGCGTTCAATCAGGCTTTAATTGAAAAACAATTCTTTTTCCAAACAAGAACGGATATATAGAAAAAGCGAAATATCTGTTCTTGTGCGTTCTGGAAAACAATGGGTTTGTAGTAATGGAGTTGTTTATATTTCTTGTATAAACAACCAAAAATTTGATAGACTGGCTGTTTTAGTTTCTAGAAAACTTGGTAGTTCAGTCGAAAGAAATTATATAAAACGTGTTTGTCGGGAGATTTTTAGATCACGTATAAGAAGCGGTCCTCCTTTTTATAATCTTCTCATTAAGCCTCTTTCACATCAGAATTTTTCATTCGAAAAACAGGTAGGATCATTTGATTCATGGCAGAAATGTATTCAAAGATCAAAACCATAATTTTTTCTATCTTTATTAGATTTTTTAAATTGGTTGTGCCGTTCTCAGATGGCGTATGCAAATATGAGCCGTCTTGTAGCGCATATGCAATAGAAGCTATTAAAGTACTACCGTTGCATGTTGCCTTACCAAAAATTGTATATCGTTTTCTTAAGTGTAATCCACTCTCTCGTGGTGGGTATGATCCTGTAAAACCTGAAAGGACAGTATTGTGAACCGTAATAGTATTTTCGGATTTTTAGTTATTATAGGCGCTATTTGGTTTTTTCAAAGTCCTTTTTATTATCATACTATATGGGGCAAGAGATCCCCTCAGGAAATTGCCGAGGAAAAACTTAAGGTTACGCGGCAACAAACACAAGATACAAAACCAGCAATGGTTTCTCCTAATAAACCCGCATCATTATCCGAAGCGCCTGAAAAGGGTATAACAAATATAGCAAATGTGCCACCGCAAACAGTCCCAGTGTCAGCCATTAGTGCTTTTACCTCCACCGATTCTACGTATTCAAATGCTGATACAATTACTATTGAAACAGATAAATATATATGTAAAATAGCCGAAAAAGGTGGGTTGATTGCTTCGATTAAGACGAAAGAATATGAATATATAGTGAAGGGTAAAAAGGTTGTTTACACACATGATTCTAAAAATTTTATTGAACTGTTGCCTCAAAACGGAAAAGGTGGGGCAAACCTTTCCATTAATGGTGTAAACTACGATAGTCAACTGTTTTTTGTAGATGCGCACTATAAAAAGAAACAAATAATTCTTTCTAAAAAAGATACCGCAAGAGTCAAGTTTACTGCTCAAAATGGCATTCAAAAGCAATTCTTGTTTAATGGGTCTACGTACAAAATTGGTTATTCTGTGATATCTGGCGCACTTTCAGGGAAAAACGTAGCAGTAGGTTGGGAATGTGGAATTAATGAATCTGAAGATTTGGGACCAGTTGGAAGCGCCAATTTTGATCCTAAAAAAGCCCATGTTTATGATGGAAAAAACGTGGAGCATTTTATTGCTAAAAAAGTTGAGAAGGAACAATATACGGGGTTCTATTCTTGGACTGGTATTTCGTCCAAATATTTTTTAATTGCGCTTGTTGCTGATACCGTAAAAGATGCAGAAATCACAGTTTCTTCTTTTACTGAAATAAATCCTTATGCACCACCTGAAAATAGAGGTGCACCAATAATTAATTACGGAATTTCAATAAAGCGATATTCCGAAAGTCCAACTGAGTCATATTGGATTTATGCTGGTCCAACAAAATTAGACTATTTAACACCATATTCTTTAAAATTCGAAAAGGTCTTATTTAGTGGATGGAAGTGGCTTTTAAGAGCCGATTTGTGGTTTCCTTATGTAGCAGAGTTTGTTTTATGGCTCTTAATTCAATTACAGCATATTGTTAAAGATTATGGTATCGCCATCATTTTTATAACCATAATTTTAAAGATTGCAACCTATCCGCTGACACAAAGCAGTATGAAATCGATGAGCAGAATGAAAGATTTGCAGCCAAAAATTACAGATCTTAGGAAACGCTATTCTGCTAATCCCAAAAAGATGAACGAAGAAATAATGGCTCTTTATAAAATAGAGGGTGTTAATCCTTTCAATCCGGGTTGTTTGCCCATGTTTTTACAGATCCCCGTGTTTTTTGCCTTGTTTGTAGTGCTAAAAAAATCAATAGAGATTAGGGGCGCAACAACCTCTGTTGTACCCTGGATTACCGACTTAGCTCAAGCAGAGGCGTTGCCGGTTATTACACCGCTGTTTCAAAAAATTCTTCCCGGTGGTATTCCAATGTATGGTACTACCATTGGGCTACTTCCTATTGTCATGGCTATTCTTACTTATTTTCAAAATAAGATGACCATTAAAGATCCAAATCAAAAAATGATGATCTATTTAATGCCGCTTCTTTTCCTTTTTATGTTTAATAGTTTTTCGTCGGGATTGGTCATATATTGGACATTTCAAAGCGCATTAGGAATTTTACAGCAATTTATTATTGATAAACAAACAGCAGCTAGGGCATCTGCGGTAACGGTTGGAACCATTTCAAAAACAGCACCACATAAGCGCTAAAACAAAGGCGGGGCATATGGACGATCAAAAAACCATAGTTGCCCTCGCTACCCCACCGGGCGTTGGCGCTCTAGCAATTCTGCGAATAAGCGGAAAAGATGCGCATGTTCTTTTTGCTATTTGTCTTGGCTCCAAGGGGAGCCTTTTTCTCAAAGCTACCACAAACACAATACATCTTTATTCTATTTATCATCCCACAACTAAAAATTGTATTGATGAAATTACAGCAATAAAATATTGTTCCCCAAGATCCTTTTCTGGTGAGGATATGGTTGAAGTTATCTGCCATGGGGGAAAACTCGTTCCATTAGCAATACTTGAAACCTTGGTTTTTGTGGGTATGCGATTTGCTGGAAAAGGCGAGTTTACACGCAGGGCATTTTTAAATGGAAAATTAGATATTTTAAAAGCAGAATCGATTCATGGATTGATCGAAGCACACACCCCGCTTCAACATAAAATAGCGTTAGAAATGTATCATGGTGGATCTGCAAAAAAAATTATGCAGTGGAAACAAGAAATCGTTTCAGCGCTTTCTTTATTAGAATCTGGCCTAGAGTTTCCAGAAGAAACCCCAAATCCAGAACAATTTAACTCTATATTGGAGAAGTTATCCGTACTGAAGACTGATATAGAAGCTGAATTATGCATCAGAGATCGATTAAAAACCCTAGAAAAAGGGCTAACAATTGTTTTATTTGGTCCTAAAAATGCAGGTAAGTCTACTATTTTTAATATACTTGTAGGTGGTGATCGATCTATCGTTCATGAAACAGAAGGAACCACCCGAGATTTAGTATCAGAATCGTTAGAAATTGAAAATAGTTTAGTATGTCTTATTGATACTGCAGGTATTGGCAATTCTGATAACCCCGTTGAGCAAATTGGAATTGATAGGAGTTGGGATGTTTGTTCACATGCACACCTAGTGTTGTGGATAACTCCAGCTAACCAACCCTTTATTGCCAACGAAACAGATATTTTGAATAAGGGTGTAGCGGGCAAGATTTGGTCTGTTATCAACAAAATAGACTTATCAACAGATTCGAACAAGGAATTGTTTTTTAAAAACAATAATATTCCAATTCTATCTATATCTTCGTTTGATTCAGAATCTCGAGAGCAACTCATTTGCTATGTTGGAAGCTGGGTAAAAGAAAATTATTTAGATTGTATGGATCACTCCGTTATGTTAAATTCACGTCACGAAGATCTGGGAACTAGGTTGGTTGAATCGCTTACCTATGCAGATTCTGTTGCACAATTTGGCGAAGACGTTTATGCACAAAGTATTACCAAGGCACTTTTGCTGTTTGATGAGTTTTTTGGCAGAACAACCAGCGAAGAGGTTATTAATGAGATATTCTCTAAATTTTGTATTGGAAAATAAATGTTTCACGTGAAACACAGCCCTTTTGATGGCCTCAATTTTAACATAAGATGTTTCACGTGAAACATTGGAAAAAGTATGAAATTTGATGTTGTAGTAATTGGAGGGGGACACGCCGGTGTTGAAGCAGCAAACGCTGCAGCAAACCGCGGTGTTAGTGTGCTTATGATTACTTCACACATCGATCTTATTGGTCACATGTCGTGCAATCCCGCTATTGGTGGGATTGCCAAGGGGAACATTGTCCGGGAGATCGATGCCATGGGTGGGCTCATGGGGAAAATAATTGATAAAACCGGTATTCATTTTAAGATGTTAAATACCGCAAAAGGTATGGCTGTTTGGGGTAACAGGGCCCAAGCAGATAAGCATGCATATCGATCATATTGTCGAGAGCTTCTTGAATCCGTTATGGGGATTTCTTTTTTGCAGGGGATGGTTAAAAAAATAAATCCTGTTAGTAATAAGGCCTTTTCAGTGCTTATGGATTCTAGCGAAGTAATAGAATGTACAGCAATTGTTTTGGCTAACGGAACATTTTTATCAGGCACTATTCATATGGGGCTCACTTCTTTTCCTGGGGGGCGCACCGGCGAGCCGGCATCGTGTGGACTTACAGAGTCGTTGGCAGAATTAGGTATAAAAAGTGGTCGGTTAAAAACAGGCACCTCTCCCCGAATAGATGGTCGTTCTGTAGATTTTTCTAAAATGGAAAAGCAACCCGGGGATGATTTTCCTTGGGCATTTTCGTTTAGCACGCAAGAAATACCAACCAATAAGGTAGTTTGTTATGCAACCCGAACATGCGCGGATACTCATTCGATCATCTTAAATAATCTGAATTTCTCACCCCTCTATACTGGTAAAATTCAAAGCGTTGGTCCTCGTTATTGTCCATCTATTGAAGATAAAGTGGTTAGGTTTGGAGAGAGGGATGGCCATGCATTATTTTTAGAACCTGAGGGTTTACATACTCATGAAATGTATTTGAATGGTTTATCAACGAGTTTGCCATTTCAAGTTCAAGTTCAATTAGTACAAAGTATTCCTGGTTTAAAATCGGCCAAAATAATTCGACCAGGGTATGGGATTGAATACGATTTTTTTCACCCAACGCAATTGCATCCATCGCTAGAATCGCGTGTTGTTGAGGGTTTGTTTTTTGCCGGGCAGATAAATGGAACATCCGGATATGAAGAGGCTGGCGGCCAGGGTTTAATTGCTGGTGTTAATGCAGCGCAGAAGGTCCTTGGGCTTCCACCATTAGTTCTTAAGCGAGATGCAGCATATATTGGTGTGTTAATAGATGATCTGGTTTCTAGGGGTACACAAGAACCCTATCGTATGTTTACTTCTCGAGCTGAGCATCGATTATTATTGCGACAAGATACAGCAGATTTTCGTCTTATGGAAATTGCTCATTCACTTAATCTTGTTGATGCAAACACAATTGGGGCGCGCAGAAAGTTTTGGGAAGGAAAAAAAGAGCTGGTTGGTGCGTTGAAAATTACAACGATTAATCATAATTCTTGGAACGACCGTTTTAGTAATACTTTAATTACATCCCAAGCAAAGGCTTACGAAGTGCTTAAACGTCCGGAAGTTTCTCTCACAAATATTCTTTCATTTTTAAATTTAAATGTTATTGATAGAGAGCTTATTTGTGGAGTAGAAGCTGATGTTAAGTATAGTGGCTTTGTTGCTCGTGAGAATCAAAATGTTGAGCGTATGGCAAAAATTGATACTATCGCAATTCCACAATCAATCAATTATCAAACAATTCCAGGTTTATTAACAGAGTCTCGTATAAAGCTTTCTGCAATAAAACCAGCCACCCTCGGGCAGGCTGCCCGGATTTCTGGGGTTACCCCCGCTGATGTTTCTATCCTCATGGTGTATGTAGCGCAACAATAAATATGTTTCACGTGAAACAATAGTGGAGATGTTCATCTATGAATAAGATTCCCGCTCAGTTTATGGAAAAGGCCAAAGAATTGTATGAGTTGAAAGAGCTTGAACGACTTGGTTTAACACCCGACTTGGTTCAGCGAGATTATATTTTGCGCTTCATGGCACTTTTGCTTAAGTGGAATGATTTAGCATCTTTGGTTTCAAAAAAGGATGAAGGAAATTTATTTATTCGTCACTTTTGCGATTCGTTACAACCGCTACTTTTATTTGGATTTAAAAAGAATGCCCGAATTTTGGATGTTGGCGCTGGAGGTGGTTTTCCATCAATACCTACACGGATTTTTCGCCCTGACCTGGATATCGTTTTAGCCGAATCAAATAAAAAGAAGGCAAAGTTTTTAAGTGAAATTGTTGAAGAATTAGTGTTAGAAAATGTATTTGTTTTTCCGGGGCGAGTGGAAGCGCTTGATCCAGAAACTAAGCCGTTTGATTATGTAGTAAGCCGGGGTGTTGGTACATTTGCAGAAATAGCAGATATGGCCAAACCATTTCTTTCGCAACCCGATGGTAGGATTTATACTTTTAAAGGAAAAGATTTTGCCACAGAATTAGAAAACATCACATCTACTAAAGCATCACATGCTCGCATTTCAGAAATTGCAGAATACGATCTTGGAAAACAGATTTTTGGATTAAAATTGGTTTCCTTAGAATTGCTGCCCATATAATGAAATGTAACGTGCATGATGTGTGTGTTTCTTTAAGCGAAATTGATGTGGAAAACTTTATATATCTGGATATGAAATAAGATTATCAACAAACAAAAAGTATCATAAGAGTATGATATATATAGGAAATATTTAGGATATTACCAAAGAGTAACAGTTTAATGAGTGTGTTAGTATAATGTTGATAACATATGAACAATGGGTGGGTAGCTTGTGGGTAAAGTAATAGCAGTTTGTAATCAAAAAGGTGGGGTTGGTAAAACAACAACCTCAGTTAATCTTGCTTCTTGTTTGGCTGCTGCAGAACATAAAACACTTTTAATTGATATGGATCCCCAAGCAAATGCAACAACAGGAATTGGTGTTGATAAAAGCACGATACAACAATCTATTTATGATGTGTTAACACATCGTCGTCATGGTGCTCTGCAAACCGCCATTGCTGATGTTGTTATTAAGAGCCAAGATATTGCCTTTTTATCAATTGTTCCAGCAACACCCGATTTAGCAGCTGCAGAAATTGAGCTGGTAAATGTTCTTGCTCGTGAAAAACAACTATCAATGGCGCTGGAGAGCATTCGAGATGAATACGAATATATTATTATCGATTCTCCCCCATCCCTTGGATTGTTAACGATTAATATTTTAACTGCGGCAGATTCGGTACTTATTCCAATTCAGTGTGAATATTACGCGCTTGAAGGTTTGGCAGAATTGCTCAATACTATTCGCTTGGTGCAAAAAACGCTTAATACTAAACTTACCATCGAAGGCGCATTGCTTACCATGTACGACGGACGATTAAATTTATGCCGCCAGGTGTCGGAAGAAGTTCGTTCCTATTTTTCGGGCAAAGTTTTTGATGCTGTTATTACGCGTAATGTTAAATTGTCGGAATCTCCCTCATTTGGTAAACCAATTATTTTGTACGATATTATGTCGAGTGGCTCAGAAAATTATTTGAAGCTTGCAAAGGAAATTGTTAATCATGGCTAAGCCCTTAGCTCGTCGCGCTCTCGGGCGTGGCCTTACAAATTTAATTCCACAAGATACCGAAGAATTGGGCAGTGGCAACGAAGTAGTCTTTGTTGATATCAATGCAATTCGGCCTAACCCATTTCAGCCTCGAACTGTTTTTAACGAAGAAGAAATTCATGGTCTTGCAGAAAGTATTAAAAATCAAGGATTATTACAGCCAATAGTTCTACGTAAAAAGCACGATGGATATGAAATAATATCGGGTGAACGACGGTTTCGGGCAATGGGCTTTTTAGGTAATGATCAAGTTCCTGCCATTGTGAAACCATCTATTACCGATCGTGAAATGATGGAGATGGCGCTTGTAGAAAATATCCAGCGCGAAGACCTCAATGAGCTTGAAAAGGCGTATGCGTATCAAAAGCTTTTGCTTGAATGTGGATTGTCTCACGAAGAGCTTTCTTTAAGAGTTGGCAAAAGTCGAAGTGTTATTACTAATGCTTTGCGCTTATTAAAATTACCGCAGGTAATTCAAGATATGCTTTCTCAAAACAAGCTTACCGCGGGGCATGCACGAAGCCTTGTGGCGCTTGACGATGAACAAAAACAATTAGCTCTCGCAGAGCGCATTATTGCAGATGGTTTAACCGTGCGCGATGTAGAAGCTTTGGCAACGGTAGGTAAAGATAAAAAGCCAAAAGAATCCCATAAAAAAGCTCATGAAACAATTGCACCACGAGACCCAGATTTAGCCGCAGTTATTGAGCAATTGCAATATCGATTTGGTTCCCCTATTGTAATTAAGCCAGCAGCAAAAGATAAAGGAAAAATAGAAATTAATTATTTCAGTAAAGATGATTTTAATCGCATATACGATCTGCTTATGAATCATATATCTCGATAAGGTAATAAAAAGGCTTTTATGCGTCGAGTGAAACGATATTATACGATTATGTTCGTATCGGACGACAATTCTAAGCCGTTCTCGATACGATTACATAAGAATATTATTCATACACTTATTTTATTTGCTGCGTCAGTATCACTTGCTGTTGTTGTTTTTGTCCTTTATTTTGGCCATATTGGATTACGCCTGCAACTCGTTGATGCTTTACGAAAAGATAAAGAGCGATTAACGCAGGAAAAAGCCCGACTTATTGCAGGGCTTCAAAATAGTACGAAACTTGAAGAGCTCTCGCGCTATCTGGAAAAAATTGCTACCGAAACAAATCCCCGCGCAATGTATAAACCTGCAGTAATTGCAGCCAATATCAGCGATACCCTTGCCGAAAATGCTCAACAGCCGGTGCAAGGATCCAAACAAAACACAAAAACGGTTTCGGCACATCAAGACGAATCATTTAATTCTTATTGGGCAACAACCCCCAATATTCGACCAATTGACGGATGGACAACTCGATTATTCCAGATATCTAATAAAGCATCTGACGAAACGCATTGTGGTATTGATATTGCAGCTTCTATTGGAACGCCTATTCGGGCAACTGCACCGGGATATGTGTTGGATGTTGTCAATGATCAATTTTTGGGAATGCTTGTGATTATTAAGCATAAATTTGGTTTTGTCACTCGATATGGTCATTGTTCGCAAATTCTTGTTAAAAAAGGCGACGACATCAAACGTGGGCAAACAATTGCACTGTGTGGAAACTCAGGGCGATCCACAGCACCACATGTTCATTATGAAGTAGTAAAAGATGGTAAAAATGTTGATCCAATGATATATATACTTGTAGGATCTAAAGAATAACCGGAGGCTCTTATGGATAAGCACGGCAAAGGCGCATATACTCTCATTGGTGAAGGAACCGTGATTGAAGGTACTATCGCAGTACCCCACCCTATTCGTATCGATGGAACGCTTAAAGGCATACTTAAAACAGTGGAAATGCTAACCATTGGGGCAACAGGGTATGTTGAGGCCGAGATTACCGCTAAGAGCGCTATGGTTGGTGGGAGAATTGTTGGCAATTTAAGTGTAGAAGATCGCGTTGAACTTGAATCACATGCATCTCTTGAGGGAGATTTGAAAGCCAAAGAACTCATTATTAGTGAAGGCGCATATTTTAGCGGAAATTGCACCATGGCAGCCCGATCTAAAGAAAGCTAAATAAAATTTCAATTTTGATAAAAACACTACGAAAAACATGAAATTGTTGTTATATTAATAATGGCTCTGTTTCTCATGCGAACAAACGTGTGTTTTTGACCAATCGACCAATTTCAGGCATTTCTTCTTTGGATAGCCCGGCGAGCTGCGCAAGCGGATTCACGAACTACTCAAGGGAATTACCAGAATATCTGAAAAATGGCTCAAAAATGCGCGGCGCATGACGAAACAGGGCTTCTATTACAGAATAACGCTTTCGGACGATACCTCATTTTTGCTGCAATGGTATGGAGGATTAAGATGGTGGCTGAGTTTAAGCGCTTAAATAAGTTGGCTTTGATCTCTCTTTTATCCTTCAGTGTAATGCTTTCCGCTCAAACACCATCCCAAATTGTAAGTGCGTGGTCTTTCCTTTCTGAAAATCAAGGCGGCAAGGTTGTATACGGTAATGCAAATAAAGTTTGGGTGCTAGACCTTGAAACTGGACTTAAAATAGCTCTTGCTGCATTCGCACTTGCAAACACCCAGTGGGGCTTAATTGCCTCGTATAAATTTTCTCCCGATGGAACCCGAATTGCGGTACAAAATAATCAGCAGCTTATTGTAATGAATGCCGATGGATCGGCTCAAAAGGTGATTTGGCAAGGATCTATTAATTGGGATCTTATAGCACACAGTTGGGATGGCGATAGTGCCGTGGTATATAGTACATATGCAACAATTGTAAAAACGCAAATTCATGCAGATAATTCGGCGGGGCTAACAACAACCCTTATTTCAACTCCTGTGCAAAAAGGCTATGCCTCAGTAGAAAAATGTGGAAATTATCTTGGGTATGTTGATATCGGGGGAAATACCGCCACAGGAGGGTATCATCGTCCTTGTGTAAAGAATCTTGCTACGGGCGTGGTTCGTGATCTCGTTCCACGATCAGGAGATGGGTGTACGGTGCGATTGAGACCTGATAGCACCGGCGTGGTAATTTTTAATTATGGAAGCCACACACAACCAGCACCAATAATGGATTTTAATCTAACACAACTCGATAAAATCGCGCCTGTCAATAACTCGGGCATGTGCGGAATGCGATGGTCTAATACAACACAATTTCTTGTGCATAATGGAGATAGGATAGTAACCGTACCAACAACGGGTGGAACAACGGTGGCTTATGCATGGATTAGAAAAGTATCCACAAAAGAAAATATCTTTTTAGGCGATAGTATGTATTGGCCAGATTTGTGGGTTGGAAAAACGGTACACGGAAATGTTGATCTGCCAAAAATTTCACCCGATGTTACCGCTTTTACAGGAACGCTCTCGGTGACTCTTGCATGCACGACAAGTGCAGCATCAATTCGATATACACTCGATGGCTCCGACCCATTGTCAACTTCTGCACTCTATACGCAACCACTCAATATAGTCGCATCAACGCTCGTTCGAACTCGGGGATTCAAGCAAGGAATGCTCTCATCAAATATATCCGAAAAAAGGTACATTTTTGGAAAATTGAAACCAGCATCAAGTGTGACAAATGTACAACAAGGATTAACGTATACATATTATGAGGGCCAATATGCTACAACAAAAGAATATACTAACACGACGGTACTCGATTCTGGTGCTATAGATTCTTTTGATATTTCGAGCCGTAATGGTGGAAACTATTTCGCTTTTTGTTTCAATGGATATATTTCTATTCCGGCTGATGATAATTATAAATTTTATCTTAATTCCGATGAAGGATCGATGCTCTATATCGATGATTCTCTTGTTGTTAATAATGACGGTATTCATACGCTTCAAGAAAAAAGCGGTTCGATAGGACTCTCAAGCGGGTACCATGATATAAGAGTAGTATATTTTGATGCCACGGGTCCAGAACAGCTCGATGTTATGTATTCATCGGCAGCATTTGTTAAAAAAGGTATACCAAAGTCGGTGCTCTTTAGCGGGATTGCCCGGCCATCGGTAGTGCTTCTTAATCCTATTACAGCAAACCAATATGCATTTGGTGATACGGTAAAAGTATGCTGGAAATTGCTTAATGGAAATGGTTTAGCGGCGGTAGTTGCATTATCGCTAAACAATGGCAAATCATTTTCGATAGAACCATTTAGCGCTCCATTTGCGCAGGTTGCCGAGCAAAGAGATACCTTTTTCATAATCCCATCAGATGTATCGTATCTCTCTAATAGCGCACTGATTAAAGTTTACATGTATGGAAATGCAGATATTTATGACCAGTCTCCAGTCGCTTTTTCTATAGTTCAAACAAGCCCCGTTACACATATGCTTCCTACTCAAAGAGCACAGATGCGTAAATTGGAAATAGGAAAAAGCGCGGTGCTGCTGCCAGCAACGCTCTGGCATGATGGCAATAAAATAGCCATTTACACAAGCAAAGGGCAATGCATTGCACAAGCAACACTACAATTGTTTGATGGAAATACAGCAATAAAAAAAGCAGAAGGAGGGTGTAGTTTTATAACGATCACCTCGAAATCGGGGAATCTTCTCGCTTCACAAAAAATTGCTCATGTTAAGTAAATAGTGCTTGACCGAAAACCCCCTGTGCCGATCGTTGAGCACCTCGAAACGCAAGGGCACCCATCGACAAGGGGCCAAAGGCTTCTGGGCCGATTGGTATTAAACCTTAAACTTGTATTGGCTTTACTAAAGCAAGATCTATAATCATGGCGGCTAATCCAAGCCCTTCCACCGACAAAACAAGTTTATCGGTATTATGGATACGTGAAACAATTCCTGTAATTCCTTTTAAAGAACCCGATTGCACCATAACAGACATGCCGGGCTGAATGCCATAATCGAGTGGTTCAAGCTCCGATCCTGCTAAAAACCCACGATATATCTGATCGAGTTCCCGAATTAGTTTTGCTTGATGACGAACCTCAAGAACTGAAACTACTCTTCCTGTTGTAAAAATCGATCGTTGTGTTCCTCTTTCAGCACAAAAACAAATATATCCTGGAAAGAGCGGTAAAACAGATTTGCGCGGCTTATTATTGTCGGCACGGCGTGTGACTTTTGTAAACATAGGCAAATAGTATTCGACATTTTTTTCAATAAAATCGATAGCAAGCGCCTTTTCCTGGCGGGGCTTTACTTTAGCGATCCACCAGGGATTGTCATGCTCTGCTATTGGCCGTAGCGGAAACCTATCGGGTGGATTTTCGTCTACACGTTTCATACTTGGGCACCATATAGTTTTTTATAGTCTAGAATACGGCTAAAGATTTCTTCGGTGAGAATAATAGTGCCATTGATTGGCTTATTATAAAGATGTGAAACAATTTCTTCGAGGTTTACAATAGCGGCTGTTTTAATGCCAAACGAGTTTTGAATTTCGGTGAGGGCACTTTTAATTCCCGTTCCCCGTTCCATACGATCTACCGAAACAATAAGACCTGCAATAGTAATTTTTCCACAATTAGCAAGCAATGGAATTGTTTCGCGAATGGAGGTTCCTGCAGTTGTAACATCTTCTATAATTAGAATACGATCGTTATCGGTTGGTTTATAGCCCACAATTACACCGCCTTCACCATGATCTTTTGCTTCTTTACGATTAAAACAAGACCCAACGTTTCTGTTAAATTTTGTAAAGAGAGAAATTGATGCAGCCGTAGCCAAAGGAATTCCTTTATATGCAGGCCCAAACAATGCATTGAGAGGTTCTGGAAAATTATGCTCTATTGCTGCGGCGTAAAAATCACCCAAGAGGGAGAGCTGCTTACCGGTTTTATAATTACCGGTATTAATAAAAAAGGGTGTTTTTCTTCCGCTTTTTGTTGTAAAGTCGCCAAAGGTAAGAACCCCTGCAGACACCATAAATTCGATAAATTCCTCTTTGTATTTTTCCATACTACTCCCAGATATATTATAAAGAAAAAGTTAAACCATCATATGCAAATGCCATAGATTGATCCAGCAGAGCAGAATGAATGCTAAAATCGACCTCGTGGCTCATGTGCGTAAAAAACGTTTGCTTGGCACCAATTTTACGAGCAAGCGCAAGGCTTTCGGAAACAATTAAATGTGAAACATGCTCACGCTCTATGCGCATACAATTTATAATGAGAACATCTGCACCTTTACAAAGTAGATAGGATTCTTCGGTCATGGATTTAAGGTCGGGGATATACACAAGACCATTGATGCGAAAGCCATAGCAGCCTAATAAATTTCCGTGAGTTACGGGAATTGGTGTAATTTTGAATGAGTTTATTAAAAAAGGTGCATGTATAGGATTAAGTGACAAATAAGGAATACCGCCTCCAACAAAGGTTGCGGGATCGAAAATATATCCAAAGGTTTCCTTAACGCGCGTGAGGGTTTCGAATGAACCATAAACGGGGAGAGGATGTGTGGCATCGTGAGTATACGAGCGTATATCGGGCATGCCCCCAATATGATCTGCATGTGCATGTGTTATGAGTACCGTATCAATGGATCGAACCGTATGCGCTAGCATTTGTTCTCTAAAATCTAGGGATACGTCGATAAGTATCGTATGTGAATCTAAAGAAATTAAAAGAGAACAGCGAGTGCGTTTATAGCGAGGATTCGAATGTGCTTTTGCACAAACGCAGGCTGCGTGGTGACGTTTTGAGGCAATCGTACAATCGATGGTGGGAACGCCGTGCGATGTACCAGTTCCTAGAAAAGTAATGTTCATAGCACTGCGCACAGCTATTTAAAAAAGTTCTACCTCAATTGGATTTTTTTTAACAATTTCGGCTTTTGGCTCGTCTCCGGGATCCATAGGATATTTGCCATTGAAGCATGCTGCACAGTAATTCTCTGCTGGTTGTGGAACAACCGAAAGCATTCCCTCGATTGAGAGATACCCTAGAGAATCGACTTCGAGATATTGACGAATTTGTTCTGTGGTATTTGCCGAGGCTACAAGCTCATCTTTAGTGGGCATATCGATTCCATAAAAGCAAGGACACAGAATAGGAGGCGACGAAATACGTAAATGAATTTCTGCAGGCTCGGCTGTTTTTATAAGGCGTACAATTTTGCGCATTGTGGTGCCACGCACAATTGAGTCGTCGACCAAAATAATTTTTTTACCTTTAAGAACACCCTTGACAGGATTAAATTTTACTCTAACGCCAAAATCGCGTCCGGACTGAGCAGGTTGAATAAAGGTTCTTCCAACATAATGATTGCGTATAAGACCTATATCAAATCGCACGCCAGATTCCTGTGCAAAGCCCAAAGCGGCGGTTGTTGCAGAATCGGGTACACCCATAACAAGATCAGCATCGGGAACCGGATGTTCTTTAGCAAGTTGGCGCCCCAAGCGTCTACGAACTTTGTCGACATTGGCACCAAAAACAAAGCTATCGGGGCGAGAAAAATAAACGAATTCAAAAACGCAATGCGCTGGTCGTTCTACTTTTTCAAAAACAGGAATGGTAAAACTTTGTACTTGTCCATCCTTAATGCGAACCATTTCTCCGGGTTCAATTTCACGAATAGTTTCTGCACCCACAAGATCAAATGCACATGTTTCGGAGGAAAGAAAATAGCTATCTTTTAATTTTCCGAGTAATAATGGTCTTACACCACGGGGATCACGTGCACCATACAAACAATCCTTAGAGAGAAAAACTATAGAAAAGGCACCTTTTACGCGGGATAGGGCATCGAGAATCATCGAATCTATTAATTCGTGACGTGAACGAGCAATTAAATGCATTATAACTTCAGAATCGGTTGTTGAAACAAAAATAGAACCATCGTATTCCATTTTTTTACGAAGGCTAGCGGCATTAATAAGATTGCCGTTATGGCCGCCTGCTAATTGACCTGCTTTAAAATCGATAAGAATTGGTTGGGCGTTTGCAATAGTAGAAGAACCGGTGGTAGAATACCGATTGTGTCCAATGGCATGCATACCAGGCAATTTATGAAAGATTTCTTTGTGCCTAAATACTTGATTAACAAGCCCCATACCAACATGGCGGGTAAGGTTAGAACCATCGGATACAACGATCCCCGAGCTTTCTTGTCCACGATGTTGAAGCGCATATAACCCGAGATAGGTTAAACGAGCAGCGTCGGGGTTATTATATACGCCAAATACACCGCATTCTTCATGAAGTGATTCGAGTTCCATACCATTGCTCCTTAGTCCCAGGTGAGAATCAAAAATACATTGCTGCACATTTGACTGTTATTTAATCATTGCCCAAAAAGCAGGGACTTAAATTTATCGTGCAGAATTTATTGCGCTATTATAGAATGAATTTATTAGAGTTACGACGAGCTGTGGCCCTTTAAAAAATCTTTTCTTAAAAAGTATGCTATGAATTTATTGGTTCTCAATTATGAATATCCTCCTTTGGGGGGCGGGGCTGGTAATGCTACGTACTTTTTGGCACGAGAATGGGCGAAAGCAGGTCATACGGTATCGATAATTACCACAGGGTTTAAAGGATATCCTTGCAAAGAAAAAGGTTTACATGGTGAAATTATTTATAGGCTGTCACTAGGTCGTAAACGCAAAGAATCTTCTACCTTGTTTGAAATGTTAAAATATGTGCTTTGCGCATTTGCATACATTTACATACAAAAAAAACGAGAATCGTATGATCAGTGCATTTCCTTTTTTGCACTTCCTACAGGTATTGTGGCCAGTATGTTGAAGGTTTGCAGAAAAATACCGTATATCATTCTCTTACGTGGTGGCGATGTTCCAGGATTTTTAAACAAAGAATTACACCTGTATCATACGCTTACTGCGCCAATTACAAAATATATATGGAAAAAGGCGAGTCGTGTTATTGCGAATAGTACTGGTTTAAAAGATCTTGCTCAAAAAACAGCTACGCAACACAATGTTTTAGTGGAAAAAATTCCTAATGGTGTAGACACTCAATTTTTTATGCCCTCTAGTATTTCGCGCTTCAAAAAAACATTTCTCTTTGTGGGAAGATTTGTTCCTCAAAAAAACTGCAGCGCAATTTTAAACGCATTTATGCATTTTACTAAGAACAACTCTGCAGAGGCACTTATGCTTTTTGTGGGCGATGGCCCTCTTGGTAAAAAATTGCAGCACGAAGCACGTGCTTTGGACCCGCAAGAACAGTATGTAAAGATTATGGGATGGCAGGATAAGGAAACTTTAAAACAGTTATATCAGCAAGCTTTTTGTTTTGTGAATCCCTCCTCAGAAGAAGGGATGTCTAACACGATGCTCGAAGCCATGGCGTGTGGGTTACCGCTTATTACTAGTAACGTTTCTGGAAATAATGAAGTGTGTACTCAAAATGTCAATGGAATATATAGTGAACTACTTAATTCTAGTGCGCTTCAAGAAGCGTTTCGGTATATGTGGTTTGATGCAGATTGGCAAACAATGGGAAAACAATCCCGAAGTATTGCAGAAACCGAGTTTTCGTGGAGCGCATCTGCAAAGCGCATAATTTCTTAAAGTACGTAAAGGATACAGGATACCATGCAATTTGATTTTGGAAAAAACTGGAAAGCCTTTTCGCGTGAAGCATTAACATCGGTTAAAATAGATCAGGCTAAAGCTGATTTTATGCATTTGTTGGATGGTGTTCCTCTCAAGGGTAAAACATTTTTAGACATAGGGTTTGGTCAAGGTCTTAGTATTTTATTGGCGCGTTATTATGGCGCTAAGGTAGTAGGAAATGATATTAACCCAACGTGCAGAGACGCTTTGGCATTAACAGCTAAGGCTCTAAAAACAACGACCGATATTCGCATTTGTATGGGATCGATTTTAGATACTTCGGTGTGCGATTTGGTACGTAAAGAATCTCCCGATGAACGGGGCTTTGATATTGTGCATTCGTGGGGTGTGCTGCATCATACTGGAAATTTAAAAAAAGCGCTGGAGACAGCAATGTCTCTGGTAACACAAGAAGGATATTGTGTTCTTGCATTGTATAATACGCACTGGACAAGCTGGATATGGAGAATTATCAAATGGACGTATTGCAAAAGCCCAAAATGTATACAAAAGTTTTTGGTAGCACTTTTATACCCCGTTATTATGATTGCAAAAGCTATTGTTACCCGACAGGATCCTTTTAAGCAATCACGCGGGATGGATTTTTATTTTGATGTTGTCGATTGGGTTGGTGGGTATCCGTATGAATATATGACTGTCGATGAATGTAAAGCTGTTTTTAAAAAAGCCAATTTTGAATGTATCAGGGTTATTGAAGCAACAGTTCCGACGGGTTGTAATCAATTTGTTTTTAAACGAAAGAGTTGATAAAATGGACGAAAAAAAAATATACGATGCTCATTGGCGTGAATGGGAAGACATGAAAATTCATGGTCCAATGTCACGCCATGTTCGTAGGCTTGTGCTTAATGCATGTTCTCGTTTTTCATTTAAAACGCTTTTAGATGTAGGTTGCGGGCCTGGAATCTTTTTACGACAAGCGGCAGCCAAGTATCCTGCGTGCTCATTCTTTGGTGTTGATATTTCGGATACTGCAATAGAACTGGCTAAAAAAAACATCCCAGCTGCAACTTTGTGGGCTGCGGATGTTGTGTCGAAACCACCAGAGGGAACCTATGATTGTATCACCCTTGTAGATGTTGCAGAGCACATCGAAGAAGACCAACAGGCATTTACTAATTTGGCTAAAGCATGTTCGGGATACATAGTAATAGCCACCCTTGAAGGACGAATGCGAGAATTTGAAAAAAATGTAGGACATGTGCGAAACTACAAAAAGAATGAGCTCTGCGATAAACTCAAAGGATCGGGGTTTGATATTGTACTATATAAGCATTGGGGGTGGCCGATTTATTCGCCTTTGTATAGAAACCTTTCGGCTGGTATTGCAGCCGATTCTAAACCTATGACAGGCCTCAGAAAATTTTTAGGGTATGTAGCGTATTGGATTCTTGGGTGTGGTGTTCCTGGTATTGGGGACATTATTATTGTAGTTGGCAAAATAAAACCAAGGGCAGAAGTATGATGCAACAAAAGTCCACCGATCACGAAACAGCCAATCGGTTTGCATCGTCCTGGAACAATTTGCCGCAGGGATCGGTATATACCGCTGCACAGTTTGAAGAGTGGATGTACCCTTTGACAAAAGAATACGTTGAAAATAAACGGGTACTTGAATTAGGCTGTGGAAATGCATCGCTTATGGTACACATGGCGAGTTGGAAACCGCGCTATTTGGAAGGTGTTGATCTTGGTGATTCGGTTTTATCTGCGTATAAAAACATGTCTCATTACGTCGATCAAAAATATGCTATTTATCAAACCGACTTAACAGAGTATATAAGCAAAGGGTTTGATGTGGTCTATTGTATAGGAGTATTACATCACCTCAAAGACCCTTTTAAAGGATTTCAATCGGTAGTTCGCAATGTTTCCGCTGGTGGAGCATTTCATTGCTGGGTATATGCTCAAGAAGGAAACGCAACGATCAGGATGTTTGTTGACCCGGTCAGAATGATTGCAAGCAGGCTTCCGTGGTTTATTTCAAAATATTGCCTAGCATTGCCTTTGGTAATTCCCTTCTTTATATATGCTCACATAGTATCTCGATTTAAGAATAATCCGATTGTTAAAAAATTGCCGCTCTTTGAATATGCTGTGTGGATTGTGCAAAGGGAGTTTTCGTTTTTTCATCATGTTGCCTTTGATCAATTAGTAACACCGCAAACACGCTATATTCCTAAGGCTGCCATTGAAAAATGGCTTGGAAGTATAGCCGCGATTGATCTAAAAAGCACCTACATAATTAAACGAAACGGGAATTCGTGGAAATTTGGGGGGCGGGTGTATTGAACGGTATGCTTTTCAAAAAGCTCAATGATATCTTTCATATCTTTTGTGAAAATCATCTTACCAGCTTACCTTTTCAAAAGAAACAACAGATTGTATTTTTTGATGATTCCATTTTTCACCCCAACAGCGTTCCTGCACGATGTATTACTTTAAGCGAGAACAGTTCTTGGTTATGTGGAGCCTTTAGATCGGCCCTTTTTAAGAACCACAACAAAAGGGGTTTCCCAATGAAATATCCGAGAAAACCAGAGTGCAAGTTCAGTAATCTTTAAATTCTTAAGAAGTTTTGCAAGAACGACAACACGAGATAGCAGTGCCCACGCAGCAATATCAAGAGTGCGTAATCTATGAGCAAACAAATCTTCTCCCCATCCTATAATTTCAAAAGGTTCTTGTATTGATGCGAGCCACTTTGTAAGTTTACCAAATGTTACGAGTTGCAAGGTATCAATAAAAGAAGGGTCTCGACCTAAAAATCGGGCAATTAGTTTAAGAGCCCATTTTGGTGAGTGGGGCAAAAAGAAAAATCCGTAGTGCCCTTCCCAAAAAGAGCCATAATTTGGTACTACGCATACGACAAAACCATCTTCTTTACAAACACGAATAGACTCCGCAAGAACCTTTTGAGGATCATTTACGTGTTCGAGAACGTTTGAGGAATACACAACATCAAAGGTATTAGGTGCATAAGGGAGGGCTTCACCAACGCCGCGTTGTATACATGCGGGATCTATTGAGTATGCAGTACATATTTCCTGAGATAAAGAAAAGCTTCCGCTAAATTGTTCTCCCGGTTCAATGCCGTGCATTTCTGCCTGAAAGTTTTTAATTCCTGTACACACAACCATCCCATATCCGCTGCCAATTTCAAGAACCTTTTTGTGCGCTAACGAGGTACCAATGGTTTTTTCTAAGCGAAATAATTCATCGGAAGCCTTTTGCTCGCTAAGAAGTTCCTGGGCTAAGGCAGTAAAATCGGTTCCTTGAGGGAAAATTTTAGAGAAGGTGGTCTGATAGTGCTTCATAACCAACTCGCAAATTTCTTCTTTGCGTTTGTGGAAATCGGTGATCATGGAGCTACCGTTGGTGCGATGGGTTGTGCTTGTTCTCGTCGTTTGAAAACATACACGCCGGGTTCAAATTTTTTATCTAAAACATAATTATACGAAACGAGCATTTCGAATTCTTTAAAACCATCGAAGGTTGATGTGATTACAAAAAATTTTGGCATATTACGTATGAGTGAAGAATATTCTGCTGCGACCTGATCTTTAGAAAACATGCTTGGATTCATGACAGGAGGGAATATCATTCGCGAGGGGCATCGTCGCTGGGACCAGAGATAGATGGTTGCTTCATGCCCCCAGGAATAGACATAATCATCAGGGGTGCTATGTGCCTTTATATAGTTGCCAGCATCTTCGCAGGAAGTGTAGAGGCCATCTTCGCCAGAATAAAAATTTCCGATAAGTACATGAGGCATTACAAGGAGATCGTTAATGAGCTGATAGAGAAAAAAGCAACTGAGTACGAGAAGAGCTCCAATGCCATAAAAATTTAGTTGCGAAAAGGGAACGTGAGAAGCATGCGCAAAAAGGTTTGCAATAGCAATTCCACTTAATATCGAAAGGGGGGCAATGAGGGGAATGAAATGATAGGGAAGATATGTTCGGCTAATGATGATACTTACGATTGCACAGCCCAGCCACATGAGCATGAGTGCGTGTTGCGGGGTGCCTGTATTAAATGCGCACCATGATCCAATAATGCCAAAAACGATGAGTAACATACAATCGGTAAAAATGCCTTTGAGTCGGATTCTGTGATAATGGGTTGTTGCTGGATTTTTTTTGAAAAGAGGGGAGGCATGATATTGACGAATGATTTTAAGAAGCTTTATGCCAAACGGAGTATCGGTAATTGGTGTTTTGTGTATGATTACAAAGTATATAAAAAAAAGTGCAAAGGGGATTGCAAATCCTGCAAGATACATAGATACTGTAATAATAGAAAAAACCGGGGGAAGGGAAAGAAAAATAAATTGAGGCAGCCCTGTATTTATGAGAGCGGGCTGTTTGAACATAAACGCAATGGCACAAAAAAGCCCCGCTAAAAAAGTATACAAATGAGTGATTGAGCTATGTGGATGCGTAAGCATGAGTACGAGAAAGAGAAAGCTTAGAGAGGTTGGAAGAATGTAGTAGCTTTCGGTATTGGAAAAATGCCACCATAATGACGGAATACAAGATGCGAGACCAAAGAGGCCAGCCATAATGAGCCCCGTATGCGAAGAGTCAAGCAAGAGCCCAACGCAATAAAGCGTTAGTATAGAAAGGGTTGTGTACTGTGCTAAAAATTTTCTAAATCCAATGCGGGTAATTCCGTATATCTTAAAGATTATGATGTAAATAATTTTAAGTAAGGGCGTTTTACTCTCGTAGATATCCCGATACATGAGCCCGCGCTTGTGCAACCACGAATAAGCAACATAACCATGGCCGCCATAATCTCTATCGAGAGGAAGATTAAAATAGGAACGTTTTAAATAGTAAGAAAGTATACAAATAAGAACGAGGATGAGGGCATCAAGCATGAGCGACTCCATGTAAATGGTTGATATTAAATAGAGTATACAATGGAGGGCGAGAAAAGAGAAGAGGAGGAAAAAAATGTGTACATCGAAATTAGTACCGTGTAACGAGGGTGTGTTTGGATGGAAGGGCTACCTATATTTATTTATTGATTGAATTTCAATCAACGGTTGATCGTTTCATGGCCTTGCGAATTGCTACAGCCGGTATTTCCGATTCTTCTCTACAACGGCGATCGACCTTGGAACTCGTAGACTCAATTGTTCGATGGATGCAATCTTGCCCAAAAGATAAAGCTCAAAGCAAAACCTATAAAGAATATACAAGACTTAATGGAGGTATCTACAATGTGGGAAACTGCAGTAAAAAAACATGAAGAATCCCTGATTCAAATGGGGCGGGAACAAGGAATAGAACAAAAAACAGAGAGGAAGTACTTAAATGCCTTGTTTAATGAGATAGTCAAATAATTGTAAAATTGGAATTATACCAACTCTCTAATAATAGCATCCGCAATTTTCATTCCTCGGTCTGACAGCTTAAAGTATTCATTTTCATGAAGCACGAGCCGTTGGGTGATGAAACGATCAAGGCTCTTTATTCTTTTTCCCTCATAAAAAACACATCCAGTTTTTAAGAAAAAATCATTTTCATTCAGACCTTTGGTTGTTCTCAAATTTAAAAAAATCATTTCATCCGAAATCATTGTGGGCGTTAAAACTTCGCGGAATTCTGTAGCGCTCTTCAAATCCTTTAATGCATTGATATATAAAGAGATATCAGAATAATTTGCGTAGCGGTTGCCATTAAAAAAGGAGTGCGCAGATGGACCAAGTCCTATGTAGGGAAGATGATTCCAGTAGGCATTATTGTGGATAGATTCAAACCCTTGCAGTGCATAATTTGATATCTCATAACGATGAAGTTTTTGTGCTGATGTTTTTGTTACAATAAGATCGTACATATTCGAAATCGTGTCTTCATCGGGAAAAGGGAGGCGGTCTTTTTGATCAAAGAGGGGAGTAGAAGGATGAAGATCTAGTTCGTATGCGCTGAGATGATTAATGCGTGGAAAAGAAAGCAATCTGTCAAGGGTATACTCTAGCGTCGATAGTGTTTGAGTAGGTAATCCAAAAATGATATCCACCCCAATCGATGTAAATTTTTGGAGGATAGGATTATGCATAAGAATTGCAATCAGTGATTCATTATATATTCGCCCAATATGTTTTTGTTCTTGGGGAATAAGTGTTTGCATGCCAAACGTTAAACGGGTTACACCCATTTCCAAAAAACATTCTGCATGCTCGTTGGTAAAGCTTTCGGGATTGCATTCTATGGTCCATTCGAAACCTGGCCCGCGGTTAAGCTTTGAAAAGAGAGCGGCATCTAATTGTTTAAAAGCTTTTGGCGATAAAGTTGTGGGAGTCCCCCCGCCTATAAAAATGCTTGAAACCGGAATGGCACTAAGATCATAAAGATTTTCATAATAAGAAAATTCGGTTATCAGTGACTGTATAAAGGTGTCAATAAGAGTTTCATTATAGGATATGGAGTAAAAATCACAATAGGTACAAAACGAGGAGCAAAAAGGAATATGAAGATAGAGAGAGTAGGATGGAACTGCCGATAAAATATTGAAATTACCCGCAGGCATTAATGGCATCTTTTTCTTGTTGAGTCCAGCCGACATATTCTGCAGGCAACGCAAGAGTTTCTGCAAATCCCGTACACAGCAGTGAAACGAGTTTATCTTTTGTTAAAGATGGTGCAGACGCGTGAATGCAGGTACAGGATGAAATTAGAAGTTTTTTTTGCGCAGTGCGCTCTTCGTTTGATATCGAAAGAAAATCGGGAAGTTGCGCGAAAGCCATTGAAAGGGGAATAGACCCGTGCTGCAAAACACCAGGACTTCCTCGTTTTTGAGCTGAACCGATAAGCTTTTTATTGTCAACCATTACTTCATCACGGTTAGGAGCCAAAAAACAGGGCAATTTTGTATTGGATCGTACTGCGCGTGGATCGATTTCTTTGGTATGAAAATTAGTTTCTAATCCCCCAAGAGCAAGTCCGTTGCAAAGGCATTGCGCAATGAGTTTGTATGTTTGGCGAATAGTGGATCCTAGCATTGCATGGGCCGTGGAAAATGACACCGAATAGGTGAGATCGGTATCGTGGTATATGGCTCTTCCCCCGGTAATGCGCTTGACAAAACCAATTTTTTGCGTGCGCAGTGCAGAAAGGTCAAGATCCAGTGTTGGGTTTTGCATATACCCCAAAGAAATAGAAGCGGGATCCCAGCCATAAAAACGGATAACAATTTCTTCTCGCTTGTGTGCCGTGGTAAAGAGCCAAGAATCGGCAGCCATATTGAATGCAGGAGAATTGCTCTCTTCGAGAATAAATCGTAGCGTAGGAGACATCGAGCAACTCCTTTATTCGCCGATAATTTTTACTAAAACGCGTTTCGGCCTGCGACCATCGAACTCCCCGTAAAAAATCTGTTCCCAGGGGCCCAGATCAAGGTTCCCTTTTGTAACAGCTACAACAACCTCTCTGCCCATAATTTGACGTTTTAAATGAGCGTCGCCATTATCTTCGAAGCCATTGTGGCGATAGTGGCTTACCGGGGCATGTGGAGCCAAGTGTTCGAGCCAATCGTCGTAGTCTTTGAGTAAACCAGGTTCATCATCATTAATGTAGACGCTTGCAGTAATGTGCATGGCATTGACAAGGCATAAACCTTCTTGAATACCGCTTTTAGCAAGTATTTCTTCTACACGCGGCGTGATATTGATATAATCGCGCCGGGTAGAAATAGTAAATTCGAGTGTTTCCCGAAATGACTTCATAGGTATTATTGTCCTAATTTAGCGAGGCGGCCTTTAAGAATTTCACCTTGTGCTTCGAAACCTTTTTTAGACAGCAATGCAAACATGTTTTCTTTGTATGCTTCTACCCCAGGTTGGTCGAATGGATTGACTCGAAGAATATAACCAGAAAGAGCGATGGTTTTTTCGAAAAAGTAAAACAGCTGACCCAGTGTTTCTTCGCTTCTGTCGTCGCAAATAATGGTTGCAGCAGGAACGCCACCATCCATATGCGCAAGCAGTGTTCCTTTGTAAGCGTTTTCGTTAATTTCCTCGATGCTTACGTTGTGAAGATAGTTAAGTCCATCATCATCTTGGTCGAAGCGAGGAACAACAAGAGTAGAACGAGTTTTCTTAATGCGAATAAAGGTTTCGAAAACATTACGAATACCTTGCTGCATCCATTGTCCAAGAGAATGGAGGTCGGTAGTATAATCGAGAACTGAAGGAAAAATACCTGTTTCGTTTTTACCTTCGGATTCGCCAGCGAGCTGCTTGTACCATTCGCCAATAAAATGAAGCTGAGGTTGAAAGGTTGCCATCATTTCGATAACTTTACCCCGACGCAAAAGAATATTACGCGTTACTGCATAGCGTGCAGCAATATTTTTAGTAAGGTCGGATCCGCTACAAAAAGATTGTGCTTCTTGTGCACCTTTAATGAGTTTTTTAATGTCGATTCCCGCATAGGCGATAGGAAGCAAACCAACTGCAGTTAGAACCGAAAATCTTCCCCCCACATCAGAAGGAATAGGAAACGTGGCATAACTTTCTTCGGTTGCAAGTTTACGAAGAGCGCCTTTTGCAGGGTCGGTTGTTGCAACAATTCGTTCTGCAGCACCTTTGCGCCCATATTTTTTTTCCATCCACGAGCGAATAATACGAAATACAACACCCGGTTCGGTGGTTGTTCCCGATTTTGAAATAACGTTTACAACAACATCGCGGGTTGCAATAAGATCTGATAAATCGGCAAGATAATCGGAATTGAGATTGTGACCAGCAAAGATAACCCGAGGTTTACGTTGGTCGTCGAAAGTAGATCCAAGAAATTCCAGCGCAGCTTTAGATCCAAGATACGAACCACCAATCCCAATACAAATCATGATATCGCCTTTTGCGCGAAGGTCGGCAGCCTTGGCAGAGATTGCCTCGAGTGTAGCGTCGGTTGTTTCTCGAGGAAGATTAAGCCAGCCAAGAAAATCTGAACCAAGGCCCGTTTTATCTGCAAGCATTTTTTCTGCGGCTGCAATAGATTCGGCAAATGCAGCAATTTCAGAAGGTTGAATGACAGAGGAGAGGGTTTTGTCGTCGAAGGTAATACGAGCCTGTGCCATGAACTATTCCTTTGATAATTGTAGTAAAATTTAGTAAAATAGGATTGTAACTTTTTAAAAATCAATCTATTGCATGTTTATTCGAGGAAGAACTCCTTTGCCATACATAACAGGCTTAGAAAGAGATAATAAAACCGCCCCATTTTTAAAGAGGGTAATGGCACCGGTAGATTCCGAAACTGCTATGGCCAAAGCATTGCTGCAGGCGGTTATTCCAGCGGCAGCGGTGTGCCGTGTGCCCAAACCACTCGGGAGGTTGTCAATGTCGGCCAGAGGGCGTAGATAGCTGCCAGCAGAGAGAACAATACCATCTCCGGTGATAATAAAGGCACCATCTATAGAGGCGAATTCTTTGATGGTTTCGTCGAGGCCGGGATCCATAATATTGCGCTCGGCCTCTGAATAGCCTCTAAAAGGATTAATAATGAGCTGCCGTACATGAGAATTAACCGTGTTGGTATCACCCACCACAAAAATTGTCCCTGTAGGTCTACCTTCACGGCCTTCCACTGCTATTTCACCTGCAAGTCCAAGAATGCGTTCTAGAACACCAGGTTCTACATCGGGAGGCAAAACCGTTTGTGGTGTTGTAAAGTAGAATTCGTATTCACGCGCAATATCGATGGCAACAATTGTATCGAGTTCACCACTTTTAGAGTTACCACTGATGCAAACTATACGATCTTCTTTGGAAATCAGATTGCGTGAGAGTGCTAAAAGGACACCAATTTTTAATTGCCCGGTGCGAGAAGAAAGAAATGGCGGGGCCTGTATGCATGCTTTTATTCGTTTGTCTTCTGGATCGAATCGCGTTTTAACACTAGAGACTACAACAATATTTTGCTTAACGCGAAGCTTATCGATAAAATCGTTTTCTAAAACAGCATCGGCAAAAATAAAAATTGCAGCAGCTTTGATATCTTTTGCAAGTCCCGATGCGGCCGAAAGAACAGGATCGGATATCTTTGAAGTAGATTTACTTATGCCACGCAGATCGAATGTACTACTCGAAAGCATGAAGGATGATATAATCGCCTTAACATCTGCGGGAACTTTATGGCTTAATATTTGATCGCGCACAATTTCGGATTTAAAACATGAGGCAATTTCGGAGAGCAAAAGAATTTGTTTGCTATAATCTGTTTCGTCTTGGTTGCCTATTACCAGAACAATGATATGAGCTAATGCTCCCCGAGCTGCATCGAAATTAACGCCCTCGATACTTCGCCCAATGAGAATGGCAAAATCATCTTTAATTGCACCGCGCGTATGTGGAATTGCAATGCCCATTCCTATAAAGGTAGACGATGATTCTTCACGTTTAAGAACCTCTGCAACAATAGATTTTGGGCGTTTGATGCCCTCTGCTTTGCAAAGGATTGAGATAAGTTCACTAATGGCAGAAATTTTATCGGTGCTCTCGAGTTCAACTGCCGTAGGAAGAGAGAGGTATTGGTGAAACGGCATTATTGTTGCTCCACAAGATGAGGAATAAGAGTTTGAGAGTAATACGAAATTACATCGGGGTTTAGTGTTTCAAGAGCATCATTGTGAAGGCGAATGCCTTTCATGATAGAGAGCAGGGATAGTCCTTGAGTAATAATCTCGCGTGTGGTAAGTGATGAAAGCGTTTTTGTATTAAGCCCAGCAGTTATGATCTGGTCGACAATGCCTTCGGCTGCAACAAAGCAGGAGTGTTTTGATGAGCACCCTTTTTTGATAATAAGGTACGCTACCACATGGTGAGGAAGGATTCGATACAGAGAAAGGAGCGTCGTTCTCAGTTGAGCGGCAATCTGTTTAAGGGCAGTTCTGTGTCCCCAAAATTCGTTGGGGGCTTTTGGATTAAAAAGGGTTATAAGATCGGCCGCTTCGCGAATAAGAATTGGTTTACCAATATCTACATACACGCGTCCATAGTTTTTATGAAATCGATGGGCGAAAAGAAATTTACCAAAGGCATAAAGATCACCTCCAAAATAGAGAGCGTTGCCTTTTAATGCATCCCACCAACCTTTGCCGTCTTTGCGAAGTTTTTTACCGTCTTCTACGGTTTTAAAATAAAGTAATTCTGGTAATTGTTCATACGATATAGCAACGGGAACAAAATAAAAATCTTTGTCTGGATTACGAGATTGAGCCAATACACCAGAGCCCAAAAGGGTTTGCTTGATTTCGAGCATTTCTCCTTTGTAACTTCGCCCGCCTTCGGGAAAAACAATGATATTTTGCTTTTGTTCGAGCATTTCAACGGATTGGTTGCATAATTCAAGGATGTAATTTCGATCGTTAGCTCTATCGCGTGAAACGGGAAAGGCACCCCAATTAAGAAATTTTTGGCCTAAAATAGGAAGCGTGGTTAGGTTATCACCAGCGGCAAAGCGGATATTAGAAAAATATTTTTCTTTCCATAAAAGCTCACCCAGCAAAAAATAATCACAATGGCTGCGATGGGTGCAGGTAATAAGCGAGGCCCCTGAAGACACTTTCTTAAGCAATTCCTCGTCTTCGATGGAAATTTCTACTTTAGAAAAAGTCTTTTTCATAAAACGATCAACACCAGGAACCGTTTTGCTCATTATGCTTTCATAGTCTGTAGTCTTCATTGGTATGGCGAGTCTCCAGGTGATTAAATGAGTATGGCGTTATGAATAAAAATATTCTCTGCACAAATAAAAAAGGGAAAGCATATGCTTTCCCTTTAAAAAAAACAAATCAGAATGTAATTATGCTACATCGGTAATTGCTTCTGGCAGGTCAGCTTCTATTTCTTTATCGCCGATTTCTAGCTCGGCCATTTCGCTTTCCTGTTTCATTTGTTCGATCAGATCTTCGCGTCCGATCTGCTGCAGGTGTCGAATACGCTTATACTCATTTCGATGCGTGGGGCAATATTTTGGATAAACATATTGCCGCGGATAAATCTTAACTTCAAATTGATTATCGCACCCTTCAAGTGAGCACGTCATGACCATTGTTACAACTTCAGTATAAGCATGCTTATAGGTCTGATTCTTGATGTTAACGTCTTCGGGCTTAGTGCGCTTGCGAATTCGGTATCTATCTTGACGATGTTCGGGACAATACTTTGAAATATGAATACCAAAGAAAATTTTTCCACAGCCCGGATATTGACATGTTTTTTCCCGCAGCTTTTGGCGACGTCTGGACTTGGGTAACTGCATAGATGAACAGCCCTCCCATATCTATTTTAAAGTAAAAGATACGTGCTCACATGAATTGTCGTAATTAAGGGTGCGTTAGTAATATATCCATAATTGGAAAAAAAAGCAAGAAAATCGTCAGTGAAATTTGAATCAGTAAAATAAAAAATATTATTACAAAAGTTGTATAGTATTAAAACATAATATCTTATGAAGATATAAACATTGCATTATTTTGAATTGTTAATAAATAAAATGATTTGCAAAGAGATAGAACATTCTGTCATACTTTAGGACAGTTTTTAAGAAGTTATTCACCATCGATGAGATAGTAACACCACCTGCTTTAAATTCTATCTAGATAGAAAAAGCAGGCGCACAAGCACAAACATAAACATAAAGAGAGGGATAATAATGGTTAAGCATATTGTGATGTGGAAACTTAAAGACACTGCCCATGGGCAAACGAAGGCAGAAAATGCTACAGCAATTAAAGACAAGCTCGAAGATTTGTGCGGAAAAATCCCTGGGATGATTGCGATTGAAGTAGGTCTGGATTTTTCTAATTCCGAAACGAGTGCAGATGTAGTGTTGTATTCGGAGTTTGAATCGCGCGAGGCACTCGATGATTACCAGGAGCACCCTTTACATAAAGCAGTAATGCCGTATATTATGGAAGCTCGATTGGAACGCAGGGTTGTTAATTACAATATCTAAATTTTAGTGTAAGGAGCACGTCGCATGTATTTCAATAAGTATCAGCATCCCAAAAATTTTAATTTTTTGGGAGAAGATTGCCTAGATGCAGAATCTTTAAAAAGTTTTAGTTTTAAATCGGTGGGCGATGGTAATGGGGTATACCATGTTTCTGTGAATAATGCAGAGCTTTGGCCAGAAAATTATTGCTGTTCGGAACTAACCCCGTTTGCACAGCCAGATACATCATGCACAACCGCGCAATCTCGGTTGAGTGTTGGCGAGCATGGATCTTTTCGTTTGCAGCACAACGACGATTCGCTTTTGTCTACGCTTACAGCGGCATTTGGAGTATGTGGCAATTCGTGGATGTTCCAATTTGAACAGCACGCTGATATGCAATTTTACGGGATGGGCGAGAAAAGCACTCCGTTTGAAAAATCCGGCAGAGTCCATAAATTTTGGAACACCGATGCATGGGCTGATTTTGATAAAAGCCCTATTAGTCAGGCTGCGTATGATCCCGATTATATTTCTATACCCTATGTGATAATCAAGCAGAAAAACCGCTATTGTGCCATTCTGATAGATAATCCTTATCCGTCATATATTTCTATTTCCCCTTCTGCAACAATTGCAAACCAAACTACAGCTATTGGTGTCTCGAATAATGCGCTGTATCTTGGAGCAGAAAATGGGCAACCATCGCTGTATATATTGTATGGGCCATCGCTTCCTGAGTTAACACGGAAGATGCAGAATCTTACGGGCAAGAGTGCGCTGCCTCCCGTGTGGGCGCTAGGCTTTCATCAGTGCAGATGGGGTTATGCAGGAATAAAAGATCTAGAATATTTGGCAGATTCATTTGAATTGCATCAGTTTCCTGTGAGTGGGTTATGGCTGGATATCGATTACATGGATGGGTTTCGGGTATTTACGCATGACACAAAGCACTTTCCGGATATAGAGACAAATCTTAAATCCATTACAGATCGTGGATATAAGGTTATTCCGATTGTTGATCCAGGTGTAAAGCAAGAAATTGGATATAGTGTTTACGATAGTGGAACGCACTTAGATGTTTTTTGCAAAAACGCCGCTGGTAAAGACTTTATAGGTATGGTGTGGCCAGGGTATACAGCCTTTCCCGATTTTTCTTTAGAACAAACACAAACGTGGTGGGCTCAAAAGTATGCATCACTTTTAAAAGCAGGATTTTCTGGAGCATGGCTTGATATGAATGATCCGTCTACGGGTCCTGTGGATTGTGGAGGAATGCTTTTTAAAAATGGCACAGTGGAACATGCGGCTTTTCATAATCAGTATGCAATGCTTATGTCTAAGGCGTCGTATGCGGGGGCGTTGCAAGCGTTTCCTAACAAAAGACCTTTTCTTATTGCACGAAGTGGGTTTACGGGATCTCAAAAATATTCTGGGAACTGGACAGGTGATAATTGTTCTAATTATGCTCATTTGTCTATGAGTATTGGAAAGTCTATTAATCTTGCTTTGTCGGGAATGCCCTTTAATGGCCCCGATGTAGGTGGGTTTGGCGGTGATACCAATGAACAGCTCATGCTCGATTGGATGAAGGCTGGGTTTTTGTTTCCATTTTTACGCAATCATACCTGTATGGGCACCAAACAACAGGAGCCTTGGGAATTTTCAGATTCGGTACACAAGCTCCTACGGCGCTATGTCAGATTGCGCTATACCCTTATGCCCTATATCTATAATTTATTTATCAATCAAGCAATACAGGGCGAAGCGATTTTGCGCCCGCTCTTTTATGATTTCGAAGATACCGATAATCTCGCATTAGGTACCATCGATGATCAATGTATGATTGGCCCCTCTATTATGCAGGCCCCCTTTGTAAAAGAGAAAGAAAAATCTCGAACAATAGTTTTGCCGAATTGTGCGTGGTATCGTGCAGATACCCTCGAATGGGTTAGTGGAAATCAGATTATAAAGGCAGAAAAGAAAAAAGATTCAACGCCGCTTTTTATTCGTGAAGGGGCAATTATTCCGCTGCAACCAGGGATTCGATTGGATAATGCAATTGATTTGACAAATATCGAATTTCTTCTTTGTGTTGCACCAAACGCCAACGGCACGTGGCGGTATGTATATACAGCTGACGATGGGGAATCGTTTGAATATCGAAATGGCACACAATCGACCTATGAAATTGTCATGAGCGTTAATGCATCGGAATTAACAATTGATATTAAAACACTATCTGAAGGATATAAACCGGTTCGCTTTTTTCCCCTAACATTGAATTTATTCGAGCACGTAAGCGTATGTAAGGATGGGAATGAAGTGCCCTCTTTAAAAAAACAAGAAAAAACGATTCAGTTGTTTGGTGCGAAGCAGAAAATATGGAAATACGGGAAATAGGGGCTTGTAAACCATTCCCCCGCTATCCCCACAACCATTGGGCTAGAGAAACAAATCAATCCCATTTTGCGATGGGATGATAAACGATTCAAAAACCATGGCTTTCCTTAGCAAGCCCCCCGACCAAATTTCTAAAGAATACTAATCCCATTCCCTTTCCAAACAAGAACGTTTTCTTCTTTTAGTTTGGTTAAAAGGCGAGATAGGCTTTCGGGGGTGGTTTGGATGGCTGCGGCGAATTCCTTTTTTGTTAATCCCGGAATAATACGCTTTTGAGATGCGTAATGGTCTTTAAGGTAGGATAAAAATCGTTCGCGAACATCGGTACAGGCGATACTTCGCAAGCGCTCGGTAAGGTAGCGTTGTTTATGAATAAGAAACCGAATGAAGTCATTGCGAAAAGATTCGCTCGCAAGCAATGCGAGGAAATCCTTCTTTGGTAAAACAAATACAATCGATTCGCAAAGGGCTGTTGCGGTAACAGGATAAACATCTTGCTCAAAAAGAATTACCTCGGCAAAAACCTCTCCGGGGCCCACTGTTTTTATAGCAACATCTTTTCCTTCGCCCCCAATTTTTGTGAGAGCAATAGATCCTTTTCCGAGAATGTAAACAGCACTGCCTTTGTCTTTTTCGCGAAAAAGTGTTTCGTGACGATTGAGGTTTTTAGGTAGGGCAATGGTGGTAAGTTGGTCCAGAGATGTATCGGATAGGCCACCCCACAAGGTTGTAAAAGATAAAAGCTTTTTAAGTTCCATGAGGTATTTCTTTGTTAGTCGAATTGAACATAATGCAGAGAGAAGAACCTATGGCCGACAAAAAGAGCTGGAAGTGTTGCGGCAGATGTGGTCTCCATGAGAAAAGCCTTGATCATTGATAAAAGTGAAGTTTAAATCCCGCTGGAGCCGAAACCCCCTATCCCGCGTTCTGTTTGTGTCAATTCGGATGATTCCTTAAATATGATGTCTATCGCAACTGTGGCAGGAACGGCCTGAGCAATTCTGTCGCCGCGTTTAATAACAAAAGGACAATCGCCCGAATTAAAGAGAATAACTTTTACTTCGCCTCGATAATCTGCATCGATAGTTCCCGGGGAATTGAGCACAAAAACACCGTGCTTTGCGGCAAGCCCGGATCGAGATCTCACTTGCACTTCATATCCTGCTGGTATTTCTAATGTTAAGCCAGTTGGAACAATCGTTCTTTGATTGGGCGCAATGGTGATGTCGGATTCGATTGCAGCTGCAAGATCAAATCCTGCCGAAAGAGCCGTTGCACGGGGGGGAAGTGGCATCCCTTCTCCGTGAGGAAGTCGCTTAACGCCAATTGCGCTCATATTACCCTTTGTGCTCGAGAACAATGTTAAGTATTCTGCGAATTGGTTCCGCAGCTCCCCATAAAAGCTGATCACCAACAGTAAAGGCAGTAAGATACTGCGGGCCAATATTCATTTTGCGCATACGACCTATTGGTACGGTAAGGGTACCCGATACTGCTGCAGGAGAAAGCTTGGCAAGCGTAGCCTCTTTTGTGTTGGGTACTACGGATACCCACTTATTTGCCGAGGCAATAATGCTATTGATTTCATCGAGCGGCACATCTTTAGTAAGCTTTATGGTAAGCCCTTGACTATGACAACGCATGGCACTGACGCGTACACATTCTCCATCAACCGGAATGATTTGTTTCGTACCAAGAATTTTATTGGTTTCGGCAATGCCTTTCCACTCTTCTTTTGTTTGTCCATTGTCAAGAGCCTTGTCGATCCAGGGGATTAAGCTGGCTGCAAGGGGAGCACCAAAGTTTTGGGTTGGAAACGAACTATCGCGCAGCGTTGCCGTTACACAGGCATCTAAGGCAAGCGCATTTTGAGAAGGATCGTTTAAGATAGGTTTTGATGCATCAACGAGCACGCTCATTTGTCGCACTAGTTCAATCATGTTTTTAGCACCAGCACCAGAAGCTGCCTGATACGTCATACTAGAAAGCCATTCAATAAGATTGGCTTGAAAGAGGCCCTGAAGCGCCATGAGCATCAAGCTTACGGTACAGTTTCCGCCAACATAGGTGTTAATGCCACTATGCAAACCATTATCGATAAGCGCGCGATTGACAGGATCGAGCACGATAATGGCATTGTCGCGCATGCGAAGGGCACTTGCAGCATCAATCCAATATCCTTTAAATCCTGCGGCCATAACTTTTTCGTATACCGCATTGGTATAATCCCCACCTTGGCACGTTACAACAATGTCAAGTTTACAGAGGAGAGCTATATCGTAGGCGTCGGCAAGTTTTCCTGTGGTTGCGGCAAACGTTGGAGCATCGCCACCGCTATTTGAGGTTGAGAAAAAAACGGGTTCAAACCCAGTAAAATCTTTTTCGGCTACCATGCGTTCCATGAGAACCGATCCAACCATACCCCGCCAGCCAACAAATCCTACCCGTACCATTACAAAGCTCCTTTAAAAAGAATCGGGAAAATTTGAGATATATAGCCAAATCTGAGAGTTTTAGCAAAGGATCTGGTATTTCTCTTGGTAGTAGAAAATAAATTGGGGGCTGTATCGATCCTAAATAGTGGCAACTCTCATTTTCAATCGAGTATTTAGAAAAGGCAAAAATAGAGCCATTGATTATTTTTATGTGCATTATAATAATGTATTAAGAACGCGTGCACTAGAGTTAAGATATCCAGGAAACATCTATGCTTGTTCCTATAGAAATTCTACAATTTTCCTTAGATGTTCAAAATGGCATGCCTTTAATTTTGATGAGAGAAACTATTGGACTGCGACAAGCGAAAATAACGTGTAGTCCTTTGGATATCAATGCAATAGCAATGGCTCTTTCGGAAACGTGTGCAGAGGGTTCACTCTCGGTTGATCTTGCAAAAACCTTGTGTTTGCTTGCCGATATCCAGATTAAAAGAATAATAATTGTTGATTGTTCTTCTGCTCTTGGTGGCGCGCGTATCGAGGTTATGGCACCAAGCGGAGCAACTCAGTGGATTGTATGCCGCTATCCCGATGCTTTTGCTTTAGCGCTTCGTACTAAAAAGACTCTCTACATTTCTGAGGCGCTCTTTTTATTGTATGAAGTACGAGATCTGTTGCAAAGTTCCGATGCAGTAGAGCTGCAAAATTTTATATCTTCACGAGATACTCTCGAATTTGGTACCTATTATCAGGAGTAAGCATATGATTCGTAAGGTTATTACCGGAGTTGCGCTGCTCTGTTGCAGTATTGCGACCGTTTACGCGCAAGATGCAACCGATGTTTTAAATAAAGCCCAACAGATGTATCGGGATAGCCGCTATGATGATGCAGCCGCTACCATTTTTGAGTTCGTGCGTGCGAATGGAAAGCATCCTGCAAACGAGCAACTTATTCCTTTGTTATGTGAATCTCTTATTCGTAAAGGTGACGGAGCAACAACTCTTAAGCTTTATGATTTATACAAGAAAAAATATGCAGCCTCGCCATTTATGGGGAGAATGTATTATTGCGCAGGATATGCCGCATATCAGCAAAAAAATCCTGGGCTTGCAATGAATACGTTTTCGCTTGCACTTGGCACTCATGCAAGTGCAGCCCTCGATTCCCTCTGTGTTAAGAGCACCTTTGGAATTTGTAATGATGTGTATATGCAGCCAGTTTTTGATGGTATTCGTAATAATGGTTCGCTCAATGGTTTAATGCGAGAAATTATCGATTATTTCGATATTTTAAAGCAGGAAAAAAATGGCAAAACTGAAAAAATGAACGATTTGATCGTGCTTTTTAAGCAACGGTATCCGCGATCGAGATATCAGCTGCCTGCTGTGGCGATGCCTGAAACTATTGAAGAAGATACCTCGCGCAGTATTCCCCTTGCCCTTTTGGCGCCACTTACCGGAGCTGATAACGACATTGGAAGATCTATTATGCAAGGTGCAATGATTGGATTAGAAAAAGCCAATGCAACACGATCGATACCGCTTCGTATTATTGAACGGGATACCAAAAGCTCCCCGCTTGAGTGCGCAAATCAGACATTGGCAGTTGTCAATAAGGATCGTATTAAAATTCTTATTGGCCCAATGCTATCATCCGATGCGGTAATTTCTGCATCAATTCTTGCGTGTGGCAATAATGCAGTAATGCTTTCGCCAACAGCAACCGACGATGGCATTGCTGAGCTTTCGTCGTCGGTCTTTTTAGTAAACACTACACTTGGGGCGCTAGGGTCTTCACTGGCGCGGTATGCGATACAGAATCTTACTATCCGGGAATTTGCAATTATTGCACCATCATCCGCTTACGGTACCGAACTTGCCAATTCTTTTAAAGCAGAGGCACTTCGTTTAGGAGCAACCATTATCGCAACCGAAACATATATAGAAGGAACAACCGATTTTAGGGCACAATTCGAATCGCTTCGATCGCAGATGTTTTATGTACGCACGAGCAAGAGCCCTTCGGGAAAACTACGGAGAGCCGATAGTCTTTACTTGGCAGATACAACCATGTCTCTTGGAGGGCTTTTTATCCCATCCGAAGCCGAAGATGCAGTAATGCTTGCAGCGCAGGCATATTATTATAAAATTCGCACGCAAATGCTGGGGGCCAATGGGTGGCATTCTCCTAAAGTACTGGCTAATGGTGGTGATTATGTTAATAATGCACTTATTGCATCGGATTATCCTGTGCCCACAACGCCCGCTGCGCAAGAATTTAAATCTGCTTACAAAACGAAATATAAACAAGACCCCGATCGTATTGCTGCCTTGGGCTATGATGCCGTGATGATTGTTTCCGAAGCCTTGGGTAACGGTGGGGGCAAAGTTGATCCTGCAAAGCTCTCACGCGCATTGCTTTCCTTACGAGATTATCAGGGTGTTGCCGGCCGGGTCTCCTTTTCGGGAAAAAATGGCGCAAATCAGGCTGCCGCAATTTTAAAAATAGCAAATAAACAATTTGTTCCGATACAGTAAATAACCGGTATAATAAGGATAGGTATGCAAAAAAAAATGGGATCTTACAGAGCCGTAAAGCTCTGTGCCGTTAGTATTACTGCCATAATTTTAGTATCATGCGCAAATCCCGAAAAGCCACCATTACGGCCCCAACTTGGAGAGCGCGGTATTACCGTTGTGTCCGATCTACTTTCGGTTCTGCGACCCTTAGAAGTTTTAAGCGATATCAAGAATGCACTTCAAACATTTTCTTTTGATAGAGTTGTTTCCGATTTACCAAGTACCAATCTTGTTCCTTTAAATCCGGCCCTACCAGAATGTATCAATTTTTATAAAGCTCTTGTCGATTCATCAAAAGGGAGCCTGAATCGGTATGCTCCCTTTTCCACTATCTTGACAGATTCTCTGGTAGATTCTGCCTATGCGGATGATACCGTTAGTTTTCGCTATGCGATAACAAAAGCCGATTCGGTATTTAATACCGTAAAAGATACGATGGTTGGTCATTATAAAAAGTCGGGTCTCTTGGCATCCGCGTGGGTACGCATCGATACTCTGTGGCGGATCAGAACTCTTTTAGGGGCACAATCCACAGCTATTGCAGATACCGAAATATATACAGGATCCGACACTACGGTTAATGCCTGTATTTTGTCGCTTATTGTTAAAACGCAAACCATACAAAAAAGCGGGACCACATCGTTTACTCAACGCAGCATGCGTATACTTAAAAATGTAGCTCAAGAAGTTGTGCGAAGCGTAGATCCAAGTTTTGGAGAACGTGTTCAACATGTGACACGCGAGATTGATACAACAGGATTACCATGGACTATACTGGCAGGGTCGCGCGTATTTTCTATGGCCGATACGCTCAAAAAAGGAAGCGCAGTATCGACGGTAGTATTTGCAGATTCTGCTCGCACAATAAATGGTACGCTTGAGATTGATGGGGTTGTTTATATTTTTACCGATAGTGTGCAAACTATTCGAGTATTAACAAACGGTACAGTTGGCTCTGCACAATCGGGCATAAGTGTTCCTATTTTTCTCGATTATTCACAACAAATTACAAGCCTTACAAAACCTCGGCTAACAGCACTCACTCGTCGTGAAAATGGCCTGAGCACAAACTATAATGAATATGTTGTTTCGATGATAACCGATTCGACGGCGCTGCTTTCTACCCTTGTTCGGCATAGTACCAAAGATCCTGCGGTAGATCAGTTTTTAGAAGGCTACGACAGCTCCCGGATTTATTTTTCTGTTAAGCATGATGCAACGTGGGATACCAATCAGATAGTATGTTCTTCACTTAAGCGTACCGACTATTTTAAATATCTCACCGCAGATACGCTTCCGCTGGATTCTGCGGTGTGGAATTATACCCCAACAATTCCTCAAAAGTTTCAGAACATGACAGCGCCTAATGCGGGGCCTTCTGTGTGTAACCTTTTTTATGGTGGAGCTCAACCACTCTTTCGCTCAAAATCGAGCGTTTGGTCAAGAAGTACCGCAGGAGATACCGTACGCTATTTTTGGCTTGGGTCCAACAAAGACTCTTTAGGCATTATTTATATCAAAGATCTTGTGTCAGGAGCTATTCGTTATTCTTCGCCAACGCGCCTTGCGCTGGGGTTTGATTATCATGGAAGCATAACGCCACAGACCAATGGTGGATGTGTTGTATCCGATTCACTCGAGCTTTCTACAACATTAAAAAATGGGTATCGAATAGCAACAGGTACCTTTGATGCAAAAGGTTTGGGGACCTTGATGATTGGGGGCTATGGTAAAGTGCAGGATTCTGCGGAAATTATACTACGGGCAGATTCGATTATTTTCACACCTGCGCTCGTATCGGGATCAACGTTATCCCGTATTGCATGGCCGGCAGTAAGCAGAATTAAGGAAATATCATTTGCAAACACAGCTTTGAAGAGGGCCTATACATTAAATTTGAAAGTTCCTCGAGAAGGTGGCTTTTTTGGTTCGTTTACTACCACCACTGGCGTAATAGAAGTAACATCGATCGACCTTCAATGTTCCCCTGCATATAAGGGTAGTGCAACACTTGGGGGGCTTTACGATGGAGATGTGGGGTATTCGACAAATCTAACAGGGGTTCTTTCTATTAAGTTATGGAATCAAAGCCAACTTACAGGAACCGATACTGAATTTTAAATAAGTACTTAACAAGAAATTCCGCGTGCGAACAGTAATCTACTTTCTTACCGAAGCTTTTCGGGGTCTTATTGGTGCTCGTCTTTTGACGGTTGTGTCAATTGGAACTATTGGTTCTGCCCTTTTTTTTCTGGGGATCTGTTGTGCTGCCTATCTTACGGTAGAAAAATGGGTTTCGATTGCATCCTATTCCGGCACCATTACGCTGTATTGCAACGATCGAGCATCTGACGATACTCTTTTAAGCCAGCAAGCATTGAAGCACGTTCGTACTTTGCAAGGGGTTGACACTGTACGATTAATCACTAAAAAAATGGCATGGGATCGATTTGCTACAATGTATGGCACAAGCATGTTGTCGTCGGTTGATAATAACCCCTTTCCCGCCTCTTTGGAAGTAGTAGTAACCACTCAGGGAAAAACACTTGCTGCTATCGATACTCTTGTCAAGAGCCTCAATGAAACACCTGATATCGAATCTGTTCAGTATAGTCGAACTTACATCGATAGGCTACAAAAATTGCATAAAAGCTTTGGTTCAGCAATTATTATTATTGCAATAGTCATTTTTTGTATCCTCATTTTTATGATTGCTAATACTATTAAACTTACTATTTATGGACGCAAAGAACTGGTTATTAATATGCACTTTGTTGGGGCCACGGGGTTTTTTATTAGGGGCCCTTTTATAATGGAAGGTATTGTACAAGGGTGCTTGGGGGCCTGTGTTGCTCTTATTGCTCTGGTAATTGTGCGCTTTGCACTACAGGGTGTTCCTCTGGTGTGGGGTGGTCTTTTAATTCCGACAATCATACTTTCTGTGGGGGTCGTTTCCGGGTGCATTGGAAGTCTTGGCGCTGTGCGCAAATTTTTATCCTAAGTCTTCTTGTGGTTTTTTGCGTGAATGCTGCTGAAAAGCAATCGGGGCGCTCAAAAACCGTCTCCGATGAGTATGAAGGAAAAATCAAAGATCGCAATCGTCAATTAGATTCTATCAAAACAGCGCTTGAGCTTGGTAAATCTAAGCTGGCCGATCTTAAGATTCGAGAAGGCAGTTCAGTTGCTCAGCTTGGTCAGATCGATATCAATCTTACTACCACCACAAACTATGTTTTTGCATTGTCCCATGCTATCGATACGCTGGGTGTTCATATTGGTATATTATCCGATTCGGTACATTCTGCAGAGCAAAGGCTAGCTAAACGTCAAGAAATTATGAAGGTACGTTTAAGAACAATGTATCAGAATAGCGGCTATCCTCATTTCGAAGAAAAAAGCATTTTCGATCTTCTCACGCGATCAACGTCGGTTACCGATTTGTTTAATCGTGTTCGCTATTTTAATGATCTTGCGGCGTATGATCAGGCTATGCTTTTTGCGATAGATAGTTCTCGGCGCGATATCGTAGCACGTAAAGATTCCGTTTCGCATCGCAAAAAAACATTGGATGGATATAAAGTAGTAAAAGTTGCGCATCAGCAATCTTTGGTGGAGCAAAAAAAGGGTAGAGAAAAACTAATTGTTAACATTAGGGCAGAAAAAGATGCGTATCTCGCTTCAATAGCCCAGCTCGAAATGGCCGAAAAGCAGATTGGTGCGCTAGTAACACAACTGCTTCGTAAACGGGCCTCTGTAAAGCAGAATATACAAACTGTCAAGAAAAAAACCGAAGTGGTCGAAAAGGTTTCGCCCGCTCGTTTATTGGCCTGGCCGGTTAGCGGAACGGTTATAGAAGAGTTTGGGAAAAAGGTACACCCTGTTTATAATACCATAACCATGAATAATGGCATTGATATCAAGGCGTCGGCGGGTGCCATTGTTGGCGCAGCGGGAGCGGGTGTTGTTGCGTATGTTGGGTCTATGCGCGGGCTTGGCAATTTTGTTATGATTGACCATAGTGATGTTATAACCATTTATGCGCATCTGGACAAAATAGAGGTAGAGCGTGATGCCAAAGTGACGGCTCATCAGAGCATGGGAACGCTTTCGGCGAGTGGGATTCTGCATTTTGAAGTGCGCAGATCAACCGATGCCCTTAATCCGAGGGGCTGGTTGCCTTAGACCGTGGCTTCTATGTGTGCTGCAATTTTCTTTTCCGCAGCGGTATAACAGGCTTTTGGTTTTGGCTTTGATACGCAACTATCAAGTGCATCGCCAATAGCAAGCGAGTCAAAAGCTTCTTCGGTGAAACAATACCCGCCTCCCCAGGCTTCTACCCCGGCAGATAAATACGGATATTCGGCAAAGTTTTCGCGAGGTAAATAAATTAGGGGTGTTCCGTTGCACATGCATTCGGCAACGGTAGAATAACCTATTTTACCAATAACGCAATCTGCCGTTGCGGTAAGATTTTCGTAGGGAAAAAATGCTTTATCGATAATATGATAATTTGGCGGCGCACTAAAAAAAGGATACAATCCAAAAAATTCCCAGCCACTAAAATCGCGCAGAGTATTCCAGGCAGCACGATCAAAGCCAAATCCCCCTAAGTAAATTAATCCGACATGCGCATCGGGATCACATTTAAAATGTTCCAAAAGGGATTTGCGAACATTAAATCCACGTCGCCCCACTATTTCTCCGTCAACGTGTTTTTGAAAATAGGTCATTGGATTTGCGGGAGCCAGCGCTATAAGTTCAGTTGCTGAGGCATATTGTTTTTTTATAGTTTCTACAAAAGGGCTAAAGGCTGGATAATCTGATACATAGGGTTCATAGATGTCGTGCCAGGTAAAATTTGTTATTACAAAAGAAGCAATGCCAGCGGCGTGTGCAATTTCGCACGCAAAGGGTGTTGTATCAACAATTATTGCGTCGATGTTATTGATTTTACACCAAGCAACTTCTTCGGAAAGTCTTGATTTATTAAGAGCCTCAATGCGCGTATATTCTTTAATAGTAGCGGGTATGTCAACGGTAATGCCATCGGTTTGAATGCAACCGCAATCAAATTCTGCGCCAGAGAGAACAAAAGGACGCTTTATTTCTTCGTGAAAAAATGCAGCAGGAAGGTCTGAGCGCAAAAAGAGATGGGTAGTGGGTCCAAAAGAATCGGCAATAAGGGCAGATCTAACTCCATGACCAAATCCATGAGATGTTATATAATACGCTAGATTCATTTTTTAATTTCGTCTTTAGCCTTGGTTATATCCTTAAATTTAATATCCATGGCAAAAAAGTAATATAAGCCTAAAAGCGTAACTGGCAACCATGTTGCAGCATGAAAAATAATGGCAATGGCACGAGCCGAATCACCCGCAATACCAACTTTCTCAAGTGCAAAGAACATCATTGCGTCCATGGTACCAACATATCCAGGAGCAAGGGGAATGGCTGCTCCAAGAGATGCAACTGCCTGCACAAAAAGGGCCATAAGCCATGTGCAGAGTGCATGATCTCGCACCACGACAAGAACAATACCAGCGTAACAAAGTTCAACAACGAAAGAAAGGATGATAACCGTTACTAATGAAGAAAACGAGGATGCCCATCCGGCGCTGGCGCAGAGATCTCGTCCTGTTGCAAGAAGTTTGGTTTGTAAACCAGCAGGAAATTTGTAGCACAGCCATTTAAACGGGGCCTTAATGCGTTTAGGAATAAAAAGATATAAGATCCCAACAAGCGAAATTGAGCCAATGCCAATACCAATGGGAATAGCAGAAGATGCTAAATTTGAAAGTCCGGGAATAAGAAACACAGGAATAATAAAAAAGAGGGCAATAAAAGCAGTGTCAAAAAATCGTTCAAGTAATAAAGTCCCAATACCAATAAATACGGGATATTTGTTGTGTCGCCATAATATAACAACCCTGGCTGCTTCACCAATGCGAGCAGGTAAAATATTATTAATCATGAACGCTATCACAACAATAGGAAAAAGTTTGGTTTTATTGGTGCCAGGGAGCACAGGAAGCATGATATGCCATCGCAGGGCCCTAAAATAAAGGCTGCCAATACCGAGTGCAGATGCAAGAACAATGGTAAGAAGGGGCGTGTGCAAAAGTTGCTGCCCCAAAAGCTTTACATTAAAACCACGCAGGAAAAAATAAAGACCCACGCCACCAATTGCCATGCCTAATAAAATCTGAATGATTTTTTTCATAGATGTGGACACCTATCGGTGCCCATCCTTACTAGTCGATATCGAGTTTATTAAAGACCAAACCAGAATAGTACTTTGGGAAAAAGTTCGTTGATTTTTGAGGCATACGTTCACCCCCGTCAACAATGGTATCAATCGATTCGATAGAAATCGATCGTAAGAAAAAGGCACCATAATAATCGGGGGTTGTTAGGACTGGCTCAAGGGCTGTAGAAACAATTTTTTCGTAGCGAACCACATCGTGCAAGGTTTCACCATTTAAAGGAAGCAATAAAATTGAGCCTACGGCAATAGTATTAACAATAGATACATTGAGCTTGTTCCAGGCTGCAGATTGTCCGTTATTCCTGCTTTGTAAAAACACAGTGCCGGCATCCAAAAGCGTAAGGGCGAAGAGTGTTTTTGTGCTGGTATGGCAATACAGGAGGTCGGGGCCACTCGATGAAGCAACAAAATCTTCTATCGCACTTTGACTGGGTGTTCCTATTTTTGTCACCGAGAAATAATCAGAAAGTTTGTTAAGGAATTGTTCTGGAGAGCACGACGTTTGCGTACGAATCAACCGATGAAACGGACGAATAACAAGCCCGGGGTCGGCCATAGAAACAAGTGTCATCATCACATGACTATGTGAAGCATCACCTTTTTCGCGTCCGTAGCGAACCGCAGTTTCGTACCGATGATGCCCATCGGCAATAAGGATTGTTTTTGGTTTGGCCAATTCGATAAGGGTATTTATGCTAGCAGCATCTGTGCATTTGTAAAGCATATGCCGAACAGCATCTTTATCGGTAAAGTCACCAACAGGATTACCTGTGCCACAAGCTTTAATTGCCGCATAAAAACTTCCGGTGTCGGGCACAATGCCAAAAATTATGCCCTCGTTGCATTCTAGGTGGGTTAGATTTTCGTAGCGGTCTGCTTTGGGAGCCCAGAGCGTGTTTTCGTGTGGTTTGACAACACCTTCAGAAAAATCGGTAAGTTTTGTGAGGACAACAACACCGGTACGTTCGTGCTGTTTTGTTCGAGCGCCTTCACCGGTAGAGAATGTTTGCCGATACACATACACTGCTGCTTCATCATCACGGTGTAGTGTGCCGTCTTTAATCCATTGCGTAAGAAAAGAAGCTGCACGCACATGTCGATCTTTATTTGCAGTATCGGTTGGCTCTTTACGATTCTGAATAAGGCGAACAACGTTGCTCGGATCTTGTGCATACAGGGCATCGATCATATCATCATCAATCATATCGTAGGGGGGTGCCGCAAGGCGGCCAAGATCTGTTGGCGTAGAAAGCGCATAACGAAAACCTTTAAAAGCTTTAATCTCTGCCATGATCGGGAACTCCTTATTGATGAATGCGTCTCGCAGCAACCTTACAGATGCTGCACTACAATTATAATTCTAAGGTTGTTTGTGCTACAAACTTTATGCTAAACGACCTGCGATGAATGGGTGTCATTCCGCGTTCTTTGAGAATTTTAATATGCGCTGGTGTTGGATATCCTTTGTGTATGTCGAACCCGTATTCTGGGTATTTACTATGCATGTCGATCATGATCCGATCGCGTGTTACCTTGGCTAAAATAGATGCAGCTCCGATACACGCACTTTGCGCATCTCCCTTGACAACACACAGCTGTTGCTGTTGAGGGAGTGCTGTTATTGGAGTGTTCCCATCCACAAGCGCAAGCGACCATATTTTTGGCAACGCCATAAGCGCTCGATGCATGGCCAAAAGTGATGCATTAAGAATGTTAAGAGAATCTATCTCTTCCCACGAGGCTTCTGCTATAGAATAGGCCTTTGCTTTAGCGATAATCTGATCAAAGAGAATGTCTCGCTTGGCAGCGGTTAGTTTTTTCGAGTCGTTGACAGCAAGTATTTCGCTATCGTAATCTAGTATGCACGCTGCTGCTACAACCGGGCCAGCAAGAGGCCCTCTGCCGGCTTCGTCTAAGCCAACCACACGTGCGTTACGGTCTCGTGCGATAAGCACATCAAAGGCGTACAGTTCTTTCGAATCAGTCATGCCATAAAACCCGTCGTCCTGAGATTGTCAATTTTCCTGTGGCAAGAGCCTCGATAGCTACATAAAAAAACTGATGTTCGAGTTTCAGCACTCGATCGGCAAGCGATTGGGCAGTATCGGTATCAAGAACGGGAATGGTTTGCTGCAATATGATTGGACCATGGTCATATTCGTTGTCCACAAAATGCACCGTAATCCCCGAAACTTTTGCACCGGTTGCAATGACGGCTTCGTGTACATGGTGCCCAAAATGACCTTTGCCGCCAAATGCTGGCAACAAAGCGGGATGAATATTGATAATTTTACCAAAGTAGTGAGCAATTAAAGCATCGGGAAACTTTTTCATATACCCGGCTAAAATGCATATGTCAACAGCATGGTCGTTTAGTATGGCAAAGAGTTTTGAACAATACTCTGCTTCGCTTGCACATTTTGTAGGCGGTAGGTGAAAGGTGGGAATGCCCGCTGTTTTTGCACGATCGAGTGCCCCTGCGCCACTGTTATTACTAATGACACAGGCGAAATCGATGTGTAAATCACCCGCTGCTTTACGGGCCAATAGTGCACCGAAATTAGATCCACCTCCCGATGCAAAAACAGCTGCGCGCATAACCGTTATCTCCGCACGCTTGTGACAACGCCGTTTAATTTACAACGATATTTTACGCCGCTCCAGGTTATGGTATTGGTAAATATGGTTCTAAAGCATGCCACCAAAAAGCACCATAATAAAACTGGCTGGGTGCAGTAGAACAGGAACCATCGCGGTGTTTTTCCAATAAGGGGAAAAAGCATGTCGCCGGCAAATTTACAAATATAAAATGATAGTGCTGCGCCTCCACCGATATCCCAAAATGAAATATGCATGGTAAAGGAGAGAATAAGCGCGATGGGGAGCCATAATTGCATGGCCATACCAAAAAGTATCACGGGAACGGTACCAATCCAGATAGGGGTTTGGTATAATTTCAAATACATCATTTGACGCTCAAACCATGTTATGGCGCCACCAACGGTTTGAATGAGATCATTTGTCTGCGTGATACAAAGGGGAACAAGCACCGAAGTGCCTTTGTGTTTGAGCACTTCTTCACACATGCTGCTATCATCGACGGCGGTTTCTGCCCAACGCTTGGCAATACCACATCGTTCGAAATCGGCTTTACGAATAGCCATAGATCCACCCCAGGCATGTACTTGTCCCATGTATGAGGTTGGGCTATACAGTATATATAAAAATGCATTCATATAAAAGTGAACGAGTTCGGCAAGCGTTCCTTTTTCTGGCATAAGCCATCGAAACCCGGTGGCAATGGTTGTTTTAGGATCTGAAAGGGGCAGTACAAGGTCTTTAAGCCATGATGCTGTTGGTCCTATGTCGGCGTCGGCAAAAACGTACACTTCTGGATTCGTAGCGATTTCGAGTGCTGCGAGCATATTCTTGTTTTTTTGGCAACACGTTGTTGCTAAACCAGCCACGACGATCTTAGCCTGAGGTTTATTGGCGATGGCAGCTTTTATGATTGCGTATGCAGGATCATTTTCATTTTCAACCGTAAAAATGAATTCGTAATTGGGATAATCTTGCGAAAGAAATGCATTAAGATTGCGATCGAGATTTTTTGGTATTCCTTTGCAGGGCAATACAATGGTGCAACGAGGTGTATACGGACCTTTATAGCGGCGGACAACAGATCTCGTGTAGATAAATCGGTGATAGAGCACGGTAAAGGCAGAAAAAACAAACAATGCGCCGGTTAAACCAACCGCAACGATAAAAAGAGCTTTGGTGATAAGTGTTGGGCCAAGTAAGAGCTGTAGCAGGCTATCCTCCTCACAATTAAGATAATTCCGATATTTTTGGTGATACGCTCTTTTGAGAGGCATTCGACCAATACATATAGATTAGAATATCGGCACTTTAAAGGAAATTAAAAATAATCCAAAGAGAGCCCTTCTTCCAAATTCTTACTCTGTTTTAGATTCCTAACACATTTTTAACCTAAATCATCCTTTCCGTAGCGATCGCAATGACTTATTTTCAAAGCCTGTGCTTATGCGGTTCCACGGGGAAGCATCAGATCTTGAGTGCTGCGCAATTTTCGCATTCAACAAATAAGCACTTTATTGGTAAAGGGGTCTCTTATTTCGGAATTATCGAGATTATATCCTCCAGATACGCTTATTCGGTATCCTCATCGGATGTCTCGCGAAGCGTTTTATCCTTTAGCGTATCATTATATGCTTTTGTCACGTGCATTTGATGATGCAGCTATTATGCTGTATCGACAGGGAAAAGCGCGCGGTACAGTTATTCCCTGTATGGGCAACGAGGCAACAAATATTGGTCTGGGGTTGCCGTTTCGCCCTGGTAAAGATGTTCTCTCTTTTTTGCATCGCGATTTGTGTGCGCATGTTATGCAAGGCGCCGATCTCTTTGCGCTCTTTTGTCAGTATTTGGCGAATGAGGGTTCAATAACTCATGCGCGAGAAGGCAATGTGCATCATGGAAATGTGCCCATGCGCCGCTTTCCTATGATAAGCCATTTAGGTGATATGTTGGCCTTGGTTGTTGGTGGCGTATATGCCGCTCGTCAAGCAAACGAAGAGGTATATGGTTGCGCCGTTATTGGTGATGGTGGAACATCAACGGGGGATTTTCACGAGTCCGTTAATATTGCTTCGGTGCGCAACATTCCCGTTCTTTTTCTTATCGAAAACAACCATTATGCCTATTCAACCCCAACACGATACCAGTATAATTGTGCCAATTTATCCGATAGGGCACTAGGGTATGGCATTTTGGGCAAAACGGTTGACGGATGTGACCCATGGGCCGTGTATTTGTCGGTGTGCGATGCTCTTGACATCATGAAGGAAACATCCAAACCTTATATTCTCGAATCTCAAACGCTTCGACTTGCAGGTCATGCAGTATACGATAATGCCGAATATGTAACCGAAGCCGAACGAACCATTTGGATGACGCGTGAACCAATTGCACGGGCGCGTAGTGTGCTCGAAACCGAATTGTCAATGAGTGCTGCCGATATCGATGCTCTCGAAGCTTCTGCACGTGATCTTGTAACCGAAGCGTGTGGTCGGGCAACTCAATTAGGACGACCAACCTTTCCACTGTCGTCAATTAAAGTGTTTGCCTCGTCAGAAATACCAAAGCTTAAGCCATTTGCCGAAACAAAAGCTAAAAATAATACCGCTGTTACTCAGGCACTTTCATATATCCTCTCAAACGAACCGTCGGCACTCTTGCTTGGCGAAGACATTGGGCCGTATGGGTCTGCTTTTAAAACATGCAAGGGATTATTCGAGAAATTTGGTGAACATCGCGTTATGGATATGCCCATTGCCGAAGCGGGAATTGCCGGTTTTGCGCTTGGGGCATCGCAATGTGGTGCCAAGCCTATTATAGAATTTCAATTTGCCGATTTTGGAACTGAGGCCGTTACACAAATTGGTCTCAATGCGGGAACCTGGTTTTTTAGAGCCCATCAAGGAGCTCAAATATTATACCGGTTCCCCTGTGGTGGGGGCGTAACGCTTGGTGCTTTTCATTCGGCAGAATTTGATGGGCTCTGGTCTCGTTTTCCTGGTCTTAAACTTTTGTATCCATTTACACCACAAGAAACGTTCGAAGCGCTTGTGGCAGGATTTTACGATCCAAACCCATGCTTGGTGTTCGAGCATAAATTGCTGTATGGCTCAAGCACGGGTGATATCTCCTTTGATGGCGATGTTTCAAATGTTTTTAAATCTCGATCGTACTCGACGGGGTCGGATATCACCATTATTGGTTTTGGCGCAATGCTTAAACATGTACAAACTTTGGCATCAACGCTAAAATATTCGATGGATATCTGGAACCCATTTATTTTAAATCCTTTTGATTTGGAACCCCTCATTGCATCGGTTCGCAAAACAGGACGCCTTTTAATTGTTCAAGAAGCTGGGGTAACTGCGGGAATTGGGGCAACGCTCTCTGCAAAAATTGTTGAAGAGGCATTTTCTTCACTTAAAACAGCGCCACGTCTCATTGGCGCCCCCGATATTCCAGTTCCTTTTGCACCTGAACTCGAAAAACAATATTTGCCTAATATCGATACTATTCGCGAAGCTATTACCTCCATGATGGGAGAATTACGGTGAGTCACATGATTACGACAACACTATCACTGCCAGCGCAAGCAGCAGCTGAAACAGAAGCCACAATTATTTCGTGGAACGTTAAACCGGGAGATACCTTTGTAAAGGGTGCGGTTTTAGCAGAAGCAGAAAGCGCAAAATCAACATTTCAATTTGAAGCTCCGGCTGCAGGTGTTGTTGTTCGCATTCTTGAAGCTGCAAGTGCCACGGTTTCCTTTGAAACGCCCGTTATCGAAATTCAAACGAGCGACGCAGCATTTTTGGCAACAGCTCCAAAAGCTACTCAACCAGAAGCAGCTCCGCAAGAGCCCGTAGCGCCAAAAGCGCAACCAAAACCAGCTGCTGCCTCATTGGGTTTTAATACCGAAGTTAGTTTACTTGGCATTGGTTCGTATTTGCCAAAACGAGTTGTAACGAATGCCGATCTTCTCAAAGAATTTCCCGATATTACCGAAGAGTATATCTTTGGCGTAACAGGCATCAAAGAACGTCGCTGGGCAGACATTGACGAAAAACCATCAACACTCGCATATCATGCAGCAGTTGAGGCTATTGCCAAATCTGGACTAAAGCCTTCGGACATTGGAGCTATTGTACTTGCTACCGATACGCCCGATTTTTCTATGCCGTCAACTGCATGTATTTTGCAGGGGATGCTTGGTATAACAAGTGTGCCGTGCTTCGATTTGAACGCTGCTTGTTCGGGTTGGCTGTATGCATTGACTATGGCGAAGGGAATGCTCGTTGCGGGTATAGCCGATAACATTTTGTGCGTTGGTGTTGATATGCAGTCACGGTTACTCGATAAAAAAGACAAAGATACCTATTTCCTCTTTGGTGATGGCGCAGGCGCAACGGTTCTGGCCCGCACAAGCGAGGGACACCGTATTAAAAAAGAGATGCTCTTTGCCGATTCTTCGGGATTGCGTCTTGCCAGACGGGAATACCCTGGATACGAAATTCCAGCTAATAGCACCGCCGCAGATCCATATGTTCGTTTAGATGGCAAAGCACTTTTTCGCCATGCCACAGGCGGTTTTGCAAAGCTTGTTGCCGATGTAATAGCTCAAAGTGGGTGGCTACCAGACGAAGTTCGCTGGGTTGTACCGCATCAGGCAAATGCTCGAATTTTAAAGGCTGCGGCTCAAAAGTCCGGTGTTCCTTTCGAACGCTTTTTCCTTAATATCGATCATGTAGGAAATACTTCCTGTGCGTCAATTCCTATCGCACTTGCAGAAATAGAAAAGTTTCTGCACCGTAACGATAAAATTGTTTTTTGCACGGTAGGCGCAGGATTAACCTCGGCGGCAATAACCCTCGAATGGTAACGTTTGCATGTATTCGATTCTGATTAGATACTATAACGAGGGGCTCCGCAGTGGAGTCCCTTTTTTTAATGGTGCCGTACGGAATGTATTTTTTGAAACTGGCTATAATTCAAGGTTTCTTTTTATAACACACAATGGAGGTTCTCATGGCTAAAGAGGTAGTTGTTTCCAAGTTTACCTTAAAAGGACGTGAAATTCTTTCGTCCTATGCAAATTTCACACTCGAAGGTGTCATGAGCGCTCGCGTTGACGCAGGAAAAGACAGCTATACTATCGAAGAACGCAACGGTATTGCAAAGGGAACCTCCGATGGCGAAAACGAAGCAATCTATATCGATAACGATAAAGCCATTAAGTCAATAGAAAAAAACATTATCCCGCTTCTTCCAAAAAAGGTTGTAATTAAATCACCTGCCGATATTCTTCGTGCATGTGAAGCATTTGACCTTGCAATGGTTAAGGGTGCCGGTCCTAATAAGAAAATCTGGGGTGGCAATGCAACTCTTGCTTCCTCAACAGTATTTTTTCAGACCTTGCTTAAGGCGTCGGGATACAAAGCATGGGAAATTTTTGCTGCTAAGGGTCAAAAAACATTCAACATGCCAAATATTGCGTTTAATATGGTATGTGGTGGCGAACATGTTCCTGGAACAAAACAAGATATTCAGGAAATGTTTTTCTTTGCTATGAACGAAAAATCGGTGAAGGGTGTTTTTACCACAGGTACAAAGTTTTTCCGCCAGTTCGAAAAGAACCTGGTACGCGATGGTTTACCAACAGGAACAGCCAAAGAACGTGGATTTGTTTTCCCTGTTAAAGATAATTTCGAAGGTCTTAACCGCATTAAAGAATGTGCACAGCAGCTTGGACTTAAAGAAACAGATTACGCAATCGGAACCGATAATGCATTTTCCGAAGTTCAAAAAGGCGAAGAGCTCATTAAAGCTGGTCGTTACAATATGCGCTTTTCTGGTCTTGGCGAAAAAAGCCGCGAAGAACTTATCGATTTTGATGGAAAAGTTGTTAATAGTGCACCAAATTTCGTTACCATGGAAGATCCTGGTTCCGAAAATGACGTAGAAGCACATAAGCTTATGAATGCTCGTTTTGGTGATCGCGTTCAAATTGTTCTCGACGATTTAGCAGTTACTCAAATGCGCTATGTTATTCCATTTTTGTGCGGTAAAGATCGTAAGGATCGTGCAGGAAATGCCGTTCTTATTAAGCTTAACCAGGCAGGAACGTTTACCGAAACTCGTTTAGCTTCCGAAATTACCCTTGGTGTTGCAGATGCTAAGGTTGTCAAATCATTTTTGGATGCTCGTGGTGATCTTGCTAAGGTCGTTGCAGATTGCAAAGCAATTGGCGTTGCTTCGTTAGAAGCTGCGCTCGAAAATATTGCCAAGGGTGGCTTTTCTGCTTTCTTCTCGCATCGATCAACAGAAGGATCATCGGAATTTTTGCCGTATCTTCCTCTTATGTACGGTATGGTATCGCCTCGCGTATGGTTTAAGGCTGGCGCTCCTAATGGCGAACGCAACCTTCAGAACTATAACCCACTCATTCGCGCCGAAGAGGAAATGAATGATGCGGGAATCAAGACTGTTGTTACTGGTTTCAAGGGAATACCAAAGGGTGTAAAAATCCCTGCTGTTGCCAAGAAATAAGTTTCGATTGGTTATTTTTATAATGGGAAGCGCATAGTGCGCTTCCCATTTCTGTATGCAGTATACCCCCTTGGAAAATCATGAGCTATTTTACCGTTGAAGGCAAACCGAAATTATCGGGCTCAATACGTGTTATGGGCAATAAAAACGAAGCATTGCCCCTTGTCGCTGCCGCACTTCTATCTAAAGAACCAGTTTGTTTTGCTAACGTTCCCGACATTCAGGATGTGCGCGCCATGTGCTTAATTGCCTCGGAGCTTGGGGCAACGGTTTCCGATATTGTAAATAACGAACTTACCATACAAGCCACACATATCGTGTCATCGGTGCTACCAGTTGGGCTTGCCTCAGAAATTCGAGCATCAATATTATTTGCATCTGCGCTTTTATGCCGAACGGGTTCTGCTATCATTCATCAACCGGGTGGAGATGCTATTGGCAGACGGAGAATCGACACGCACTTTCATGCATTGTGTGCGCTTGGGGCAGAGTTGACAATTAGTCGTTCGACAAGCACCCAGGGAACCCCCGTAACTTCATTTTCGCTTGCTGCACCCAAAGGGCTTGTTGGAACCGATATATATCTTGACGAAGCATCGGTAACCGCAACCGAAAATGCGCTCATTGCGGCAGCCGGTGCCAAGGGAACAACCACGATCGCCAATGCTGCATCTGAACCGCATGTGCAAGGTTTGTGTCATTTTTTGGTTTCCCTAGGTGCAAGCATTAAAGGGATTGGCTCAAATCTTCTTAGTGTAAAGGGCAGAAACTCATTTGTTGCAGCAACGCATACTATTGGTTCCGATTATATCGAAGCTGGAAGCTTTATTGGTTTGGCAGCCGCAACGGGTTCTGCGCTCACCATTACCGATATCGACATTCCTGTTATGCGCATGATCCTGTTTCAATTTAAGCGACTTGGTGTAGAAGTAGAAACAAACCACGAACAGAAAACCATTTTTGTTCCTGCAAGTCAAAAACTTTGTATTAAAAAAGATTTTGGCAATGCAATGCCTCGCATCGATGACGCTCCGTGGCCCGGCTTTCCTGCCGACCTCATTTCCATTATGGTTGTTGTGGCTACCCAATGTCAGGGAACGTGCCTTATTCACGAGAAGATGTTCGAGGCGCGACTTTTCTTTGTTGACAAGCTTCTCAACATGGGTGCACAGATAGTGCTGTGCGATCCGCATAGGGTGGTTGTTTCGGGCTCCACAGCTCTTGGAGCGTGTACTATGGCATCGCCGGATATCAGAGCTGGAATGGCGCTGCTCATTGCGGCTCTTGCAGCAGATGGTACAAGCATTATTCAGAATATTGGTCAAATCGACCGGGGTTATCATGCTATCGATTCACGACTTAATGCACTTGGCGCGCATATTGTGCGAGTAAATGATCGTCGTCGCCGATAGCGGAATAGGTATTATTTGCATCGTGCGCAGGAGCACAGTAATTTTATAAGTATCGGATCCTAAAACGGGCAACGATTTTGTGTATTGTTCCGTCTGGTTGGCTTTAATAAGGATGCCATTGCATGAAAATAGATAATGAAATTCTTCTTCCGATTCTCAAAAATGTTACCATTTTTGCTGGGTTATCCGACGAAAACCTTCGCCAAATAACGAACGAATGTGAAATTCTTGAATATGCTGCTGGTGCAACCATAATTCGCGAAAACACCCCCGGTAAAGAACTTCTTGTTATTTTGCAAGGTAAAGTAAAAGTTGTTTTAGGGATTGATTCCGAACCGTTTGAAGTTGCAGAATTTGGCCCTGGCAATTGTCTTGGCGAAGTGTCAATGATCGGCATCCTTAATCATAGCGCATCCGTCATTGCAATCGATCCCACCGAAATTCTTGTAATTAGTAAACAAATTCTCATGGATACTTTTAAAACCGATAAAGAACTCTTTTCAATCCTCGTCCTCAATATCGCCCGCGAACTCGCCCGACGCCTCTACCGCACCGACCAAGTGCTTTTGAATCAGAGCAAAAAGGCGCATGTTAAAGAATAAGACGTGACCGCTTGAGATCATTTTTGACCATTGTTTCAATACTCTCCAAATTTTACTCCTTACTATCAAAAAGATAATCTATTTGAAAAATATGCTGGGCAGAGGAGCGCTCTTTTGAACCTGGATAAAAAAGAAATACACATTTTCAGAAATAATGCAAAGCAAACAGAAGCACCAGTCAAGATTTCAAAATCAGAGGCATTTGCCTGTGTATGGGATCTAACGCAAGAGGTTTTTTCGCTATCAGGGAGATACGATGTTAAATCAAGATTACAAAGACATATTGTCAAGCTTACTCGAAAACAAGGTTGAATTTCTTCTTGGTTGATACTTTATATAGGGTATAAAAATTTCCTTATTGAGATTCACTTGAGCACATTTTTTATCAGCATCCAACAGCTACTGCCTTTAGCAAGGCAATAGCTGTTCTTTACTGCAAATGAACCGCTTTAGCTGATTCTTAGGTGCTTGGTTTCATATCACATTTCATAGGTTTCTTCTCGCCCCATCCTCCTAGGATCACTCGTACATAAGGCCCATTATGCGGCAACGATGGTACATCTGAAATTGTCACACCATCTGAGTACCAATGCTTTGCAGTGTAAATATCGAGAGTATATCCTGCGCGAATGCCGATGGTTAACCCCGCGTTTCTATCAGCAGCGGCCACAATAAGATCCGAACCTATTCCAACATTGAAAAGAAATGATCCTTGCCACAAGAGAGAATTTGGTTCTGTTGTGGTTAGAATTGTAGCCAATGTTTTTGAATCAGATCTAATTCGCATAAGGTTAAAGCCAAGCCCCAACCCAAGCTCTGGAAAAAGAATCGCAGGAAGGTTAGAAGGAAGCACATTAAATCCTGTGTTCCAGAGTAAATCACTGCTAAAAAGAGACGTTCTTATTCCGGAATCGACATTGTCTTTCCAAAAATGGAGAGAGAGAGGACTTTCAAAAATAAGACGTTTGTACTCTTTGTGGTCGCTTATGGAAAAAGTTAAAGCATTGCTCTTGAAAGAAGAGTAAGCTGAACTCTTAAGTTTGGCATTTAGATCATCGTTTGCAAACCATGTGGTACCAACGCTCAGATAGCCATATTGGCGATCAGGTTTCATGGCTGCTTTCATAGCTGAACAGGTATCTATTTCGCCTGCACGAGCTGACGGTACAAAGGCAGCGAGACAAATAGTAAACGTTAGAAACACTTTTACAGGAGACATCATATAAACCTCCAAATTAAATGATTAATAGTAGAATAATAATAAATGTAAAGATGCAATAGTTGTGCCATAAAACATCTGAGAAATAAGGAGCTTCTGCGGTTCAGGAGTTTGCAAGAACGATGAAATAATAAATAATTGTATTCCTGAGGTAATTGCAAAACTCATTTAAAAGTACTCTTCCACCCTTGGGCAAGCTCAGGGGCCCCAAACTCAGGGTAGGGCTGTTTTATAAAATCAGCGTATTAGAAAGCGGGCACTGAGGTATTGGTCCCTGAGCATGTCGAAGGGTCCAAGTGCCTTCGGGAGTTTTGCAGGTACCTTTATTGAGAATTATTATTGCTCGTAAAAAAAGAGCAATTATTAAGAATGATATATCAAATTGAGATACACTGGTTGCAGGTTTAGAAAATTATCCCAAGCTTTATAGTACTATCCCACAAGATGGCTTGCAGGATAGTATGTATAAAATATTGATAAAAGCTAGTTTAAAGCCGATCTCAATTCAACCAACTTTTCTACAATCCCAGGATCAGCAAGAGTGCTGATATCTCCCAGATCCGAAACATCGCCCGCTGCAATTTTTCTTAAAATTCTTCGCATGATTTTGCCTGATCGTGTTTTGGGTAAACCGGGAACGATAAGAATTTGGTCAGGAGTTGCAAAGGCCCCAATATGATGACGAACTTCATTGCGTAGTTCCCCCACAATGGCATCGGTTTCTTTGTAATCGGCTTTAAGAATAACATATGCAAAGAGCCCCTCCCCTTTAATGTCGTGAGGAAATCCAATCACCGCAGCTTCTGAACAGGAAGAGTGTGTAACCAAAGCCGCTTCAACTTCTGCAGAGCCAATACGATGCCCTGAAACATTTATCACATCGTCAACGCGACCAGTAATCCAATAATAGCCGTCTTCATCACGACGTGCCCCATCGCCGGTGAGATAATATCCTTTAAAAGGCTCTAAATACGTTGCAAAAAAACGTTGATGGTCTCCTTGTATAGTACGTGCCATTCCTGGCCACGGCTTCTTGAGTGCCAAAAGACCCGATACATTGTTGCCTTGTATTTCCTCTCCACCTTCGTTAAGGAGGACGGGCTCTATACCAAAAAACGGTAATGTTGCTGATCCTGGTTTGGTTGTTGTGGCTCCCGGTAAGGGGCTAATAAGAATCCCGCCTGTTTCGGTTTGCCAATAGGTATCTACAATTGAACATTGAGAGTTTCCCACAACGTCATGATACCAGCGCCAGGTTTCCGGGCTAATAGGTTCACCAACCGAACCCAAAATTCGCAAAGAAGTGCGCTTATATTTTTTAACCCATTCATCGCCCTCTCGCTGAATGGCTCTAATTGCCGTTGGAGCAGTATACAATTGCGTAACTTGAAGTCTGTCAACCATTTCCCAGTACCTGCCAGGATCGGGATAAGTTGGGATGCTTTCGAACAAAACCGTTGTCGCTCCGTTAAGTAAAGGGCCATACACAACATATGAGTGTCCGGTTACCCAACCGATATCTGCAACGCACGCATAAATATCACCCGGTTTATAATCGAAAACATATTTATGCGTAAGAGCAGCAAATACAGCATATCCTCCGGTTGTATGCGCGATGCCTTTTGGCTTGCCAGTGCTTCCCGATGTGTAAAGTAGAAAAAGGGTGTCTTCCGAATCCATGTGTTCGGCTGGGCAATAAGGGCGCTCTGCAGCCATTGCTTCTTGCAACCAAATATCCCGATGAGGATAAAACGGAACCTTGTTACCCGTTCGCTTTGCTACAAATACAACTTTAACGCTCGGACACCCGATCACCGCTTCGTCGGTCATACGCTTGAGTGGAATAATTTTGTGCCCTCTCACGCCTTCGTCGGCAGTAATAACAGCTTTACAATGCGAATCGTTGATGCGGTCGCGCAGAGATTCTGCACTAAACCCTGCAAATACAACAGAATGTACTGCTCCAATGCGTGCACACGCAAGCATTGCGTACACAGCTTCGGGTATCATAGGCATATAGATGGCAACGCGGTCTCCTTTACGAATATCATTATTCCTCAAAACATTGGCAAGCCGGGATACTTCACGCAAGAGCTCCTTATAGGTAATCCGCTTTTCTGTCCCGGGCTCATCGGCTTCCCAAATAAGCGCAACCTGATCGCCCTTGGTTGTTACATGTCTGTCAACAGCATTTTCGCAGACATTGAGTTTGCCTCCCAAAAACCAAGACGAAAGGCCTTCTCTAAAATCGCAATCACTTACGCATTGAAAATCGTGCTGCCAATAAATGAGCTCGCGTGCTTGCTTTTCCCAGAAAGCACTATTGTTTTCGATACTTTCTTTGTAAAGCTTGGTGTAGTGATCCGAAGACGCTATAAAGGATGAACCAAAAAGAGCCTGTTTGGGTGGGTAAACCAATGAATTGGGCTGAGTCATACTATCTATACCTTTGTTTAAATGATTGATCGTTCTCCTTGCAAAACAGAAGGGCACTTGATATATGCATAAACAATAAAATTGTTAAACGTTAATCTCTTGGGTTTAATTCTTCGTATCTCTGCTACCATGCGAAGTATTGGATCAGAAATAAATCTTTAGAGATCCCAAATTTTACGGATATAGAAGGGTGGATATTTGGTGTGCGGTATGTTTTAATGATCGTGAGGGTTGATTTGGAGTACCACGGCCGGAAATATCCCTCAAAATTTCTCACACCTGCACAAATAGTTTCAGAATTTTTTAAGATAATTTCTAAAAGAAGGTATAGTGCGAGGATATCAAGCGAAGCATTAAGATTAAGCGATTAAATCGAACAATGCTTTTTTAAGGCCATCAAGCAATTTCGAAAGAGATAACATTACAGCTTACCGTATTGAATTTTGGGGGCTGCCGCAGTCAATTGTGAAACAATGGCGCTTTTACTTTCTGGTAAGGGGAATCCTTCTCGGAGATTCTATTCTGGTATTTTTATGGTATTATCGTATCTCGTTTTTGGCCTTTCAGATGCATGCTATGGAATTCTTAGGCTCACTGAATATTCTCTCTTGTCTTTGCTCATAAATACTGCTATATAGACTCCCGAATGTGTAGCGGAAGCGTTTGGGTTCCATTGTGCAGCACTGCTGATTATTGGGACCGTAGCCAAAAGCATCCCGCGAAGATTGAATATTCTAATACTTGACATATAACTATTGCACTCTGTAAATTTTATAACCTCTCTCCCGATGGTTACTCTTGGCTCACGGTGCTCCGTGATTAATGAACCCGAACGTTTGATAAGAGATGTGGTTTTAATGATAAAATTAGTAGCAGTAAATTGGCTCTTGTTGACATTGTCGATCCAAAGGGAACTACTGTCGGTAAGGTTAAATACTGCATGCGGACCCACCTGTGTACATACCGCCATAATATCGGCAAAGGATCCAAATCCATAGCCTGCAAAAGTGACCACATCGTTAGTCAAGGAAAAATCGGTAAACTCGGTTATGCCCATTCCGGAGACCATGTTGAGGGTATCTCTTCCTGCATTCGAGGAAATAATGGCAAATCCTCCCGAACATGAATTGTTGCCGGCATCTCCTGTCAGCATGCGCAGGGGAACGATGTTAGTTGCAGTAACAGCCATAGTGTCCAAAGAGTCTGCATAAAACCATGAAGCCTTGTCGAATGAGCAATTATAAACGGTATCGCGCGCGGAATACAGCAGCGGGACATATGTACCATCCGACATTTGTGTAACTGCATTGTTGTTGGCAGTTACCGGACTCCATCCAATCCGGTAGGCACAACTGTTGTAGAGGCGACTGTCAACAGCCGCTTGAAAAGAATAACCCTGACTCACATTATCGTGCGTAATATTATTGTGGGCGGTAATGTTTTTAGCTTCCCATGCACGCGGACCAGCAGGTATACGAAGCGCTTGACTGACCAAAAAATATACCGAATTTTGAACCATTTACATAATTATGATGAACAGTAATGTCGTATGATCCACCCTTTTCGTAAATCCCATAAGAATTATTGATTCCCGAATGGCTGCAAAAGTTATAGGCAATTTCAGATTTTTGGCAGGCAACTAAATCGATGTCGACTTCCGAGTCGAAAAGTTGGTTTCTCAGAATATACAAATTATCAATTTGGCTGATCTTGATGGTACAAAATCCATCGGTTGGACTACGGATTATGTTATCGAGAATGGCGATATGTGAATTGGGTTTGGAGTAGTCATCAGTGACCTGCGCCATTTTGATTCCATCGTTATCGCCGCCTGCCGCATGCGGCGCGGTAATGGCAAATCCCTGTATAATCATATAATTAATGCCATACCCTTGAATGGTACTTTGTGAAGTTAATGGCACGATGGATGCACTACCTATACCATCTGTCGAGAGAATCCAGATGGGAGCGCTGGCGGTTCCACTTTTCGATATAGAAATATTTTCGTTATAGATTCCCGTTTTTGCCATTATGGCTGTACCTGGTATACAACTATTGAGAGCAGCCTGAATGGTTTGTTTGGGCGAATTGATGGTGCCATCGTTCGCATTCAACCCAGACGGAGAAACGTATATGAAATTGGTTGGTTGGGCCGTGCCAAATGGATTATCGAAAGGTATCCCCAAAGTTGTAGTTGATAAAAAAAGAGACAGAGCAAATACAGATTGAAAGAATCTCTGCAAAGTGAGGTTATTCTTCATGAGAACTCGATTGTGAAAAGAATTTATTAAAAGCATATGTATATTTGTCTTGATAAAAATGATAGCCTATTCCGAGTGATTTAAGATAGGTAGAGCCATTCAATTGCTCATAATAGTTATAGGTTACCTTAGTAAACTTCGCGTCATCTTCGGGGAGCAAAACAGAAACACAATCACCCATATGCGCTTGTGTCAGCCAGACCGTTTTGTCCTCTGACGGTACATCGAGCTTAATTGTACCATCTTCGGCTAGATAGAAAATAATCTGTGATTCAGATGCATTTTTCATTTTATGATACCACCCTTTTTAATCTTGATACCGAAGCCTTCGGCAATCCCTATTCTATGATCTGCCAGGAGCCTTTTTTGGTTGACCCGCTGTATAGATTCTTCTTTTGATCCTATTGATGCCAGTTCCCATTTTTTCGATGTAACCCACTCGGTGCATTAAGGATGAAATGACCGGATTCCTTGAAATACTGCTGGGCTTACTTCATGTAAGTTAACAAAAGCGATAAACCATAAAAAACCAAAACTATAAATACAAAATGGAGCATTGAGATGAATAAAACGGTAAAATCTTTATTGATCATTACGGGAATTGTGGTGATATTTATTGTTGGTGCTGTGGCTCTTCTTGGTATACAGTTTAACATGGAAATGAAACGATTTTCTCTTATAGAAACATCTCAGCGATTGCCTTCTGGATATGAAGTTAAAACAGGTATATCGGACTTGTTTCTCATTCCCAATGAAGACGGAACATTTATTTCTATCGACGCTGGCGTTAATAGCGCAACGGATATTCGCGAAATGAAACTTTTAAAGATCGATCCACAAAAAATTACAACAGTATTAGCAACGCATAGCATCAATAGTAACTGTTGCGCATGTGCCAGGAATTAAGCATGTGTTTACAGCACATAATGGGCAATCTGATGATAGGGCAAGACTTTTTAGCGGGTATTAAAAATGCCGTAAGTTTATCACCTACTTTCAAATGTAAATTTTGTATCCCAGGAGAACGCTTCTCCTGGGTTTACATCAATTGCAATAAAAGGCTCCGGGCATATCGCCGATGTGCAAGCCCAAAACCGATATTGATCGGGCGCATGAGAGCCCTCTATTGTTATTGATGCCCCTGTAAGAAGATTTTCTACCTTTGCATAATTTTCCGCAATGCTCTTGGTTAACCCATCGAACGTGGCAAAGAGCGGCTTTCCATCAACTTGTTTGGTGATCGTAATACAATTATCGTGTAAAGATGCGTAGCTGGCAAATCGATCGATAATGGCCCGGGTGAGAGGTGGCATGAATCCAAAGGTGACTTGGTAATGTTCGTTAATGGGTTCGTTATCGATGGCGATAAAATTGTGCGTGTAAACGTCGGTTTTAATTTTATGCAACCCTGTATTTCTAAGATCATGCTTTATGGTAATGACATTGTTATCAAGCATAATTGTTTTGACATAGCTATATCCCCATCCTTTTTCGTCGGATAAATTTTGGGTAAAAGAAATGGATGTATCAGTGTGGGCGATATCCCATTGCTCCGGCTCCTGAATAGTATAACGGTGCCCAAAAAAATACTTTTCCCTATCGACTGGTCGTATCAGTTTGCCAACGCCAATTTTAATAAAGGTATCACCACGTGCAGTAGAGTCGTAGCCTAAGGCGCTATCTACACCAAATTCTTCTACAGGTCCAATCCCGTGTTCGGGATTAAGGGGATTATGGGGAAGGGCCCAATGGCTAAAAAAGGAATGGCCTTTATACGTTACCGGGCCTATCATTCCCGCCCAGTCAAATCGTGACCCTCGATAATAACCATTATTGGCGTCGGGTTGATAGATGATCACTTTAAGGGAATCATTATAGAGCTCAATGTAAGGATACTCTGGAAGCGTACCTTGTAAATTATTCATTGTAGTAATCTTTTTAAAAAATAGTTAAGCGCTCACGTGAGGTCTGCGTGCTAGAAAATACATGCGAACGATCATATACATGAATAGAAAAATACAAAAAGCTCTAAAAGACTCTATTTAATAAGGACATAATGAACTATATTTTAAGCCAGGCGTGTTAACTATGAAAAAATTTCTATATCTATGTGCCGGCTATTGTGTCTTGGGAATAGGCATAGCAGGGATCTTTGTTCCTCTTTTGCCAACAACTCCGTTTCTAATTCTTGCTGCAGTTTGTTTTCTTAAAAGTTCTCCAAAAAAGCATGCTTGGCTTGTAAATCATAAAATTTTTGGTTTTTATATAAAATCATACCTTCAATTTCGCGCTATACCTAAAAAAGCCAAAATTTCGGCACTTGTGTTTTTGTGGATAACCATCACAATTTCTGCAGTATTTATTGTGCATATTTTTTGGATGAAAGTTGCCGTGGGTCTTATAGCAGTGGGCGTTTCGGTTCATCTTGTGCGATTTAAAACACTTACAAAAGAAATGGCCGCAACGTTGAAACAAAAAGTTTAGTTCCATCACCATAGGATTTCATACAGACTTCGTTGTTAAAGAATGAGATCGAAAAAATTAACTATTTGTTAATAAAACAAGCTCCTCAAGTTTTGTACGGGCCGAACCAGAATCGATAGATTTCATTGCACGCTGTATTCCTTCTTGGGGTGATTGAGCAATGCCTGCGGCTACTAATGCAAAACCCGCGTTAAGCACCACGATATCTCGAGGTGCTCCTTTTTGTCCGTCGAAAATGGCCTTGATGATACATGCATTATCTTGGGCAGATCCACCCAGTAAAGAGTCTTTGGAAGCAAGCTCAAAGCCAAATTGCGAAGGAGTAACTGTATAGCTTGTAATCGTATTATTACAAAGTTCGGAAATTAATGTTTCGGATGTTATTGAAATTTCGTCCAAGCCATCCTTGCCGTGTACGATAAATGCCCTTTGCGTTCCAACATTACGCAGCACATGAGCCATAACATTTGTTAAGTCTGGTGAAAAAACTCCAAGTACTTGTCCTGGGGCAAAAGCAGGATTGGTAAGAGGACCCAGAATATTAAAAATCGATTTAATTCCTATTTCTTTGCGAGGGCCAGCAGCAAATTTCATGGCTCCATGGAGCGTTTGCGCAAATAAAAAGCCTATTCCAATTTCATTGATGCAGCGCGTTACAAGCTCGGGAGAAATGGTTACGTTGACACCAAGAGATTCAAGCACATCGGCGCTTCCGCAGCGACTGGAAACAGATCGGTTACCATGTTTGGCAACGAGTGCCCCTGCACCAGCAGCAACAAACGCTGTAGCGGTAGAAATATTAAAGGAGTTAGAACCATCCCCGCCGGTTCCGCAGGTATCGATTAGGTATTTGGTACTGCTGGGGATAATGCGGGTTACTTTTTCGCGCATGACCATTACGGCACCGGTGATCTCCTCGATGGTTTCACCTTTCATGCGCAGTGCAACAATAAAGGCACCGATCTGGGCGGGGGACGCTTGCCCATTCATGATTTCACGAAAAGCATCTTGAGTATCTTCTACTGTCAAGTGATTCTTATGCGTTAAAAGCGATATAGCTTCTTGAATTGTCATAGAATTTCCTTTGGTATAAAATCGAAAAAAAAGAGTCACTTAAGAGTTCTTTTGAATTTCTGACCTTTCCAATCGAATTTAAAAAACGTACCCATAACTACTGCTATGAGCACCATTGGCAAATGCAAAATCGATGAAGGAATAATGACTGCTCGTAAATCTTGTGCATTAAATATTTTTGTGCCGGGCCATAAAAGAAATAATTCGCCGAGTACTTTTACGCCAAGCATACAAAAGGCCCAAATTATCCAAGCAGGATATACAATAGATGCGATAAGTAAAAAAGCTAAAAGCGCATAAAAACAAAAAATCGTTCCGAGCAGCGCAAGCTGTTGAGGACCATAATGAACCGCTACAGAACCCCATTTTTTGCGTTGCTCAAAAAGTTCCCCTATTGTTTTAGTTGGAAGTGTTACAACACTGCCCGAAGGATCGGTATTAAACAAAAGTGCCTTTTTCCCCAAAGAAGAAATCTTTTGCACGAGTAAATCATCATCCCCAAGAACAACTTTTTCGTTTCCACCATAGCCGCCTATGGTATCAAAGGCGCTTTTTCTAAATGCCATGTTATTGGCATTGCTGTTGATGGGAATACTGCATCCTATACCAGCAGCAGCAATTATGCCATGAGAACAAAAATCAAGAGCTTGCATCCTAAAAAAAACCGGATTCATTGAGGGCAATTGCACATGTTTGGTTATGCCTTGCATAAGCATGACTTCTGGAGCTAAGCACGTGTCAATGCTTACAAGCCAGGTAGCTGGAACTCTGCAATCTGCATCGGTAAATACAATTATTGGATTATGGGCAGCGGCAATCCCTTTTAGAACAGCATGCTTTTTAGGAGCAATAGTTTTTTCTGTATGGGTGATGGATATGGTGCAGAGGTTAGGAAACCTAAGCATACATTCTGCTATGCGTTGTGCCGTGGCATCGGTGGAGCGATCGTTTACAACGATGACTTCAAATCTGCTCGCGTTAATAGTTTGATTACAAACCGAATTGAGACAATCGACAATGGTTTCTTCTTCGTTATGGGCAGCAATAACAATCGAAAAAGAATGCTGGAAGGGTTTATGCTGAGTTGTTTTTGCGGTTTTTAAAAGGCCGCGTAATAACAGAAGCGTTATTCCTAGATAGAGCGCCGATATACTTAAAACAAGTGTGGCCATGAAATATACTTTCGAATGGTAACCTACTATTAGAGTTCGTACTGGGAAGCAATAGGAAAACGACGGCCAATCCCAAAAGCTTTCGATGTTACTTTAAGTCCTGGAGCAGCTTGACGGCGCTTGTATTCGGAAATGCGGATTGCTGTGGTAATAAAGTTGACAGTAGTTGCATCAAAACCTTGTTTGATAATTTCCGTAGATGTTAATCCATCTTCGATGAGCAATTCTAAAATTGCATCGAGAGTTTCATAGGGCGGCAGAGTATCCTGATCTTTTTGATCGGGACGTAATTCTGCAGATGGTGGCTTTTGGATAGTTGCTAAAGGAATAATTTCTTTGCTTCGATTGATATAATGTGCAAGTTCGTACACACGGGTTTTTGGAAGGTCGGCGATTACGGCAAGGCCGCCATTCATGTCTCCATACAGAGTACAATAGCCAACGGCCATTTCACTCTTGTTGCCCGTTGTTAAAAGCAGATGGCCAAATTTATTTGAATACGCCATAAGAATTGTTCCGCGTAAACGTGCCTGTACATTTTCTTCTGCAAGATTTGATGGGGTGCCCGCAAAGAGCGGAAGCATTGTTTCGGTAAATGATGTGTGCAGTGGCTCTATGGGTATTGTTTCGATGGCGATATGTAAATTTTTTGCAAGAATTAACGAATCGTTGACACTTCCTTCTGAGCTATACCGCGACGGCATGGTGATGCCAACAACATTTTGTGGGCCTAGTGCTTGTACTGCAAGTGCACAAACAACAGCAGAATCTATTCCTCCTGATAATCCAATAAGTCCTTTTGTAAAGCCACATTTGGTCACATAATCGGTAATTCCCAAACAAAGGGCATCGTGCACCTGCTCAATGGAATCGAAGGGCAAGCTCTCAAGAGATTGAGTTGTGTGCGAAGTGGTGTTGGTAACAATCACGGCTTCCTTAAAAGAGGGGGCAGCGGAAATGATAGAACCATTACTGCTTATACAGAGTGATGCGCCATCGAAAATAAGGTCGTCGTTTCCTCCAACCTGATTTACAAAGATAAAGGGAACAGCATTGGTTTTTGCATGCATGGCCATTAGGTGGCTGCGTGCGCGTTGCTTGCCCATATGGAAAGGAGAAGCAGAAAGGTTGACAAGAATTGTAGCGCCTTGAGCGCATAGTTCGGCAACAGGATTATGCGCATACAAAGGATCGGATGTGTCGGCACTGTTCCACGCATCTTCACAAATTGTGATGCCAAGGTGTTCACCATGAAAAACAAAACACCTGCGAGCGGGAGCCGGATCAAAATAGCGAGTCTCATCAAATACATCGTAGGTTGGCAAGAGCGTTTTGTTTTGCGTAAAGAGGATGCTGCCATTTTCGATAAGTACAGCACTGTTGTAAAGGCCTCTGCCTGGTTTACAGGTGTGATAGGTTGCAGTACCAATGCATAAACCGCAGGTAGGAATCGTTTTTGAAAAATCACACAGCAATTCTAGTGCGTGATGTGTTGTTTGCTCAAGAATGCGTGTAGTAAGAAGATCTTTGGGAGGATAACCCTGAATGCATAATTCTGGAAAAACAAAGAGTTCGGCGCCTGATTGTGAGTACGAGCGAACCATTTCCATGATGCGCTCAGCATTTCCTCTACAATCACCCACACGAGGGTTAAACTGACAAAGTGCAACTTTCATGGTTACACGAGCAACGATTCGCCGGTCATGTCGGCTGGCTTTGCAATGCCTAAAAGATCGAGCATGGTAGGCGCAATATCGGCGAGCTTGCCATTGGCGCGAACCGTGCGCGAACCCGCTCCAACAATAGTAAGGGGAACAGGATTGGTTGTGTGTGCGGTCATGGGAGAGCCATCGGGAAGCTGGGTTTGATCGGCATTGCCATGATCGGCTGTAAGAATACATACACCACCGAGCGCACGCACTGCTTGAACGACATCATTGACACACAAGTCGACTGTTTCGACAGCTTTAATAATCGCATCGAAAAAGCCGGTATGGCCAACCATATCGCAATTGGCAAAATTGGTGATAATCACATCATATTTTTTACTGTTGATTGCTTCAACCAGTTTGTCGCGTACTTCAAAGGCGCTCATTTCGGGTTGTAAATCGTAGGTTGCAACCTTTGGGCTACTGACAAGAATGCGGTCTTCATTGCTAAAGGGGTCATTAAGCTGGCCGTTAAAAAAGAACGTAACATGAGCATACTTTTCTGTTTCAGCGCAGCGTAATTGTTTTAAACCCGCATTGGCAAGAACACCGCCTAAAAGGTTATCGTTTTCCATTTCTGGATATACTTCCAAAAAATTACCATTATCGTAATAGTGAGTCATGGCAACAAGCAGGATATTGTTTTTCCTAACAGGAAAATCGCCAAAATCTTTTTCTACAAATGCCTTGGTGAGTTGACGGGTACGATCGAAGCGGAAATTAAAGAATATAATAACATCATCGTCTTTAATACCCGAAAAATTGATAGTGCAAGGCTTAATAAATTCGTCGTTGACTTTTTCTGCATAGGCAGAATCGATAGCTTCTTTCCAGGAAGAAACTTTTTTTCCTGTGCCGCTCATAAGAGAGTCGTAGGCAAGTTGGGTTCTATCCCATCGATTATCACGATCCATGGCATAGTAACGACCAATAACTGTTGCAACGCGGCCAATACCGATTTCGTCGATACCCTTTTGTAAAAAAGTAAAATGCTCGAGAGCAGATTTTGGGGCGGTGTCACGACCATCGGAGATACCATGAACCAGAACATTAGAGAAGTTGTGCTGTTTGCAAAGCTTAAGAAGTGCATGACAATGACGAGTTACCGAATGTACTCCTTCTTCTTGGATAAGTCCTATAAGATGTATGGTGCTCTTGCGTGCTGTGGCAGTATCGATAGCTTTCAGAAGATTTGCATTGGTAAAAAAATCGCCATCTTCGATTGATTTATCAATGCGGGTAAGACTCTGATATACAACTCTTCCGGCGCCAATATTAAGATGTCCAACTTCGCTATTGCCCATGTACCCCCGTGGTAACCCAACAGACAAGCCCGATGTTTCGACAAGGGTTGTTGGGTTTTCTTTTTCGTAGGCATCGGTAAAGGGAGTTTTAGCCATGTAAATAGCATTTGATGGTTCGTCTTTTCCTTTGCCCCAACCGTCGCGGATAATAAGACATACTGGTTTGTTATTCATATAAACTTCCTTTTTTAATTACTCTTTTTGTGTTGATGAGCTGCGTAAAAATCCCACGATTCAATGGCGCCAGTTCCATGACATGGCCAGCATTTGCCAGTCGCATCACACAGCGTGCATTTGGCCGATCCTTTGCAATAGGGGCATACTTCGGTATAGGTAGCTGTGGGCATTTGTTTGTCGGATAATTCGGCTGAGATTGTTGTTCGTTTGCCTGTTCCCTTGCAAAAGCTGCACGCTGTGGTTCCATGGCATGTGGCGCAAACGCCTTTAGCTTGGGTGCAAAAAGGACATTGTTTGGCATCGTAGCGAGGCCCAAGTTTTTCCATTCGTGCGCATGATACTACAAGAAGGGATGACGCCATTGCTATAAACAGGAGTTTGCCAAAAAACTTCATGACACGGTCCTTGTTAAAGAGGTGATATCTGCCAGATTGAAAATTTAAAAAGAAATCATAAAATACACTATGTATGAATATCTACGGAAGTTTGATGTTTTAAATGGAGGAAACAAAAGAGCAGCGATGGCAGATGACGTATTTTAAAAATTATTCCTTGGACTAACCTTTTTTTTCAAGAGGCACTTATGCACCCCTCTCTACACTGTGCATCCTGTGCGATAGTGCTTGTAGCAATGGCTGTTTCTGTCCCTGCCAAAACCTTGTATGTTTCGGTTTCTGGGGATAATAGTTTTAATGGTGAGAGTGAAAGCACGCCCTTTAAAACGGTTGGCTATGCTCTAACAAAAGTAGTATCGGGTGATAAAATCATGCTTAAAAGAGGTGATGTATTTCGTGAAGGTGGTTTATCGCTTGGTAGCGGGAGAGAAATGGGAGCATATGGCACTGGAAATCGGCCCGTTATGTGTGGATCACAGCGTATTGTTGGATGGACACCCTGGACTGGTCGTGCTGGCGTATATTCTGCCACGATGAGCACTCCGATCGAGAATCTTTATGTCAATACTATGCTCATGCGCATTGCTCGGTATCCAAATAGTGGTTTTTTTCGTACTACAGCCAACGATGCGACATCTCACATTGTTTCATGCTCGGGTCTTAGTGCAAACCCTCAAAATGCTGCTGGATATTGGAATGGTTGTCGGATGCGGTGGCGTCATTGGAATTGGTACTTTGATACAAGAATTATACAAAGCTATGCTGCTTCTGGCACCATGACATTGGCTGGTGCGCCAGTTCAAAATGATGGCAACGGAAAAACAGATTGGGGATTTTATCTTGACGGAAAGTTATCGGAGCTTGATACAGCAGGAGAGTGGTTCTATGATTCTGCTGCAAGCCGTGTGTATCTCTATCCACCCCCGGGTGTAGCGCCTGAAACTGCCTTGATTGAAGGAACAGTGCTTGACGCGGGGATGTCGCTTTCAACAGCAATTGTCCGCGATGTTGAATTTCGACAGTATCGAAAAACTGGGGTATCGATAGATTGGCAATGCATTCTTTCGCAGTGTACCTTTTCGGGAATTGGGGGTGATAGTGGTGGGGTTGCTGTCAACCATACCTGGAATGCATCAGGGAGCAAGATTGTCAATTGCACTTTTTCGCATAATCAAAACGTCGCTATTAGCATTGTAAAAAATCCTGCTGCTACTACCGAAACACTCATCGAATCTGATACCATTGTGGCTCAAGGAATTATGCCGGGATATGGCGGAAAAGGTTCATGGCATGCAGCAGGTGTTGTTGTTTACGCAGGAAATCATGTGCGCATTCGAAATTGTCGTTTCGATTCGATAGGATATGCCGCAATACTTTTAGGGAGTGCGCAAAATACTGCGGAATATAACTTTATTAATCACGCAATGGCAACACTTGTTGACGGGGCGGCAATATATACCAATTGCGATTCTTCACTTATTCGTAATAATATCATTCTTAATACTATTGGCAGTTGGGAGGGGAGTCCGTTTCATCTCAATGGGGGAAATGGTATTTGGCCCGAATTCTTAAGCCATTTTAAAGGGCAGAAAATCATCGATAATACCTGTGCCTATGGGCATCATGGCAATGGTATCTTTTTCCCCAATAATTTTTCTTCTACCGTGCGCGGCAATGTTTGCTATGATAATGTAAACGGGATGCATCTTGAAGGAGGCTTTTATACAAACGACAATCTCCCTCTTCAAGACTCTATCGTGGGGAATGTTTTTTATGCCACTGCCGTAGACCAAAAGGCGTTCAGCTATCGGCCAGAATATACCTATGGAACAATTTCTAGTAATTGGTATTGCAATCCAGTAGGTGCCGATGTCATTTCGCAGTACGATGCTCCACCGGGAAATGTTTGGAATGCAAACGCCAGAACCCTTTTGTGGTGGAAAACAAATTGGACCCAGGCAGATCAAAAAGCACGGGGCGATATTATTACTCGATCAGCAACAAGCCCCCCTACAGATTTACGGGGGACATCGCGATTGGTATACAATGACGATACCTTAACGCGTTCAATTGCTTTGGATACCGGGGTGTATTTAACCCTCGATAGTCAAACCGTTTCTGGCAGCATCAAGCTTGCTCCGTTTACATCGAAGGTATTGGTTCATACGGGTCAGAATACAGCCACTGTCAAGAGCAATGTGCTTGGCGCGCAAGGCGGTACCGTGCGACTCTTTCAACGCAAAAATGCGTTGTCCTTTTTGCTAGCAGATGCACAGAGCGTGCGCATATCAATTTTTGATTGCAAAGGAGTGTGTAGGGCCATCATTGTGCACAAAAAAAGCGAATCCCGTACCTGCACTATACATTCGTTCTTGTCGATGGGTATGTATTGCGCGCAGATTTCTACAGATCGAGGCGGTGCATCTCAAAGTCAGCGGATTTTCTTTTCTGTAATGCATTAAAGAAAAAAGGATCTTTTGGCAAGAGATAGTAAGCTTACAATCCGGCGAGCTTGATAATGCTTTTTAATCGGGAAATGGCATACAGTGGAATATTGATAATTGTATCGTCTTGTTTCAAATTCAAAAGTGTGGAGCGCACCAAAACTGAGGACTTGTATTTTTCCTGATATGTTGCGAGGCTTTTGCTTTTTGGGTTGATCCCGGCCTTAACTTCGAGTGGATAAATATTCCCAATTTAACTGCCCCTTTTTCGTCAAGAGCGATGCGTGCTGCAAGTATTCCTGAAATCTTTTGGTGTAACCATGTTTGTGGTATTTGAATAGGGGCTTCATGAATAATTTTTGGATCGGCAGTGTAATCGTTTGTAACTGATAGAGATTGATATTGTAGATCTTTACAAAAAGCTGAAAAGGTGCTCATCAGCAGTATGAAAAAGCAAACATTTGAAAAAAGCCTTGGGCTTTTTAGGAGCTGAATATTCTTAGCTATTCTTATAGAATAATAATGTATTTTTTCCAAGGTCAATGATTGAGGGCGAAAAAACAATTTTGAAATAAAAACAAGTGGATCATACAGGTAAAAAACACAGAGTGGGAATTATTATGCAAAGTTTTAAGGTATTCGTTATAGGTTTAATTGCAGCATGGGTTTGCATGGGAGATATTCGTGGAATCGTAACGTTGGCAGATACTTCTGGGACAGTACCAATCGATAGTGCGCTCGTTGTTCTTATGCAATCAGGTCTGCAAGCAGTCACAGATACCAGTGGCAAATTTTCTATACCTATAACAACTATTGGATATCGAAACAAGATTTCCCGCACTATCCCAGCTCCTATTGCGGCTATAATTCAGAGTAATTCTTTGCACCTGAAACTGCCGCTTGCACAAAGCCTAGAAATCATTGGGTGTGACCTACATGGAAAATTATTCATGCATCTTAACGAAACAAGAAACAGCGGTACCTTTTCGTATGCCCTTCCGCGCAAGGGAGATGGTATATATCTTTACAAAATTAATGTGTCTGGCAAGGCAATAATTCTTAAGTGTAGTGTTTTTGGGGGTGTATGGCGGGCAATGAGTGGGGCAGCCGATATACCGTTTGGGTCAACTAAAACTTCGCCAGTAGCGATAGCTCAGCGCGATACTACGTCGGATACGTTAATGATAACCAAAAATGGGTATGTGCCTATCAAGATAAAGGTTACTTATGCGGATACGAACTGGATAGCAATAAAACTTTCTGCAGTTATTGATCCCATGGTTGATGGTGATGGCAATGTGTACAAAGCAGTCAGAATTGGTCACCACGTGTGGATAACCGAAAATCTGAGAACCACAAAATATGCGGATGGTACATCCATCATTTTTGATACGTCAAGCACTTCGTGGGCAAATAGTAAAGCTTCCATTTTTTGCTACTATGGCAATACCACGAATGCAGATAGTATCAAGAAAAATGGCGCATTATATAACTGGTATGTTATTGACACAGCACATACCAAAAATATTGCTCCCAAGGGTTGGCACGTGCCAAGTCAGACAGAGTGGGAAAATCTGCGGGATAATACAAGCTCTAATGGTAAATCCCTAGCTGCTCAATCGGGTTGGTCATCAAGCAATGTCTATAGCGCGATTGGATATGATATGAAAAACAATAATAGCACAGGATTTACAGCCTTTGCGGGCGGATTTCGCAATAATTTCGGGGATTTTAGCGGTAAGGGAACCTATGGTATGTGGTGGAGTGCAATACCTTCTATGACCGCGGAGGGAATGAACAGCTATCTTTATTATGACGATGGGGGAATGTTTGTAATGAGCAATTCTAAATGCTGTGGATTCTCGGTGCGGCTTGTGAGAGATTAGGTGCGAAGGATTTTTTAAGATTTGGTGTTGGTATATCCGGATATGTTTTTGTAAATGCTCAATGTTTTAAAGAATGAGATAGGTGTGGAATTGGCGCAGCAAGAGGGAATGTTTCAATGAATAATGTATCTGGTAAGCTTCGGTCCGATTTTGTTGGGCATATACGAGACAGTATCGCCCAGACTGCGTCCGCACTGCGGACGCAGTAAGCCCGGTGTCATTTCGACAAGTGTTATAGTGAGCCTGTCGAACTGCTCAACGACCGAAGAAATGACCTGTCAACAAAAAAAAGAGGGAAAAAAGCATTTGCTTTCTTCCCTTTTTTAAAGTCTTAAACTATAAACGATTATCTTTCATGCCCTGGAATATAGGGCAACACTCCCGAAACGCTCTTATAAGCAGGGCGTATAATTCTACCCCCAGATACATTTTCCTCTATGCGATGGGCAGCCCATCCGGCCATACGGGAAATTGCAAAGATAGGCGTATACAGTTCTGGCGGAATATTGAGCATATCGTAAACAAGCCCAGAGTAGAAGTCGACGTTGGTGGCAATTTGCTTGCCACTCTTCATATCGCAAAGAATATGATGGGCGCATTTTTCAACGAGCTTATAAAATTCGAACTCTTCGGTGCGTCCTTTTTCTTTTGCAAGTTCCATTGCTTTTTCTCGCAAAATAATTGCACGGGGATCGGATACCGTGTATACCGCATGTCCCATACCGTAAATAAGACCTTTTTTGTCGAACTGTTCTTTGCGCACAAGGCCAGCCAAATAATCTTCGATGGCTTTTTCGTTTGAATAGTCGGAAAGGTTCGATTTCATATCGTTCATCATTTGCACAACCTTAACATTTGCACCACCGTGTTTAGGTCCCTTAAGGCTACCAAGAGCCGATGCAATGGCCGAGTAGGTGTCGGTATCGGAAGATGATACAACATGCACGGCAAAGGTGCTATTGTTTCCGCCACCGTGCTCAGCATGGAGGACAAGCGCCAGATCAAGAAGTTCGGCTTCCAGTGGGGTATAGCTCATATCCGGACGAATCATTTGCAAAAAGTTCCCGGCTGTATTTTTTCCCGTGGCAGGCCTATGAATATACAAGCTGTTATTATCGTAGTAATGCCGTTTTGCCTGATAGCCGTAAGCTGCCATGGTAGGGAAACGGGCAATGAGCTCGATGCATTGCCTAAGCATATTGGTTAAGCTAATATCATCAGGATTTTCATCGTAGGAATACGATGCCAAAACCGCTCGTGCAAGTTTGTTCATTACATCGGGTGAAGGTGCTTTAAGAATCATGTTTTCGGTAAAGCCTTCAGGCAGATCTCGTTGCGAATCGAGGAGATCGTCAAAGGCTTGTAGTTCCGATAGCGTTGGCAATTCACCAAACAATAAAAGATACGCGGTTTCGTGAAATCCAAAACGTTTTTCTTTTTGAAAACCTTCTACAAGGTCTTCTATTTCTATACCATGATAGCGCAAACGGCCCTCTACGGCACGCTTCTCGTTTTCGTCAAAGACGTAGCCATGCACTTCACCAACGGTGGTAAGGCCAACAAGAACGCCCGTGCCATCTGCATTGCGAAGCCCACGCTTGACATTATATTTAGTAAAGAGGCTCGAATCGATCGTGTTGTTGTGAGTAACTTTGTGGGCGTAATCGGAGAGTATTTTGTCTTCGATTTTTGCATTTGCGATAAATGGCCGCATTCAGCTCCCCCTCTTGGGTTTGGGTATGTTTATTAAGAAACATTAGAAACAATATACTTTAAAAAAGTTAATTGTCAGGAATCTTTTAAATCGAACTACAGGATACAAAAAAAGCCTGCCCTTACTGCTTGCATGCAGAAAAGACAGGCTTGATTAATTGAGCTAGGATGGATTCGAACCATCGACTCTCGCCTTAAAAGGGCGATACTCTACCGCTGAGTTACTAGCCCGGATTGCGCCTCGCAAAAAACAGTCGAATAAAATAATGCATGCTTAAGCTCAGGTCAATAATTGCGCACTTTTTAGGTGTGCGATTAAGCGCGTTGTTCCCCCATGCAATCTAAACCAGCCTTATACATATTATCAAAAAGCATTTCTAAAAGATGCAGAGGCGTTGCCGAAAAAGCCAACCGAATAACATTTCCTTGTGCGATAACACCCGTATCGTAGGCCGCTAGCATCCTTTTGCGCAGAATTTCGCCGTCGATTCCATGTGTTTTAACACACATAAAATAGCCGGAATTAAAAGGTAAAGGGTTAAAAACTTTTGCATATTCGGGATGAGCTGCAAAAATCGCCTTAACTTTTTCGTAGCGAGATTTGAGAATAGCAAACTTTTCTGCTCGTTGCGTTTGGTAATTAGGATTAGTATACGCTTTAGCTAACATCATCTGGGCAGGATTAGATGCGTTTGAAATGGTACCGCGAACCGCACCGCCACACTTTGCCTCGAGTGCTGCGTACAGTTCTGGCGATGATGATCCGCAGCCAAAGGTCATAAATCCAACACGAAAACCCCACACGTAATCTTCTTTTGTGGGGCCATCGAGCTTAATTGCAAGAATGCGTGGATGCGCATCGGCAAGAGTGCCAAATAAAGATTCAGTTGCAACCCCAGACTCAAAAACAAGCCCGAAATAGGCATCATCCAGAAGAACGACCAGATTTGTTCCTGCAGATGCTTCGGCAACGAGTATGTTGATAATCTCTTGTGCTTCTGAAATGGTGGCTGTATAACCAGTTGGGTTATTAGGAAAATTAATCATTACAATCTTTTTCGCAGAGGTACTTGCAGTAAGCGCAGCCTTAAGACCTTTTGTGTTAAATCCATTGTTTTCAAAGGTTTGAAAGGTACGAAACTGAGCACCATATGTGTTTTTAAAAATAAGATCGTAGTTTTCCCAGTATAAATCGGGAACAATAATTTCGTCACCTTCGTTTACAAAAAGATATCCAGCCATCGAAAGCCCATGGGTGAGGGCATTTGTTACCACCGGCATGCTGATCTGCTTGGTGCCAAGTTGCGGGTTTTTGGCAAGCATCATTTGTTTCCAGGTTGCGCGGGTATCGGGGCGGCCAGGACTTGGAGCATAATTAAAGAATAATTTATTCCCCGATGAGAATTGGGATAAAAGGTCTGGCAAACACATTGGCGACCCGTCTTCTTCGAGGGCAGTACCAATTGTTGCGTTAATTTTTTTGCCAGCTGCTTCTGCAGACTGTGCTAAAATTCCAAGTTTGGGAAAAAAGATTCCCTGGCCTCGTGTAGAAAGCATCGCATAAACATGCTGATTCGCACCCTCAATGGTTTTATTAAGCGCGAGGGCTTGCGGATCATGGCTCATACATAGTCTCCTTAGGGTGCAGATTTTTGTAATTTTTTGTAAAAAATAAATTGGTTAAAAATACGGCCTTGTGGGAGGCTTGTCAAATAATTGAGCTTGTTGAGAGGGCCGCCCCGGATTCTCTGGACACTCCTGAACTGTGCTATTACATCCCGAGGAAATTGAATGTTCCAAGAGGGTGCACTATTTCAAGAAGAGCCAGCAATGCGCTTGGAATTATTGTTGTCAATCTGCTCAATGAGCATCTTGAACGTGATCCCCTCAAGTTGAGGAATCGGCGTATTTTTAAGACCTCCAAGCAGCTCTAAGAGATAGCTTCGCATGTAGTCATCGGGAAAAGGCGGAACTTTACGATGCTGGTCTTCGATAGAGCCTAAAACTTCCTGTATTGACGTTTGCGACATGTCGTAGGCAGGCACATAACCGCCATTGTCTTTGAGAATAAGCATGTATCCAGAACGCACGAGCGAACGCAAAAGGCCACTTGCCTGACTTTCTGTGAGTTCGTATATTTTAACAAAATAAGAAAGCGTTGGTGGTTGATGTCGTTTGATAAATGCGGTGGTTGCATCAAGCATCATGCGAAAAGCAACATAGGTTGTCTGATCGCCAACGCGTCGGTCCCAGCGTGTTTTTCCCCGCAAAAGCGCATGAAAGTTTTGGGCTACATAGGCAATCTGGGCACCAGATAAAACACAGATCGATACGACAAGAAGGGAAACTAAAAAAAGCGGAAGCAGCCCATACGCGCCATAGATTGTTTGTGTTTGAATAGAAAGTTCTACATACGTAGAAAAAAGGCGGCGTTCGAGCTCAAACAATAATCCTGCAACAAGCCCTCCAAAAAAGGCTGGCTTAAAGGATACTTTGGTGTTGGGAACAAACCACACAAGTGATGTAAACGCCAGTACCGAAAGTAAAAAAGGAAGCAGATCGAGTAATGCCGCCGTTTGGCCTTCGACATTGGCAACAAGATATCTTCGCAGCTGTAAAGAAGCAAGAAACAGAATGGGGCTATATACCATGACCATGGTGAACGTGCGTAGCCGCGTAAAAAATGAACGCGAATGAACGACCTTCCAAATGGTATTGAGCGATTCTTCTACGGTACCAAATAATCCAACTGCCATAATAATGAGCATGGCAATGCCAAGGCCCCGGAGCTTTTGGGCATTACTAAAAAAATCGGTGAGGGTTGCAAGAAGCGATGGTGGAGCAAATGGTAAAAAGACTCCCAGCATTTGTCCAACAGCAGCTTGGTTTACATCGATAACACTGCTGAGCATATAAGCGCTTGATGCTAAAAGAGGAATAAGCGTAATAAGGAGGGCAAAAGCAAGCGCCGATGCGCGCGTTATGCAATGGTTAAGTAAAAACTCAGATAGAGATACACGAACAAACACAAAGGCGTAGAGACCGAAATATCCTGGCCATTCGCGATTCACTTTGAGGGTTTCGAGTGCTTTACGAGGGGAGTATCGAGACTCTATAAAAAATCTTTTAGAAAAGAAATACACAGTGCCTCATGGAGTGTAAAGGTTAGAAATCCGAGGGCCTAGGGCCGAATACGTCCAAAAGTTCCCCAAAACCTTTTTGACATACTCTCTCGTCTCGGTAAATTCGATATTTTCGATAAATAAATCGGGAGGGATGGCTGCGCCTTTTGCGCCCCATTCGTGGGCACGATCGGGCCCTGCATTATATGCGGCAATTGCTAGAATCATATTTCCCTTAAACTCTTTAAGCAATTGGGAAAGATAAAAGGCGCCAAAACGAATATTTACAAAGGGATTAAAAAGCGAATCGGTGGCAAAGGGTGTGTTAAGCTGACGTGCCAGAGTACGACCAGTTTGCGGCATGATCTGCATGAGTCCAACAGCTCCAGCGGGCGATTGAATGTCGGCATCGAACATCGATTCTTGCCGCATAACAGCATACACAAGGTGCCAGGGTATGGTGTCGAGGTTTGCCTGGTGGTAAACATACATAAAGACCGGCGCAGGATAAATAAGGCTGTAGAAATCTAGCGGCATATAATCGCGGGTTGATGTCGGAATTTTTCCCAAAAGTCGCAAACCACTTCTATAAGAAATAGTTGGATCACCAAAGCGGGCATATAAACGTGCCAAATTATACGAAAAAGAACTGAATTTTGCATAGCGCACATCTAAGGGAATGAGAATGGCTCTACCTAGATCGGGGTAACCGCAGAATAATAAGGAGGCCCCCATTCTAAAAACTGTTGATTCCGCTGAATCCAGAGTGGCAGTTTTAGACGCCGTTACAGAGTCTAGCCACAAAGCTGCACGCGGGGGCGTACAAAGGGTATCGATCCAGGGTTTTCGGGCAGTGATACTATCGCCCAGCAAGAGAAGCATTTCTCGAGCCCTAAAAGCATAATAATAATAGGGGTATGCTTGCAAAAGATTACAAAAAATAGTTTTTGCACCGCAGGTATCCGCCTGGCTCCAGGCGGATTTGCCTCGCCAATACTCTGCCGCTGGGATAAAATTGGATGCCGAAAATTGTTTGGGGAGCGCTGCAAAAATGGCCTGAGCAGAATCGTAAATACGATTTTTATACAAGCATAAGCCAATCCTAAAAAGAGAGACATCTCCTCGATTACTTGCCGGAAAACGTTTTGAGATAGTTTTATAAATGGGGATTGCTTCTAAATACTTCCCTTCGGCTTCTCGTTGCCACGCGCGGTACCAGAGAATTTCGATGGTTTCGGGACTGGTTGGATACAAAGAAATAAACCGATCGTACCAATAATCTGCACGCGCTGTTTTGCCGAGTTTACGAAACGAGCGAGCCAATAAAAGCATGCTTTGCGAAGATGCCCCAAATTTTCGATCGTATTTATCAACTAGAGCAGTTACCCGGGAATAATCTCCAAGTTTGAAATACAGCCCAATGGCAAAGAGAAAATCTTGCTGGTTATTGGGCAGTATACCAGTTCCTTCGCGATGAATTGATTTTGTGAGAAACTGCTGAGCAAGCGAGTATTCCCGACACGCCGAAGATATACGCGCAAGGCTCATGAATCGAGTGCTACTAAAAGCAGTATCGGGCACCATACGACGCTTAAGCACGCCCATGAGGGCAATTGTGGTACGGGTACTTTTTTCGTCGAACCGACCCAAAAGGGTGTCGGCGCGCTGGTAGGATTGGGTGCTCAGCATTGTGTCAAGTATGGAAACAACCCAGGTTTCATTGGTTAATTCAGATTTTTGGTTGGCGCTATCGAGCCAGGGGATGTTCGTTGCAAACAATGAATCTGTTGTGTAAAGAGAGTAGAGTTGGGCGCGTAGTGCCTTTTTTTGTGCTGTAAGTGTTGATGCATCGAGAGCAGTTCGATACGCCATAAGTGCGGCGGCGGTATTCTTGTTGCGTTCTTCGAGTTGGCCTATTTGTTGGTACACAAACGGCTTCCATGAGGCGTTGCTACTGACGCATTTCATAAATGCGTGCAATGCGCCACTACGGTTAGATAGCCCTGCCGAAATAAGCCCCATACGGTACCAATAAAACGCAGTATCGGCAGGAGTTGGATATTTTGTCAATTCAGCAAAAGCTTGTCGATAGTTTCCTTCGCGAATTTCTCGAGTAGCAATCGTGTCCACAATCAATGAAGGCGCTGGTGATCCCCATGCACCCCATGGCAGCACGAGGAAAACCAGTACTAAAACACGCTTAACAGAATAGTTCATTACAGTATTCTGGATAGTAGGTCCTTAAAAAGTAACCCCAAGTTTAACACTTGAGTTTGGATTTTTATACACCTCAAGATAGGCATCTTTTGCTTTTGAAAAATCTACAAGGGGATCTACAATTCCCTGTGAGCTCAGCTTCTTTTCGCAAAAGAGGCGAATAATTGTATTTTGTAAACGAGCTTTATCCCATAAAGGATAATCCCGATCGGGGTTTTCCCAATCGGGCATGCTGCTGATTAATTCGAGACGGTTATGATGCCATTCCATTGACAGTTGTATTGCAGCAGGATTTCCTTTGTAAAAACCAACCGTTACAACACGGCCGCACATGGCAACCGATTTCATGGCACTTTGCAAACCTGCATACGATCCGCTTATTTCCAGAGCAACATCTGCACCGCGTCCAAGGTGGCGATGTGTAGCAACACCCGCATCCTCGGCAAGAGGATCGGCTGTAAAGGTAGCTCCAAATTTTTCGGCAAGCTTTCGACGTTTTTCGATAGGATCGAAAGCCAGAATTTCTACACATCCCGAAAGCTTTAAAAATTGCACCGCTAAGAGGCCAATAGCGCCAAGGCCCACTACTACTGCTGTGTCGCCTACGCGTACGCGGGCATCACGCACAGCGCCAAATGCAAACCAGGACGGATCGGTACACACAGCGTCTGATGCAGACATTTCTTTGGGAAGCTTTTTAATTTTTGCTGCATTAATCGTAATACTCTGTTTGAGCGAAGAATAGCAATAGACTTTATCCCCTTCTGCAAATTCAGTTACACCACTGCCGATTTCGGTAATGGTTCCAACTGCCATATTGCCAGGGCGATATACAAAAGGACCTTCTTCTTTAACAGAAGGAACAAACATCCTCTGATTCATATCGAATTCGAGGTTAGTGAAAGGCGATTTACCACTAAAGAGAAAAAATTCGGTTCCATGCTTAATGGCGCCAAATTCGGTGGCGATTATAACGTCGCCCGTCGCAACGGGGCCAGGGGTAAATTCGCGATAATCGAGATTTTCGGGCTTGTCGGAAAACAGTTCGAGAGCCATGCAAAACTCCTTTAAAGGAAAAAAGCTAAACGTTAAATTTTTATTGCAATCGTTTTTTTCTCGTTGCTGGAAATCTGGCTATAATGCAAGTATGCCTGGACCTTAAGTCCTGCATCAAAGTCGGGTTGATCTGCGACGCCTTTTGAAACTGCACGAATAAAGCGTTCGGAGTTTGTTAGAACAGGTTTACAGGAGATAGTCTCCCAGGTTGCAGAAGTACATGCCGCTGTACCGCTCACCATTTTGAAACTATCGGCGCTTCTGTCAAGATCGATATCAAGAGCGCCGGTATCACCAAAAATGCGAACCGACAGGGCATTCATTTTTCCGGTAGCCCAGCGGCTTCCGTGGATTGTTCCTACGCCACCGTGGGCAAATTCGACGGTTGAAACAAAACTATCGTTTGCATCCAGAACAAATTCGCCAATGCGGTTATTTTTAAAGCCCTTATCAAATGTTTTGGTGGTACACGCCATGGTAGTGATATCGCCACATAAAAAGGTAACAAGATCGTAGATATGGCAACCCACATCGGCCAATGCCCCACCGCTTCCGTGAGCTGTCGAAAGGCGCCAGGTCCAGGTTGGATCTGTTTTCCAATCGCCCCAAGCAGCTTGAACAAGCCAGCTTTGCAGATAGCTTGCCTCAACATGCATAATGCGACCAATTTTTCCTGCGGCAATGGCTTTTGCAGCACCTTGTACAGCAGGAGCATTACGATAGGTAAAGTTGATCATGGATATAGCACTACTTGCCTTTGCTGCGAGGGTCATTTTTTTTGCTTCGGCAAGTGTTGTAGCGAGGGGTTTCTCGCAGAGGACGGCAATGTTTTTCTTAAGCGCGGCTATAGAAATGGGTGCATGCAGCGCGTCGACGGTAATGTTGTAAAGGGCGTCGAGATTTTCGCTCGCAAGCATCTGCTTGTAATCGGTATACACATGGGGGATTTTCCAGGTGTTTGCAAAGGCGGTGCTTCGTTGTTCATTAATATCGCAGCAGGCAATAATTTTGGTGCCTTTTATGGCTTCTAGCGCTTTTGCATGTTGGTTTCCCATGTTACCGGTGCCGATGATCCCGATTTTAACCATACGTGAATTCTCCTTAATCTGAATTGCTAGAAATATAATGATTAAAAATAATAGCTTTCTTAATCATCCATGCATCAATATGTCAAAATTATAGACGAGCTCTCTTCCATATACTTATTTTTCTGTTCTAATCCCTTTTGCACGCTTTAGCTGGTTCTGCACCATGACAAAAAATCAGATATCCACATATCCTCTGGATCCAGCGCTGGTTGAATTTCAAACAACGTTTCCAGCTCTGATTTTCCCCGATATAGTGCACGATCATAAAATCGCAACCTTGCATATGCACGACTGTCTTGAACTTGGGACGTGCATTGCAGGCGAAGGTATCTTTGTTATTGCAAATAAGGTGCTCAGCTACAAAACGGGCGATGTGATCTTTATCAACGATCGGGAACCGCATCGGGCTCAAAGTCGAGAAGGTGTCGAATCGGTGTTTAGCTGGGTGTATCTTGACGTAGGAAAATTACTTGCCCAATTTTCTGTAGAAGTATCGGTTTTTGATATTTCCCCGTTTTGCGGAAAAATGTTTGAGAATGTTATTTCGGAGGCAATGCTGCCAGATGTTCACGCAGCTATTGTTCTTATTGTAAACGAACTGCGCGAAGTAAAACTTCATTATCAGCGCGTTGTGCGATCGCTTGTTTTGTATCTTATGCTTCTTATGTATCGCCATTTCCCTCATGCATATGTGCAGCACGACGAGTCGTTTTCTTCCAGCAGTCTCACAAGAATTAATCCAGCGCTATCATATATTTGCATCAATTTTAACAATAAAATCGAAATCTCGGCGCTTGCTTCACTATGTTCCATGAGTATACCCCATTTTAGAAGAATTTTTTATAAGGCAATTGGAAAAAATCCACTCGATTATCTCTTAAGTGTTCGCCTTGCTATGGCATGCCTCGAGCTTAAATCGTCAAATAAAAGTGCAGACCATATTGCAGCAGGCACTGGGTTTCCAACATTTTCCTGTTTTTTGCGAAAGTTTAAAAGTACCTATGGAATAACGCCTCATCAGTGGCGACGTAACGAGCATTAAAATTTCTTACCTTACTACACAAAGGAGTTTCTATGGCAGCAAGAAAATATTCGGTAATCCTTGGCAATCTTGGAAATACCTGCGATCGGTTTTTGTCAAGCGGATATAAAGAAGCCCTCGACAAGGATCTCATGATTAAGCAAGCCGCCTCTATCGAGGGTGTTACAGGTATAGAACTTGTTGGCACCTGGGATATAGACGAAAATAATGCTGTATCCATGAAGCAGAAACTTTCTGACAATGGCTTGGCGTGTTCGTCTATTATACCCGATGTTTTTGGCCAGAAAAAATGGGGCAAAGGATCTATCGCATCTGCAGACCCCCAGATTAGAAAAGATGCAGTTGCGGAAATCAACAAGATGATTGATATTGCCGTGATGCTTGGGTGCGATCTTATTAATTTGTGGCCTGGGCAGGATGGTTTCGATTATCCTCTGGCTGCAGATTACATTCAAGAACGCGAATGGATGGTTGATAGCATTCGTCAATGTGCTGCGTATGCAAAACCCAAAAAAGTTAAAATTGCTCTCGAATATAAAATGAAAGAACCTCGCACCCATTCCTATATTGCCCGCGTATCGGATGCTCTTTTGGTTGCAAATTTGCCAGGTATGGAAAATGTTGGTGTGGGCGTGGATACAGGCCATGCATTTTTGGCCTACGAGAATGTTGGCGAATCTATTGCACTCCTTAAAATGTTTGGCGATAAACTCTATCATATGCATTTTAACGATAATTTTGGCTCGTGGGATGACGACATGATCGTTGGGTCTATTCATTTAGTTGAGTTCTTTGAAATAGTATACTGGACAGAAAAAACGGGATACAAAGGATGGTACAGCATGGATCAGTATCCCTACCGAGAAGACGGCTACGGTGCTGTGCGAAGCTCGATGCTCTTTGTTCAAAAAATGCACAAATTGCTCGATAAAATTGGGGTTGACGCTACCGAAAAGTTAATTCGTCAGCGAGATCCTGTGGCTACTTCTGCTTTTATTCGTGAAAATCTTATTGCCTAATAAGATTCTTTACGTGATAATACTAATGGGGGCCTATTGTATGATAGCGTATGCAATAGGCTTTCTTCCTTTTTAAGATAGTGTGCAGGGTCGAAACGTTTATAGCCAACAGGGTAGATTGTTTATGAATTTTCTATGTGTGCCACGGTTCTTGATGCTTTTTTGGTATGTGTGTGGCATATGCTTTTTGGTTCAAGCCGAAAAGGTGCTTGTTTACGACGAAGAAAAAGGCATTATCTTTGTCGACAAAGATGCACCTAAAACGGCATCTGTGCCTAAGGCTGCACCGCGCAGTGCGCTTCCAGAAAAAAAATCCCCCGAACCAACATCAATGCAGCTTAAAAAGGTCGTGGCTCCTGCAGATCGTCATGATATACAGGAAGGGCGTAAAAAAGATCCATCAGCTACGTATCTAAAATCTGGTCTAGACTATTTTACTGCAGGAGATTTTGGTAACGCGCTTAAAAATTTTATGCATGCAGATTCGCTTGAATCAAAGCCAGAATATCTCCTGTGGATCGGCAAAACGTATCGTCAGCTCGGAGAATCTGAGCATATGATGTTTACCATGCAAAATATTTTTAATGTCTATCCGGAATCAGATGTGGCAGATGACGCCCTTTTTGAAATTGCATTTTATTATCAGACAGCAGGAAATTACGATACTGCTTCTATATTATATATCAAACTTGCAGAGCAGTTTCCTTTTGGAATGTCGTATAGCAATGGGGAGGGTTTTCGGGAAGTCGCCAAAAAGCAGCGACAAGCAATGCGTTCCGAAATGATTTCAAATCTCAATATATTAGGCTTTTCGGGAGATGATCTCCCAGGGCTCTATAAGCAATTTCAAGGGAAATTCGATTTGCTGCAAACTGGTACGGGGAATGCTGAAACTATTAAGCGCATTAAACAAGAGTTTGAGGAGCAAAATGAGGCGGAAGACCGCGCACAACAACAAAAAGAACAGCGCGCGAAATTATTAAAATGGATTCTTCTTGGCAATGGTGTTGCATTTCTTTTGCTCTGCGGCATAGTAATTCAAATGATTTCGATGCGAAATAAACAAAAAACATTTTTACAATCACTGCTTCTTTTGCGGGACCTTTCGGTAAAAAATTTATGATTCCATCAGATATTCTTCAAAAAGTTCATCGGATCGAAATCCGTACAAAAAGTATTCTTAATACTATCCTTTCTGGCGAGTATCATAGTGTATTTCGTGGCCAGGGAATGGAATTCTCAGAAGTGCGGTCGTATGTTGAAGGTGACGATATTCGATCTATCGATTGGAACGTGACTGCACGAATTGGGGAACCGTACGTCAAAAAGTATATGGAAGAGCGCGAACTTACGGTTATGCTTGTGGTTGATGCATCTGCATCGGGCAATTTTGCATCGGTAAATAAATTTAAAAATGAATTAGCTGCAGAATTGTGCGCGGTGCTCGCTTTTTCTGCTCTTAAAAATAACGACCGCGTTGGCCTTATCATGTTTACAGATCAGATCGAAACATTTGTTCCGCCAAAAAAAGGCAAAAATCACGTTTTGCGTGTCATTCGTGAATTGCTCTGCTTTACGCCACAGCACAAAGGAACAAATATTGGCGCAGCACTGCAATTTTTAAATAAGGTACAAAAGAAAAAGGCAGTAGCATTTCTGGTTTCAGACTTTTTGGCATCAGGATACGAAAAACCTTTGCAAGCAAGCGCACGGCGCCACGATGTGATTGCACTTTCTCTGGTTGACCCTAGCGAAAAATCCCTTCCCTCGGTTGGGCTCGTAGATCTTTACGATTCGGAGGCGGGGGAATATTGCCTTGTAGATACGTCCGATAAACGGGTGCAACAAGAATTTACTCGCCAGTACGAAAGCCGAACAGCTTCTCGATCATCACTTTTTAAGTCGAATGGTGTCGACGAAATACATATTTCTACCCACGAAGATTTCATTGCCCCTATCGTGACGTTTTTTAAAATGCGCGAGAGAAAATTAAGACGATAAGGTGTCGTAATGGAAACCCCCGATTATCTTGTTAATGAACATTTCAACGATCGCTACTTCGATGTTGTAGATGCTCTTTACGAATCGTCAAAAATTTACATCGAAGGAAATGACATCCTCAATCGGCTCGTAGCCAATAAGACCATGCACAAGGATTTTGTTGTTGGGGAAACAGGCTTTGGCGCAGGGCGAAATCTGTTAGCGCTTATGTACATGATCGACACACACGCCATTAAACATGGAACCATTATTTTTCAGAGCGTTGAACTATTCCCGATGGCTGCTAGTCGCATGGAACAGATTCTGGCGCTTTTTAATGATCGTGCCTCTTCCGCTATTATTGAATTTGTCAAGGGGTATGCCATGGTAGATATATCTGTGCCGGGATGGCATGTTTTTAAGCTTGAGCGAGCGCTTGGAACAATTGAGGTGAGATTATTTTTTGGCGAAGCTCTGGCAATGATACAATCCTTGTGTCAAGTATGTGATGCATGGTTTCTCGACGGTCACGGCCCTAAAAAAAACCCAGAAATCTGGCGCACAGAGGTTTTAAATGCAGTAGGTGAAAAAACACATACAAACGGTACTGTAGGCACCTTTACTGTTGCAGGGCATGTAAGAAGAGGACTAATGAGTGCGGGATTTGATATGGAACGGTATCCGGGATTTGGAGGGAAAAAGATGGCGATGAGGGGGGTTAAGAGGTAATTGTTGTGTATGTAAATTTTTAGGCTGTTACTTTTTGTGCAAGAGCCTCATTAGGTATTTCTCATTTGAGATCGCTCCAGCCTTGCCAGAAGCCCTGTTTCTTGTTACCAAAAGATACACTCAAAGCTCTTGCGTTTTCACAAGTAGCTTTAGGCGATAGTGGTATTTATTATTGCGTTATAAAGAATGTTAAAGCAATTGATACTAGTGAAGCTTGCACACTTTCTGTAGTTGGCAAGGGATTGTCTCCTCAGATAACATCACTGCTTCCTGCAAATGTTCAAAAAAGTGCTGGAGATTCAGCGGTGTTTACGGTTGCTGCAACAGGCGCTGCTCCGCTTAACTATTTATGGAAAAAGAGCAATGGGTCGAGCGTGGGTGATTCATCAAGCGTTCTTAAGCTCAAAAATCTAGCGGTAGGAGATTCGGGCATCTATTCAGTAAAGGTTTGGAATACCTACGATTCTGTGGTTAAAACCTGTACTCTCTCTATAGCAGCCGCAGCTCAAAAATTTACTCTTGCTATTACGGCAGATAGTGGCACGGTTATTAACTCAAATCAAAAATCCAGTTACGTTGCGGGCGATACACTAACTTTAAAAGCCAGACCCATTACAGGCTTTTATTTTGCAGGTTGGGCAGGAGATACTTCGGCCACCGATTCTGTTATGAAGCTTACTATAAAGAAAAATAGAATCATTACAGCTTCATTTGTTCGCACCGGGTCTCTTGCTTTAAATAGTGCAACTACAGGAACGGGAAGTGGCACAGTATCAAAAAATCCAGATAAATCATCTTACCTTTACGGTGACACAGTTCGGCTTATTGCCACACCTTCAAACAGCAGTGCTTTTAACGGTTGGACTGGGGATACTGTCAATAGTGCGAGTTCAATAAAAATTGCAATGAGGGCTACAAAGAATATCACGGCCTCCTTTCCGCTAAAAACCTACCTGTTGACAGTGAATTCTGGATCTGGCGGTTCCACGAATCCATCGAACGGAATAGCAACAACTGTTAATCATGGGGCATCTACGCAAATTGTAGCAACTCCAAATTCTGGGTTTTCATTTTCAAAGTGGACTATTCCATCAGGAAGTGCAACACTCGGTGACTCGTTAAACAAAACTACGAGTGTTGTAGTAACAAGTGGAAATGCAACAGTTGCTGCTGTCTTTACCAGTGTTCGCTATCACGTAACCTTAAATGGATTAAATGGAAGCGTTGCAACAAATCCAGCAGGTACTGATTTTGATTCGGGAACAGTAGTGACACTGACAGCTTCTCCGAATATAGGGTATTCGTTTACGAGCTGGACTGGTTCCGCACAGGGAACAAATGCTGTAACGCACATTATAATGACATCCGCTCAAACTGTGATTGCGAATTTTTCCATTAAGAAATATTCAGTCACTGCAAACATTAGCGCCGACGTAGGAAGCTTCACGGGAAGCGTATTGAGGAATCCTGATGCAACGTCCTATGATTCCAACAGTGTGGTTACGCTAACAGCGCCGGTGGATAATCGGTATACCTTTACAGGCTGGAGTGGCAGTGGTACATCGGGAACCCAAAATCCCCTTGACGTCACCATGAACGCAAGCAAGACTATAACAGCCACCTATACACTAAAAAAGTATGCCTTGACATTAACAAGTTCGCCAGCGGCGGGAGGAAGCCTGTCCCCCACTCCTGCAGCGTCAACCTACAACCATGGCAGCTCGGTAACCATTAACGCTTCCGCAAACATGGGGTATCATTTCAGCGCATGGTCGGGTGACGCTACCGGAACCACCAGTCCGACTTCCGTTGTCATGGATGGAGCAAAGAGCGTCACTGCAATTTTTGCCTTGGATGCCCCATCAATCACAGCTCACCCATTAAGCCAAACGGTGCTTTCGGCAGGACAATTCGCCAAAACATTTAACACACATCCAGCGACATACGGCACTGTAAGTATCAGCTCATTCTGGCTAGACACGGTCGAAGTTAGCCAGCAGAACTTCCAATCAGTAATGGGTTTCAATCCGTCAACAGTTGTAAATACAACATATCCAGTTAATATGGTAACCTGGTTTGACGCCGCACTCTATTGCAATGCCCGCAGCAAGGCGAATGGGCTTGATACATTCTATGCTTACGCTAGCAAAACCATGACGGGAAATACATGTGCAAATCTCCTTGGATTACAGATTCGGTATGGCGTTAGAGCCTTTAGACTACCCAGTGAAGCGCAATGGGAATTTGCGTGCCGCGCAGGCAGCAGAACAACATATTGGTGGGGGAATGACACTGTTGGAATGGGTTCGCGGGCTTGGTTCTATGTAGATGGATTCGGTGCAGCTCGATTCGGTTCAGTTGGTACAAAACTACCAAACGCATGGGGTCTTTATGACATGGTAGGAAATGTTATGGAACGATGCAATGATTGGTATGGTGACTATGTAACAACCTCCCCCTTGACTGATCCTGAGGGACCAGCCTCGGGCTCATCAAAAATTTGCAGAGGCGGCGCTGCCATTGAATCAGCCAATGAGTTTTATACTCCCTTTGTGTACTCACAATCTGCTTCTCGGTATATGGATTGGCATTGGGGGGACACTTCGTTTGCCAGTGTTTTTGGAATCAGATGTGGTTTGTCAAAATAGAGAAAAAATATAGAGAGTACCTGATTCCGCAGAAATGCAAAGCAGGTGACTAACTATTGTTTTGAATTTCTCATGATAGTGCAGAGAACAGCTTATCTCCTCAATATTAAGTGGTGGAGTGGTGCTTTACATTTAAAACTTCGCTGAATGGAGCAGTTGTCTTCTTAACAATGCGCTAATTTATGTGCGGAATTTACACCCGGCTAGCCGTGATTGAACATTGGCCCTTAAAAACTCTGTTTCGCCTATACCAATTGCTTGAGGGGCTGTACAATAGTGCAATAAAGCTTTGATTCTGGAGAAGATGGCGATGAGGGGCGTGAAAAAAGAAAACCCTTAACATGCGTGTGCATGTAAGGGTTTTAAAAAAATAGAGCTTCAAAAATTACTTGACTTTAATGATAATTCCGCCAGAAGCACTGGCCTTAATTGCTCTGCCATCAATACCGACTGCATTGTTAACCGATCGACTATTTCCCTTTGCAAGAGAAACAGAAAGATGAGATGGTTTAGCAATACCATTGCCAATTGAACTGACATTTTTGGAAAGAATCGAGGCGGTTACTCCTGGCGCTGGACCATCTTCAAAAAGGAATTTTAAGATGCCTGTCATTCTCGCAGGAGTCGGATACTCATGCGCTTCGTTGGTGTTGTAGCACACATAATTGGAAGTTACGCCTGCTACCTTAAGGGCGGCTGCAAAATCATCGTTGTCTTTCTTAAAGAAATCTCCCGTCGAAGAACTGAAGCCAAACTTAACGCCTGCGTAGTCAGCAGCGTGTGCAATAGGCGCCCATTTGGACTGAATAGCCGAATCTCCCCAGTAATTGGTCCCGAAAATGGAGCAGAGCCCCCAAAGACAGCCGGCTGGGTTGTAGAGGGCCCCAGTTCGACTGCTTTTCGAAAGGTCTGTCAGCGATACGATTCCATAACCTTTGCTAAAAACATTCTTATTGGCGCGAATATGATGGAGAGCGCCGAAACCGCCCATACTGCAGCCCGTGATGCCATTGTGAGCAGAATCGCCGTAGGTTGTGTACTTGGTGTTGACTTCTGCAACAAGATCTTTTGATACAAAATCGCCATATTTGCCAAACGATAAACTGTTGACCCACCAGCTTGTGCCCCTACCATCTTGAAAGCTCTCATCCTGGGGTGCAATTCCGATCACATTATGTACACTGTCAATAGTTGTTTCCATAAGAGGACATACACGCGTGCCATCGGATACATGCCACCCGTCCGCCGCGTATTGGTACCAGTGAAGCAGATAGATCACCGAAAATTTTTCGCCTGCAGCTACCTTTGCATCATAGTTGGAAGGGAGATAGACCCAGTAGGTCATGGCCCTTCCAAGCGATGTGCTCTCAAATGTATTGAGTGTTTTCGTCCCCGCAAAAACACTTCCCGCAAACAATCCCACAACCACCATTGCAATAAGACTACGCAGATACTTCATCTATTCCTCCAGACAAAAGGTTAATATATTAGGCGCATCCGGGTTTTTCATGGGTATACCCCATATATTGTGTTCACACTGTTCTATAACGTAAACAAGGCTTTGCAGGAGGATATGGGTACAAATCCAATCCGCCACAGTGAAAAAATATTGCCGTTCTGTAATGAGCCCT
>JBBRUX010000001.1:0-141444 GCA_038247415.1 Chitinivibrionales bacterium | reverse complement strand
CGAATCGACATCATATCTCGCTTAACCTTTATAATGCAATGTTTGTGGTACGAAAAATTCTTGACAAAAATAGCTTGTGGGCAGAAGCGCACCAAGCTCCTTTGAATATTTTATGGTTTGCCATTAGTGGTTTGTTTTTATTTTCGGATCGAGTAATTTGTTTTTAGAATACAATGAGCAATTTGTGTGTGCGGGATCAATGGGCAGCGACCGCCCATTGATGGTGAAATCGCGTGAAGTTCGATATGAGGGATCTTTACTTAGAGAATTACGTTTATGATACTTGCTGTGGGGGGCAACAGAGACGAACGGGGCAAACACAGAATCGAAATAGGCAAGCACCAGTTTAATTTGCGTATCGGGGATTGCGTAATGGTCTTCGCTTGTTTCGCTAAAAAAATGAGGTAGAGAAGCTTGTGTGAGAATTGTGTCCAGTTTTCTGTTTTCGCCGGAAAACCAACTATCGTTTTTACCGCTATAGAATGCAATGGAGCACTTTTTATCCTTAAGACTTGTGCAGTTTTTTAAAATATTAACGGCGTCCCAATTGACGCTTTGGGAGCTTTGCGTTCCAAGAAGGGTGTTCAAACCAAAATCGCTTCCCCAGGAACGACTCAGTGGCAAAGTTGGGTCCAGACCCCCTTTTATACTAAAGGCAGCACTAAAAATATCGGGGTGTTTAATAAGATTATGTAAAGCACCAAATCCACCCATGCTGTGCCCCGTGAGACCGCGTGCCTCTCGTGAAGGTAGAGTAGCGTAGAGCGAATCGATACGGTTAACAAGGACTTTCGCAAGAAAGGTAGACACCTGCATATGATCATTGAGGGGGCTATCGAGCCACCAGCTGAGAATGCCCCCATCGTCGATACAAACCGCAATAAAAGTATGAGCATCGATAAGGGTTGTAAGTGGTGTGCAATAACCCGGATCTTTATAGTAGCTCTCCTTACTGCATCCTGCACAGTGCAGAAAGTAAACAACAGGAAAACGATGGCCTCGGGCGGAATCTGCAGTGTAAGATTTTGGGAGAACGACGGCACAGCTAAAAGTATTTGGTATGAGCGTGCTGGTGAAGGTATGCTCACGAATTGATGAAGCCGTGCTTTGAGCATACGTTACAAGGAGGGTAATTATAATGATTTGGTATTTCATGATGCGTTACCGATGTGAGCTGGAACGCGTGAGTATATATCCGCCACTTTCGCTGCCGGACAAAAATGGTTTTCTTCCAAGAATAAATCCCACAGCCGCTTGAACTACTCCGCTAATGTTGAAGTCGTAGCTTGTGAGATTTGCCTGAATTGCTTCGAAGAAGTTATCGAATGAAACAACGAGCGTGTCCTTGGGTACTTTTATTGAGCGGCTCTTGAGGTAGTCAAGAATCATGGTGCCGGTGGCGTCGTTTACTGCAACAAATGCCTCGGGGATTTTTTGTGAACAAGCTTTATCGCAAAGTGCATAAACGCTCTCTCTCATTTTGCCAAAATACAAGATGCCTTTTGTCTTGCGCATATGGATATCAAGATCGGGAATATACAAGGGTGGTATGGACGCTTTCCATCGTTCGTAGCTCGCAAGAAGTGGCTGTGGATCGATGGGCGCAGCAGCATTCCATGTTTCTGTTTCTGCTTCGAAAGTAAAGGCGTTTACTCCGCGAGGAAACCCAGAGCTTGCATAAACACTTCTCAATCCCTCGAGCCTTTTTTTCGACCAGATAAAAGTATGCGTAGGCGAAATGAATGCTATCGAACGGAGGTTCATTGACAAAAGATATCGAGCTACAGATTTGCCCGGTTCGCTATCAAGTGTTGGCTTAAAAATCCTAATGAATTTGGGTGCAATCCCCAATTCCTGGGGTAAGGCCACATGGCCAGTTCCGTCAAATACAACAAATGGTTTTTTAAGTGGTCGAATCGCATGAGCAATACGATGGATGATGTTGCCAGGTTCCCAGGGCGAGAGCATGATAAAACCAAGAATTGGCTCTTCCTTGAGGGATGCGAGATCTTCTATCAAAGATTCCTGGCCAGTTCTCGCATCGCGTAAAATGAGTTCGTCGGGTGCGTCTTTCGCAATAAGAATCATGATATCAACACTAATGCCACTTCCCTTACATTGTACTTCTAATCCGCGTACAAAATTTTCATCGTGCTGTGTTGGAAGAACGACTCCCGTATTGTTATCGGTGCGAGCAATGCAGATGATGCGAGGTTTCCAGGGGCGCGCACTAAATGCGGGTAGTGCGTAGCCTTTTTTATGCGGGGTAATTGTTCCTTCTTCGGCAAGTGTCACGAGTGCTTTTTGAAGGGTGCGAAAACATGCGCCATAGCGACGTTCGAGATCTTTATTGGGGGGAATGAGCGTGCCAGACCGAAAACTTCCATCAACAATATCTTTAACGATGCTATCGCGTACGCGATGCCAAGCAGTTTTTTGAAAGATTTGCTGGTTTGGCAAAGATTCTATGTCGGGCTGCTTTTGAGGTTGAGGATCTGTTTTGATGCAACCAACTTTAAACGGATGGCCTTTTGAGCCTGTTACAATACCATCGGTTTTAAGCTCCTGAAATGCTTTCCAGATGGTAACGCGGGATAGGCCAAAGAGAGCTATAAGTCCGGGTAGGGATGGTAGTTCTGCTCCTAATGACAATGAGTGGGCGCTTATATAATCGAGAATTTTTTGACGCGCGTAGCGCACACCATGCTGTTGTTTTCCCGGCATTGTGTAACCTTAATGTTAATTGTGGAAGTCTTTAAACTAAAACACAATAGTATTTTAAATCATTAAAAAAAAAGAACGCATAGTATTAAAATATATTAAGAGTATTAATTTTATAGCAAATGCGTGTTCCATTACAGTAAGAGCTTTGGAGTGTCTCGCAAAAACGGTATGTACCTCTTTTAATGTGCATAAAACGGACAGAACACAACAATCTCGTGCATGTTCAAATTGTTGCATTTATATTTCTATAGTAAGTAATATGGTGTTGAACGTGGTGCCCGGGGTAGGGTGGTAAGATTTTTTTTGAAGGAGCTCCAATGGCAATTATAGTACGCTTGGTGTGGATCAGCATTCTTCTGTGTGGGTCTCTCATGGCACAAGATGACATAAGCGCCGACGGCGAAGGTCTTGGGTCAAATCGTGAAGAGGCGCTTTTGGGTGCGAAACGCAATGCCATAGAAAAAGGCATTGGCACGATTCTTATTTCGCAAACCGAAATAGAAAATTTCATGACCAAGCGCGATCAGATCATTACCAAAACGGTTGGTGCTGTTAAGAATTACGAAATTACCGCCGAAACTAAAACCTCCGATAATCTTATTAAGATCAACATCAAGGCGATTTTATCCCGCACCGCAGTGCATGCCGATCTCGCTGCTGCGCAAATACTTATTGAGTCGATGAACAAACCGCGCATCATGATTCTTGTTGCCGAAGATAATATGAGTAGCGCAGATCAAGGGTCCAATGCCGCAGAAATCGCACTAACGGGTTTCCTCAAAGATCCGTACGATTTCGATCTCATCGATGTGTCGGTTGCGTCTACCATTAAGGCATCGCAGCAAAAAATGGCAATGCTTGCAAATGATGCTGCAGCTGCCGCCCAGCTGGGTACTCAGTATGGTGCAGAAGTTCTTATAACCGGCAAAGCAATAAGTCGTAAAGCAGAAGGCATGTCTGCGCAACTGGGTGGAATGATCTCGGCACAAGCAGATGTTACGCTCAAGGCGATTAATTGTTCCAATGCAAAAATTATTGGTTCCTCAGATGCCCATGCAGCCAGAGTTCATATCAACCCGTCAACCGCTGGTTCGCAAGCAATTGCCAAAGCGTCAACAATTGCCGCACAAAAGCTGCTCGATGCCATTATGAAGGATTGGCAGAATCAGTCTAATAATGGGATTGGCTTATCGGTTACTATTGCTAACGTAGCGACCTTCAAGGTTAAAAAAGATGTTATCATTTGCCTCGAATCGATCATGGGTGTTTCTGCGGTGCGTGAGCGAAGTTGGGATGCAGCGGGCAAACAGCTTATTATTGACATTCAGTATAAAGGTAATGCATCTGGTTTTTGCGATAAGGCAGATGGAAGAAAAATGAAGTCCGGTACGGGCAGTGTTTCGGTAAGTGGTATAGAAGGATCGCGTGTTAATCTTATAGCGCAAGTGCTGTAGGCGTTCACTATGTGGTCTGGTACATTCGTAGATACTGCACAGATAGAGAATTTTTTAAATCTTAAGGGGAGGTTGTATGAGGGTTCGATCGCTGGTTTTAGCTGCGCTGGTTACGTGTGGTGTAGCTGCACGTGTTTCTGCTCAGGATTGGGCAACGGCGGAGGGAAGCTGCTTTGCTAAGGGTCAAATGCAGGCATCGCTTACTATTTCTGCGTACCCGTTTGGGCCTAATCTCGGCTTTGACTATGCATTTACCGATGCAATAAGTGGGGGTGGTTTTTTCGGATACGGTTATTCAATTCTTTATGATTGGGAGTATTACAGATTTCCACTTGTAATTCACGGCGCATTTCATCCTTTTAATTTGACTGTGCTCAAAGATAAAATAGCAATTCGTGATAAACTCGACGCCTATGGCGGTATTGAGGTTGGTTGGGCTTTTGGAAAGGCACATTATATAGGGCCTTACTCATATATCAATGCGCCCGACGGTGGAGCATTTGTGATAGATGGGTTTCTCGGTGCATCCTATTATTTCACACCTCAGTTTTATGCAAATGCAGAAACACAACCTGGCTATGGATGGTTTAAAGTTGGTATTGGCTACAAGTTTTAAGCTAGATTCTTTGTTTTCGTGGCGAGTACGTATTGTGCGGACTCGTCACGAAATTTCCCTCTTTCTTCCCCGCAAAAACCATTTTTAATAATTGTTTGCTGACCTTAGGTATCTGTGGTTTTATGAAGCAGAGGCCTCGTTACGAAATAATTAGAAAGCTTACTTTTTTCATGTCTGGAACACCGCTCTTTATCCCCCGTGTTACAACACAGCCCATTCGCATTGGGTCAATCACCATTGGCGGCAACAATCCGGTTGCAATCCAATCTATGACCAACACAAGCACCGCCGATCCGCAGGCAACGCTTGGTCAGATTGAAGCGCTCTGCAAAGCGGGGTGTGCTATCGTGCGAATGTCGGTTCCCGATCAAGCTGCAGCAGTTGGATTTGCCGCAATCCGAAAGCAGACTACGGTACCGCTTGTAGCAGATATTCATTTCGATTATCGATTAGCAATCGCTGCTATCGAAGCCGGTGCCGACAAAATAAGAATTAACCCCGGAAATATTGGTGCCCCAGAACGGGTAAAAGCAGTTGTTGATGCGGCCAAGGCTGCGAATATACCCATTCGCGTAGGAGTAAATAGCGGATCGCTCGAAAAGCATCTTGTTTTAAAATATGGCGGTCCTACGCCCGAAGCACTTGCACAAAGTGCCGCTCAAGCGCTTGCGCAGCTTGAATCCTATGGGTTTGACAATATGGTCGTTTCTATAAAAGCAAGTGACGTACTCACAACGATCTTGGCATGCAGAGCACTTTCTAAACTTACTCAATATCCTCAGCATATTGGTATTACCGAGTCGGGTACTGTTCGTAGTGGCACCATTCGTTCGTCGGTTGGTATTGGAACACTTTTGTCAGAAGGCATTGGCGATACTATTCGCGTTTCTCTTGCTGCCGATCCGGTTTCAGAAATTTTTGTTGCAAAAGAAATTCTCAAATCTTTGGGTTTGGCATCGGGGCCCATTGTAATTGCTTGCCCTACATGCGCTCGCACGACTATTAATGTAGAAAAACTTGCCGAGCAGGTCGAAGCCATGGTTTTTTCCATGAATGCAACTGTAAAGGTTGCGGTAATGGGATGCGTTGTTAATGGCCCTGGCGAAGCTCGTGAGGCAGATATTGGGGTTGCCGGGGGTAATGGCGAAGGGCTCATATTTGTTAAAGGAAAACCCGTGGAAAAAGTTAAGGAATCGGAGATCTTGCACGTGTTGCGTAAATATATCGAAGATATGCCGCATCTGGCGTTATCGTAGTACGGAATGGAATGAATATTGTATGATTTCAATTACTGTGGCAACAAAACGGTATGGCAGTGCAACTGCCGTAGACAATGTCTCCTTTGAAGTACGTCAAGGGGAGTCGTTTGCCCTGCTTGGCCCAAACGGGGCAGGGAAAACATCGTTGGTTAAAATGCTTTTGGGGTTTACACGTCCCACAAGCGGTACGTTATCTATAAACGGGATGTCGGTGACCGATCCGATGTGTCGCGCTTCGGTTGGCTATTGCGCCGAAAATAATGCTATTCCTCCCTACTTGACAGGGTATGAGTTTTTAGCACGTCACGCAGAACTTATTGGGTTAAGCAAAGATCAGGCACGCACAGAGATTGAGGCCATTATTATTTCTGTTGGGATGCAGGGAAAAGAAAAGCAAGCTGCGCGCACCTATTCAAAAGGAATGGTTCAGCGAATCGGATTAGGCGCGGCTCTTTTAGGAAGCCCAAAACTTCTCATTCTCGATGAGCCGGTGAGCGGGCTTGATCCTATTGGTATACGCGAAGTTCGCATGCTTTTGGAGGAACGTAAACGAATGGGAACAACCATTCTGCTTAATTCGCATTTGCTTTCTGAAGTTGAAAAAGTTTGTGATACGGCGGCAATCATAAAAAATGGAAAAATTCTGATTAAAGAGAGCATATCTGCTATTGTTAAGGACGGCGAATCGCTCGAAGACGTATTTGTTAGAATGATAAAGGAATAAGAATGAAATCATTAATGAAAATAGCAGGCTATACAGTTCGTGATATTGTTAGGCAAAAGAGTTTTATTGCATCGGCCATAGTATGTGTGCTTCTCATGATTGTTTTGCGGGGGTGTTACCAAGGGTCGTATTCTGTAAATGGACAAGCTGTAAATTCCTTAAATGTTGCTTGGCAGGCATCGCTTATTGCTTTTTCTGTTGTAGGACACATTGCAGTGCTCATTGGAGCACTTTTGGCTATGCGGATATATCGGCGAGATCGCGAAGATGGCAGCATGGTCATGTTGCTTGCCCGACCAGTCTCGCGATGGAGCTATAGCCTTGGAAGGCTTGCAGGAGTGTTTTTTGTTGCTTGGGCATTCATGCTTTTGCTCCATGGAACAATTTACGTGTTAGCACTTTCAAATACCGGGGCGCGATTACCCGGCCTTTTTCTGGCAGCTTCGGGAGCATGTTTTATAAATGTATTGTTTGTGGTATCGCTTGTGTGCCTCTGTTCTTTTTTTGTATCCGACGTGGTGGCTGTGCTTCTTACCATAGGCGTTGTGGCAACTGGTATGGTTTCCGATCTTGTTTTTGCAGCAATGCACAGCAAAACTCTTCAGTCGTTTATGACTAACGCGCCACCTGATCCGGCGCTCTGGCGTAGTATATGGCCTAAAACTACAGCGCTCATGCTTGATGCAACCTCATGGGTAAGTGGAGTGCCAACGCACTATGCCGGGTCTATTCATCCGTTTGTTAATGTATTTGTTTGGACTCTTATTGTTGGAGCCTTAGTAGCGATGCGGTTTAATCGGGAGGAGTTGTAACACATGTTAAGAGGGTGGCATTATTTAAAGTTTTCTAGCATATGCCTTGTTGGATTGTGCCTGTTTGGTTGTGGTGCAAAAAAGACCGCTGTTGAACGTGGTAACAAAGCGCAAATACTACATCTGGGAAACCAGACCGAGCCGCAGGATCTCGATCCGCATATCGTTACTGGTGAACCAGAGCTGCATATTATTTCTGCACTCCTGGAAGGACTCGTTACCGAAGATCCCAAGGATTTGCGCCCTATACCGGGTGTTGCTCAAAGCTGGGATGTATCTCCCGATTTAAAAACATATACCTTTCATGTGAGGTCTAATGCACTTTGGTCAAATGGCGATAGGGTAACTGCGGGGGATTTTGTATACTCTTGTAAAAGAGTGCTTTCGCCTGCCCTTGGCTCCGAGTATGCTTATATGCTATTCTGTGTTGTCAATGCAGAAGCATATCATTCAAAAAAAATAGCTACGTTCGATTCGGTGGGAGTATCTGCTCGTAACGATTCAACACTTATTGTGAACCTAGCCCAGCCGACACCCTATTTCTTAGCGCTTTTATCCCATACTGCATGGCAACCTGTTCATAAGGCCACTATCGAAAAATATGGTGCCATTGACGCGCGCGGGACAGCATGGACACGTCCAGGAAATTTTGTGGGTAATGGAGCGTTTGTCTTAAAAAGCTGGGTACTTAATAAAGAAATTGTGGTAGAAAAAAATTCTCGATACTGGGATGCTCAAACGGTGCGTTTAGCGGAAATTCATTTTTATCCTATCGAATCATCGCTTACCGAAGAGCGCGCATTTAGGGCGGGTCAACTGCATACTACCGCAAATGTTCCTCCCAATAAAATTGCCGAGTATAGGTTGACATCTCCCAAGCTTCTTCATGTTGACCCCTACCTTGCAACGTACTATTACTTGTTTAATGTGCATCGCCCTCCCTTTGACAACGTATGTGTTCGTAAATCGCTGGCTATGGCTATCGATCGAAAAAGCATAGCCGATAATATCTGCAAAGGGGGACAATTGCCGGCATTTAATTTTACCCCACCGGGGACTGCCGGGTTTACCGCTACAGCCCATCTTACAGAAAATCTAGATTCGGCTAAGGCGCTCCTTGCCTTGGCGGGCTTTCCCGATGGCAAAGGATTTCCTAAAGTAGAACTTTTGTATAATACTTCCGAGTTGCACCAAACCATTGCACAGGCACTGCAAGAAATGTGGAAAAAGAACCTGAATGTGGATATCCAACTTGTCAATCAAGAGTGGAAAGTATACCTCGATGCTCAAAAACGAAAAGACTATTTTATATCGCGTGCCGGTTGGAGCGGGGATTACGTTGATCCTAATACCTTTCTTGATTTGTGGGTAACCGGTGGCGGCAATAACCGGGCTGGGTGGTCGTCTCCGCGCTATGATAGCCTTATCAATGCGTCTCGCGGTGCACTTTCCCAAACGCTTCGGTTTGCCTGTTATCAACAAGCAGAGTCGCTTTTAACAAGCGAAATGCCAATACTTCCCATTTATTTTTATGTTTCCTCACACTTGCGCGCTACCAGTGTTAAAGGGTGGTATGGTACTATTCTCGACCGGCACCCTTATAAGTATGTGTGGCTCGATGATCAATAATCTACCTCGGGAAGTTGTATGCTAAGGCTAATCCTGCGTCGATGCGCCGAGGCAATTCCTGCTTTGTTTGCCATTGCAACCATTACCTTCTTTATGGTGCGACTTGCACCAGGTGGGCCTTTTTCATCCGAAAAGAATACCGATCCATCGGTTCTTGCTAGTCTTAATGCGCATTACGGTCTCGACAAACCGCTTTACGTACAATATGGTTTGTATATGTTCAAAGCGCTCCAGGGAGATTTGGGGCCATCGTTTAAGTATCCAGGGCGATCTGTCAATGAAATAATTGCAGGTGCATTTCCCGTATCGCTTGAGCTTGGTTTGCTTGCAATTAGCATTGCGCTGGTTTGCGGCATGAGTGCTGGGCTTTTAGCATCTTTGCGGCCGCGATCATTGCTTGACCATATACCCATGACAATCGCGATGACCGGAATGTGTGTTCCAACCTTTGTTTTAGGCCCAATTTTGGTGCTTGGTCTTGGGTTAGGATTGCAGCTCTTTCCGGTATCGGGGTGGAACGGTCCGCTGGATCGTGTGTTGCCCTCGTTAACCCTTGCAGCTCCCTATGCCGCGTACATTGCACGGCTTATGCGGGGCGGAATGCTCGATGTGCTGCCCAAGGATTTTATTCGTACTGCGCGTGCAAAAGGGGTTTCTGAAATTGGCATCATTCTTCGACATGCTTTACGCGGAGGAGTGGGCCCGGTGGTCTCTTTTTTAGGGCCGGCTAGTGCAGGAATCATTACCGGATCGTTTGTTATCGAAACCATTTTTGCTATTCCAGGATTGGGTCGATTTTTTGTGCTTGCAGCATTTAATCGAGATTACACCATGATTTTAGGGTGCGTTCTTTTTTATGCAACACTCATTATCCTGCTTAATCTTTTGGTCGATATTCTTTTAGCCTGGATTAATCCAAGGCTGCGGGGTGCCTCATGACGCAGTCTAGCAGAAAGCCCCCAACACATGTGCAAAGCGTCATCAAACGTTTTTTGGAAAATCGCTTGGCACTTGTGGGTCTTATTGTTTTGACAATCCTTGTTATTGGATCGCTGGGGGCACATCTTTTTTCACCGTATTCCTATTCTGCTCAAGATCTTGGGTATGGCGCACGCGGTCCAACGCTTAAGCATCTTTTTGGCACAGATCCTTTGGGGCGCGATCTCTTTACACGAGTGCTGTTTGGGGGACGTGTTTCGATTCTTGTGGGCGTTGCAGCAACCCTTGTCGCATTGTGTATCGGTGTAACCTACGGCGCTTTCTCTGGATTTTTAGGGGGCTGGGTCGATAGACTCCTTATGCGCGTGGTAGATATCTTATACGCATTCCCGTTTACCATTTTTGTAATAATTCTTATGGTTCTCTTTGGTAGAAATATCGTACTGCTTTTTTGTGCCATTGGCGCTGTTGAATGGCTTACCATGGCTCGTATTGTGCGTAGCCAAGTTATGGGAATAAAAAAACTCGAATATATCGAGGCGGCTATTACGATGGGCCAGAGCACCCCAACCATTATTATTCGACACATTGTACCCAATGTGCTGGGGCCTGTAATTGTATATGCAACCCTAACTATCCCCAGTGTTATGCTCCTTGAAGCGTTTTTGAGTTTTTTAGGACTTGGGGTGCAACCGCCCATGAGTTCGTGGGGACTTCTTATTAAAGAAGGAGCCGATGCTCTTGAAGAGTATCCTTGGATGCTTATATTCCCAGGGTGTTTTTTATCGGCTGCACTTTTTTCGCTCAATGTTGTTGGTGATGGTTTACGAGATGCTCTCGATAGCACTTCTGTAAAGGAATGATCTGTGCTTTCTGTTGATAATGCCACCATTTCGTTTGCAACTGCGCAGGGGCAGATCCATGCTGTGCAGGATGTTTCATTTGTGGTGCAAAACGGCGAGACCGTTGGGATTGTTGGTGAATCCGGCTGTGGAAAAAGTGTTTTGTGCTTATCTTTATTAGGGTTATTACCCATGCCGCCAGCACGCCAAGAAGCGGGGGAGGCATTGTTTAATGGTACCGATCTTTATGCGTTGACTCAGGCGCAATTGCGCGACGTTCGTGGCAACCAGATCGGTATGATCTTTCAAGACCCTATGACAGCATTAAATCCGTATATGCGCATTGGAGATCAGGTCATAGAGCCATTGCTCGTACATAAAAAAGCAACCCGTGCGCAAGCATACGAGAAAGCTCATAATCTCTTATCCGACATCGGGATTGCAGATGTCGCATCTGTAATGAAACGGTATCCCCACGAGTTGTCGGGGGGGATGCGTCAACGCGTGATGATTGCAATGACCGTGTTGCCACATCCGAGCCTTCTTATTGCCGATGAGCCCACAACCGCACTTGATGTCACCGTACAAGATAATATTATTATGCTCTTGTCGGGGCTGCAAAAGAATTATGCTATGTCAATGATTTTTGTAACGCACGATCTTGGCGTTGTTGCGCGCATTGCAACGCGTGTGCTGGTTATGTATGCGGGGCAGATTGTAGAATCTGCACCGGTTGCAAAGCTTTTTGCATCCCCGGCGCACCCGTATACTAAAGCGCTGCTCGATGCCATGCCATCTTTACATAAAAGAGCTGCTATTTTAAATGCTCTTGGGGGCATGCCTCCCGATCTCAAAGAGAATATGACGGGGTGTTCTTTTGCTCCACGGTGTGCTTATGTAAAACGGGAGTGCCGGTTGGCTTCTCCATTGTTGCTCCCTGTTTCAGAACAGCATTCCACACGGTGCTTTCGTGTGCAAGATGGTAGTATTGCGGGAGCGCTATGAAACCACTCCTACGGGTCAATAACCTCTCTGTTTCGTATGCTCTCAAAAAGAGTATGTTTGCATCTTCGGAATCTAGCACGGTTTTTGCCGTGCAGGATGTATCGTTTACTATTAATACCGGCGAAGTGGTTGGCTTAGTTGGTGAGTCGGGGTGTGGAAAAAGTTCTTTAGCACGAAGCATTATGCGACTTATTGAGCCATCGTGTGGCGAAATAGTGCTCGATGATCTTGCTTTACAAAAACTTTCGGGCAATGCATTGCGCAAGGTTCGTCATAAGTTTCAGATGGTGTTTCAAGATCCGTATGCATCACTCGATCCGCGTATGAATAGTGGGGATGCTCTTGCAGAAGCGTTTGCATTGCATAAACCTACAGCGGGCACCCCTAATGCGACCCAGGTTGTCTCAATGCTCAAGCGCGTTGGTTTGGGTGCCGAAATAGCGTATAAATATCCGCATGAGTTGTCGGGTGGAATGCGACAAAGAGTTGCTATAGCGCGAGCCTTGGCACCTCAACCCATGCTTCTTATTGCCGATGAACCGGTCTCAGCGCTTGACGTATCGGTGAGGGCCCAAATCCTTAATCTTTTGGGTGCGCTACGCACGGAATTCAACTACGCAATGCTCTTTATTTCTCACGATATAACGGTTGTTAATCATATTGCAGATCGTGTTATTGTCATGTACGCTGGTTCGATTGTTGAGGCTGGTTTGCGGGACGAAGTCCTGAAATCCCCTGCACATCCCTATTCAAGAGCACTCATTGCAGCAGTACCCGATCCTTATGCACCATTCTCTCTTAATCGGAAACCGCTCCCCTTCGAACCGCCGTCTCTTTCGTGTCGTGCAAAAGCCTGTTCGTTTCATACCCGGTGTCCGTTTGTGTTGGATATGTGCAAAGAATCGGTCCCAAAGCTGCAGCCATTCGGTACACACGATCATGTAGTAGCATGTTTTCGAGTGGGAGAAATCTAGCGATACTGTTTAGATGATATTTTTTTGCTTAGAGAAGGAATCAAAAATGCACATACCCGATGGATATCTCGGACCCATAACATGTGTTGCAGGCTATGCAGCAATGGCACCAGTGTGGGCGATTGCCTCGCGAAAAGTCAAGAAAACGCTTCAGGCAAAGCAGGTACCGCTTTTGGCCATCGGCGCTGCATTCAGCTTTGTTATCATGATGTTCAATGTGCCAATACCTGGCGGGACAAGTGGTCATGCTGTTGGTGCTGTGCTTGTGGCTCTCTTGCTTGGCCCTTGGGCAGCCACTATTGCTGTGACTGTGGCGTTGGTCATTCAGGCATTATTATTCGGTGATGGGGGAATAACGGCAATCGGTGCCAATTGCTTTAATATGGCATTTGTTATGCCGTTTGTCGGATATGGAGTTTACAGACTAATAAGCGGGGGAAGTGCAACGAACTCAACTCGTCGAGTTGTTGCAGCTGGCATCGCAGGATACATCGGGCTTGTTGTTGCATCGCTGTGTGCTGGCTTCGAATTTGGTTTGCAGCCTTTTTTGCACCATACCGCATCGGGTCAATCGCTTTATTGCCCCTATGGGTGGAAGGTTGCCATTACTGCAATGGTAGGAGAACACGTGTTAGTTTTTGGATGGATAGAATTAATTGTCACGGCGCTTGTTGTTAAATATTTGCAAAAACAGGAACCTTCACTTTTGGAAATAGGAGCGAAGCCGTAAGAATGAAAACAATAACCAAACTTTGGATAGGAGTTGGCATACTAGCTGTTGCTTCACCCATTGGTCTTTACTTACCAGAAAAACTTAAAGCCGGATCAGCGTGGGGAGAATGGGGTGCAGATGAGATGCAGGGCTTGATTGGATATATACCAAGTGGATTGCAAAAACTTTCGACACTATGGAATGCAATACTCCCCGATTATGCTTTGAAAGGCTGGGAAGAAAAGGGGCTTGGACACTTGAGTTTTGCGTATATTCTGTCTGCTATTATTGGTATCGCGCTCTGTGTTGGTGGCGCATATCTACTCGGTACAATACTTTCTAAAAAAGAAAACTAGCAATGTGTACGACCGCGCCACATACTAAGACAAACGGGATTGTTGAACGCACATTGCAAGGCATAATCTTTTTATTGAAAGAAACTATATCCAATGAAGAAATTGCTTCGAGGAAAGGGCTCTTGCAAGGATGTGATCCTAGGCTTACATGCATAAGCATATTCCTCTTTCTTGGATGCATATTGTTAACAAAGAGTATTTTACAGTTGAGTTTCTTGTATCTGGCTTGCCTTATTTTGACAAGTGCGTCTGCTATACATCTTGGTTTCTTTCTCAAGCGTACGCTCCTCTTCATTCCACTATTCTCACTGTTTATAGTTTTGCCCGCTATTTTTAATAATGTTACCCCGGGAGATCCGGTTTATGCTTTTAAGGTATTCTCATTTGACCTGAGCATAACCAGGCAAGGAATCGATTCTGCTGCAATCTTTTTTATGCGGGTGCTTACTTCTGTGTCATTTGCCACACTCCTTGTTTTAACCACGCGGCAACATGTGCTGCTCAAAGTTCTGCGGATCTTTCGGGTTCCTCAACTCTTTGTAATGACCATGGGTATGACCTATCGCTATATCTATCTTCTTCTTGATATAGTACAAAATACATTTGTTGCCATTAAAAGCCGCGTAGGATATGTTACGTCAACCAAAACTGGTCGCAGAATTGTTGGCATTAACATGGCTGGACTTTGGCTTAAATCATATCGGCTTCAAACGCATGTCTATAGCGCAATGCTTTCTCGAGGATACACAGGCGAACCCCAGGTCCTTAATAGCTTTCATGCACGCCCCAAAGATTACCTACTACTCGCACTTTCAAGCACCGTTTTCATTGGAACCTTATGGCTGAACCAATTTACACATTAAAAAATGTCTCCTACGCATATCCGGGGAGTATTTCTGCTCTGCACCAGATCAATTTGGAAATAGCCCAAGGCGATCGGGTGGCTATTATTGGGGCAAATGGAACGGGCAAATCAACACTGCTCGCTCTTCTCGATGCATTGATATTTGCAGATACGGGTACGATGCATGCATGGGGGAAAGAGTTGACGGAGAGGGGAATGAATGATGCGTTAGTTCAAAAAGATTTTAGAACCAAGGTTGGCTATGTGTTTCAAAATCCCGATATCCAACTTTTTTGCCCAACTGTAAAAGAAGATATCCTCTTTGGGCCATTGCAGCTAGGGGTGCCTAAAGAAGAAAGTATAAGACGATTTGAGGCAGTTGTCGAACAGATGCGCATCCAGCATCTGGTTGAGCGCTCTCCCTATCAATTAAGTATTGGTGAGAAAAAAAAGGTCGCAATTGCATCGGTCTTGATCATTGAACCTGATGTTCTTTTGCTTGATGAACCAACAGCGGGACTCGATCCGCAAACCACGCGGGATATAATCGGAGTTCTGTACCAAGCGCATAAAAGCGGCAAGACTGTTGTCATGGCGTCGCATGATTTACATATTGTAGAAGAAATCGCCGATATCGTTTATGTGTTTGGAGAACAAAAGACCATAATTCGCAGTGGTAAACCAGAAGAGATTTTAACCGACTTTGCATTTCTCCAAAGCCATAATCTTATTCACACCCACGTGCATCGACACCTGCATACGAGTCATGTTCATAGTCATTAAATGCTTGTTTACAAGGAACGAAAGCACATTTTAATATCGCTTTAAGATACGCTCAATATCTCAATCATCATTCATCCCCTTTGATTGTATCTGCGCTAATTTTTTTTGTTTTCTATCGAGCTGTCTGCTAGCTATATTGACCATTCACATGAAAAAAAACAGCGGATCTTTTTTTTAGTCACCCCTAAGCCAAATTTCTGAAATAAGTGCTTTTAGAAATACTATCCATTAATAGGAAATCCCCTTCGAGGCGATATTCTATACTGGTGAATTGATAGGGGAATCTTTTTTTCTATTTACAGAATATTTGGGATCTAAATGTACGAGTAGATTTAAGGATGCAATGGGGGGCACGGGAATAAAAAAAGGGGCCAGATGGCCCCTTTTTTGTTCTTATCATTGATCTGCTTGTTTATGCTTCGTCTGGAATCGGAACGATTGTATCGTATTCCGGTTTTGTAGCCTTATGGCTCTTAACTTTCTCATTAATCTTTTTAAGCTGGCGAGAGACCTTCTCGAGAGCTTCGTCGAGTGCTTTGCCAATTTTTTCCGCTTTGCCAAGAGCTGTCACGGTGTGGCTTTGTACATTCATTACAATTTCGACTGTTTTATCGGTTGACTCCGAGTCGAGAATGACATGGCACGAGGTGATTTTGTCGTAAAATTTTTCTACGCCTGCAAGCTCATCCATAATTGTCTGCTTAAGTCCATCAGATGTCTTTGTTGCAGCATGGCGAGTGGTGATTTGGATTTCCATTTTCGAGCCTTTCTTCTATTGGTTAAATCGGCGATGCTTGAATAATTGTTTTGTCGGCCATCGATGCGATATCCTGCGCGTGATACGAGGATCGAACAAAGGGACCGCAAAAAACTTTTTTAAACCCTATTTCCTTGCATAAAGACGCATACCTATCGAATTGATCGGGTGTTATATATTCTACCACTGGCGCACGAGTTGGGGAAGGGCGGAGATATTGTCCGATGGTGATGATGTCGACACCTGCTGCAAAAATATCACGCAGTGTTTTCTCAACCTCAAAGGGTGTTTCTCCGAGCCCTACCATAAGCCCCGATTTCACGTGTGGACGAAGAGCATAATGTGCTGCATATGATAATACGTCAAGCGACCGTTTATATTCGGCCATTGGACGAATTGTTGGGTAGAGCGATGGTACCGTTTCGATGTTATGGTTAAAGACATCGGGTTTTGCACAAAGCACAATGTCAAGCGACTGAGCGTCTCCTTTGAGATCGGGGATCAGTACTTCTACACCTATTCCGGGTATTGTTTCTTTGAGACTCGATATACAGTGTGCGAAGTGATGAGCCCCGCCATCGGGAAGGTCGTCGCGCGTAACAGAGGTTATTACGACATACGTGAGCCGAAGTGTTAGCGCAGCTTCAACGATATTACGAGGCTCTAAGGGATCGGGTGGTTTTGGCATGCCTTGCGAGACGCTGCAAAAAGTACAATTGCGTGAGCATACATCGCCAAGAATTAAAAATGTTGCAGTCCCTTTTGAAAAGCACTCTCCGCGATTAGGGCATTTGGCTTCGTCGCATACCGTATGTAAATTTCGTTTCGCAATCTCGGAACTCACCGCTTCTTTTTTGCCCGAGTTTGGTACGTGTCGTTTGAGCCAAACCGGCATGCGCAGTGAGTTTTTAGGAGGTAGATCAGGCATATTTTTGTCTCATTCGAGCAGGAAGAATCTTGAGCTGTTCACGATACTTGGCAACTGTTCTGCGTGCTACGGTCATGCCTTCGCGCCCAAGAATATCCGAAAGCTTCTGGTCCGAAAGGGGTTTGGAAGTATTCTCGCTCGAGCATAATTCCTTAATGCGATTTTTAATGCGCTCGGCACTCAGGTCTAGGCCTTCGGAATCTTGTCCCATAGCTTCTGTAAAGAAGTACTTGAGTTCGTAAATGCCATGGGGTGTTTGCACATATTTGTTACTGGTTACCCGGCTTACCGTTGATATATGCATACTGATCATATCAGCAATATCTTGAAGCTTGAGCGGCGCCAAATTGGGCGGGCCTTTTTCAAAGAATATCTTTTGCTTTTCGAGAATAGCGTACATCACTTTTATCATGGTCGATTTTCGCTGTTCGATAGATCGAATCAGCCATGTTGCGCCATTTAATTTTTCGCGCACATATTTTTTTATATCTTCTTTGGCCGTCGATCCCCTACGGATCATCTGCGCGTACCCTTTATTGATTCGAAGTGAGGGAATGCTGCGGTCGTTAAGCATAACAATAAATTCGCCATCCACTTTTTCTACAATCAGATCGGGAATAATAACAGCAGGGCGCTCGGGGCTTATAGAATATCCTGGTTTTGGATTGAGCGTTTTTATAACTTCGAGAGCTTGTTGAAGCTCTGTCATGTCAACGCCCAGTCGATGGGCAATATCAGGAATTTTCACTTTTTCAAACAAATCCCACGCCTGGGTAATAATGCGCATGGCTAATGAATCGGTGAGTTTGCGTGCTTTGAGCTGAAGACTCAAGCATTCTGCCAGCGACCGTGCTCCGATACCCGCAGGATCCATGTTCCAAATAATATTGAGCGCTTCTATTACATCATACGTAGATGTGTGGGCCACTTCGGCGATATTCTCAAAACTTATACGTAAATATCCATCAGAATCGAGCGAGCCAATGAGAAACTGCACAAGAAGCTTTTGCTCGTCGGGCATAGATTTTTCGGCAAGCTGATTCTCTAAATATTCGATAAGCGATTGCTGATATACAACAGGAGATTCCCACTTGTCGCTATCGGGTTTTTCTTCTTCGCCTGTTCGTGGGGAGAGCTCAAACCCTTCGTCTAAATATTCTTCCCAGTCGATTTTATCTTCGGCAGCCTCTAATTCTTCGAGAGGTTCGTCCGTCTTTTCTGCTACTTCTTCTTTATCGGCTTTTTCGTCTTCCTTGTTTTCGTCGAGTTCTTGCTCGGTTTCTTGTTCAACATCTAAGTCGTCGGAGAGTTCCAGTATGGGATTAAGTTCCATTTCGGTGCGCATCAACTGCTCGAGCTGTAAGGTGTTTACTTGCAACAGCTTGAGAGACTGGATCATTTGAAACGAAAGCTTCTGCTGAAGCCTTAAAGACATGTCAAGACTAAGATTCACGCGAAAACCTCACCTGCAAGATTATCAAAGTAACAAACAATTATTGTGCCAGAAATTAAGTGTATCATTAAAATATTAAAATGAAGAGGGTGAAGTTGTATTAAATTTAAGAAATAAAAATATAAAAGAATAAGAATCTGGGCACGCCGGCGCCAAGAGCGCCGTCGGGCCTCCTTTCAGGCCCCCGCTTCATGAGCCGGTCTGTCAATCCCTACGGCACTGCGTGCCTGGGTCTCTTCAGACGGATAGCCGCACTCCGTTTGGCCGTCACCTTTCAGTCCTCCCTCGTGCATAAGAGCACTACAAAACCCGCACAGGAATCATAAGTATTCTCTTATGTTTTGTAAACCCCAAGTGTGGGGGTAGGGGGTTGGGCTATCAAGGAAAGCATTTTCCAAGTTGGATTTAAAGGGCTACCGAGCCCTTTAAATCTTAATTCTTTAAATTCTTAATCTTATATTTGTTCTTGACAGAAATTTTGAACCACAAACCTAATTGCAGCATCTTTAGTTAGTAATTCATTCTCAAGCTGCAAATCATACACTTCCGAAAGTATACTCCCAAACAGCGGGCCAGGCTTGAGCCCCAGGGAAATAAGATCGGCACCCCGGATAAGAGGGGGAGGGGAAAAAACTTCAGGGCCCATGGCTTCTTTTTGCGCAACGAGAAAGGTATAGTTGCTTATATCTCCATGTGAAGCTGCGCAATCCGCTTTGTGAAGGTCGAGTTCGTCGGGTAGGGTGGAACGCGATAAAAAACGTTTGAGCGTAGAGAGCCGCATATTGGTAACGTTGATGAAATTCATGTGATTGTCGATACATGCCACAACTGAATCAATAAGAGCGGTTGGGGCCTTAAGTCGTAAAAGTAAATCTTGAGCCATACGCGCACCAACGTGATCGTGATTATTAAACCGGATTCTATCGGTAACGGTGCGAGTTTTAGGTTTGCCAATATCGTGCAATAGGGTTGCCCAGGCAAGCGTCGGGGTCGGGTCTTTAATGTGGCTCAGTGCTATTATCGTGTGAACCAAGACATCGCCTTCGGGGTGATATGCTTCTGGCTGAGTCACGCCCTTGAGTGCTGCAACTTCGGGAAGAATGTGAGGGAGCAGACCCGTGGTATCTAAGAGCTCAATTGCTTTATTGGGTGTAGGCCCTGTAATCATTTTGGTGAGTTCGGTGAAAATTCTTTCGGCTGAGATACTGGTTATGCGAGCGGCTAAAGGCACAATCGCATCGCGCGTTTTTTCTTCGAGGATAAAATTAAACCGTGTTGCAAAACGGACTGCCCGTAGCATTCGAAGGTAATCCTCCGAAAACCGGAGCGTTGGATCCCCAATAGCTTTTATTATTCCTTGCGCCAGATCTTTTTGACCATCTACATAATCTAATATTGTATCGGTAAGTGGATCGTAAAACATTCCATTGATGGTAAAGTCGCGGCGTTTGGCATCGGTTATATCATCAGTAAAGACAACTGACGCAGGATGGCGGCCGTCGGAGATGCCAATGTCGCTACGAAACGTGGCAACTTCAAAGGGCATTCCATCGATCATAACGAGCATAACGCCGAATGCTTCTCCAACTCCAATGACGTGGGCAAAGAGCGACGCTATGGTGGAGGGCGTGGCATTGGTTGCGATGTCGATGTCGCTACTTGAGGAATTCCCCAGAAGTCTGTCGCGCACGCAGCCTCCAGCAAAAAGTGCTTTATAGCCGTTTTGCGTGAGAATACGCACAATTTGAGTTGCGGCGTCGAGTTCTGGCGTAGAAATTGTATTCATCATTTAGCAAAAATAGTATTCCTGTTGACACCTTTGAGGGAATAAAACATCTTTATGTTATTCATTTTTAAGGAGGGCTCCATGAAGTTGTTTGGAACGTTTGGCAAAGTGGTGATCGGGTTAAGCGCTTTGATGATGGTTGTATCGTGCGGGGTTAATTTTGAAGGTGACGGAGATTCTGCATATAATCGTGCGAAAGGCTCGAGTGGCGCGCAGAAACGGCTTCTTGAAAAGCAGGCGTATGTAAATTATCTGCAAGCGACTAAAAAGTTTCGCAATAAAGCACTTATTAATACACGTCTTCGCAATCGATTTATCGAGACAACCGTAAATCGCGGAGACCTGATGCTTGCTGATGGTAGTTCCGGTATGGGCGCGCTCTCATTTTTTATTCTGGATATCGATAGTCTTATTACACCAGAGGTTACTCCCGATCTCAAGCAGAAATATGCGCTCTTTTTAGTAACTATGGCCGATTCGCAGTTTGCACACGGTAAAGTTTCCGATGCTGTTGCATTTGCAGATAAGGCTGCTGGGGTTGCAGTTGATCCTACGGCTATTGCAGCGCGTAAATCGGCTATGCTCCAGAGGATTATTGTTGAACAACTCGAAATGGCAAAGAGCGATATAGCTTCAATAGCAGATGAAAAAGATAAGGATGTTAAGGCTCGTGCTCTTATTAAAGCCGAATACGGTCTTAAGATGGTTCTTTTGTTTGATGCAAAAAATGCAGAAGCCGATTCGCTTCTTGCCAAAACTCGCAAAGAAACGGTGAGCTATTACAGTGCTTACGATGCAGTATTAGATGACTTGGGTGACACGAGTATTTATCGCAAAATCGCAATAAATGATATTCACATCAAGATTTCTTCGATGCTCAAAAGCACCTATTTTGTCAATATGATCAACTTTTCGTATAATCCTCTGCGGTTGTATGCTAAGGATTTTTATTTAGTTGATATCAATGGCAAAGAAGTTGCAGCACTTCCTTCAAGCAAGATCGAACCAGAATTTCTCGAACAGAAGAAAGAAACCACAAAACTTGTGCTTTCATTTCCACCACTCGATGCTGCTGTTAAAAAGATTATCTATCGTACCGATGGTCACTTGTCAGAAAAGTATTTTCAGTAATATTTTTCCCTAAAGCATAATTAAAAAAAGGCCCCAGATCCTTTGGATCTGGGGCCTTTTTTTTGTACGTGCGCCTTGCAAGGCGCACTTGTGTGGCTTATGCTATTCAAAAGCCTTACACATCACCTCGGTAAGCGTGGCGAGGGAATGTGCCGAAAATGCTTTACCCCTTAAGATTGCGGCTTCGGGGCATCCTCGTATATACCATGCAGCGTGTTTTTTCCATTCCCGAATAGCAGATCGTTCGCTATAGAGTTCCGTATGTCTTTTCAAATGAGCAAGCGCTACCCCACGTTTATGAGCATTGTTTGGAGGCTCTGGTGATTCGTTGTTTCTCAGTGCTTTTATCTGATTGAAAAGCCAAGGATGCCCCAAAATGCCTCTGCCAATCATGATCGAGTCGCAGTTTGTTTGGGCATGCATGGCAATCGCATCGTGTGGTGTAACAATATCTCCATTGCCAACAACCGGAATCGAAAGTGCATCTTTGACTACTGCAATACGGTTCCAGTCGGCTTTTCCGCTAAACATCTGGCTTCTGAATCGGGGGTGCAGCACAACCGCACTCGCTCCTTCACTTTCGGCAATTTTTGCAAACTCGACATCTACATAGTCTCCGGCATGCCAGCCACAGCGAATTTTTACCGAAATAGGAATTGATGAAGACTTTACCATTGCGCGAACTATGGCTGCAAACCGGGGGGCATCGCGCAAAAGCGCCGCGCCACCATTCTTTTTAATTACCTTGGGAACAGGGCAGCCACTGTTAAGATCTATAAAATCGGGTACTATTGTATCGGCAAGAATTTTAACAGAAGTTTCAAATGATGCAGGATCGCCCCCAAAAAGCTGGATACCTAAGGGTCGTTCCATTGGCTCAAAGGCCAGAAGGGAGTCTGTGTTGGGGGCGTTGCGGATTAATCCTTCAACACTAACCATCTCGGATACAACCATATCGGCCCCATGGCTTTTGCATATTTGCCTAAATACCGAGTCTGTTATTCCGGCAAGGGGTGCAGAAATGAGTTTGTTTTTAAAGAGGTTGAAATTTTGCATGGTGTTGAAAAATACAATGATGTATTCATAAGTACGTCAGAGTATTTTATACATAAAGTTTTTGACACAAAAAAGCTCAAGGAGTGCGGGATGCAAATTTCTAAAATAATTATGGGTGGTATGCGATTTATAAGCAGGTCCACAGCGGGGGATGTGATACATCGGGCAATTGATAATGGGTTTAATTATATCGATACATCCCCCTGTTATTGCAATCAAAGCGAAGAAGAAAACTCCGAAAGCTGGATTGGTACTGCATTGGCAGAGGCCTCATACCGCAAACGTATTCTTGTGTCAACAAAATGTGCTGTGGGTAATGGGGGCCTTGAGCTTGGTGATTTTAACCCATCGGGTGGATTTGGTGTAAGAACAGCAGCACAGCTACGTCAGGTATTTAATCAGTCGTTGTCGCGACTTGCCATGGATCGCGTCGATTATTATCATTTGTGGACAACTCATACGCGCGAACAGTTTACAGAAGCTCAAAAACCTGGAGGATGGTTTGAAGCTGTTGACCAATTGCGATCCGAAGGTAAATTTGATCATGTTGGCATTACTACCCATGCCGATAACGACACGATCATTCATTTCCTTGAAAGTGGCCGATTCGAAACAGTCACCATCCCTTTAAATATTATTAATACTACCCGTATGCGTACTGTTGAATATTGTGCGCGCAATGGCATTGCTGTTATAGCCATGAATCCCCTTGCCGGTGGCTTTTTGGGAAAAAATCCGCGGCTTGCAGAGCTTGCGTTCGAGTTTTTAATGGGTTTTGACAATGTGCACATTCTTCCTGGTATGGCTAATACCACAGAGGTTGATTATGCAGCTGCGATGCAGAAAAAATATGCTGTGCCATTGCGTACCACCGAAGCAGTTTTAGCAGAAGTCAATTCCCTGATTAATCCTACCGAGGCGCGTTGTACTGCCTGCGGTTATTGCATGCCATGTCCACAGAATATTAATCTTGGTGCGAGTCTTTCGTACTATAACCTCTTTAAATATATGGGCATGGCGCAGGCAAAACAGGCTTTTGTGGAAAAACAATGGGAAGAGGGTTTGCGACTAGACAAATGTGTCAAGTGCGGTTTGTGTGCTACCCGGTGCCCTAATCATTTGCCACTCATGGATGTGATAACCCAGGCGCAAGATCTTTTGTACGCTGTATGAGTAGTGTATCACATTCCTGGATTTTTTTAGCATGTTTGTCGGCGTGTTTTATTGCATGTCGCCAAGTTTGCATCAAACGTTTTTGCTCTAGCATTGCCCCAGATGTCCTAGTTTTTTGGACACGGTTCATTGGCATGATTGCATTGCTCCCGCTTTTGTACAGGGGGCATCATGAAATTCATACTCCCCTTACGTTTTTTGGTATCTTATGCATAACAGTAACCATAACGGCCGTTGGGGGCATTCTGCAAATTCGCATTTTGCAGCGTAATCCTGTTTCAACGTGTATCCCCTACCAAAGTCTAACGCCCCTGTTCATGGTTCCTTGTGCTGCTCTATTGCTACGTCAAGTACCACCAGCGCTATCCTTGTGGGGTCTTGTTCTTGCGTGCGCAGGAGCATTTATTCTTAATTATCAGGCTGGGTCAACAGGTAGGGCTACTTTTAAGGCATTTACAAACAATAAGACAGCACACATCATGATTGGTGTTGCTCTGGCATTTGGTTTAACTACGGTTCTCGATAGAATTGCTATTGGAGCTGGGGATGCACTTTTATACTCATTCTTTTTTAGCGTTGTGTCAAGTGGCCTCATGCTGGCCATTATTGCGCGCAAGTCATGGCGTACAACGCTTTTAGCAGGTTGCACCTGGAGTGTGATTATTCAAGGTCTTTTATGGATTGCCGGGTTTTATGCTCAAATGGCAGCAGTGGCTGCTGCGGTCTCTGTGTCAAGTGGCGTCACCTATGTAAAAATGCTTACTTTGTTTTCTGTGTTACTAACGGTAGTGGGCGGTGGGGCCCTTTTTTCGGAACGAAAGCTTCTACGCGCTTCTCTTGCTTCAATCCTCATGATAGCCGGATCTATCCTCGCTTTATGGCACCGGTAAGAAATGCTGCACTCAGGTTTGTGAAGTAACGAGTTTGAGTTGAGCAATGGGACTTTTAATGGTTTGCGGTTCTTTGGTGCAATAGCATGAATACATTTCGGTTGTTCTGCTATTCTTATGTCCCAAAAGCTCCTGCACATGCCGCAAATCGATACCTTGTTGAATAAGATGCACGGCGAAAGAGTGGCGCAGCGTATGAATTCCCCCCTGTGATGAAATATTCGCTTTAAGACAAGCACTGTCATACATAGATGCTATTGCTCGCGCGGTAATGGGTTTGCTAATGCGTTCGTTTTCAAAAAGGTAGCGTGGTTTACGCAGTGTGCTCATAAAGCGTTCGATTTCGATGCAGATACTTTTGTCAAGCATTACCAAGCGAGCTTTATCGCCTTCTCCTATTTGAATGTTTTTGCGGCCTAAATCGATACTGTGTGGGGTCAGTTTTCGTATCTCGTCGACCCGCAAACCGCATCCATAAGCCAGCATCAGAATAATTCGGTGTTTTTTCATACGGGCGCTCTCAATAATTTTTCGTACTTCATAAAGAGTATGGATCCGGGGCAAAGGACGGCGTGCTTTTTCGCATGGTACAGTCTCGTTAGAAAGCTCTATCGAGAGCACTTGTTCAAAGAAAAATCGTAACGCCGAAACATTGAGATTAATGGTTCGAGCAGCCCACTCGTGTTGATTTTTAAGAAACTTAAGATAGGTGTTCACGCTTGGTGCATTAAGAATAAGCTTCTGATTATGGCAAAAGATTAGAAATTGTTCTACTGCTTGTACATAATTTATTTGGGTACGCGAGCAGTATTCGTGAAGGTGCAACATTTTTGTATGCGCATTTAAATAGGTTCCAATCTCTTTGAGTGTTGGAATTGCTGCTTGGGTTGGGGAAAAAAGCAAAAGATTTGGTGCTGCCTGCTTGGATTGCATTTGTTTAAGAACCTCTAGATGATCGGGAGAGTGAGCTACCTGGTCATAAAAGAATGTAAGAGCGTCACGGAAGTTTTCTAAACCTTTATCGATAAACGAAACCACCTGCGATGGCGGTATTGCTCTTGGGTCGCCAGGGTTTGCCGTTAAAAATCTCTCGACCAGAGCAGTTGTACCGCATGGCATGGAAGGAGAAAGAGCTAACGCATGGGCTGTTTTTCGAATCCAATGTTGCCAAAGTGCATCAAGGGTGAGCGGGGATTCGGAAATTGTGATTTGTTGGGGCATTCTAAACCTCCTGCAAATAAAGGGTAAAACCCACATTTGCAGGCAATATACTTTCGGTGTTTGCTAACTCCTAGGAAAAAATGCACTCAATGAAAGATTTTTTTAAATAAAAAAAATTAATGAAAAAGGGGTGTGTGGTGGTAATTGACTTGCTTGATTTTGAGGGCACACAAGTTTCCTATAAATACATTACTTCGGGCGTACCGAATATCTTTGGGTATTCCCTGAAGAAGGGAACGTACTATTTTCAAATCTATGATGGATACGCTGATGCATCCTCGGAACTACGATACAAATTTTCGGTTGATTCAATCTCTTCGAAACTACCAAGTTTCCAGATGTATTTGTTTGATAAGGAGCTTGTCAGTCTAGGCAGTGCCTATGACGACGGACAAGGGAGTTTGCGCTATAAGAAGTATCTGGTGCCAGGGCAGTACTTTATCAAGATATTCAGCGGGTATGCCTGGGATGGGGAGTCTTCGGAAAAACGATTTTACTTCACAATCAAAACTGGATCATAATAGCATGTTGGCGGATGCAGTGTTTATATTTAACGTAACAGCAATAGTGGTAGATTCCTTGCTTGCCGCAATTGCAATTTATTTTCGCACGCGTGAATTGGCCAGTATTCTTGAAACGGTACTTACACTGTTTGACAGAAAGCTTTATAGTGATTGACGAAACTACTTTTCAGCACATCATCTGGAATATCGAGCATAGTGGTACTCAGCCTGCCGTTGCCCTCAAGATCCTGCAAAAATCGCAGGAGCCAGAAGTGGATGCAGGGATGCTTTCCGATTACATCCAGTAAGATCCCACCATGTGTGCCAAGATTCTCAAAACGGCAAATTCAGTCTTTTTTTCAAGAGCAGAGCGAATACAAACAATTAATAAAGCTGCAGTTGTGCACAATAAACCAGGCATGATTGAAGTATAGGCACGCGCAAAGAATGATGACAAAATAGAATTTGAAGACGGCGGGGTCTCTCGTTAGGGATTTCCAAGGGTCACAGAAAAAGACAAAGCAATTCAGAGGCGGGGTGCCGGAATGAAGAAAGAAGAGCGTTCATGCCAGCAGACATGCATAAAAAATCCTTCGATGAAGGCACATTGATTAAGCTTGAGATATTGCGGCAATATCTTAGGAACTGGCTGCCCGTTTTTATAAAGGATCACAATAGAATATGGCAGAAACTTGCTATTTATGATTTGTTTGCTGGCGCTGGTGCAGATAAGGATGGCGCAGCCGGCAGCCCGATTATAATTCTTGACGAAATCAAGTTGTATTGCGATGAAATTGTGAAGAGAAATATGCCTGTCCTTGTTGTTCTCAATGAAGCAAGAAAGCGCAAAGCGAAGCGACTTTCTGAATGCTGCAACGCTACATTAGAAAACTGCAAACACGATTCTGGTACTGGCTATACATGCCCGAGTAAGGATAACCCAAACTGTTGCTTCAAATTGCTTCACACAGATAAGGATTTTCAGAACCTCTTCAAGATTTTGCAGCCGCAATTCAAAGAATTTGCTAAAGCGCCTCAATTCATGTTTCTTGACCAGTACGGTATTAAACATGTGACAAGGGAAATATTCTCACAAATTGTTAGCTTAGAACGCACCGACTTCTTATTCTTCATTTCTTCCGCATTCATTGCGCGCTTTATCGAGTTGCCAGAATTCTCAGCCTACATCAAGCTTACACGAGCAGATTTTTAGGAGCAGAAAATAATAGACGTGCAGGTGCATTTTATCTGAACGATGATACAATCAGAGTAACAATACAGCATAAGAAATAGAGGGTATTATGGCACATAGCACACGAATCGAATGGACCGAAACAGCCTGGAATCCAATTACCGGCTGCACAAAGCATTCTGCCGGATGCCTGAACTGCTATGCGGAACGTATGGCCAAGCGCCTTCAAGAAATGGGCACAGAGGCATATCAATTAGGTTTTTCTCCGGTGTTTCATGAACACCTCTTGGAGAAACCGCTCTCATGGAAAAAATCACGGATGATTTTTGTGAATTCCATGAGTGACACCTTTCACGAGGACATTTCAGACGAACAAATACTGAAGCTCTTTTCTGTTATGAACAAAGCACGGTGGCACACTTTTCAGGTCCTTACCAAGCGTTCTGAAAGATTGCTGAAATTATCAAAGAAAATCAAATGGACACCCAATATCTGGCAAGGCGTTACCGTCGAGCATACCGCAACACGTTCACGGATTGAAGATTTGCGTCTGGTGGGTGCTCATACAAAATTCCTATCAATCGAGCCGCTTATTGGCCCAATTGCAGGGCTAAACCTTTCTGGTATTGATTGGGTAATCGTTGGTGGTGAGTCCGGGCCAGGCGCAAGGCCAATGAAAAAGGAATGGGTTACTTCTATTCGAGATGTTTGCATCAAAACCAATACACCTTTCTTCTTCAAGCAGTGGGGCGGGGTTCGGAAAAAAGAGAATGGTCGAGTGCTTGAAAACAGAGTATGGGATCAAATGCCGGTAAACGATTGATTTTTTATACCAAGTGAGATTGAAAAAGAAAGCGAAGTAATATCAATGTTCGAACAAACTTTCAAAAATATCGACGACATCCTTCACAAAGACGCCGGATGCAGCAGTGAACTTGACTACGTGGAACAAACCTCATGGATTCTCTTTCTCAAATATCTTGACGATTTTGAAAAGGACAAGCAAACGGCGGCGGAACTTTCAGGGAAACCATATTCCACAATAATTGAGACCCAATACCGCTGGGAAAAATGGGCAATGCCCAAAGAGAAAGACGGCAAGCTTGATCACCATAAACCCTTAACCGGCGATGATCTCAAGGATTTTGTAGACCACAAGCTTTTTCCCTACCTAAAGAAATTCGAGACCGACGCCGAAAGCCCCGATACGATCGTTTACAAAATAGGCGAAATATTTAGCGAACTGAAAAACAAGATACAGAGCGGGTACAATCTTCGTGAAGTGATAAATCTTATTGATGAACTTCGCTTTCGGTCACATGCGGAAAAGCATAAGATGTCTCATTTGTATGAAGCAAAAATTCAGAACATGGGCAATGCTGGCCGCAACGGTGGCGAATACTACACCTCCCGCACGCTCATTAAAACCATTGTCAAAGTGGTAGACCCCCAGATTGGTGAAACGATCTACGACGGTGCGGTCGGTTCGGAAGGATTTCTGTGCGAGGCCTTTGAATATCTCAAAACTGGAAAAAATCTGAAGACAAAAGATATGGAGGTTTTACAAAAGAAGACCTTCTACGGCAAGGAAAAAAAGTCTCTCGCCTACATCATCGGCACCATGAACATGATTCTGCATGGCGTTGAAGCACCGAATATTATTCACACGAATACATTATCAGAAAACCTTGCCGATATTCAGGAAAAAGATCGCTATGATATTGTCTTGACCAATCCACCCTTCGGTGGCAAAGAACGCTCCGAAGTACAACAAAATTTCCCTATTAAGACTGGAGAAACCGCCTTTCTTTTCCTGCAGCACTACATAAAGATTTTGCGCGCCGGTGGCCGTGCGGGAATAGTCATAAAGAATACTTTTCTATCAAACACCGATAATGCGTCTGTTTTGTTGCGAAAAATGCTTCTTGAAAGTTGTGATTTACATACGGTACTTGATTTGCCGGGCGGTGTTTTTACCGGTGCAGGTGTAAAGACTGTTGTGCTGTTTTTTGAAAAGGGTAAACCCACAAAGAAGGTCTGGTATTACCAGCTTAATCTTGACAGAAATTTAGGGAAGACCAATCCGCTGAATGAGAATGATTTGGCTGAATTTGTAAAGCTACAGAAAACGTTTGCTGAGAGTGCAAATTCTTGGACAGTAGGTATAAAGAAAATTGATCAAGCCACTTTTGATCTTAGTGCTAAGAATCCAAACAAGAAGGAAGAAGCCGCATTACGCTCACCAGAAAAGATTCTGAAGGAAATGAAGGCTTTGGATGAAGAGAGTTCCGAGATTTTGAAAAAAATAGAGGAACTGATATGTCTAAAAGCGAATTAATAACTACCGAAAGAGTTCAAGCAAACATTTTAAATATTAGAGGTCGGCAGGTTATTCTTGATAGAGAAATTGCCTCTTTATACAGCGTTGAAACAAAGATCCTTAACCAAGCTGTCAAATGAAATAGCGAACGCTTTCCAGAAGAGTTCATGTTTCAACTGACAATTGAAGAGTTTAATAATTGGAAGTCACAAATTGTGACTTCCAATTCAGATAAAATGGGATTGAGAAAACCTCCCTATGCTTTCACTGAGCAGGGAGTTGCTATGCTTTCTTCGGTGCTTAGAAGTAGTGTTGCAATCAGTGTGAGCATACAGATCATGAATGCTTTTGTCGCCATGCGCCGACTTATCTTAACTAACGCACGAATATTTCAACGACTCGATACTCTTGAAATAAAACAAATAGAAACGGATAAAAAGTTTAACAATGTTCTGAACGCTATTGAAACAAGGGCTATTCAGCCAAAACAGGGGGTTTTCTTTGATGGACAGGTCTTTGACGCTTATGTATTGATAAACAATCTTATCAATACTGCGAAAAAGTCAATAGTTCTTATTGATAACTATGTTGATGAAAGTGTGCTTGTTCTTTTTTGTAAAATAAGAAAAGATGTTTCCTTAACGATTTTGACAAAGAATATTTCAAAGAAACTTGAACTGGATGCACAAAAATATAACGAACAATATCAGTCAGTTATGATTCGAGAATTTAACAAAGCTCATGATCGCTTTTTAATCATAGATGATACAGAGGTTTATCATATTGGAGCATCGCTTAAAGATCTTGGTAAACGGTGGTTTGCTTTTTCCAGATTGGACAAAGCTTCGGTGACTATTGTTGATAAGCTGAAGGAATTATTATGAAGGAGGGTTGGGAAGTAAAAAAAATGATTGAACTCGGAATAACTCAAACGGGAACAACACCTAAAACATCGGAAAAAGAAAACTACAGTAGTTTTATTCCATTTATTAAGCCCGCAGACATAGACTTTACCAAGGCGGGTGATTTGCGTTATGATAACGAAGGTTTAAGTGAGATAGGTCTGAAGAAAGGAAGAAGAGTTGAAAATGGTTCAATATTTATGGTTTACATTGGCGCAACTATTGGTAACGTGGGCTTTTCCGAACAAGGTGTATCCTGTAATCAGCAAATCAATACGCTTACTTTAAAAAAAGGTTATGAAACTAAATTTTTTTACTATGCAATGACTTCAAAGGACTTTCAAGATAAAGTAATTTTGGAGGGGAAAGGTGCTCAAGCAACTTTGCCAATTATTAACAAAACTAAATGGGAAAATCTTACCGTTACCTTTTCAAAATCACTCCCCGAACAAAAACGCATCGTCGCCATTCTCGACGAAGCATTTTCCGGCATCGCCCGCGCAAAGGAAATTGCGGAGAAGAATTTGGCGAATGCGAGGGAGGTGTTTGAGGGCTATCTGGATAGCGTGTTTGCAAATCCGGGGAAAGATTGGAAGGAAAAAAGACTCGATGGGGTTTGTGAAATATCGTCAAGGTTGATTGATCCAAAAGAAAAAAAACACCTTGATTTATATCATGTCGGAGGAGCTAATATTGTTAGTAAATCAGAGGTTTTAATCGATTTAAAAACAGCGCAAGAAGAGAACCTTATTTCCGGAAAGTTTGCATTCGATCAATCAATGGTTCTGTATAGTAAAATTCGGCCATACTTAATAAAAGTTGCACGACCGGATTTTTCAGGTATATGTAGCGCGGATATATACCCATTAAAACCTAATGCTTTGACATTAAATAAAGATTTTTTATATTATTTGTTACTATCAAACAGTTTTACAGATTATGCAATAAAAGGATCTGCAAGAGCTGGGATGCCAAAAGTTAATCGAGAACACCTTTTTGCATTTTCGACTTTTTTTCCATCTATCCAAGAACAAAAGAAGATAATTGCTAAACTCGATGCTCTCTCACTTGAAACCCAAAAAGTCCAATCCATCTACCAACAAAAACTCTCCTCCCTCGCCGAACTCAAAAAACCCCTCCTCCACCAAGCCTTCACCGGAGAATTATCATGAACAATCTCGTTTTATTCGAAAGCAAAAAAATTCGTCGTCTTTGGGACGAGGGCAATCAGAAATGGTATTTTTCCATATCAGACGTCTGTGGTATACTTACAGACAGCTTAGACTCAAAGGCTTATTGGCGGCAGCTTAAAAAACGCGATCCTGAACTCGTGACAATTTGTCACGGGTTGAAAATACCTTCTTTGGACGGGAAATTAAGGCAAGAGGATTGTTCGGATGTACAAGGGTTGTTGCGTATTATTCAATCAATTCCTTCACCCAAAGCCGAACCGTTTAAACGCTGGCTTGCCACAGTGGGTTATGAACGGCTTGAAGAAATCGAAAATCCCGAACTTGGCTCAAAGCGAATGCGGGAAACCTATAAGCTCAAAGGCTATTCAAACGAATGGATAGAAAAGCGCATGCGCGGCATTGCCGTTCGCGACGAACTTACAGACGAATGGGAAAAACGTGGAGTCAAAGAACAAAAAGAATACGCTATTCTAACCGCAGAAATCAGCAAGGCAACTTTTGGAATGACACCATCGGAATATAAAGATTTTAAAGCCCTCGATAATCCCAAAGAAAATCTTCGTGACCATATGAATGACCTTGAATTGATTTTTACCATGTTGGGTGAAGCATCAACGACCGAAATTGCGAAAAAGAAAAATGCCCTTGGGTTTTTAACGAATAAAGTTGCCGCAATCGAAGGTGGCACAATTGCTGGCGACGCACGAAAAGCATTAGAAGTAAAATCTGGGACAAAAGTATCTACAAAAGAGAACTACAAACAGCTTCCTGAAATTAAACGAAAAGTGATACTTAAAAACGACAAGAACACAGAAACAGCATCATGAACGAAGCCGAAACCCGCGCCGAACACATCGACCCCGCGCTCAAAGCCTCCGGCTGGGGTGTTGTCGAAGGCTCTAAAGTCCTTCGCGAATACCATATCACCGCCGGAAAAATTCAAGTCGTCGGGGGTCGCGCAAAGCCCATGATCGCCGATTATATTCTCGTTTACAAAAATATAAAAGTAGCAGTAATCGAGGCAAAGAGCGACCAAGAACAGGTGGGCGAAGGTGTTGCACAGGCTAAGAGATATGCCGAAAAACTCTGCATAAATTTTACCTACGCAACAAATGGCAAAGACATTTACGAAATCTCAATGAAGACAGGAAAAGAAGGAACAATATCTTCCTTCCCATCACCTGTAGAGCTTTGGAGCAAGACCTTTGCCGCCCAGAACGATTGGAAAGACAAATTTGATTCGGTGCCATTCGAGGATGTGGGCGGCACAAAGACCGCTCGCTATTATCAAGAAATCGCGGCTAATAACACAATGGATGCGATTGCAAAGGAAAAGCAACGCGTTCTCTTAACACTCGCCACTGGCACTGGTAAGACTTTTATCGCATTCCAGATTGCTTGGAAACTCTTTCATACGCGCTGGAATCTCCAACGCGACGGTAGCCGCCGCCGAAAACAGAAAGACAAAAATCTAAGAATGGCGCACAGGAGACTATTCCTCAATTTTATACAAAGTTTCAAATAGTTGGAGGAATGACCCATGGGATCCTGTAGAACTTGATTTAGGGCTCATTATTCCAAGCCCAGCGGTAGTTGAGGGACTTGAAAATCTTAAACCAATTGAGCTGCCGATTTGTGCTCCTATCACAAATCGAACTACAGCAGAAACAGCAATAATTTTTGGTTTTCCAGCTCGTCTACAAACAAATGCTCGTCAAAAACATTTCATTGTTTCAAACCCAATTTATGCTCAATATGTAAAAACACCTTCTCGAGCTAGAGATGATGATTGCGCAATTGATTGGAATACTATTTGGCAAATTACAGCAAACAATTGGGGAAAGTCCCCTACGGCAGGAGGAATGTCTGGCGGACCTATATTTTCATACATTAGAGAACAAATCACTGGTGCATGGACAGCGGAAAAACAATTGATATTTAAGGGGATACTGCATTATCAATATGAGGACAATGATAATAATGAGCACTGCTTGCTTGGACACAACAGGCAGGTGATAAAGGATTTTATATACCTTTTGCTAAATGGGAGGGGTAACAATGATTTCCGGGAAGCATTAGAATTAGGTTGTAAACCAAATATTTAAGATTTACAATTTGTTTACATACAACAAATATACCCTTGGTAAATAAACGTAACCCCACGTGCATCGTCGTATCGCTATTACAAAGCGCAGGCGGTATATTATTAAGGCGGGAGAGTATTGTCCTGCGGTTTGATTTTATTCCAGGGGAGCAGGTCATCGATATTGTTTGACATTCTTGCGGGAAGCACATTGAGCACAGTGCCAAGGTAGTCACGGGTATTAACCCCGTGGAAAAGGCATGTTCCCACAGGGCTTGATGAGACTTCCGAAGAGGCTCAGGATGAGTGACCATAAAGAGATTTACTTATACAGGATATTGAAAGTAAATTGAATTTGAAAACGAAGTCTACAGATCTATTTTCGTTACAATGGAGGCTGGAATGAATGAGATATCATTTTGCCGGCGCCGGCAAGATGATCGAATTGGGCAAAGGAGGGAAACGAGAAGTACCGGATTTTCAACTTTCACGATTCGCATGCTAGTTAATTGCCCAAAACGGTGACCCGCGGAAACTGGAAATTGCACAAGCTCAATCTTATTTTGCCATCCCTACCCGTCGTCAAGAATTAAGCGACAAATTAAGATCTCCTGACCCCTCCTAAATTCCTTACACCGTTTTATACCCCAATTTCAGGTCTGTGCCCGGGAATAGGGTTTCTGTATCGTTAAGAAAATAGCATGCTACTTCTATTCTCTTGTTGCGGGTTTCTAGCTGCTTGGTTGACCCAATCCAGCGGATCCAGTCCCAGCGAGCCATTGGCGTGATATCGTTCCACACTTCGTGTGGGTGGGGATCTGCTGTAAGTGCTTTCTGTAAATCGTGCGGCACCGTTGGTTCTGGCCACAAATCAGATGGTTCAAGGGTGATGGAGACGCTGTCGCGAGTATGCGCTTTTGTTGCTTTAAGTAAAGATTTATCTACCGCAAACCAGTGGCTCCCTTTTCCGTCGGGATCGAGTACTGCTGTAAAGGGAATATCATTCATGGTTCCCTCAACAAGCACCATGCCTCGTGATGGAAGCTTTGAGCTTACGCTCTGTGGCAGTCTGAGGATAGCCCAGAATCCGAGTGCACTCAGTTGGGCTTTACATTGAAGGAGCGGCATAAGACTTTTTCCTGGAGGTATTTAAAAGAAGTTTCAATTTTCCTGCAATCTGGGGTACCGATACGATAAATGTGATATGTTACTTTAATATACTTTTTCTAACTTTTTTTGAATTAATCCCTTAATTATCCCTCAATTTTGATGACGGGACTTGAATATTATTTATGCTAAAGGCCAATGTCTGAACACCTTGAATTTGCCATAAAATATGATTGTAGATCCACGATTTGCAGACAAAGACTTTAGAGATTTCCAGAAGTATGTCGGCCAGACGATAACCTTTCAAAAAGAGATTGTGCACTACCTTGACGCTTTGGGGGAAATAGAAGTTTTGAATGAAACAGGGCATTCGTATCGGTTTCTCGATATGACTGCACAGGCGGAAGCTCTTGTTGGATTTATTTCTGAGACTATCTCCAAGGAGCTGGTTGAGGAGCTTGACTTTCTTGAAGTATGCGATAAAGTCTTTTTTTAAAATTGACAAATGAAGAAATAAAAGTGATGGAGTGCGCGGTAAAAGAAGCATTTGGACAAATACAGATCTTGCACAAAGTGGTCCCCCCCCCCACAGCACAGTCGCATCACCTGAACGTAGGATTAAAATGTATGAAATTGCTCGGAAATTAACATGAGGAGACTCTTAATCATGTCTATCGTGTAATCAATTAAATCGTGTTCAGACTTAGTTTTATTCTTTATTTCAGCCGAAAGTAGCTCGCACCAATTCCCTTGTTTTTGCATCAGTCTCTTCGATAACTTCAAGAGATGTTATTGGTAGAACGGGAATTTTGTCGAGCGAGAATTTGATAACGTCGGCAATTGTAAGAAAGGAGATTTTTTCGGCCAAAAAGAGCTCAACGGCAATTTCGTTGGCGGCATTGAGAACTACTGGGGCAGTGCCCGATGCCTCTCCCGCTTCCAGGGCAAGCTTGAGGCAGGGAAATCTGGTAAAGTCCGGATCGGCAAATGTCAAGGGAACGAGGTTTGGCAAATTGAGCCGTGGCGTTGGGCATGGGCGTCTATCGGGGTAGGTGAGTGCATACTGTATGGGAATTTCCATATCGGGCACTCCCATTTGTGCAATCATTGCGCCATCATGAAATTCTACAAGGCTATGAATGATCGACTGAGGATGAATCCAGACGCGCAAATTTTTGTAAGGTAAACAAAAAAGATGGTGCGCTTCAATAACTTCAAAGCCTTTATTCATGAGCGTTGCAGAATCGATAGTTATCTTGTTGCCCATTTTCCAGGTCGGATGGTTAAGAGCATCGGCGCGTGTTATTGAGGCAAACTTTTCGATGGGAGTATCCCGAAAGGGTCCGCCGGAAGCTGTTAGAACAATCGATTCTATGTTTTCGCCATCTTCTCCGGCCATACACTGAAAAATTGCACTATGTTCTGAATCTACCGGAATAAGTTCGGCTTTATGCGTGCGCACAAGCGAAGTAATGAGCTCTCCACCAATGACAAGACTTTCTTTATTAGCAAGTGCTATTCGTTTGCCCCGTTTTGCAGCAGCAATTGTGGGACGTAAACCAACTGCACCAACGAGCGAATTGAGAAGAATGTCGTAGTCGGTTTCTGCGGCGAGTTGTTCCAGGCCTGCCACACCTTCTAAAATGGTGTATTCAGCTCCAAGAATAGTGCGAGCCTTGTGCGCACTTGGGGGATCGCCAAAACAGAGCTTTGTTACACCAAACTCTTTTGCCTGGGCAATACATTCGTCAACGCGGCTATGAGCAGCTAACGCAGCAAGCGAGAAGAGGTCGGGAAAGCGTCTGATACACGCAATTGCACTTGTTCCAATAGAGCCAGTTGATCCGAGGAGGCAAATTTTTTTGTGTTGATTATGCATAGAAGCGCATCACGAAAAGAATTTTACGGTCAGGATACAAAAGAGATTAATAATGGGCGCTGCAAAAAATATCGAATCGAATCTGTCGAGTACGCCACCATGTCCGGGAATTATATCTGAGGCATCTTTGACCTGGAAGTAACGCTTTATTGTTGAAACGAGAAGATCTCCTGCTTGCGCAAAAAAACCAACAAGGAGCCCAAGCAGCGCTCCCAAAAAGAGCGGATAACGTGGCGACGCAAGAAAATACCACCCGACAAGAACCACGATCATTGCAGCAATAAGGCCAGCTATACTGCCTTCGATGGTTTTGCGAGGGGAAATAGAAGTTAATTTGTGTTTGCCAATAAGGCTGCCGATAAAATAGGCCGCAGAATCACAAGCAACAACTGCTCCGTAAACAGTAACAAGCCCAAGTTGCGAGAGCATGCTCGTTTTAAAGGGCGATATGAAGATTATTTCAAAGGGGGCTTCGTAAAAAGCCAAGAGAGAAAACCCAGCAAGCGTAAGGAATATTGTTCCTGAAAAAAGCAAACTTGCACGTTTCCAGCGAGAAGATTCCCGCCCCCAGACAATAGCTTCAAAGGCAACCAAGAGAAGCAATATATAGAGGTCGACCTTCATCGAAAACGAGATGCCGGCTATAAAATGGGTAACAAATTGAAAACCCATCCATATAAAAGCTATCCAAAATCCATTGCGCGGCACGGTTTTAGCAAGCATGCCGTTGTATTCGTAAAGTGCCATAAAAGCAAGCGTCATGGCAAGCACTTGGCCGGGAAATAAGGAAAAACCAGGCATGTGCAAGACGTTGGCAGAGAATTCATGCGGAATCAGGTTGAAGCGGGAATTAATAAACCACCAGCCTAAAGGTGCCGCCCAGGTGGTAAAGAGAAGTCTTTTTCCGAGCTCGGCTTTATTCATGCAGAATCCTTGACTTTGCCGAATCGACGATCTCGGGTTGAGTAGTCTTCGATGGCTGCAGCAAGATGTTCTTTGTTAAAATCGGGCCATAAAACATCAGTGATGTACAGCTCGGTATAGGCGCATTGATAGAGCAAGAAATTGCTCATACGCTTGTCGCCGCCCGTGCGAATGAGCAGCTCTGGATCGGGAATATCTTTGGTATAGAGATATGAGGAAAAGGTTGATTCATCGAGTGAGTCGATGATCGAGGGATCGGATTGAGCTGCTTTTGCAAAGTTGCGTGCAGCATTAACGATTTCAGCCCTTCCGCCATAGCTTAATGCAAGAACGAGGTTTAAACCAGTGTTGCTTTTGGTAGCTTCGATGCCGCGGAGCAGTTCGTCTCTAGATTTTTGGGGCAACCGAGTGATGTCTCCAATGGTATGCAGTCGAACATTGTTTTTATTGAGGTCAACAATTTCCCGATGGAGCATTTCAACCAGCAGATCCATTAATAATTCGACTTCGAGCCGTGGACGTTGCCAATTTTCTTTTGAGAAGACATATACCGTAAGATATTCGACACCCAATTCCCCGCAGGCTTTAACTGTTGCACGGGTTGCATCGGTGCCTGCACGGTGACCAAGGCTTCTAAGCATGCCGCGCTTTTTTGCCCAGCGCCCATTGCCATCCATGATAATGCCGATATGACGAGGTATGTTCATAAGAATTCATAGAATATACATCATAGAAGGAACTTACATTGCAAACCTCAAGAGCAATGTGAGCTCACGAAGAGCTATAAAAAGCTTGATTGGAAAAACCACAGGAATATAAGCGCAAAAGGTGATCATGAATTTATTTTAAACATTCTTCATTGTTACGACTGGCGCAAACATTGAGTTTGTAGTTTGACTATAAGCACGGTGTGGCGGAACTAACCGCCATGAAGTAAATCCCTCATCTGTCGCGCGCCTGGGGAGAGAGGACCAATCATTGTGCCAGGGAGGTTTCCTATGTCCAATGCACCGGTTCTTGAGTATGTCTCATCACGGGATGCATCTGCAATCGATTCTGCGTTTCTTGGGTATATTGCCAATTTAACCGAAGTCGCCAAAGTATCCCCTGCTATCGCAGCCTCGATCGTGCAGGAACTATCAGATCAACGATCAAACCTCAAATTGATTGCCTCAGAGAACTATTGCTCTCTGTCAACGCAGCTTGCCATGGGTAATTTGCTTACCGATAAATATGCAGAAGGGTTTCCCCTGCATAGGTTTTACGCTGGGTGCAGCAATATCGATACCATAGAAGCATTGGCCTGTGATGAAGCAAAAAAACTTTTTGGTGCAGAGCACGCGTACGTTCAACCACACAGTGGCGCCGATGCTAATCTTATTGCCTATTGGGCAATCCTTTCGGCACGGGTCACAACGCCTGCATTAGGTGCCCTTGGGGAAGAAAACCCATCTAAACTCTCACAAGATCAATGGAATTCGATCCGTCAACAAGTTGGCAATCAGCGACTTTTAGGGCTCGATTACTATTCGGGTGGCCATTTGACTCACGGGTACCGTCACAATGTTTCGGCACAAATGTTTGATGCTTATTCGTATGGTGTCGATAAGGCAACAGGGCTTATCGATTACGATACACTCGCAAAGCAAGCTAAAGAAGTTAAGCCACTCATCCTTTTGGCGGGTTATAGTGCCTATCCGCGGAAAATAAATTTTAAAACCATGCGCGCCATTGCCGATGATGTCGGGGCGGTATTCATGGTTGATATGGCTCATTTTGCCGGCCTCGTTGCGGGCGGTGTCTTTACTGGAGACAATAACCCCATACTTCATGCTCACGTTGTGACGTCTACTACCCACAAAACGTTGCGAGGCCCTCGTGGGGGATTGGTTTTATGCACCAAGGAATTCGCCGAATTTGTAGACAAAGGGTGCCCCATGGTCATCGGCGGACCGCTGCCTCATGTCATGGCAGCTAAAGCTATCGCGTTTACCGAGGCAAACAAACCCGATTTTAAAACATACGCAAAAAATATTGTCGACAATGCCTCCGCACTTGCTTGTGCGTGTACTGCTGAAGGGTTGACAATTGCAACCGGTGGTACCGATAACCATCTTATGCTTATCGATGTGAGGCCGTTTGGGCTTTCGGGTCGTCAGGCAGAGAGTGCTGTGCGAGAATGTGGAATCACGCTCAATCGCAATTCCCTACCCTACGATCCAAACGGCCCTTGGTATACAAGCGGTTTGCGTATCGGAACCCCTGCGGCAACAACACTTGGTATGAGTAGCGTACATATGAAGGAAATAGCTGCTATTCTTAAACTTATTTTGGGTAATACAACACCCGAAATTATTACTAAAGGAGAGAATGCGGGCAAACCGAGCAAGGCAAATTACCAGATTGCTCCCACTGCAAAAACCGAAGCATCGGCTCGTGTTGCAAAATTGCTCGATGCATTCCCGGTATATCCAGAGCTCGATTTGGCATTCTTGAAGAAGCATTTTTCTGTTTAAACGGTAGTATTGACAGATAACGTTGTATCGGTAAAACGGTGGTACTGGTTCTATTCTATGCCACCGTCTTTTTTGTATACCGGGGAGCTCGTAGTGTACGTAAAAGGCAATTTTTTGTGATACCAGTTCAAAAGAAATACAAGGCATTTCTCTTTGATGTAGATGGCACCCTCATCGATACGATTTCGCTCATTCATGAAGCGTTTCGGTATACGCTTGCTCATTTTGGATATGGAAATGCAACGCGCGATGAAATTTTTGGGCAGGTCGGGCAACCGCTTTATGCGAGCATGGCTTTTTTCTTTCCTCACGCATCACCCCACGAGCTCAAGACCATTATGGACGAACATATGCGCTATCAACTTACTGTATATAAACAGTATTTGCGCGTCTATCCGCATGCACATGAATTATTGGGCGCACTCAAGAATGCCTCGATACCTAGAGGGATAGTAACTTCACGGCGGCGCGAGAGTTTGGATATTTATTTGGGAGAAACAGGGCTCGCCGGATTTTTTGATGTTGTCGTTACGCCAGAATGCACAGAGCGACATAAGCCAGATCCCCAGCCTGCTTTATTAGCTCTTTCTAAAATGGGAATAAATCCATCCGATGCATTGATGATAGGAGATTCGAGTTTTGATATCGATTGTGGTGATGCTGCGGGTACCGACACCTGTTTTGTGCAATGGAGTTATTCTACGCTTGAGGATCTCAATTGCAAACCGACCTTTACTATAGACTATTTTTCCGAATTGATTTCTTTGATTTAATAGAATCCTATCTGAAAAGATTATGGTATGAACATTCCGCATCTTGCAACCACTTGGCGACCATCACGATTTCCTCATTTAGATGCGTATCGCATCATCAAACCTTCCGAGGCACTCTTTAGTGGGATGGCAGGGGCAAGCGATGCCTATCTTATTGCCGATCTTTTTGCTTCACTAGAAGCTCCGATTCTCGTAATTGTAGATTCTTCACGCCGTGCAGAAATTCTGGCCGATGAATGTCGATCGTTTGTTGCAGCAGATCTCGTAGCCGTTATCCCTTCGCGTGATGCGATTCCGTATTCGATGAAATCGGTTTTTGGACCCATTACGGAGGCGCGATTTGCAGTTTTTTCGTCTCTTTTAAACAACGAAAAAAAAATATATATAGCACCGGTGGCTTCCCTTGTCCAAAAATTAGTTCCTTCAAAAGACCTTTTTAATCGTATTGTAAGATTGACTGTTGGGGATGACGTATCGCAAAGCACGTTGGCCGCCTGGCTTACCGAAATAGGATTTAGAAAAGAAAGTGCCGTTTCAGATGTCGGGACATTTGCAATTCGTGGGGGAATATTCGATATCTATCCGCTCTTAAGCGAAGGCCCACTCAGAATCGAATTTTTTGGGAATACTATTGAGTCGATGCGGGAGTTTGATGTGTTTACACAAAAATCGCGCTCGGCGTGTACCACCTTCGAAGTCTTTCCCATGCACGAATTTTGTTTTGATGATGATGCCCACGATCGGGCGCTTGCTGCCATGGTAGCAGCAAACCTTGGCGAAACAGAAGGCTACATGCGTTTGCTTCATCAATGGAAAACAGTGGGGGATCTGGATGGGGCAGAATGGTTTTTGCATTGGTTTGCTGTGCCTTATGCAACACTATTTGAATATCTTCCGTCAACAACAACCATTGTATGGGACGATGTCATTCCCCTTGGAACACGGGTAGGTGAAACAAAAGAGAACTATATCCGGCATTGTGAAAGAGTGCCCCCGCTTTTTCTTCCCCTTGTATCGCCACCGCAATCCCTTATGGTAACGGCCAATCGAATTGTCGATGAAATGGCTTTGTTTCCATGCGTATACATCGATACTGCACTCGAGGTGCAACCCCCGCATGTATTCAAATGCGGTTTTTTACCCCAGCCCGCAACACCTCACAACCTCGAATTATTTGTAGAGGAACTTAAAAAACGACATCAGGAAGCAACTGCGATTACCATAGTAGCACAAAATCTTGGCAATGCAGAACGACTTTATGAAATGATATCCGAGGAGTGCCCGTTTGTTTCACTGGCGCTTGGTTACATTCATCAGGGCTATGTTGATACGGTTAACAAACAAGTGGTGTATACCGAAGGTCAGATCTTTGAAAGACCTCATAGGGCAGTGCGTCAAAAAAAACGGGTTAGTGGAGGCGTTCCGCTTGCAGCATTTGACGCTGTGTCTCCAGGAGATTTTGTGGTACATGTAGATCACGGGATTGCGCGATTTGTTGGTATCGAAACTGTTTGCGCCAATGATATTGCCAAGGATTGCATGGTTCTTTTCTTTGCCGATTCGGCAAAACTTTTTGTTCCGGTAGACGATTTTCACAAGGTACAGAAATATATTGGCAAAGAAGGAACTCCTCCCACACTCTCTAAGCTTGGTAGTGGCGCGTGGGAAAAGCTTAAGGCTCGCACCAAAGAATCGCTTCATGAAATGGCTCAAGAGCTTATCGATTTATATGCAAAGCGTCAACACGAAAAAGGCATTGCCTTTTCTATAGATACCTTTTGGCAAAAAGAGTTCGAAGATTCCTTTATTTATGATGAAACGGTTGATCAGCTTAGCGCCATAAAAGATGTTAAAAAAGATATGGAATCTTTGCGCCCCATGGATCGCTTAGTGTGCGGTGATGTTGGATTTGGCAAAACCGAAGTGGCTATGCGCGCTGCCTTTAAAGCTGTTATGGATGGTTACCAGGTGGCTGTCTTAGCCCCCACAACAATTCTCGCAAATCAACATTTTGAAACGTTTAAGGCGCGCATGGGCAATTTCCCTGTTCGCATGGGAGTACTGTCTCGTTTTCAAAGTTCGCGTGAAGTTAAACAAGCGCTTGCGGCCCTTGCCGAAGGGACTCTTAATATTCTGATAGGAACACATCGAATACTATCTGCAGATGTGGCATTTAAAAATATTGGATTGTTGGTTATTGACGAAGAGCAAAAGTTTGGCGTTGCTCATAAAGAGAAACTTAAACATTTCCGCTCTAAAATAGATGTCCTTTCCATGACGGCAACGCCTATTCCTCGAACGCTTAATATGTCGCTTATGGGGGTCCGAGATCTCTCCATGATCACAACACCCCCTCGTAATAGGCTACCCGTCGAAACCGTGGTTGCAGAGTATTCCGATGAAATTATCCGCAATGCAATCGATCACGAGCTTTCCCGCGGGGGGCAAGTTTTTGTGGTGCATAATCGCATTAAAAATCTCGAATTGCTGCGCGACCGGATCGAACAATTGTGTCCGCGGGCCAGGGTCTTTTCGGCGCATGGTCAAATGCATGAACATGAGCTTGAATCAGTAATGTCGCAGTTTATCGCAGGAAATTTCGATGTTCTTGTGTCAACTGTTATTATAGAAAACGGCCTTGATATTTCAAATGTAAATACTATTATTGTCAATCGCGCAGATGCCTTGGGTCTTTCGCAGTTGTATCAGTTGCGGGGGCGTGTTGGACGATCAAGTGAACAAGCGCAGGCGTATTTTTTAACAACCGAATTTAATCGTATCGATGAAAAATCATTGCGTCGACTACGCGCCCTCGAGCAGTTTACCGAATTGGGCTCGGGGTTCCAAATTGCAATGCGAGATCTTGAGATTCGTGGTGCGGGAAACTTACTGGGAATTCATCAGAGCGGTTTTGTGGCGGCCGTTGGATTTGATTTGTATTGCAAGCTCTTAGCAGAGGCTGTTAAGGAGATTTCGGGAGAAAAGGTGGCTGAGCCACCACAAGAAGTCAAAGTCGAACTTCCGCTGCAAGCTATTCTTCCTCCCGACTATATAGCAGATGGAGCTGTTCGCGTTGGGGTGTATCAGGATTTGTCAACGGCTGCATCACTTCAGGATCTTGTTGATATAGAACGCTCGCTCATAGATCGCTTTGGGCCTCTTCCCCATGCGGTTGTATCACTTTTGCTCCATTGTCGGATAAAAGTTCTGGCTGCTGTCACGGGATTTTGTACTGTTTCCCTCTCTGTTATGGGCGAGTGCACGCTTTGCAGCGCTCTTGAGGGAGATCGGGTTCAAGCTCTCATCACTTCGTTATTGGGCCTCATCGACCGACCATTTTCAATGATTAATGAAATACCGCTTGGTATTCGATTCACCTGTGCAGAAAAAGAGCATTTTAACCGTACTATCGAGGTTGCACAAATTCTTGCTGAATTGCATGCAAAAAACCCTGTTACTTAGATTTTGATTCGTATCTCATGATATAACATGGACTTTGCCAGGTAAATCATATATCTTTATTATCTAGTGTTGTGGGATATTTTTGCTTAATCAAGTTCTTGAAAGGCTGTGGTGTGCATTCAAAAAAGTATATCGCAATACTTGCAATCGGAATTCTTGTCTCTTATCTTATTGGCTGTCAGAAAAATCCCACCTCTCCGGTCATTGCACGCGTGGGTAGTGCTGTCCTCACGTTAGAAAATTTAGAAAAACTCCTCCCCAAAGATTATGTAGCATCCGCAACGCGCGATCACAAAATTACTATTGTCAAGCAGTGGATCGATAACCAGATTCTTTTTCAAGAAGCGCTGCGGCAAAAGATCGACAAAGATAAAAATATTCAAGCTCGCCTCGAAAAAATGCGGGAAGATCTTTTTTGCGCAGAAATTATTAGTCGCAGTTCGATAACCCCGGTTACCACGACTGTTTCCGACGATCAAATAAAAGAGTACTATACAAACAATAAAGAACAATTTACGCGTGATCGAGACATGATTCGTTTTTGCGAGATTACTGTTGCAGATATGAAAACAGCCTGGATTGTTCGTAACCAAGTTACACTCGACAATTTTTATGCCCTTGCAACGAAGTATTCCAAAAAGCCTGCATGTGAGCCCGACAAAGCTCAGTATGTAGCACTCGATGATCTTCCCGAAGAAATTAGAATAGTCGTCAGTCAGATTAGAGTTGATGGCACCACAAGTCCTATACAAACTGCCGAGGGAGTTTCCATTTTTCGCATTCTTGATAAGCCGAAAAAAGGAAGCGTTAAATCATTTGCAGAATGTGAGGTGGAAATTAAAGGCCAGCTTTCAACCCAAGATCAGACATCAAGTATGGAAGCACTGTTGGCAGATTTACGTATGAAAGTTAACGTTGAGTTTGATTTTTCTGGGATTACGGGACAAACGCAACCAGTTTCAATCCCTGCCGTTGTTGATTCATCATCTTTACATGCGGTACACACCGACACGGTTTCATCCGAATAATGAAAGTATGAAATAGAGAGCGAAAGGGTCTTATGCTGCATCGTCGAAAGGCTTTTGTATTAGTGTTGTGTTTATTGGCAGGGGGCATATCATCTGTAAGTGCGCTTACGCGATTAGAAGGGGTTATCGCCGTTGTAGGTGATTCGGCAATAGTATCTTCTGAGCTCGATGCCTACACAACTATGCGTCTGGGAAAAATGGAAACTGCACCCGATTCCTCCAAATTAGACTCATTACGTAAAGTATTTCTCAATGAACTCATCGATGGAAAAGTTCTTATTGTTAAAGCAGAAAAAGACACTACTATTTCGGTGTCTAATGCCGATGTCGAAGATGCCGTGAGCCGTCAGATGTCTGGTATCTTAAAAGAAAACAATTTGACACTCGAACAGCTTTCAGAAGAAATTGCCAAAAATCAACCAGGTATGACACTTGCGCTTTTTAAGTCGCAGATGCGCAAAGGGCTTCGTGAACAGCTGCTGAAACAAAAAATGATGCAAAAATATGCGATGCTCGGGTCGATATCGCGCAAGGAAGTTGAATTGTTTTATACAACCTATAAAGATAGCCTGCCTAAAGCTGGTAAAAGTGTGCGCCTGGGGAAGCTACAAATTACGGTTTCGCCAACGCAAGCCACACGGGAAGCAGCGTATCAGAAAATTGCGGCGATTCGCCAGCGGATCGACAAAGGGGAAAAGTTTATCGATCTTGCAAAGCACTATTCCGAAGACCCCAATGCAGCAGAAGGTGGGGATCTAGGGTTTGTGGGTAAGGGAACACTGGGAGAATTAACATTTGAGCAAAAGGCATTTGCCCTTGAGGTGGGAACGGTAAGCGACGTGTTTGAGACGCGCATGGGATTTCATTTTATTACCGTCGAAGAGAAAAAAGGGGACAAAGTTCATGTGCGACAGGTATATTGTGCAGTAGCACCTTCTGCACAATCGTTAGCAGTAGTGCAGGCTCGACTCGACTCGGTTCGCGTAAGCGCAAAAACAGCGGCAGACTTTGAAAAAGCAGTAGCCCTTTTATCAACAGACAATGCACTTAAGGCAACTAAGGGAGATTTGGGGTGGATTTCCTTGTTTGCACTTCCCGAAGCATTGCAGCAGATGGTTGATACGCTTTCGATTGGCGGGATCACTCCTATTGCAGCAGAAAATACTACCTTTGCCGTTTTTCGAATTAACGATCGTAACGAAGATCGGCCGTTTACTCTTATCGATGATTACGACAAACTCGCAGAAAAAGCCAAAGATATAGCAACTCAGAAAAAGCTTCAGTCGCTTGTTACAAAATGGCGTGCCGAAGTATACGTAGACATTCGGCTTTAATGTTTCTCTGTCAGGAAAATCATGGCTGTTCGTCCTATGTCAGAGCGTTTGGCATGCAAACAATCAAGCAATGGTTGTGAATATCAATCATTAGCATGTATCTATGATCGTATAATGCGGCATGTAGATTATGCTGGTTGGTCGGCGCATATCGAAAATATCAATCGCCGATTTGGCGCTTGTCGTGACCCACGTATTTTGGAACTTGGATGCGGCACGGGTCTACTTGGTTCCCATTTAGTTGCTAAGCAGTATCGGTATCTTGGTTCAGACTTGTCTTTGTCAATGTGTCAGGTGGCCAAGTCTCGTGGTGTTCCCATCGTGTGTGTCGATGCTCTAAATCCAGCGTTTATCGGTGAGTTTGACGTAATCTTGTTTTTGTATGATGGCATAAATTATTTGCAATCGCTCGATGAATACCAACGGATGTTTGCCAAAATATATGCGATATTAAAACCCGGGGCTGTTTTTATATTCGATGTTACGACTGCGGTAAATTCTCAAAAAAATTTCGACGATTTTCTCGATTACGAAGATTACGGCGATTTTTATTATATACGCCATAGCTATTTTAGAAAACCTGATGCAACACAACACAACGAATTTTCTATATTCAAGAAAATAGAAAATACCAATACCTATGAGCGTTTCGATGAACATCACATCCAGCATGTTTTTGACATTCGGCATATAGAGTCGACTCTGGATCCTGCGCTGTTTGAGGTTTTGGGTGTGTTTGATGGATATACCATGAAGCCATGTAATAGTAATTCCGAGCGTGTTCATTTTGTTGTGCGGAAAAAAAATAAGCCATGATTCAATTTTCGCACGTCAGTAAAATCTACGATGGAAAATTTACAGCACTTGACGATGTCTCTTTTTTTATTGACAAAGGCGAGTTTGTTTTTTTAACGGGAGCTAGTGGCGCCGGAAAAACTACCTTACTTAAACATATTTACATGGAAGAAAAGCCAACAAGCGGGCAGGTTGTTGCCTGTGGAACCGAATCTCGCTATGTGCGGCCACGGCATATTCCTTTTTTGCGGCGAAAACTTGGCATTGTGTTTCAGGATTTCAAGCTTCTTTCCGATCGAGATGTCTTTGAAAATGTTGCATTTCCTCTGCGAGTTACGGGGGAACACGATCGCGTTGTGAAGCGTAAGGTTTTTGAGGTTCTGGCTCAAACGGGCTTGTCGCATAAACGATCGTATTACCCGGCGCAGCTTTCTGGCGGGGAGCAGCAACGTGTTTGCATAGCACGCTCTATTGTCAACGACCCGTGGGTGGTTATGGCCGATGAACCCACAGGAAATCTCGATAGCGCTTTGTCGCAGGAGATTTTGTCACTTTTAAAAACTATTAATAGCTGGGGAACAACAGTAATCATGTCTACGCATGATCTTTCTATTGTTCGTCAACATCATTATCGTCATCTTGTTATGGACAAAGGTCGTCTTGTTTGCGGAAGTGAACGATTGGCTAAACCAAAAGCATGGGGGATTGGGGTATCATGAGCGTATTCGAACAGGTAAGATCACAACAGCGGTACATTAAAACAGTGCTTTTTGCAGGCGTGCTTATTGTTGCGAGTAGTAGCGCATCCCGTGCGCAAACAGCACCTTCTAATGAGATGGTGAAGCGCTATCTTGCTCAGCACAATCAAGGGTCCTCCGATCCAGCAATGGCAAAGGCCTACTCCGATTATGCTGCGCGTTCTGGTTCTGCAAATCAAAACAAGTCATCATCGGCTCTAGTCAGCCGCAAAACAATAGCCGAATCAGATTCACTAGACAAGAAAATGCTGGAGATGAAAGATTCGACTAAAGCGCCCTCATCTCAAACACTGTCTACGTATCAAAGTATTATTCGCGGTGATATTGTAAACCCAGATAGCATTCTTAAAACAATCAAAGTGTTTGGCTACGATGTCTTTGAAAAGCTTGCACCGTCAACGTTTTCTCCCTCAAATGATGTTTCTGTTCCTACGGCGTATGTGGTATCGGTGAGCGATGAAATTATTGTTACGCTCTGGGGTCGCATGAATGAAGAATATCGGGTTAAGGTTGACCGCGACGGAAAAATTAATATCCCTCATTTAGGGCTCATTCCTGTTTCTGGTCTCCCCTTTAGTGCAATGCAAAAGACAATTCTCGATCGTGTCCAGGCTATCGAAGGTGTGCAGGCATCCGTTACTATGGGAGACCTGCGTTCTATGCAGATTTATGTTGTTGGCGAAGTTAAATCGCCCGGGCTTTATACGGTTGGGGCACTCACCAATGTTACTAATGCTCTGTTTGCTGCAGGCGGACCTACCATTAATGGATCGCTTCGTACTATTGTTGTCAAGAGAAATGGCGCAGTACTGGCCAATGTCGACTTTTATGATTTCCTTATGAATGGCAATAACTTCAGCGATATCCGGCTAAAATCGGGTGATGTTATTTCGGTGGGGGTTATTAAAAATATGGCGGCTATCGCAGGTGGTGTGCGTAGAAGTGCGCTCTATGAGCTTAAGCCAAAAACAACACTCAAAGAACTTATTGGCTTGGCAGGGGGGATTACTGCAGCGGGATGGGTGAATAGAATTCAGATTGAACGGTTTGCCGAAAATCAGTATCAAATGGTGCTCGATTTGAATCTTGAGTCGGCGAAAGATCTTCCCGAGACGCCAGTTTTTGATGCCGATATAGTCAAGATTTTTCCGGTACTGATCAAAGATAAGAATGCTGTTTATTTAACAGGAAATGTAGTGAGACCAGGGAAATACGAATTCAAAGAAGGAATGAAGATTTTTGACATCGTGGGAGGTTACGAAGGATTACAGTCAGAAACCTACTTTGGGTATGCAACTATCCGTCGTCAATTGGCGCCCGATTTTCGCGAGTCGATTATTCCCTTTAATTTGCGCCTTGCTCTTGACAATAAGGCTTCCACCGATAACTTTGCTTTAATCCCTCAGGATGAAGTCATTATATATAATAGAGATTTTTTCGAGCCCGATAGGCGCGTAACTATCGATGGGGCCATTAATAGTCCTGGTCAATGGCCGTTGCTTGAGAATATGACTGTGCGAGATCTTATCATTAGCGCCGGAGGATTGCGTGATGATGCAAGCCCCGAAAGAGGGGAATTGTATCGTCGTAACTTTCAAGGCGAAAAAGTTATTACCGAAAAAATAGATTTTTGCGTTCAATGTGCCATCGCTAATAGCGAGAAGGATAATCTGGAGCTCAAGAAAATGGATAATGTTTTTATCCGCTCTAAAAAAGGTTGGCAAGAGCAGAAAAAAATTGTCCTCAAAGGTGCTTTTACGTATCCTGGTACCTATGTAATCTTAGAAGGCGAAAATTTAGGAGATCTTATAAAACGAGGCGGTGGATTTGCGGACGATGCCTATTTGCCAGCAGCAATCCTTACCCGGCCCTCGGTACAGGAACTTGAGATTAAGCGTGTTGACGAATACGTTTCAAAATTGCAGCTCGATGCAGTACGTATGACAACCGAAATGGCTGCTAAAAATCAACAAGTTGGCGATGCTCAACAGCTTTTAGAGCAGCAGCAGATGATGCTTGAAAAGCTCAAAACAACAGCGCCAACCGGACGGATAGTCATCGACCTCACGAATCCTCAAAGTTTTCAAAATCTTAATTTAGAAGAAGGGGATGTGTTGTATGTTCCCAAACTGGCCGGAACGGTTTCTGTAATTGGAGAAGTATATAATCCCTCTACCTTTAAGTACGAACCCGACAATTGCGATGCTCAACATTTTCTAGATTTAACAGGGGGCGTAACGACAACTGCCGATAAGAAAAACATTTACATTTTTAGAGCGAATGGTGGAATAATTACCAATCATAATGTGCGCGTGTTGGGAACCAGGCTTAATCCCGGGGACGTTCTTGTTGTTCCTCAACGAATTCAATTCAAGAATAATTTTAAAACATTTATGGATTCGGTTGAAGCTGTATTCAAAATTGCATCGGTTCTTGCTATCGTGGCTACGCTGGTAATTACTATTAATCAAGCTAAGAATTAGAATTCGAAATAAAAGAAAAGTCCCGTGCATTCGAGAGAATGCACGGGACTTTTTTATGAGTGCTACTTAGGAAATTACTCTTCTTCGGTGGAAGCCTCAGAAGATTCTGCACCTTCTTGTTCCTTCTGACTTGAATCATCGGTTACCTCTGCGCCCTCTACAATATCTGCACTACTTGCGCTTGAGGTATCAGGGAGTTCGGCAGCACCTATGCCTTCTTCTTCATCGGGTTTAGAGTCATCTTTGTCGCAGAGCGCACAGTCGATAACCTTATCGGTTTCGTCAAGGCTAATAAGCTTAACTCCCTGCGTATTTCTTCCCACAACCGATATTCTGCTTACATCGCTGCGGATGATAATGCCATTACGTGTAATGATCATAACATCGCATTCTGGCCGAACTTCGCGCACTGCAACAACCGCACCATTGCGTTCGGAGCATTTAATATTGATAATGCCAAGCCCGCCGCGGTTTGTTCTGCGGTAATCGGCAACGGGGGTGATTTTACCATAGCCATTTTCGGTGACGGTGAGAACGTTGCCATCTTCTTGGACTACTATCATACCAACAACAATATCTGCGCCTTTAAGGGTAATGCCCTTCATACCGCGCGTGTTGCGGCCTAGTTCTCGTGTCGCACTTTCGTGGAAACGAACTGCTTGACCATCACGCGTTGCAAGAATAATATCATCATTAGCGGATGTTAGTTTGCATTCGATAACTGCATCGCCTTCGTCCAGATTAAAGGCATTGACACCATCCCGTCGAATATTTGAATATGCCTTAAGCGGTTGCTTGTTTATAACACCCATGCGAGTAGCTGTTATAATAAAGGAAGTATCGTTAAATTCTTTCACAGGAACAAAGGCAGCTATTTTTTCGTCCGGCTTAAGTTGAAGCAAATTGATAATAGCTTTTCCCCGACCGTTACGTCCAGCCTCGGGAATTCGATACACTTTCAACCAATAACATCTGCCAATGGATGTAAAAAAGAGAATGTAGGAGTGAGTAGATGCAATAAAAAGGTTCTGAACAAAATCATCATCTTTAGAATCCATGCCTTTTATGCCGCGACCCCCACGACCTTGTGACCGATAGGTGTTCACCGGTGTTCGTTTGATATATCCGCTATGGCTCATGGTAATAACTACGTCTTCGTCGGCAATCATATCTTCGATGTCAACATCGCCTTCGGCATCCACAATTTCGGTTCGACGTTCGTCACCAAAGCGATCTCTAATGTCAACAAGTTCGCCTGTTATCACTTCCATGCGCAAACTGCGATCGGCTAAAAGTGCATTAAGGCGTTCGATGATTTTCATTAATTCCTGATATTCGGCTTCAAGCTTGTCGCGTTCCAAGCCCGTAAGTCTCTGGAGGCGCATGTCAAGAATTGCTTTGGCTTGAATTTCAGAAAGGCCAAAACGCGTACGGAGCTTAATAAGAGCTTCATCGGCAGAGGGTGACGATTTAATAAGCTGAATTATTTCATCGATATTATCCAGGGCAATTTTAAGGCCTTCGAGTATGTGTGCACGTTCCTGTGCTTTGCGAAGCTCGAATTGAGTCCTGCGCACCACAACAACATGACGATGCTCCAAAAAGTGAAGGATAATATCTTTAAGATTTAAAAGTTTGGGCCGTTTATTGACGAGAGCAAGATTGGTAATGCCAAATGTCGATTGCATAGATGTAAATTTATACAACTGATTAAGAACCACTTCGGCAAAATTGTCTTTTTTGACACCAATGACAATGCGCATTCCACGGCGATCCGATTCGTCTCGGATAAATGAAATTCCTTCGATGGTTTTTTCGCGAACAAGCTCTCCCATGCGTTCTAGAAGGCTTGTTTTGTTAACCATGTACGGAATTTCGGTAACGGCAATCTGCTCGCGATCGTTGGGTAGCTTTTCTATTTCAGCCCGAGCGCGCACAACTGCTTTACCTCTTCCTGTTCGACAAGCATCCCATATTCCACTTCGTCCATAGATAATTCCACCTGTTGGAAAATCGGGGCCGGGGACAATTTTAAAAAGTTCTTCCGCGGTGATTTCTGAGTTTTGAATAACCGCTACTATTGCATTAATAATTTCTGTTAAATTATGCGGAGGTATATTTGTTGCCATACCCACGGCAATACCCGTTGAGCCATTGATAAGAAGCGAAGGAACTCGGGCAGGAAGCACCGATGGTTCCATCATGGAATCGTCATAGTTTGGGATAAAGTCAACCGTCTCTTTTTCGAGATCGGCGAGCATTTCTTCTGCTATGGATGTCATGCGGCACTCGGTATATCGCATTGCAGCGGGTGGATCACCGTCGATTGATCCAAAGTTTCCTTGGCCATCCACCATGCGATATCGTAAAGAAAAATCTTGTGCCATACGTACGAGTGTGTCGTATACAGGTCCATCGCCATGTGGATGGTATTTACCGATGACATCTCCAACCACACGTGCGCATTTCTTGGGCGGCTTATTATGAGCAAGGCTTAATTCGCTCATGCCAAACAGCACCCGACGGTGCACAGGTTTGAGTCCATCGCGTACATCGGGAAGTGCCCGCGAGGTGATCATACTCATCGAATAATCGAGGTATGATTTCTGCATTTCATCTTCGATAAAAACCGGGACGATTTTCTCACTGTCAGACATGAGCATTGCTCCTTACAACATCAAAAGTATGTTCAAGTGCTTTAAGTCGATCAAATGTTTTTTCGGCAGTTGCATCAAGATCCATGGGCGTGATTGCAATATAGCTATTAAGCATGGCACGCGAATCGAAATGATCCGAAGATTCTATATCTGTTTTTTCGCCAGCTACCATATACGATTCAATGCCATCATCATCTATAATGACACGGTATCGATCATCAAAAAAGGCAAGGCTTTGTCGCGTAATGCGAACACCTTTGCAATGTACTGGTGAGCAATCGGGAAAATTAATATTATAAAATGTGGAATTAGGGCCGGAGTCGTCGGGATGACGAGTATGCAAAAGCGATTCGATAATATGCAATGCGCTATCGGCATACGCCTGACTATACTGCGAAAATGCCTTTTGACAACTAAATGCAAAACTTGGTATCTGCCAGAGTGCGCCTTCCCGCGCTGCCGCGACCGTTCCCGAATAAAAGTTGCACGTTCCTGAATTTTCTCCCATGTTCATCCCTGAAATAATGACATCGGGTTTTTTAGGAAGCAAATGAGCCAGAGCAAATTTGACACAATCGGAAGGAGTTCCCGAAATTGCATATCCTGGAATAAGGCCCTCGTGGTCGGCCTCGATTTTTTGGCAATACAGGGGTGCATTAAAAGTAAATGCATGACCAATACCACTCTGCTCCGATTGGGGAGCAACAACGGTAACATTATGATGCAACGAGAGTACTTCGAAAAGGTGTCGAATACCCTGAGCAAAAATGCCATCGTCGTTGGTTAAAAGTACGTCGAGTGGACGTATTGGTCTGTGTGCTTGTTCAGATGTCAAGGTTCTTCACTTTTTCTGCATTGGCTTCTATAAATTTTCTGCGTGGTTCCACTTCTTCGCCCATGAGCATGGTAAATATCCGGTCAGCTTCTACCGTGTCTTCGAGCTTAACCTGAAGGAGTGTTCGTTTGCTTGGCATCATGGTGGTTTCGGCAAGTTGATCGGGATTCATTTCTCCAAGGCCTTTGTAGCGCTGGATCGAGAAATTCTTATTAAGATCTGTCCATTCTTTTGCCTTTTTGTCTTTGTCGTCGTCGGAGAAAAGGTAGTGTTCTTCTTTTCCCGATTTGATCCGATACAAAGGCGGTTGGGCAATGTATACATGGCCACCCTCAACAAGTCCGGGCATATGACGAAAGAGAAAAGTTAAAAGCAGCGTTCGGATATGCGAACCATCCACGTCGGCATCGGTCATGATGATAATACGATCGTATCTGAGTTTAGAAATGTCGAAGCCGTCTATTTCATCGGTGCCAAAGCCTGTGCCAAAGGCTTGGATCATAACAAGAATTTCGTCGTGAGAAAGAATTTTGTCGATGCGAGCTTTTTCGACATTAAGAATTTTGCCTTTGAGAGGAAGAATTGCCTGGAATGTCCGATCCCGGCCCATTTTTGCACTACCTCCGGCGCTGTCTCCCTCAACAAGAAAAATTTCGCATTTCGCAGGATCTTTTTCCTGACAATCGGCTAGTTTGCCTGGTAATCCGCCGCCATCCATGATGGATTTACGTCGTGCTAACTGACGAGCTTTTCGAGCAGCTTCGCGAGCTATTGCCGCGTTGATACATTTGTCGACAATTTTGCGGGCTATTGCAGGGTTTTCTTCGAGAAATGTTCCGAGTGCTTCGTTGACTGCCGATTCGACAATGCCGGCTACTTCGGAGTTTCCGAGTTTATGTTTTGTTTGGCCTTCGAACTGCGGATTGGAGAGTTTGACTGATACAACTGCGGTTAACCCTTCCCGTAAATCCTCGCCAGTCATTTCAACCTTATTGTTTTTAAGAAGGTTGTTTTTGCTGATGTAGGAATTTATACATCGGGTTAGTGCTTTTTTAAAGCCTGAAAGATGTGTTCCACCATCGACAGTATTAATATTGTTTGCAAAAGAGAAGAGGATCTCGTTATAGGAGTCGTTGTATTGCATTGCAACTTCAATCTCGATGCTATCTACCGTACTCATGAGATAAATAGGATTCTGGTGCAAGCGCGTTTTGTTTTCGTCGAGGTATTCTACAAACGAGACCAAGCCGCCGGGATAACAGAAATCGTGCGATTTGCCTTCGGGGCGTTCATCGTTGATGACAATATGAATACCCTTGTTGAGAAACGCAAGTTCGCGTAATCGTTTTGAAAGTATGTCGAAGCTGTATTCGTGAGTTTCAGAAAAAATTGCTACATCGGGCTTAAATGTTATTTTTGTGCCGGTCGTTTCGGCAGTTCCCCGGATTTCAAGTTCGGTACAGCGCTTTCCGTCTTCAAAGCGCATGAAGTAAATTTTGCCATTTCGGCATATTTCTGCTTCGAGGTATATGGAAAGTGCGTTAACACAAGTAATTCCAACGCCATGAAGTCCGCCAGATACCTTGTACGTTGAGTTGGAAAACTTCCCACCCGAATGCAGTGTGGTCATAACAAGCTCGAGCGCTGACATCTGAGATTCTTCGTGCCAGTCGACCGGGATACCCCGACCATTGTCTTTAACGGTTATCGCATTATCGGGGTGGATAACAACATTGATAAGTGTACAGAAGCCAGCAAGAGCTTCGTCTATCGCGTTGTCTACAGCTTCGTAAACAAGATGGTGCAATCCTGCAGATCCGGTTGATCCGATATACATTGCAGGTCGTTTACGAACTGCCTCAAGTCCTTTGAGGGTTTTAATATCATCGGCAGTATAATTACCAGAAGATTCCTCGGGCCGTTCCGGCTCATTCATGCGTTGGTCCTTATGTGGTTAATACAAGACAATATCCCGAATCGTTTTACAGCCTGTAACTGTTTTAACGGTTTCTAGGATGGTATGTTTCAAATAGCTAATTTCCTGACGCCACGAAGCCGATGCAACTCGAACATACAGTACACCGTCTTCTACACGATCACAGGTTGCGTGCTGCGCTATCTTATCTCCTACAATTTCTGCCCATCGATGCACCGCCTGGTATTCCTGACAAACAGAAAGATACCCGCGTTCAGATAAAAGTGCTGCAACAATATCGCCAACATGCGACGGTGGTGAACTCGCTTTCATAGTGCAAGAATTTCACCCGATGAAACCTTAAGCCGCATAGCAAGGTCTATTCCTTCTGGTTTTTGGGCGGGTGTTGCAATAAATAATTGCCCTTGTTGAACAAGGAGCGGATATAATCGTTTTACCCGCTCGTCATCGAGCTCGGCAAAAGCATCATCTACTAAAAAAACCATAGCCGAAATTCCCGATGCCTTCAGAAATCTCACCGATGAAAGCCTCAGCGCTAATGCAAAAGAACGACATTGTCCTTGGGATCCGAATTCTCGTATCAGTCGATTATCGAGTCTACAAATCAGGTCGTCTCGATGCGGTCCAACAAAAGTTTGACCTAGAGAACTATCCCTTAATCGAGACTTTTGTAGCGAAGTTAAAAATACATTCTTCCACGTGCCTGCACTACTAAAATCGCTGCTGGGCGAGCTTTTATAATCGATAGAAATAGCTTGGTCTAAAGGGGCGATAAGCATATAGTTTGCAGCGCATTGTTCTTTAAGAAAAATGCTCAAATCAAATCGACACAGTGCAATTGTCCAGCCATGTGCTGCCATGAGCTCTTCATACGTATCTAGTAAAGAACCGTCTGCTCCGTTAGTTAAGCAATGATTTCTGTTTTGTAAGGCATGCCGATAGGCAATGAGCGCTGGCAGGTAATCTGGATGCGTTGCGCAGAGTATCATGTCGCAAAACTGTCGGCGCAATAAAGGGGATCCGTAAATAAGGTTTAAATCTTCTGGAGAGAATGACACAACCGGGGTATGCCCAAACCAGCTGGCAAGCGATGCAACAGGAATGTTGTTGCGGCTTAAGGCTATTTTGTTATCCCGAGAGACCCCGATTCCCGCTTGTTCATTTTTTCCGATATCTGATATGAATGTTCCTTCAATACGAAACACATCGGAATTAAAGGAAATCATGTCGCTCCGTTTTGCTCCCCGTTGAGAGCGACCTGTGCACAGAACATGGATAGCTTCGAGAAGATTGGTTTTCCCGCTGCCATTGTCTCCGCAAATGAGTGCACCTTCTTTGGGGAACGTGAGTGCGCACTGACTATACGTTCGAAAGTTGGTAAAGATGATATCGTGAAGGTACATATCGTGTTTATTCGTTATAGAGTATTGACAGGAGATAAAGTAGATGCTCTGTGGGTGTTTTTTGAGGTGTTCCTGTCATTGCCGCGTCAGGATAAGAAGGCATGGTATAGCTCCCACCCCGCGATAGGGAAGTGCAAGTGTGTCGGCAACGTAGATGCTCTTATCGATCTGCAATTTCCCATTGTCTATAGCAGCATCAGAACGACTTGCCAGGCTTCGAACAGAAATGGTATTGCCACGCTTGATGCCAATTTTAATGGCCGAAGAAGGACGTATCGCATCGAGGAAGTCATCATCGAGAATGAGGCCGCCCCTAACATGAACAATCGCATCGGAAATGGAGACCTTTTTTTGATATTCAAGCGCAAGCACTTCGTGTCCCCGTATGGTGTCGATTACACATTGTACTTCCCCATCGTCTACCAATGAAGGTATAATGGAGGCTATGGTTCCCAGAGCTGCGCCATAAGGACCGCTCGAAAGTATTGCAAAGGCCGAATCGGTTATTTCTAGAAGATCAATTGCCATGGGTTCGATAAATTTCCCGGCAAAGTCGGATACTTCTGGTGCATTGCGGTCGTTTTCAACAAAGAGTTTAAGAGCAAAAGGGCCATCATGGGCAACTGTTGTGCACAATGCATCCATTTGGGATCGAAATCGGTCTGAGAATCGACTCAGGTTAGATTCTACCAGTCGGGCAGATTCAGACACGTTGGTCAGCGATTGGCTCGGTAAGGTTTTGGGTTTCTGCGTGCAAATAATGAAGGTTCCAAGTGCGCCTACCAGAATACCAGAAAGAATGACAAGAATAAATTTCCAAGGTGTCATAGGTCGGGTCGCTTTCGTTTGAATCGAAGAGTATGCTGCCTTGTCGTAGGGCAAATTGGGACTTTTAGTACTGTTTTAAAAATACACCCGCGGCGTTGAGTGGCTCAAGCTTTTATGGTGCGGGATGTCGGGACTGCTTAATTCTGATGGCTTACGGGAGTGGTCTAATATATTTTTAAAGGGTTAAATTTTCATACGTCAATTAAATAATGCATGTATAACGACCAGTTTATATACCGTTAAACTAAAGGATCCTTCATGAATAAGGCTAAAGTGGACCCGAAATCAAAAAACCCAATTCATCACAGCACCGAAGAATCGCCCTGGTCAATACATTTCAAAGGAATGAAAGAAAAGGATATTTGGCGCGGTTTTCTTAATAATCTCGAATATAATATCGCAAAAGACGAATATACTCTCACCCAACACGACCAGTTCCTAAGTCTTGCGTATACAATACGCGAGCGCCTTATTGAGCGGTGGATATTAACCCAGCAAACGTATCATAAGCAGAATGTCAAGCGGCTTTATTACCTTTCGCTCGAATTTCTTTTGGGTCGGCTGCTTGCGGATAATGTGCTTAATCTCGATCTGAACGAAGAGTGCACTAAAGCCATGAAAAAGCTAGGCCTCGATTATGAGCAAATTCGCGATAGTGAACCTGATGCTGGGCTTGGTAATGGTGGTCTTGGTCGCTTGGCTGCCTGTTTTCTCGATTCGATGGCAACCCTTGAGCTTCCTGCCATTGGGTATGGTATTCGATACGAATTTGGTATTTTTAAGCAGCAGATTCAAAATGGCGCTCAGCGAGAATTGCCAGAAGAGTGGCTTCAGTTTGGCAATCCGTGGGAAATAGAGCGTCCAGAATATCGTATCGCAATTAAGTTTTATGGAAAAACTCATCGAACTGCCGGGCCTACTTCAAAAAACCCAACCCAGTGGGTTGATACCGATACTGTATTAGCAATACCCTACGATACTCCTGTTCCCGGATTTCATAATAATACCGTTAACACCTTGCGACTGTGGGCTTCTCGTTCTGCCCTTGAATTCAATCTCGACAATTTTAATAGCGGCGATTACATTGGAGCTTGTCATAGCAAGATGATGAGCGAGAATATCAGCAAGGTTCTCTATCCAAACGACTCAAATCATTCGGGTAAGGAACTTCGCCTCAAGCAACAGCACTTTTTTACTTCGGCTTCCCTTCAGGATATTATTCGTCGCTATCGTGCACATAACGAGACCTTCGCAGAATTTTCCGAAAAAGTTGCAATACAACTCAACGATACCCATCCTGCAATTTCCATTGCAGAACTTATGCGACTTCTGGTTGACGAACACAATCTTGGGTGGGATGAAGCCTGGGATATAGTCCGAAAAACATTTGCGTATACAAATCATACTCTCATGCCAGAGGCCCTCGAAAAATGGTCTGTTTCCCTCATGACCAATTTGTTACCACGTCATATGGAAATTATTTACGAAATCAATAAAGATTTTCTCGATGAAGTTATCAGAAGATTCCCTGGCGATACCGACCGCCTTCGACGTATGTCGTTTATCGAAGAAGGCCCCGAGCCGCAGGTACGTATGGCGCATCTTGCGATTGTTGGGTCTCATTCTGTAAATGGAGTTGCTGCCCTTCATACCGAGCTTCTCATAAGCGGATTGTTTAAAGATTTTTGTGATATGTGGCCAACTCGTTTCAATAATAAGACAAATGGTATAACACCACGTCGATGGCTTTATAAAGCAAATCCGGCACTATCGACTCTTATCACCACAACGGTTGGGGGAGAGTGGGTTTCCGATCTTGGAAAGCTTTCCACCCTTGCGCCTCATGCGTCAGATCCATCGCTTCAAAAGCAGTGGCAGATGGCAAAAGTATCTGCCAAAAAGTCGTTCGCGCTAAAACTTAAGGAGTGGCAGGGAGTTGATGTTCCTATCGATTTCCTCTATGATGTTCAGGTTAAACGTATTCACGAATATAAACGCCAGCTTTTGAATGCGCTTCATGTGATTTCTCTCTACAATGGAATCCGAAGTGGCAAAATAGTCAACCCTGTACCGCGTGTTGTTCTCTTTGGCGGAAAAGCTGCCCCTGGTTATTATATGGCTAAGCTTATCATAAAGTTTATCAATAATATAGCCGAAATTGTCAACCATGATAAAAAGACATCAGATGCTTTGCGCGTTCATTTCCTTGGCAATTATCGTGTATCGCTTGCCGAATATGTTATTCCCGCAGCAGATTTGTCGGAGCAGATTTCTACCGCCGGCACCGAAGCCTCGGGAACAGGGAATATGAAATTTGCGCTTAATGGAGCCCTTACCATTGGAACCATGGATGGTGCAAATATCGAAATATCCGAAGAAGTGGGCGAAGAGAATATGTTTATTTTTGGTTTGCGAACCAATGAAGTAGAAAATCTGCGTCGCAGCGGGTATCATCCATGGAATTATTATCGTCAGTGCGAAGAGCTGCGTCAGGTGATGGATATGATCAGAGGCGGTTATTTTGACCTTGATCAGCCTGGGCTTTTTATGCCGCTGTATAATACACTGCTTGACGGTGGGGATCGGTATATGATCATGGCAGATTTTGCATCTTATCTCGAGTGTCAGAACAAGGTTTCGCAAACCTACAAGGATCAGGCACTGTGGACTTCCATGGCAATCAAGAATGTAGCAAACATGGGCAAGTTTTCCTCCGATAGAACTATTGCTGAATATAATCGTGATATCTGGCATGTCCCTCAAGTGAAAATCGATATCTCAAATCGATAATAATTGATTAGCCGCCAGGAATGCAGCAAACTATTTTACAATGGTTTCCTTCTTGGCGGTACTAACCTCCCTCAAGAGATTAATCCAGAACCGTCACTGCTTTTCTCCTTTTAGGATTTATCCTATGATTGTTATCGTTGACTATAAAGCTGGAAATCTCACCTCTGTTAAGCGCGCGCTCGATTATTTAGGTGTGCAGGCGATTATTTCCAGCGATCCAGATAGTGTTCGAGGTGCAGATCGTGTTATTTTCCCTGGTGTTGGGCATGCAGCATCGGCTATGCACAACCTTACGAGCACAGGGCTTGGAAAAGCGCTTCTCGACGTTTTTAAGAGGGGCACTCCACTGCTTGGAATTTGTCTGGGAACTCAGATAATTCTGAGCCGCTCAGAAGAAGGTCCTACTGAGTGCCTTGGTTTACTTCCCGGTGAATGTAAAAAATTTGTAGCTCCAAGCAGCGAATTTAAAATTCCGCACATGGGTTGGAATTGTGTCAAGCGTGTTAAAAACCATCCGCTCCTGGAAGATGTTTCCGACGGGGCAGAGTTTTATTTTGTGCATTCCTATTTTCCGTGTGTAGCAGATGATTCTTCTGTCTATCTGACGTGTACGTATACTATTCCGTTTACAGCAGCACTTGGCTGCAAAAATCTTTTTGCAACACAGTTTCATCTCGAAAAAAGCGGAGAATTGGGTTTGTCGATTTTGCGGCGTTTTACTCTTTGGGATGGCAGTGCATGTTAACAAAAAGAATTATTTCATGTCTTGATGTCCGCAATGGTAAGCTTGCCAAAAGTGTTAAATTTGTCAACACCCAAGATATTGGAGATCCTGTTGAAACGGCACGGCGCTATTATACCGATGGTCTTGATGAACTTGTATTTTATGATATTACGGCGTCAAGCGATAACCGTGGCATTATGCTTGATGTTGTGTCGGCTGTGGCGGCGCAAGTGTTTATTCCTTTTTCGGTTGGTGGGGGGCTGCGCAGTGTCGATGATGCCCGCGCGGTGCTTTTGGCGGGTGCCGAAAAAATTAATGTTAATTCGGCAGCGGTAAAAAACCCAAGCCTTATTAATGAAACCTCACATGCGTTTGGAGCCCAGTGTGTGGTGCTTTCTATGGATGTTCTTAAAGTTCCTACTTCTGCATCAATACCTTCAGGATACGAAATTGTTATCAATGGTGGCAGAACGCCTATGGGAATCGATGCAATTGCCTGGGCCAAGGAAGGGCACGATCGTGGAGCAGGTGAGCTTGTTGTCAATAGTATCGATGCCGATGGAACGCGCGATGGTTATGAGCTAAACTTGACATGCCAGATTGCTGAATCAGTAGGTATCCCGGTTATCGCATCGGGTGGGGGCGGAACACCAGAACATTTATACGATGTACTTACCAAAGGCAAAGCCGATGCAGCTCTTGTTGCTTCTATGCTTCATTATGGCACGCATACAGTTGCAGGTATAAAACAGTATCTCTCAGATCGCGGTGTGCCAATTCGCATGCATTTTTGAGCCCTCATAAAAACGAGTGTGAAAGGACTATCTTATGAGTGCTGTTAAAGAGGACGCAAAAAAGCTCCTTAACAATCTTTCCGATGAAGCATCATGGGATGACCTCATGTATGAAATGTATGTTTGCAATAAAATTGACAAAGGTGTTAAATCAGCAGATGAAGGGCATCTGCTATCGCATGAGGACCTTAAAAAAAGATTTCTGAAAATATGATTTTACGATGAACGGTTCCAGCGGCCGATGATCTCGAATCTATTCGCAGTTATATTGCAAGAGATTCTGAGATTTATGCTGCAAGCTTCATCGAAAAGATATTGGATGCCGTAGAGATGTTAATTGATTTCCCCGAGATTGGTCGTGCAGTCCCTGAAGTTGCCGATCCAAAGATCCGAGAATTGATTTTACAGAATTTTCGAATCATGTACCGAATTCAAGGGGAGTCAGTTCAAATGATTGCAGTAATTCGAGGTTCTCGGGATTTGACAAAGTGGCCATTAAAACCTTGGGAAAATGCATGATACTTGAATATTACAATAAGGCAATTATACCAACGTCTGACTGGTACGCGCCCTCCTCAGAAAACTCAGTGGCCGCGGGTGCGAGTTTGTAAATAATTTTCAAGCAGTCGCGGCACATTGCCGCACTATCGTAATCATCAGAAAGGCTTTTTCACATGGCAGAATCTTCGCGTAGGTTAATCGCTGGTATTGGATCTGCACTCGTAGATCTTTTAATATTTGAGTCGGACGAGTTTGTGGCCCGCACAGGCGCACAAAAAGGTGGTATGACGCTTGTTGATGACGCGTACATAACTAATCTTCTTTCGCAAACGAAAAACAAGCCAGCTATCGTCCCGGGTGGTTCGGCATGCAATACAATTTTAGGTGCAGGCAATTTGGGCGGACCGGCGCGCTTTATGGGAAAACGTGGCGACGATGAAATGGGATTGTTTTTCGAAAACAGTCTCAAGGCATCGCATGTAGAGCCGAGGCTTTCTGTATCAAGCTCTCCAACGGGTCGCGTTTTGTCAGTTATCACCCCCGATGCACAGAGAACAATGTTTACCTGCCTTGGTGCGTCATCGGAGTCAACCGCAGACGAAGTTGATGTACAAGATTTTGCAGACGCAGCTGTCATTCATATAGAGGGTTATCTCCTTTTTAATGAAAGCCTCATGCGCAGAGCAGTTGAGCTTGCAAAGCAGACGAACGCACGTGTGTCTCTGGATCTGGCAAGCTTTACCGTTGTGAATGCCAAACGGGATATTCTCATGGAATTGGCATCCAAAGTTGATATCCTTATAGCCAACGAAGATGAAGCTTCCGCATTTACCGGTATGAAAACCGAGCATGAAGCCATGGCAGCACTTGCTGCGCTCTGTCCTATTGCAGTGCACAAGCTTGGTAAAAGAGGGAGTATTATTTCTCGCATAGGTGAAACCATCACCGTTGGCATTAAGGGCGATGGATCTGCGCTTGATACAACGGGGGCTGGCGATTTATGGGCAGCTGGATTTTTATATGGTATTATAAATGGGTTTTCGCTTGAGCGCTGTGGTGAACTTGCCTCGGCGTGTGGTTACGAAGTGTGTCAGGTACAGGGTGCATCTATCCCTGCCGATGGTTGGAAACGCATTAAAGCGTTGCTTGCCAACTAATATTATTTGTCTAGTATTATAACGGTTTCGCTGTGGTGCGTGTGAGGGTACATATCAAAGAGCGCCACAGCAGAAATCGAATATCCGCAATATGCTACAAAATAGCCAATGTCTCGTGCGTGAGTAGCAGGATCACAACTTACCGAAATAATCCTTTTAATACCCGATGCCCCAATTGACTTTCGAACTGGTTTGTCGAGTCCTGTGCGTGGAGGATCTATAATAAGCGTGTCAGCGTTTAAAAGGACTGAAAAATTGCGAGCAAGAAAACTTTCGACATCATTCGCATAGAAGGTAGCGTTAGGGAATTTATTGTCGGCACAGTTCTTAAGTGTCATTTCTTTGCAAAATGGTGCCGATTCAACCATCGCGACCGAATCGAAGCGTTTTCCCGAAGCGATAGGAAAAAATCCAACCCCGCTATATAAATCTACAATTTTAGATCCTCGTATATACTCCGACGCAAAGGTTGCTAAATCGGAAGCTAGAAATGCATTAGATTGGAAAAAGCCATCCCCGCGCACCGAGAACGTATGGGATCCAACAGCGATTGTCGTTGTTGAAAAAGTGTTTGCAAGCAAGGGAGAGGACGCAATCCTGCTATTGTTACCACCTAGTACCTTGACTGCATCGACTTTTGCATCAAGCATACTTGCAGGGTTTGCAAGGAGGTTATTAATCGAATCGGTAAGGAGTGGGCAGCGCCCAATAGAAATAACTTCATTAGTGCTTTCTTTAAAAAAGCCAGCCACGTGATTTTTCTGGTCAATCTTGATTTGCGCCCGTTGCCGATAGTTTTCGGATTGATGCGAAATCAGGCGGATAGGAATGTCTATGGTAAGCTTTCCTACTCGAGAAAGCGCATCGAGAAATATATCTCTTTTAAATTCGGTTTGGGCAGTTATTTTCGCATATTGCCAATTACAGCCGCCGCATACAGTGGCGTATTCGCAGGGTGGAGAAACACGATCGGGGGATGCGGCTAGTATTTTTTTTGCTTGATAGTGGGCAATTCCCCCTTGAGTGCCTATAGTTTCACATTGTGCAGTTTCTCCGGGTAATGCTCCATGCACAAATACAATGCCTTCGGGGGTTCGCGCTAATCCAAACCCTCCATGCACAATTTTTTCTATGGTTAATTCTTTCATAAGGAAGCGTTTCTATAGCAGAGTGCATAACGAGGGCCACTAAGGCATGATACGCTTGGTTTACAAAAACCAACAATATCAAGAGCGAAGAGCGGAATTTCGGTTATGGCTTGGATTCGTGTTACTTCGGATTCATTAGAGTTAAACCAGGATTGCCCCACGCGTAGGCTGTCTCCAGCCGAGGGCGAAAATTCTCCCGATATATATCCGATAGCAATCGTATACCTGCGAGTTGCAAGAGTTTTTTCAAAAGGTGTTTCATCTTTACAATCCAGCGTACAGGGAATGCCGATACTTGAGAGTCTATTTAATAAAGTTCTCCCGAGTTTCATTGAAACGGGGTCGTCTTGGCGAACAAGCACCGAGAATGGCTGCAAGCTTTTGGGTTGCATCGTTACGCCCAGGGGCGTAGTATCTAATACGTTGGTTGACAAAATACTATCATTTGCAAAAAGCGATGTAATGGGTTGCGCTTGTACACGAAGTTCCGAGCGAATAAGTTCGGGCAATCGCAGCGAGTTTTTTAATGCTTTTCTGAGTGCTAAGGGCATTGCATTTGTGATAGACAAAAAATAGCGATCGGTTTGCAGCGTTGTTAATGAACCCGAAGCTGATAAGTTGCTTTTGGCGTAGGAAATGTCCTTTTGGAATACCAGCTCAACAAGATCATAGACCCCCCGCGAAAAACCTACAAAGGGGTTACTGTCTCCACCTTTGTAAATACGCAAAGAGTCAAGCATTGGAATGCCGCCAACAAACAGTCTGTTTGCCTTAAGTTCATTGATCTTTGATGATGCAAGTGTATACGGGCCTAGCGCAAGCGAGGCGGGTAAAAGCTCAAATGATTTCATACGGGTGAGTGCACGTGAATCTGGTATTGTCAATGAAAATAAAATAGTTGAAGCATCAAAAACGCGCATGCCTCTCAGCACAGCCTCTTTCCCCACAAGAAGGTCATCCATTCCGTCAACGTATACGAAAAGGCCGCGCGCACATGCAGATCGATCTTTGCAGAGTGTATTTAGTGCATCCACACAATCAAATGCAGTTATTTCCTCTCCATGAGCATTGGATAATCCCTTTGCAAGATGCATTGCAACGATGCGGGGTGTTTTAAAGGAGAGCGTAAAAAGCATATCGAGAATGGTTGAGGAGTCGGGAGACCCAAGAAATGGCGACAGAGCAACCGATTGATTACTGCGAAACGTGGAAATGCTCAAAAACCCGCCTCGGGGAATAGTGTTGGCAGGTGCCGTTATGAGGGTGTCGATAGGTAATTCTGAGGTTGTCATGGTAGTTGATTCATCGGATGATGAGTTTGGCGAAGTGCTGTCCTGTGTCAGCGTCGTTGTGGTTTCGGGGGGTACCCCAAGGCGTGGGCGTTCACCAACGGTAATAGACGTTTGCGCATGAGCGGTTTTTGGAGTGCAGGAGAGAATGCAGACGCACAGGCAGGCAGACAAAAAAATCAGGATTTTCATGGCATCACTTTCTTATCAAGCACGGTTGTGCGAAAATAGGCAATGGTTTTTTGAAGGCCTTCTGATAGATCAACTTTTGGGCAAAATCCAAGGATCGATGCCGCTTTTGAAATGTCGGGGCATCGGCGACCAGGATCGTCTGAAGGCTTGGGGCCATGTTCAATTTTTGAAGTGCTTTTACATAAGTCAATAATTTTTGTTGCCAGGTCAGCAACGGTAAATTCCTGCGGGTTGCCGATATTAAAAGGTCCAATGGCACTGGGATGCTCCATGAGGGACATCATGCCATCGATAAGATCGGAAACATAGCAGAATGAGCGAGTCTGTTCACCGTTTCCGTAAAGTATAAGTGGGCTCTTGGTAAGCGCTGCAACAATGAAGTTTGAGACAACCCGGCCGTCATTGGGCATCATGCGGGGCCCATAGGTATTAAAAATGCGCATAACGCGGATGTCAACATTGTTCTGTCGATGATAATCAAAAAAGAGCGTTTCTGCAACACGTTTGCCTTCGTCGTAGCAGGATCTAATTCCTATGGTGTTGACATTTCCAAAATATTCTTCGGTCTGAGGATGCACATGCGGGTCGCCGTATATTTCAGATGTTGACGCTTGCAACACCCGAGCTTTTACCCGTTTTGCAAGACCAAGAACATTTATAGCCCCCATCACGCTTGTTTTAACAGTCTTAACGGGGTTATACTGATAATGTGCCGGAGATGCCGGACAGGCAAGATTATAAATCTGATCTACTTCAACATACAGGGGCTCAGTAACATCGTGACGAATCAGCTCGAAACTGCGATGATCAAGGAGGTGCTCGAGATTTTTTTTGCTGCCAGTGAAATAGTTGTCTAAGCAGATCACCTCATGACCACCTGCAATAAGGCGTTCACAAAGGTGTGATCCCAGAAATCCAGCCCCGCCAGTAACGAGGATTCTATGAGTCATGCTAATATTCCTCAGAAAAAGGTTTCGTGCTCTTTAAAATAGCATGCGCCGGTTAAATTTATGAGATACATTGACCAGGTAATGGCCTCAACGTATTTTTTAAAGCCTAAATGTACTCAACGGAGAGGTGCCAGAGTGGTTGATCGGGGCGGTCTCGAAAACCGTTGAGCTGGGCGACCGGCTCCCAGGGTTCAAATCCCTGCCTCTCCGCCATATAAGCAAAAACGGCCTCAGCTGGATTATTTCAGCTGAGGCCGTTTTTATTTTAGTGCAATTCTTGTTCTCGTTAACAAAGATATTTTATCGAAGTATTCCTGGGCCTCAGGGACAAAAGATTGTCCGATTCAGTGTTGAATTTTTAAAAAGTATCTTGACAATATATCCATTCGCTGCGGTATTAAGCATTTCTAGCGGGATTGCGCTGCTTACAGTCTTGAATGCTGAAAAAATCTTTTTACCGTTAAGTAAATACAAAGACGCTGTATAGGGTGTTTCGCTGGTTATGTCGAGTTTGTAATGGCCCCGAGATCCAGTTACTATAGCATTATCACTATGTGGTATCGATGAGAGCTTGTTTGTCGTTGCTGTTGGACGCACGTAGTTGATGCTATCCGGATTGCAGACATACAAGGCTGTTCGTGAAACGGTTGAGGGTGAAATTTCTTTAGTAACCGATTTCCATGTTTCCCTGATAAAGGGAGAATATGTTCCCCAGACATTTGTCATGAGAAAGAGTGCCGATTCGCTGTTGATATACGAAGGAACGCCTTTGGTTGTTCCTGAAACAGGATAAATAAGCCCTCCAAGGATTTCTGTTTGTGCCCCTGCGAGATTCTCAAGAACCGTATAGGGTTTTTCTGTTTTGTATCCTAGTACCCAGAGCTTGCCTCCTGTATTACGAATAAAAGGGCTTGCATCGGGCTCAAGGTTAAGTTGACGAATCCAGACACTTGATTTATTGATAGTAAGCATGGCACAACAATAATCGTCTATGAAAACATCCCCCGCGCCAGAGGCTGTTGTTACCGTTGTACCAGTTGATCCAATAAGGTATAATGGTGCTTTCCCGTTTTGTATCAGATGTGCACCAAAGAGTTCGTCAACAACAACAGCTTTAGTGGTATCGGTCTGGGAAAAAACAAGCTGCCCCGAGAAGCCTGCCATAAATCCTATGATACGACGCACGGTCGATGGTACTTGTATGGGTGTTGAAGATGAATATCCAACATGGGCACCTCCAGGAAAATAAATTGTTGACTTTCCAGAATTAAATGCAGCTTGAATGTTTGGATAGCTTTTTATATTTGCCCACGTAGAAAAATCGTTGTTCCACGGAATAATGGGCGGTTCTTTAATGGGAAGGTTCAGGGCTGTTTGAGGTGACTTGAATGTCCAGATTGCTGTGTCACCCATCCGTTCTCGCAAAAATGGGCCTGGAACCCGTAACCCTTGGTCGTAGTTGTCAATAAGAAGGTTTGCATAGCCAGAACAGGTGATATTGCGCAAGTACATGAGTGATTCTGTTGAAATAGCAGATGAATTTACACTGTTATCACCCCCCGTAAAATTAGCCTTGATAAGGGCCATAACGCCACCACTATTGTAAAGCGCACGCACTTTATTTTGGGATGTAAAGTTGTAAACTGCATTTGAGCAACCATCATTTTTCATACCAACAACGGTTTGGTTTTTGACGGTTATATTGGCCATGGTCATCGAATACATGCTGGTGCTATTCCCATTCCAGATACCAACATGAAAGCCGTCTACTGTAGTATTGGTTACCAGAGCAGGTCCAGGCGGCGAAAAACTAAGATCCAACCCAATCATACCTTTGCCATCTTCAGACTTAATCAGTACGTTATCAATTATGCCGCCATTATGGGAGGTATATTGTAATCCGATAGCTCCTGGATTGCCTTTACCAGTATTTATAGATAGGTTGCGGTAGTAAACATCATGTGTTGCATTGTGGGAATAGAACATGGTAAAAACCGGCTTGGGATGCACGGTGTCCTGAAATCGGGCCGAATTGTCTTTAAGCTTTATCACGGTTTTGCCGGGCCCGGCTCCCATAATGGTCATAAATCGAAAATATTTGCCCACACCCGATCCGCCTAATGAGTCATCGACAAGGTATGTCCCAGCGGGCAAATATATGGTTCTCCAACGGTCACATGAAGCGACTATAGCGGCCTGAATACCTGCGGTGGAAGTTTGGGTTTTGCTGTTGGGATAAATATTTGATGGAATAAGTGTTCCAGCATCTGAGGGCAGTGTAAATGAATTTACTAAATCTTGAGAATGTATAGTACCGGATATACTAATCATTAGAATAAGAGCCCTTATTGCATTTTTTAGAACCATGAAAAACTCCTGATTACACGTTTAAGTAGGATCCAAAACTTTATGATTGCATTATTATAGTATAGCACTAAATTTTAACTATGTAGGACAATTGTTGATTTTAAGCTACTGGTGACCGGTTTAAGCGCGTAAGTAATCGATATTCTGTTGAACAAGAATTTCAACAAGGGGCTTAACTGATCTTTAAGCGACTCTTCTAAAAAGAGTTTGGGGAGAATGATTGAATATGGAATTTTAGATGATTTTCCTGCAAAACGAGGTACATTTCTAATGGATAAGATTGACAATTTTTTCCGAAGGCTCATTTTGCGCTCTGCAAATTTGCACGTGGGGAACAGTATAATGTAGATTAAATTATTTTCCAAATTTTAACGTAGCGGAGGATGATGCATGTCTCTTAAACATTTTTTGCCAGTTGTAGCATGTGGTGCAGTATTGTTATCGCAATGTTTTGATAAAACTACTGGTACAGGAGGGAATAGCCAAACTCAACCAGGCTATTTTAAGCTCATGGCGCTTACGTATTCTGTTACTGGAACCAACCAATTAACCGTATTGCAATCGAGGCAGAAATGCACTGATAGTATTCTGGTGTCGTATACCGATACCACAAAATCGATATTCACAATAAAGAATGATTCGCTCTTCGATATTGATACTTCTACAAATCCATATGATACTACGGCATATGTGCGAATTGGTAATGGGGCTGGTCTACAGGGGACGTGGATGGTACAAGAATCTGGCGATACTGGAAAAATGATAATTTCAACAGCTACGATAGATTATTATGTGAAACCTTTAATGGTTTTAGCAGTAGCTAAATATGAATTTATGGATCTTGCAAGTCCAGGGGTTGTAATAGACACCTCGATGCCCGATCGGATGACATTTTCCGGAGTTACAACCAAAGAAGTGGTCACATTGACAATAACTTCAACGGGGGCGCTGAGGTGGTCAAGTAGCAGTCCTGCGAATGCAGCCGCTATATGTGATATTTTAAGTGACCCAACTAGTTGTCCCGAATCAGGCGTAGACAGTCCAGACTGGTTTTTAGCATTTATAGGTGCAAATTCTACTGGCACATTTAAATCTATTAGCAATGTACCCTTTCTTAAATTAACACCTGAAAGTTTGTTCGGGCTATAAAATCTTAAGAACCCCGATAAAAGCCCCTCATTCAATGAGGGGCTTTTCCTTCCTTCCATAATCTGCATAAAACAGATCTGGCGCTACAAAATTAAGCTATAACGTTTTTCTTGCATTAAAAAAATAGATAGGATATTTTTAACCGTGCATTTAGAATGCTATGGTGGAAATAACCGAACCAAATCCGAACTATATAACCTGGAGTTCTCATGGCTCTTGCCCCAAAAAAAGCTGCTACAGGATCATCCGTTGCAACACCACTTTGTGTCTACGTTTCCCAAAAGGGCAACGATTCTGCAACGGGCGATTCATCAAAACAAATCAAAGGATCTCGCAAAGGGCCATTTGCAACTATCAAGCGAGCACTGCAAGAGGTTAATTCGTGCGCATCAACACACGGCATCACAAAACCTATTGAAATAATTCTTGATGATGGGCTGCATTTTCTTGATAAAACCATACAATTCAAAAGTAAAAATAGTGGACAACAGGCTAAAATGCAGGCGTACAAGCACCTAAAGAGCCGCAAGCCGGTTTCATTCAAGGCGCTTCCGGGAACAACGCCTGTCATAAGCGGAGGTGTCCTAATAAGTGGCTTTCGGGAAATCGAACATAAGGGAAAGCGGGCCTGGTGTGCGCAATTGCCCGATGTAAAAAAAGGGAATTGGAACTTTTCTCAGTTGTATGTGAATGGATCTCGAAGAAGCCGCCCCCGTATCCCGGCTACCGACGCATTTACATTTTGGAAAATCGATGAATCAGAAATGAGCAAAGCCTGGAATGTTGGTCAGAATCGCTTTTATTATGAACATGATGAATTCCCCGACTTCAAGAATCTGACCGATGTGGAGCTCGTACCGGTTTATAATTGGGTCGATGATCATATTGCACTTACCGCGCACGACACAAAGAAAAAACGTATTGATATTGCCCGAAGAGCGCAGTATCATTTCTTTGACGGCCCGCTGTGTAAACCATTCCGCTATTATATAGATAATGCATGGGAAGCACTTTCTGAACCTGGGCAGTGGTATCTGGATCGACCTGCAGGAAATCTGTATTATTTGCCGTGTGCACATGAAACTCTCAAGAATTCCCATATTATTGCCCCCCGGTTACCCGTACTTGTTGAAATTGGCGACCCACAAAAGCCTCAGGATCCCGTTGGAGCAATTGATTTTGAAGGAATTTCATTCGCCCATAATGAATGGCGGCTGCCTGCTGACATGACAGGTAAAGAACGCGGTCAGGGAATGCCCGAAACAGATGGTATGATCATGATTCATGGAGCTTCCGATTGCACGTTCTCACACTGTTCATTTTCCCATAGTGCCAATTATGGAATTGACATGAGAAGCGGTGCGCACGACATTGTGGTGCATCACTGCGAATTTACGCACATGGGTGCAGGTGGCGTTAAAATCTGGCACCAGTGCCATAGAAATACTGTTTCCGATTGCGAGATCTCCTATCTTGGTGAAATATTCCCCTCAGGGATTGGCATTATCGCAGGGGCACAGTGCGACGCCAATAAATTCATTCATAACCATATCCACCATGTTTGCTATTCGGCAATTTCGGTGGGCTGGTGTTGGGGGTATCTTGACGAAAGACGTTCATGCGGAAATATTATTGAATATAACCATATTCATGATGTGGGTATGCACAAGCTTGCCGATATGGGAGCAATCTATACGCTTGGTGTGTCGACGGGCACACGCATCAGGTATAATAGGATTTACGATGTCGATTCGGCAGGTTATGGCGGATGGGGAATATACCCCGACGAAGGTACTACCGATATGCTCATAGAGAATAATATTGTCTACAGGACTTCGTCATCGCCGTTTAACCAGACTTTTGGTAGGAATACCATGGTTCGCAATAATATCTTTGCATTTGGAAAAGGGTATCAGGTTATGCAAACTCGTGGCGAAAACCACTTGACGGCAATCTTCGAGAAAAATATTTTCTACTTCGAAGAAGGTGATGTTGTTGGCGGACACGAAGGTTCATTTATGGAAGGTAATTGCAGACCACAAACTATAGCATTCAAAAATAATTGCTATTTTGGAAGAAAAAAGAGACCGGTTTTTGAAAAAGGTTCATTTGCAGCTTGGAAAAAACGAGGATTTGATGAGGGTAGTAGAATTGTAGATCCTCAATTTGTAAATTCTGATAAAGGAGATTTTAGATTAAACGCACAGTCGCCTGCCTTTGCATTGGGGTTTAGGGATTTTGATATGAGTGAGGTGGGGCCGAGGCCATAATAAAGATAATAAAAATCAGAGGATTTTGGGCACGCCGGCGTGCAGAGCGCCGTCGTGCCTCCTTCATGCTCCACCCTGTCGGGAGCCGCCGCGGAACACCCGTAGAGGTGTACTCAGATGCATCGTCGCTTCGCGAGCCGGTACGCTCGTCCTTGCGGGTGGTGGAGAAACGGAGTGATTCCACCAGTTTGGAGAGACCCAGGCACATAGTGCCGCAGGGATTGACAGGCCGGCTCACAAAGTGAGAGCCCAAAAGGAAGGCCGACCGGCATTTTGCCGGATGCGCCCATATGCTTATGCTTCTATTTGACACCTGGCCCTTTCCAGTTTAATCTCATAATATTCCACGTTGGATATAAAGGGCCACCGAGCCCTTTCCATCATAATCTTTTTATATTCCTTTTCTTGATATTACGCCTTGGAACCGCTATTTTAATTATCACTAAAATGGTTAAGATTGAGTAACAAACTACTTTTTTAACGTCTCATACCAGGAGAGCCCCTATGCTTGATGCGCTGTATCTGTTTTTGTCAACCCACGGGTTTAATGAGCCGTTACATCCGCCTATCACGCATATGCCGATTGGTCTTACCGTTGGAGCCCTCATATTTTTTATTGTGGCGATTGTTTTTAAGAAAAAAAGTCTTGTTCTCACTGCACGCCATGCGTCTATTTTAGCGCTCGTTTTTGCATTACCTACTATTCTTTTTGGAGTGATGGATTGGATTCATTTTTATCATGCAGCTCTCTTTACTCCTATTAAAATCAAGATTGCGCTTGCTTCGGTTGCCTTAATCGTATTAGGTGCAGGCATTATTTTAGGGAGCGAGATCAAACTTCATAGCATGTCTATGGTCATATTATATGTAATAGCTTTTGGAGCTATGCTTGGACTGGGCTATTTTGGCGCGGCTATAATATATGGTAGAGGATTAGAAATGCCCAAACCTAAATCGGCTGTTTCTGCTGGGCAAAAACCAGCTCTCACCGATGCCAAAAAAACAATTAAGGATACCCTTATATCCCGTGATACCACGAAAATTGCAGTGGTCCCTGCACAAAAATGATGAAAAATTCACAAAAATCAAACCAGGTGGCGCTCAAGATGCCTCAGCGCAAGTCGGCAGGTGCTCTTGTTATGCTCTCTGTTTGTGCGTGCTTATGGGCTCATGGCGGAGTTGAACATCGCAGTGGTGATTCATCGCTTCTTACCAAGACCGCAGTGGTTTCCCAGCTCCCCGATACTGGGGTTGTGGGGGTTGATCCTAAGCTTGGTGCTTTTATTCCGCTCGATTGCTCCTTTACAACAGATGAGGGAAAAATAGTCACTTTGCGTGATGTTGTACAAGGGCCAACAGTAGTGTGCATGGTTTATTATCATTGTACCGATGCTTGTGCGATGCTTACCATGGGCCTTGCAAATGCTTTACGCTCTTTTGCGAAAGATTCCTCGCTTGCACCCAATGTAATTACGATTTCGGTTGACGAAAACGATCGGCCTGCCGATGCCCGCACGGCAAAAGAAATGGCTTTTGCTGTACTTCAAGTTCCCTATCCTAAGGATCGCTGGACTTTTTTATGTGGATCAACGGAACAAATTAGGAGCATCTCTAATGCTATAGGGTACCGATTTGCAAGAAAGCAAGGCGAGATTGTGCATCCTATGGCACTTGTAGTTATATCTCCCAAAGGTAAAGTAGTTCGATATATCATGGGCTCCGACTATCTTCCCATGGATATAAAAATGTCTCTTATGGAAGCCACTTCTGGAACGGTACAGCCGACCATTGCTCGTGTATTGCGGCTCTGTTTTAGCTACGACCCTAAAAGCCGCCAGTATGTATTTAAAATTTTGCGCGTGAGCGCTGTTGTTGTTTTTAGTTTGATTGGTTCATTTGTACTGTATCTTGTCCTTTCTACCCGATCCCGTCGCAAACGAGGAGCACCTTCATGACTACTGCAGAGGTTACCGAACAGCCTTATGTTCCCTATTATGCTAGCAAAGGAAAATATCCTGGAATTTTTGGATGGATTTTTTCTCCAGATCATAAACGTATTGCCATGCTCTATTTATATGGCATCTTGACGTTTTTTCTAGCAGGCGTTTTGCTTGGTGTGCTGATGCGCATTAATATGCTCCCCGGGCATAAAATTATGACAGGCCAGCAATATAATGCTATGTTTACTTTACATGGAATAATCCAGATTTTCTTGGTTGTCATTCCAGCGGTCCCGGCAATATTTGGCAATTTTTTTCTCCCGCTTCTTATTGGCGCAAAAGATATGTCATTTCCTCGGCTTAATCTCTTTACCTGGTGGCTCTATACAATTGGGGCAATTTTAGCCTTAGTATCGGTTTTTTTTGGCGGCGGGGCCGTTGATACTGGTTGGACTTTTTATGTGCCTTTTAGCCTTAAGTCAACGGTCAATGTTCCTTTAGCAGTATTTGCAGTTTTTATTCTCGGTATGTCTTCTATTCTAACGGGTATCAATATAGTTACGACTGTTCATCAGTTACGCGCTCCAGGTATGACTTTTTTTAAAATGCCTTTATCTGTGTGGGGATTTTATTCTACGGCATGGGTTCAGATTCTTGCTACTCCGGTTATCGGAGTTACTTTGCTTTTGGTAATTATGGAACGATTGTTTGGCATAGGGGTATTTGATCCCTCAAAAGGTGGAGATCCACTTTTATACCAGCATCTCTTTTGGATTTATTCGCACCCAGCAGTTTACATTATGATATTGCCTGCCATGGGCGTTATTTCGGATATTTTTCCTGTGTTTTCTCGCAAGAATATTTACGGATACAAAATGATCGCTTTTTCGAGCATGGCTATCGCAAGTGTTGGATCTCTTGTGTGGGGGCACCACATGTATGTGAGTGGTCAGAGCGATCTTGCTGGAATTGTCTTTTCCTTGTTGACATTTCTTGTAGCAGTGCCCAGTGCAATCAAGGTGTTTAATTGGTTGGCAACCATGTATAAAGGTTCTATTCAAGTAGAACCACCTTTTTTATATGCACTCTCTTTTATCTTTTTGTTTACTATCGGTGGTTTAACAGGTCTTCTGCTTGGTGCGCTCTCAGCTAACGTTCATCTTCACAATACGTACTTTGTAGTAAGCCATTTTCATTATGTCATTTTCGGGGGCATGGGCTTTGGAATGTTTGCCGGGTTTCATTACTGGCTTCCAAAAATGACGGGAAGAATGTATAACAAGCCTTTTTCGATTGTCTCATGGGTAATTCTTTTTTGCGGGTTCAATCTGTTTTATTTCCCCATGTTTATTATGGGCTGGATGGGAATGCCGCGACGTTTTTATGATACTCCACCTGAATATATGGCCATGCAACAACTGGTCAGTATCGGATCCTTTATCATGGTGGCTGGACTATTAATGATGATTGCAAATCTTGTAAAGGGGGCTTTTTCTGGCAAAAAATGTGGCCCAAATCCTTGGGGTGGAACTACCCTCGAATGGAGTCTTCCTTCCCCTCCCGAAACTGAAAACTTTAGAGAAGTTCCGATTATTACAAAAGGTCCCTATGATTTTAGTTCGCTAAAGGATAGTGCATGAGTAGCGTACACTCAGATCACAATGCCGATCGAATTGGTATGTGGCTTTTTATCGCCACAGAAATTGTCCTCTTTGGGGGATTGTTTCTTATGTATTCTATGTATCGATTTAAGAACCCGATTGAGTTTCATACAGCATCACTTGAACTCTCTAAAGTGATGGGGACGGTCAATACCTTTATTCTATTGACAAGCAGTCTTGCCGTTGCGCTTGCGTCATTGGCGATACGAAAAAGTCAGATCAAGAAAACAATGGTCCTGCTTTCGTCTTCAGTTGTTTTGGCAATTGCCTTTATTATTGTTAAAGGGTTTGAATGGGCTGCAAAATTTGAGCATGGGTTATATCCAAATTCGGCAATTCTCGCAGGTAAACCTAAGGGGGAGATGCTTTATTTTGGTCTCTATTTTGCCATGACAGGTTTGCATGCTGTGCATGTGCTTGTTGGAATTGGGCTCCTTACCTTTGTGCTTTTTCAGGTTAAGCGCAACAAAATTACACCTCATAATCCAGGATTTCTTGTGAATTCTGGTTTGTACTGGAATCTTGTCGAACTCATTTGGATCTTTCTTTTTCCGCTTTTTTACCTTATTTCATAGGGATAAAATTTGAGCCAAGAAACACACGAGGCCGTCCCAAAAACAGAAGCGAATCATCATGAAACACGTCAACATGTGTTGATTTGGGTTGCATTATTACTGCTTACGCTTATTTCTGTTGGCAGCGCATCTGTTATTCATAATGGTTTCACGATCATTGTGAGCCTTGCAATTGCAGCAATTCAGTGTACGCTCGTCCTTTTATATTTTATGCATTTACGACATGAGGATAGGCTCCTGGTTAAACTGATAATGCCTATAACCATGGTTACGTTAGCTGTTTTTATTGGTATAACTTTTATCGATGTTATTTCGCGTTAAGGGGGAAGTGCATGGAAGGTTCGGCTACCTCAACGGCTGTTGTTGACGGATCGCTTTATTATATTCTGGCCTTTTCGGGCTTGCTTTTTTTCGTCATCATATTTGCAATGCTCTATTTTTTGGTGCGTTATCGTGCATCACGCAACCCTGTTCCGCAAGAGCTTAAAGGGAATGCCTGGGTTGAAGTTGTCTGGATTGTGGTTCCAACACTCATTGCGCTTAGCATGTTTGCCTATGGGCTTACGGGGTTCCGCTTTTTACGCACTGCCCCAGCCGATTCCCTTGTTGTAAAAGTGCATGCTTCTCAATGGTCGTGGCTCTTCGAATACGGAAATGGTAAAAAAAGCACCGATCTTATTGTTCCCCTCGGAAAGAATATCCGATGCGATCTTTATTCGGCAGATGTTATACATTCGTTTTATGCTCCTGCATTTCGTATTCAAGAAGATATTTTGCCGGGGTTAAAAACCTTCGTATGGTTTAATGCGAATACTCCAGGATCCTCGTATTTGTTTTGTGCACAATATTGTGGTTTACGGCATTCAAATATGATTGCAAAGATTATTGCGGTACCTGCCGATCAATTTACCGATTGGATGAATGGGAAAAAGATGGATTTTTCTGGTTCGGCAACTGCAAATATGCCTCCAGGTCAAGCATTGCTCTATGAGCGAGGCTGTGTTTCCTGCCATTCATTTGATGGCGCTACAATGATGGGGCCAACATTTAAAGGATTGGTCAATTCATCGATAATGGTAAGTAGTTCTGGGTCAGCGCATACTATTGTGGCAGATACCAATTATATTCGGGAATCTATTATAAATCCTGGCGCCGATATTGTTGATGGTTTTCCAAACACGATGCCGTCAAGCAAAAGCACCATGACCGAGGAAGATCTGCATAACATTTGCGAATATCTGAAGACTATAAAATAGCGATGAGTGCCTGGCTTTGCATGTGCGTAGACACATAAATCGGATTGGTAGGTGATCTATGAATGTGTCTAGTAAATTTGGGCCTAGCTTTTTATCAGCACTTCCTGCATTAATGCGTATAATCCTTTCCGCATCAATCGCATTTTCTGCCTTTATGGGGTATTATCTTACACAACGCTCAGTTGATTTACATGCTTGCGCGGTTTTTGTGGGAATTGCGCTTCTGAGCGGGGGAGCTTCTGCGCTCAATCAGGTTCAAGAACGACAAACAGATGCGCTTATGGCTCGCACCATGCTTCGACCAATTCCCCGGGGAGTAATAACGGTTAATCAAGCAATTTTTATGGGAACCATACTGAGTTGTTTGGGTATTCTCATTCTCTGTTATGTTACAACATGGCTTGCGGTTATTCTTTCTCTTGTAAATTTTATCTGGTATGTTGGTGTATATACCCCCCTCAAAAGAGTTTCGGTTTTTGCTGTGCTTATTGGGGCGGTTACCGGGGCCTTGCCACCGCTTATTGGTTGCGCAGCTGCTACAGGAACTATATCTGCATACATCGTATGGGTGGGGGCTTTCATGTTCTTATGGCAAGTGCCCCATTTTTTGCTTTTGCTTCTCAAATATGGAAAAGAATACGAAGATGCTGGTATTCCAACAATCATGAAACAGGTTCCCCTAGAGCGCGTTAAGCTTATTATTTTTGTGTGGTTTTTTAGTACTGCTGCTGTCACGTTCATGTTTGCATTTAGTGGAGTAATTTCATCGTTACCTATACTCATTGTGTTAACTATCACGAATGTACTCTTTATAGGATTATTTGCCTGGAACTTATGTGGCCAAACCCAAACACACGGCTATGGTGTTGTAAATCGAATTCTGTATGCGTTTCAGGTTTTTGTGTGGGGCTTGCTTGTGTGGCAAGTTCTTCTGTAAATGAGATGCATCTGTTAAGCCATAGAGTAAACTCTTATGGGGAACTCGGGAGGTAGGTGATAATTCTGGGAGTTCCATTATTAGAAACATCGGGTTGCGTGCGTATGTAGATGCCATACTGGAGGGAAGCATGAGTCGCACGTCTTCCTCTCATGTCATAAAAATCAAGCGCATGTGAAATGGAATGTTTTTGGGTACTATTTTTCTTTGGTAGTGATGTGTTAGTACTTTTATCAAGAAGTTTAAGAGGCCTACGAGCATGGCCAAAGCTGTTTCCGGGCCACCGAGTGGAGCTATATGATCTGAGGTATACTCCCGTATTATGCGAGTCGATAATATGCCCAGAGTCAACAAAAATGCCACAATGAGTAATAATAGTATCGGTTGGATTCCCCTTGAAGAAGAGAATATCTCCCGGTAGAAGAGGAGCGTTTTTTTGAATGAGCGGGCCAGCGGCGCTGTCAGCTGCTTGAGCAACGATATGTGAGGTAAAAATCAGGCCGAATCCGTAATTGTAAACCCATGCTGAAAAATTAGAGCAATCAAGCCCTGGGCCTACACGCAAGGAATCGGGTTGCGCGGTGCATAAACGTGCATCAAAAGCGGGGATATGATGATGCTGATAGGGTAATCCTACACAATGAAGCGCACTTGCCAATGCACGGCTTTGAGCAAAGGTTTGAGGATCAAGCGATACGGGAAATGTGATTTTTGGATATTGTTGACTTCTGGGACCCCATCCAAGATTCCACGAGCGGGTGCACCACGATGTTTCAGATGAGCTTGTTTGAGGAAGTGAGTCCCGGGATAAAAAATCCGATGCAGGATTACTCGATGAAAGTACAATAAATGAATCTGCTGATAGTGCTGATCCGCGAGGCGTGCTTATTGATATTTTCCCACTTTTTGCAGTACCCGGTGCAAGGGCGTAGAGCACGGCGCCACTGGGGCTTGCATAAAAACAGAGTGCAGGTGAGGTATCGAAGTGCACCTGAGTAGCGCCTGTAAATTCGCTTCCAGTGATAGTGACTGTTGTGTAGGCAGTTCCTTTCAACGGATTAACTGATTGTATGCGAGGGGATTGGGCAATACTATTTGTGGAAATTATTAGCCCGATTCCAAAAAATATCAGTATCTGTGTCAAATGGGATGTTCTAAGCATACCTAGATCCTAGGAGTCGTGGTGCCAGAAATGTTTTAGTATCAACTCTTTTGTGCTGCTATACTATAAAATAAGCAAACTTGAGCGGTTTGGCAGGTTTATTAGTCAGTTTTAGATTTGTAATAGTGATAATAATATTTGTAATAGCCATACGAGGTATAGCGATGCGTGAGGTCGATATCATTAAGTATGGCACCGGTTAGTTTTGCGCCAACATTACGAAGGCTTTGCACAGCACGCTGCGCAACTTCCCGGTCGGTATGGTGGCTTTTCACAACAAGTATAATGCCATCGATATGCGTTGACAATAACGCAGCGTCGGTTACGGCAACTGCAGGGGGGGTATCAAAAAATATCATATCGAAATTCTTGCGAAAATAGGCGATGTGTTCTGCCATACGTTGAGACCCAATAAGCTCTGCTGGATTTGGGGAAAAAATGCCCGCAGTGATAATCCAGAGATTCTCACGCCCCGTAGGACGAATAATACTAGCGTAGTCGGGCTTTTCTACAAACATTTCTGTAAAGCCAGGCTCGCGTTTGAGTCCAAAGAGATGATGCTGAATGGGGCGCCGCAAATCGGTGTCGATGAGAAGGGTCCTTTTTCCCATTTGCGCATGTGCAAGTGCCAGGTTAGAGATCGAAAGAGATTTTCCTTCAGATGGGCCTGCCGACGTAAGTAGTACAGCCTGTAAAGGTTTATCGGGGCTTATATAGGCAAGATTTGTTCGCAAGGAACGATACGCTTCGGTAATAATGGAATCTTCGCCGGCAAAATTAAGGAGCTGTTTAGGATAGGCCAGCACCGAAATTCCTTTTTGTTTGCGAGAAGAGGTTCGTTTTATTTCCATCTCGTTCTTTTTATCATGCACAATATGCGGAATGGTGCCGAGTACCGATAGCCCTAAATAGCGCTCAACGTCCTCATTGGATTTTATTGTGCTATCATTGTACTCGGCAAAAAATGCAAGCAATAATCCGAGTGCCAAGCCAACGAGAATGCCTATAAGGTAGAATCGATTCTGATTTTTTGGAATAGGGGAGCCTGCTATTCGTGGAATGTCAACAACTTTTATTCCGGCCGATGTGGCTGAACTTTTTATGCGTTCTTCTTCTGCTTTATTGAGAAGAAAATTGTATATAGTCTCATAAATTTGCCGAGTACGTTCCAACCGTTGAAGTTCCAGCGATTGTGTGAGAAGGTCTGGATTTCCTTTTTTGTAAGATGCAATTGCGCTTTTATACGAGTCGAGTTTTCGTTTAAAAAGCTCTAAATCACCTTCTTTACTAAGAACAATTTTACGCAATTCCTGCCACTGTTTGACAATGCGCGTATCGATCGTTTGGGCACCCTCAGGCTGCTTGTATTGGAGCAGTTGTTTTTCTATTTCTGCAACTTCTCGATCGATGGTCGAAATACCGGTGAGCTTTATACCTAGATTTTCGAGACGCATCTTTTCTTTTTCGAGTTCCGAGAGTTTTGAACGGAGCTTTAAATATTCGGGGGAGCGTTCTTGCTCGAGCGGAGTAAGTTTGCGTTCTAGAAGGGCAAGCTGTTTGTTTTCGGCGTCGAGGTCGGCTTCCTTTACACCAAGCTGAGCCATATTTTCGCTATACACGCTCTGCAAGGTTTTGAGTTCGGGAGTTGTCCCTCCGCTAACATCTCCGGTACGTTCTTTATAAGATCTGAAGTCAACCTCTGCCTGCTCAAGCTTTTTTCTTATTGTTTGCAATTGTTTATCGATCTCAGAAACGGTTCGGCGGGTTTGTTCCGAAGCCACTTCCTGGCATTGTAATCTGAAAGCATCGGTACCAATTGATGCTATAAGATAGGCGAGTTCGCGTGTTTTCGCCTGGGCATTAAAACGGTAAAAGGATGTGTAGGATGTTGGCTTAAGAGAAAATGATCCCTGGATATAGGAGATTGCTTCATCTCGGGTAATTTTAGGAAACGTGGCAGCAAAAACATTCATCCCAATGCTGTCAAATACCATTTCGAGGTAGGTTCTGCTATTTAAGATCCCTTGATAATAAGAGAGTGACTGGGTTGAGCCAAAATTCATCGCTTGATCGATAAGTGTCGTTTGTTCTTCTATTACAATAGTAGAAGACGATTCGAATACATCCTCGATACGGGTAACATAAAAAACGGTTGAAGCGACTACCGACAAGAGTGCAATAATAATGATCCATCGCCGTCGCATAATGACGCCGATGTAATCTTTAAGTTGCATTCCACCCCGAAGCGTAAGTGGATTTGTTGCATTGGTTGCGATCACTATTTAAATGCTCCTCTAAAAGCCTGAATGGTTACAATAAAGAGCAACGAGTTTTGAAGTACTGCCATGAGCGTCTTCCAATCAAACCATTTGGGATATACAATCACAACATCCCCTTCGGCTACAAAAGGAATTTGATCCATAGAACCATTGTCGATAAATGCCTGCAAGTTAATGACATCTTCTGCCGATTTACCTTCGTGTTTGTAAATTCTGCGGATACGAGTCAGATCGGCTTTTTCGGCAGGCCCGCCCGCTAAATAGATAATTTCAAAAAGGGTCGTGGGCTCGGTAAGTTCATAAAAGCCAGGTTTTACAACATCGCCTATGACCTTAACTTTGGTTGATTCCTTTTTTGTTAATACTACTATCCGATCATCGTCGACAAGGATTGGCATTTTTTCGAAATCGCCTCGGATCATAAAGCTGTCGAGGTTAAAGATTTCTGCATCGTAGTCTGCTTTTCCTTTATGAAGAATCTTAATCCGTTCGAGGTCGGCATTTTTAGAAGTGCCCCCGGCTAGCTTGAGTGCTTCTTGTATGGTTACTCCTAAATTTGTCTTGATTGTCCCGGGATTATTCACCTGTCCTACACAAAGAATGGTTATTTCTGGCTCGTCGATGATACTAATGGTAACAAGGGGGTTGTCGATATATTTAGCAAGCTTAAAGGTGAGGTGATTCATGAGTTCGGATGTGGAAATGTTAAGCAGCGGTTCGTCGGCTAATAAAGGGTATTCGATGGTGCCTGCATCTGAAAGTGTAAATCGACCAGAATAGTCGGGATGCCCTTGTACGATAACGTCAATAACATCGCCACTTTTGATTATTGCCGAAAAACTTATGCTCGCCAAAGTACTAATAAATGCTGCAAAAAAAAGGAACTTTCTCATGCGTTGCCTCATAAAGTATATCATGTTTCGTGATTGTATCATATTGATACTATCATAGATGCAGTGTGAGATCAATACCAATAGAGCACGACGGTATCTAAGCACGGCTGCTTGCTTGTGTGCACTCATAGGCAATTTTATCCTGATCATCGGCATTTTCGGCCGGCTGCATTATCGGCAAGCAAACAAGTGACTTTAGATAAGAAACAAAAAAGCATACAAGGTGCTTGGGTTTAGATTCGATGTGCTTTCGTGTATCGTACATGAAAGAGGACGTTTCTGCTCTTAGCTATCTAAAATATTGTTGCATGAAAAATCATAACTCCTTGAATTTATTAAGAATGAATGATGGTTGAAGTGCAAGGTTGAAATATTGAAGCTCTTTAATAAGAAGGTAATTGTAGAGAGTGGCGAGAAAAAATAACCCAAAAAAATCCTTTGGCTCGCGAGGTATTTATTATCTGGCATTGGAGTTGCATGTAATAGCCCTGCGTTATCAACTGAAAGGAACGAATATGCTCGATCAAGTTCTTTTTTCTAAAACAAATCTGGCAGTAATGAATAAAACGCTCGATGCTTCTATGCTCCGAGCTCGCGTTATAGCAAATAATATTGCCAATGTAAATACTCCTGGGTATCAGAGAGTTGATGTTAAATTCGAGAAGTATCTAGCGGATGCGTTGGATCGTTCAAAGCTTAAAGGGGCAACTACAAACGAACGTCATATGGGCCTTGGCAAACCAAGAATCGGTGAAATCAACGCTACTGCATATCGTCCAATCGATCCAACACTTCCAAGCGGTGTCAATAATGTTGATATTGATGAAGAAATGGCAAAGCTTGCAGAGAATCAGATCATTTTTAATTATGCTGTCAAATTTGAAAAAGGCGTTTTTAATAAAATTAACGCTGCAATTCAGGCAAAGTCTCTGCCACAGCAGTAATCACAGGGAGTAGAATCCTATGAGTATGAGTGGAATATTTTCTGGGCTTTCGATTAGTGCGTCTGGGTTGCGTGCGCAACGAATCAAGCAAACTGCCATTTCGTCAAATCTGGCAAACGCCGAAACTACACGAACCGACAAGGGTGGCCCCTATCGGCGACAATCTGTTGTTATGGCTGCCGATTCGGATAAAAAAGATACTCAGATTATCAATCAAAAAGTTAAACTGCAGGGCAGTGTTACCGACAAAAATCATATCGAAATGCCGCCGTTGCTTTTTCCTCGTGACGAGCGTTTTTTTGGCAATGGAGTAAGGGTCGACGAAATTCGTGAGGATACCAGACCACCAAGACTTGTTTTTGATCCAGGTCATCCCGATGCCAATCCAGAAGGGTATGTTGCTATGCCTAATGTAAATGTAGTTGAGGAAATGACCGATATGATAGCTGCAACGCGGGCGTATGAGGCAAATGTAACAGCATTTAATGCAACCAAGAGCATGTTGATGCAGGCTATTCAAATTTAACCGACATCCTAAGTTTACGTAAAGGGCAAACTCATGAGTATAACGAATATTGCAGGTGGACAACAGAGACTCGATGCATTCTTGCGATTGGTGGCTGCCAAGCAGCAGACGTTGGCAACCGGTGCTACTGCACCCATCGCATCGCGACCTACGTTTAGTGTTCCTAACCGATCACCGCAGGTAGCTCGACCGGAAGTTCCTTTTTCAACCTATGGTATGTCGCGCACACGGTCTATGGCAGCAATGCCTGCTACTCTGCAATCGACACAATCTCCGTCGAGAATGCTTATTGGAAAATTGTTTGATTCATATGCTTAGTCTATGTTACTATTAAAGTTATGAAGCGCGGCTGAATGCGTTAGAGGCTTACTTCAAAGGAATACGATTATGGATGCACTACGATCAATTGGCCCAGTAAATCCGTCAGAGGGCCTTCGTCCTACTGCTGGGGGTGCTGCTCAACCGAATGGGCCCTCGTTTAAGGATACACTTTCTACCTTTATGACCGATGTCAATAAGATGCAGACGAAAGCCTCCGAGTCGATCAAGCACCTGGCCGCCGGGGAAATTACCGATGTTCATCAGGTTATGTCTGCAGTTGAAGAAGCAAATGTCGCGTTCAATATGATGATGGAATTGCGCAATAAGGTTATGGACGCATACCAGGAAGTTATGAGAATTCGTTTGTAATCGTTAGCAGGATGCTACGAAGAAGATTTACAAGGAGTACATTGTATGGCAGAATTTTTTAAGCAGCTTTTAGCCCAACTTTCGGCAATCTGGCAAAAACTCTCTCTCCAGCAAAAAGTAATTACCGTTGCACTTGTGACCTTTACCGCAATAGGGCTCATGAGTCTGGTTATCTGGACTGCAAATTCTGCAGTTTCGGGGACAGGATCTTCGGGAAGCCCTGCCGGCTATAAAACGCTTTATTCCGACCTAGAGCTTAATGAAGCTGGTCAGATTATTAAAAAGCTCGATGACGGCCGTTACAAATACAAGATTGAAAACGAAGGCCGCACAATTATGGTGGATGCTAAAAAGGTTTACGAAGTTCGTATGTCTTTAGCACGTGACGGACTTCCAAAATCGCATGGTGTGGGCTATGAAATTTTTGATAAAACAAATTTGGCAATGACCGATTTTGTCCAAAAAGTCAATGCGCGACGGGCATTAGAAGGCGAGCTTCAACGTACCATTGAAGGTCTTGACGAAGTCAAATCGGTTCGTGTGCATATTGTGATTCCAGAACCAACCATTTTTCTCGACAATCAAAAAGATGCTAAGGCATCGATTGTTGTGCGCACCGTGCCGGGGCGCGATCTTCCAAAAGATAAAGTACGCGGAATCATGTTCCTTGTGTCGTCGAGCGTTGAAGGATTAAAGCCCGAGAATATTGCTATTGTCGACTTTGAAGGCAAACTTTTAACGAGCCCTTTTTCGGGCGATCCCAGTTCAATGGCAAGTTCCCAAAATGTTGAATTGCAGCAAAATGTCGAGCGCTATCTCGAAAATAAGGCAGCGGGGATGCTTGAAGGGGTACTAGGGCCTGGTAAATCAAATCTTAAAGTATCACTTGATATGGATTTTGATCGGGTCGAAAGAACGTTAGAGCAATTTGATCCCGAAAGTAAAGTTGTCCGATCGGAAGAACGAACCGATGAAAATGTTAAAAATGCACCCGATGGCGATCAACAGAAAGAAAAATCGCTCACCAATTACGAAATTAACAAAACCGTAGAGCATGTGATTGGGGAAATTGGCAATATCAAGCGGATGACGGTATCGGTTGTTGTTGATGGAAAATACGAAAAAGGCAAGGATGGCAAACCTGTCTATGTTGCACGAACAACCGATGATATTGGTGCAATCGAAAATATTGTTAAAAATGCAGTAGGATACGATGTTGCGCGAGGCGACCAGATTGCCGTGACTAACTTGCATTTTGACAATGAATTTGTGCGAGATCAGCGCGAAGAGATGAAAAGTCAGGACGATATGGAATTCAAGTTGACTGTTGCAAAATATGCCGCACTTTTCATTCTTGCAATTTTGCTCATTCTGTTTTTACGCAGCGTTGCAAAAACCATTGCCGATGCTCTTAATCCACCGGTTCCCCGTGTTGAGTTGCTGGGTATGCCCGAAGATGTGCCGGTAGAAGTTCCCGAAGAGTTGCGCAGAAGCTCCGAGATTCTTGAGCGTGTCGAAATGTTGACGCGAGAAGAACCTATCAATATAGCATCCATTATCCGTGAGTGGTTACGTGAAATCCCGGTTGGAGTGGCTCCGGCTAAATCGGGATCAAAAGGTAAAAACTAATGGATGTATCTGAATTATTGAGATATACTGTATAAACAGATTTAAATAATACTTTGCATCAAGGAAGAATGCGCGCATCATGCCACAAGGATTTTTCAAGGAAGATTACGGCGGGGAAAGTCAGAAAAATGGTGCTGCGGTACCTGGTTCTATAGCTGCACGTTTACCTGGTCCTCAAAAAGCTGCAATTGTCATGGTTGCCCTCGGTTCCGAAGCATCGTCTCAGATCTTCAAAAATCTCGATGAGCCCGAAGTCGAAATGTTATCGACAGAAATTGCAAAGCTTAACAATGTTCCGCCCGATATACGCGAGGCGGTTCTCGAAGAGTTTCATAACCTTGCCATGGCTTCGCAATATATAAGCCAGGGTGGTATCGATTACGCTCGCGAGGTGCTCGAATCAGCACTGGGTTCACGTAAGGCAAAAGAGATTCTCGAAAAAATTCAGCAAACTATTCGAACCACTGGTTTTAATCTTCTCGAAAATGTTGATCCTAAGCAGCTTGTCAATTTTATTCAAAAAGAACATCCGCAAACTATTGCTTTACTTCTGGCACACATGGATGCACCTAATGCAGCGGCAATTGTTTCGGCTCTCCCTCAAGAATTACAAGTCGATGTGGCCACACGCATTGCGACCATGGAATCGATTTCACCCGATACACTCGCACAGGTCGAAGAAGTACTTGCAGGCCAGATGAAATCGCTTTTTGGTGGTGATGTCTCTCAGGTTGGCGGCGTTAAAGCTGTTGCAGAAATGCTCAATAATGTTGATCGCGGTGCAGAAAAAAATATTTTGGGCAATTTGGAGCGCGAAAATCCCGAGTTGGCCACCGAAATCAAAAATCTTATGTTTGTTTTCGAGGACGTCCTTTTGCTCGACGATCGTGCAATGCAGCGCGTACTCAAAGAAATCGATACCAAGGAACTCTCCATGGCCCTCAAGGGTGCTTCCGAAGAGCTACAAACCAAGTTCTTCAAGAATATGTCTTCACGCGCCGCAGAAATGATAAAAGAAGAAATGGAAATTATGGGGCCAGTGCGTCTCAAAGATGTCGAGGATGTACAGCAACGCATTGTCGATGTCGTTCGACGTTTGGAGGAAGATGGAGAAATCATTATTTCCGGACGTGGAGGCGAAGAAGAAATTGTAGTTTGATGCTCGCTTGAATGGTACAATCTAGAATGAATATAAGGTATACCACCCCTGTCATAGCGAGCTCCCTATGAATGCAACTATGTCATCTTCCGATATTACAACGCTCATAGATACAATTCTTACCACCCCCGATCCAGCCGTTATAGGCTTGCGTCGAATTCTTAAAAATAAACGGGAATCTGCAGGGTCTTTTCCTTGTCAACCAATTGGTTACGATGAATTCCGCAAGGATGAAGGGGCAAAGCTTTCGTTCTCCGATGAAGAGCGGCATGTTCTAGAGGTCGAAAAACAGGTCGCTCAATTAAAAGCAGAGTTGGAGGCGGAAAAAAAACGGTCTAAAGATGTATTGAATGCAGCGTATCAGAAGGGCTTTACCGAAGGAAGTGCACAAGGACACCTCGAAGGGCACAGCGCTTCCGAAAAAGTCTTTAACGAACGCGTTGGTCGGATCCAGGACATTGTACGCAAGAGCGTAGAAAAAATGGCGCTACAGCATGATACTGTTCTTGCAAATGCGCATCATATGATTGTTAATTTGTCGCTTGCGTGTGCTCGAAAGGTTGTTGCTGCAGAACTTACCATTAAGCCCGATCATATTATCGATATCGTTAAAAAAACTCTCTCGTATGTAGCAGAACGTCAACGTGTTATTGTTCGCGTATCTCCCTCGCTTTGTGATATTATTAAAACTAACAAAGAAGCCTGGTTGCCCGAAGGGGAACAGATAAGTGGCATAACCATTATTTCAGATCCTACTATCGAGGCGGGTGGTTGCATTATCGAATCTAATTCTGGCTCTGCAGATTCAAGGCTTGGGGTTGTTTTTGATGAACTTTCTGAGCTTGTAGAAAAATTCTGGGAAACAATAAAGCCAAACGAGTATGATCAAATTACTTCTCATCCGCACGAATCCATCTAGATCAGGAATCAATTCATGGCGCCCGAGCTGCTTGATCTCGATTCCATCTATGCACCGCTTTTTAGTCAATTAGCGAACACCGACCCAATACGCATTCATGGAAAAGTTGTAGAAGTTATTGGACTTCTGATTGTAGCAAACGGGCCCAACGCTTCTGTTGGCGATGTATGTTTACTGGAAAAAAATGGACGTGTGGTTGGACGTGCCGAAGTTGTTGGGTTTCGTAAAGATTCAACGCTTTTAATGCCGCTTGGACATATCGAAGGGATTCATCCGGGTCTCACCGTTGTTTCGACAAAACAGCCCCTTCTTGTTGAAGTGGGCGATGCCTTGTGCGGTAGAGTCCTTGATGGTTTAGGAAATCCCCTCGATGGAAAAGGCCCACTTGCACTACAGCAATCTAGACCCGTTTTTTCCCGTATACCCAACCCCCTTACCAGAACAAGAATAAAGGATATATTTGAAACGGGGATAAAATCAATAGATACAATGATGTCGATTGGTAAAGGCCAGCGCATGGGTATTTTTGCAGGGTCCGGAGTGGGCAAAAGCGTTCTCATGGGTATGATGGCTAAGCATTGCAAAGCAGATATTAACGTTATTGCTCTTATTGGCGAACGGGGAAGAGAAGTCCGGGAGTTTATCGAACGGGACCTGGGGGAAGAAGGTTTAAAAAGATCAATCGTTATTGTTGCAACATCAGATCAACCGGTACTTATTCGACTTAAAGGGGCAATGGTAGCGGCCACAATAGCAGAGTATTTTAGGGATCAGAAAAAAGATGTCCTTTTTATGGTAGATTCCATAACGCGTCTTGCCATGGCACAGCGGGAAATTGGCCTTGCTATAGGAGAGCCTCCTGCAACAAAAGGGTATACGCCATCGGTATTTGCGATGCTGCCTCAACTTCTTGAGCGAGCAGGCACTTCTGACCGAGGAACGATAACAGGAATTTTTACCGTACTCGTTGATGGTGATGATATGGATGAACCCATCGCAGATGCTGCCAGGTCTATTTTGGATGGGCATCTGGTTCTTTCTCGTAAATTGGCACATCGTAATCATTTTCCTGCCATCGATATCCTGGAATCAATTTCTCGGTGTATGAGTGATGTCATTTCTGCAGACCATAAGAAAATTGCATCGCGCATCAAAGATTATTTAGCTGCATACCGAGAAAACGAAGACTTAATACAAATCGGTGCCTATGCTACCGGGAGCAACGCACGGGTCGATAAGGCCATAAAGTTGCATGGTCCCATGACTGAATTCATGCGACAGGATGTTCTTGAGAAAAGTGAATATTTTGAAGCCCTTGATAAAGTAAAAACGATGCTTGCCCAGGTCGAGGGGTTATAAGAATCTCCGAACATTTTATAAAGAGCATAAAACATTATGAAACGTTTCCATTTTTCGCTCGAAACATTGCTTACGTTGCGTCAACGGGTAGAAGATGCAATCAAGGAGGAGCTTGCGCACAAGAATAAAGAAATTGCTCTTGCCCAAGATGCCTTGCGCTGTCTTCACGACGAATTAAAACAACTGCAAGTTTCGGAAAAAAATGCGCGACAGAAGGCGTTGTCTGTTGGACTTCTCTTGCAAGGTGTTGCCTATCGCCATTCCTTAAAAGCTCAAATGCTCTTTAGTGCGAGACGGATCGATGACTTATCTGCAGAGTCGGAACAGATACGCATGCGTCTGGTTAAAGCTCGACAAAAAACACGCGCTGTAGAATTGCTTAAAGAACATCGGCAAGGAGCATGGAAAAAAGAGCAGGGACGTTTTGCTCAGCGGTTTATGGATGAAGTTGCACAACAGGGCTTTATTCGAGGGCAGGCACGTGCACAGGCTTAGGTATACACTAAGTTTACTTGAGATAGTTTGCCTGTGTAGCGTGGGCTTGGCAGGCAGTAAGATATATCCAGATTTTAATCAGCCTCAAACTTCACTGCATGTGCGCTATTCAGATAGTCTTATTTTGGCTCCCCGCGATACGATCCTTACACGTTACTATGGCGATTCACTCATAAGCCCAACCAAAGTACATTCGCGATCGTCGTGGGTAATGCCGGTTAACCCAACAACATTTGGCTTTTTTTGGGCAGAAACCAGCTCGACAGCCTTTGGGGGAGCACAAGAAAATGTGTTTCGAAGAAATATCTCCCTCACGCAAACAAGCTTTACACAAGGGGCTTCTCAAAAGCTCTATTCAAATATAGATACGATTTCTTCGTATCTAAGGGCTGCCATGGGAAGATCTACCTTTTTAGCAACAATTGTTACGGGGGGGTTTGATTCCCTCGTCGCTATGACTGATTCAACAAGTCTTACAGTTTCCAAGAATACCACCCCACTGGGGTCTCTTGCATATGCGGGAAACGATACTTTTATCGTTATCCAAAAAATCGATAACTTAAAACTTGTTACTCGAAAGTATCTGGCTGCTAAGCGAAGCCTTGTTCAAAAAAGCCTGGATACTATTGCAACGGGAATCATTGCACCACCTCGAAGCGAAGCATTCATGAATCCGTCGCTGGCATTCGATTCTGTAAATCATACAATGCTTGCTTTGTATACCAGAAAAGTTTCGATTTCCGGAGTGCTGAGTAAACAACTTGAATTCAAATTCATGCGATCAAATTGCCAGATGCTTGATAGCGGACTCGTGCGCAACGGAGTCAATGAGACCCTCTTTGATTTTTATACCGAAGATGCCCCGGTCGTTTGCTTTGCGCCTAATCGATTTGCAGCAGCAACATGGCGGGCCGATTCTTTGCTCATGTACGTTTTTTCTTGGAATGGTATCTCGCTTGTGCCCAGTCGCATTCCAGTACATGTTGGAGATTCGCTCCATTTTGCATCTATTGCTACAAACGGCAGTTATGTTATCGTTGGATCGAAAGCGGATCTCAATAAAGATAACAAACGTGAAATTGCAGTGTGGCGGTTTGTGGTTTTAAATGGTGAAGTGCAAACGACCCCAGATCTAACTCTGTCTTTTTCCGATCCGTCTCGAGCACTTACCATTACAGAACGATTTAAGGCGGATGTTTCGCTTGCTATCGATTCTACCGGTGATATTGCAGCTACATGGCAAGGCAGTAGCTCTGCATGGGCTGCAATTTATGCAAAAAGGGGAATTTTGGAGCCACTTGGCTTTTTTGAATCTAAGGTAGACTCACTCCCTTTTGCATCGGGAGATTCGATAGGCTATTTGCCAACTCTTATACAAAGCGGCAATGGTGGATTTGGAAACATTAGTGATTCAATCCAAATAGGAAGCAGCTCAAATATTCTTAATACTGCTGCGTGGGGGCCTTGGGTTAATGCTGCAGATTCGATGGTTTTAGCTACGTCTGGAAAAACGTCGAGCATGTATTATCGCTATAAAGTTGCTTTATCCAGAAATACCAGGGATTCCCTTTTTTCTCCGGTTGCGCAAGCAGTAACCATTCGATGGAATGCAAAACCCTTTTTAGAATCTATCGATTCGCTTATCTATGATGGATCTGTAAAGCGAACAATAAGCTTTGGCGATACCATTAAACTCTTTGCCCGTAAAGATAGCATTACCATGTTTATTGGGTTTCACGATGCAGATACTAATGATGCTGTAACGCTTACCGGCCTTGTGTATATTCCAAAAACTGCACAAGCAACTGCTACTGCGGCATCGCAACATGCAATGCTTTCCTTTGCGCCTTTTGATACAAAAGACACGCTGTATGCGTCAAAACTTTCGCTTACCGATACCCGGGGATGGGATGCAGTCGAAAAAACCTTACATTTTATAACACGAAATAGCGCTCCGGCAATTAATGCTTCTGTAAAGGTTGATACAAATCGAAGTGGTGTGGAGGTAACGGTTCCGCTTTCGGGCAGCGAACGCTTTACTATTCAGGTAGGCGATTCATTAGCAATTACCTATTCGGTGAGTGATTCCAATGACGCGGGGCAAAAGGCATATTTGTATGTCAATTCGATTCGTGTAGATTCGGTTGGGATAGGACAAACGTCCCGCTATGTATATAGAGGTACTAGTCAAAGTGCATTTGGCGTTGTTCCTATAAAAGTAGAAGCCGTCGATCCCGATGATTCGGCACAGTTATCATTTTCGCTTGGTGTTAATCATGTCCCAACTCTTACGAGTGTAAGCATAAGCGGACAAACCGCATACGATGGGGATACTCTACGAATGGCAGTGGGTACCGATTATCGGTTTATTGCAACGGTCAATGATAGTGACCTCTGGTACGGACTCGATTCAATGACATACCGTTTTACGACGCCCGGTGGGTCTGCAACTTCCGACAGCGCATCGTATCATCTCAATTTTTCGAGGGCAGATTCTTTTGTAAATATAGTAGTTTGGGACAAATATCATGCACAGGATTCGATTACAGTTTTCTTCAAGTGGCCCTGGGTAGAGCTCGATTCGCTTAATAACCCCGGGCTTGTTAGGGCGAAAAAAGTGCTGCAATCGGGAGTGTCGCTTATTGTTGGGAGTAACAAATACGATACAATCGTGCTTCCTTATGTTAATACTGGAAACGATTCGCTCACCATAACTTCGTTGGCGTTAGCTCACCCTAAACGAGGATGGATACAGATTGGGGTGCCTGCTTTATCAGGAAGCGAATATATCATGTTTGACTCCCTTTCTAAAAACAGCTATCGGGATAGCATTGTTCTGGCAAAAGCAGATACAGGAGTGTTCTTAGTGATTTTAAATGCCGATCTGCTTCATGGAGATGGATATATTCGAGATACTCTTTTTGTCTACACGTCCGATCCGTTCCATCCAGTAGATACCGTTCCAATTTTATTGGAGTATAATGATCTTCCCCGTATTGCACGCGTTGGTGCAACGGCGAGGGCACCTATTCCTTTTGCTCTACGCAAAACAGGTGCAAACACACTCACACATAGTGTGTTTCCTCCTTATTCTAAAATCGTATTGACATTTTCAGAACCAATGGATTCTGCATCGGTGGCTGCAAATGTTTCGTGCTATTCGATTTTCGATTCTATCGCCGGAAATAGCATTACGCCAATCGAGTTTTCTTTTTCTTGGTCTGTCAATTATTCGGTATGCGAGCTATCCCCTAGATATTCGGCCCCCAATAGAGGACTCAATGGCTTATTTCCCTCAGTAGGATTTTTTATACCAACCGACTCGATCTCTTTGCATTTAGGCAGTGGCATGACCGATCGAGCGTACAGTGCTTCTTTAGGCCCCAACAGGTTCGATCTGCACAGGACGTTTGCCGTGGTTCAAAGCGGGGATACGACGCTTATGTTGCGGGTTGACAGCGTAACATTTACTGTCACATCGGTAAATCCTTCAAATCAATCCAAAATGCCTTGCGGAAAACAGACAATCATGCTCCAATTTAATGCTCCGCTCAGTAAATCGAGTATCGATACTAATAAAAGCAATAATAAAAGCCTACGCGTAACGACTCGGTTTGGTACAACAAAAATTCTTTCGTTTGATTCGGTTCGCATTCTGGGCAATGCAGTATGGTTCTATCCGGCTGCTGCGTTTTATTATGGAGATTCTGTAACGTGTGTTTACAAAAGTAAAACTGGGAGAGATTCACTGGGCTATCCTATAGATTATTCCGGAGATGGCATTCCCTCTGCATTGTTTGATTCCTTGTCAACTTCAGATGATATCGTTTGGCGCTTTTCAATTGCTGATCTTCAGGTCACATCGTTTGAACCGCAGCCGAATGGGTCGTCGCCTGCATCGGCTCCACAACGGATTACCTTTTCTACACTTGTGCAAAACGGCGTTATCGATACATCCTTGCATAATAATCGGAGCATGCAGGTTACCTCAAAATTTTTTGGCCCAAGCCCACAGGATTTTTCTCGCATAGTGATACGCGGGGCAACAGCAGAATGGTATCCAACACTTCGTTACTATGGGCCCGACACTATAACCTGTTCTCTGAGTGCTCTTAAAATTCCTGATACAGTCAGGTTCTTTACATCATTTCCTTCAGATACGGCCCTTTCTTTGCCGCAACCTTTGACATGGCGCTATACGGTTACACCGCTGTCGATTACAACAACCATACCTGTAAAATCTGGAAATAGTTCTTTGGTACGTCCAGAAATTTCCCTGCGTTTTAGCGATAAGCTTTTTGCCCATACCTTCGACACATCGCGCGCATCTAGTAATAGATCATTTACCGTAACTTCGCGGTATCGGCCATTTCCGCATACTTTTGAATATATACGTATAAGCTCCGATTCAATGGGAATTGTTTGTAAAGCTGATTCTGGTTTCTTTGCGCAAGATAGCATTTCATGCGTGTTTCATGGGTTCGTTACACAGTATTCATATACATCGCTGGATTGGCAACTGCCCGATAGTGGAGCTATGGCAACGAGTGCGTCATCGTGGTTTTTTTGTAGTGCAAACGTAGGGTTTTATACCTTTCCCAATCCTTACAAGCCAGGAATAAATTCCGCGCATTGTGGGGCATTTGGTGCGCCGTGTGGAATTTGGTTTAAAAATTTACATGCGCTTAAACCAGAGCCTCTTAAAAATGTTAGCATTTGTATATTTTCACTTTTGGGAAATCCGGTCTTTGATTCTAAAAAAGCAGGTGTTGTTATTCCCGTGGTGGCAGGCGATCCTAATACACTACCACAGTGGAAGTGGGGTGCAACAAATCAAAATGGTGTGCCCGTGGTCGCAGGACCGTATTTTTACTGTATCCTCGACGAAAACAATACACTGCTTATTAAAGGAAAGATTCTCATTGTCAGATAAGAAATCAAGATTGCCAGGGCAAAACCGTCATTATAGAACGATCGCCTCTATGGTTGAGCATTATCGGCACAAGCACCGTAACGAGGCTGGGATCGATGCCACCTGCAACGATCTTCTTGCTTACGCTTCGCAACGCATACAACTGTGTCCCTATGGTATAAAAAAGCCGGCTTGCTCTCACTGTACTATTAAATGCTATAGTCCGGACATGAAAGCACTGGTAAAAAAAGTGATGCGGGCAGGTGGGCCGTATATGCTGTTTAGCCACCCGATACTATCGGTAGTGCATCTCGTGGACATGATCAAGAATCGGCCGCCAAAAAAAACGTAGCGTAGATTTCAAAAAGCATCGCTTTATTAACTACTGGTAAATCAATAATACCAGAAACCGCCCCCTTTTACCAGTCAATTGGCATATAATCCTTAAGAAACTTACCGCTCCAGTGGTGCCCAGAATTAATCCCATAAAAAAACGGATCGCAAATGCGTGCTGCACCATCCACAATATCTAAGGGTGGCTGAAAGTCGTGGCGGGTTTGTCTTTCTTGTGCAAGCTTTGCTGGGTCTTCGTCGGTAACCCAGCCGGTATCAACGGCGTTCATAAAAATTCCCAAGAGAGCAAGATCTTCGGCTGCTGTATGGGTAAGCATATTCAGGGCTGCTTTGGCCATGTTGGTGTGAGGATGCCGTGACCCCTTAGAGAATCTGAGAAATTTTCCCTCCATTGCCGAAACATTGACAACGTGCTTAAGGCCTGTGGTGTCGCGCTTCATGATATTGATAAGCCGATTGCACAGCACAAAAGGGGCAATGGCATTGACCAGCTGAAGCTCTACCATTTCGGAGGTTGCTATTTCACCAAGAGTGAGTCTCCAGCTATTAGTTGTGCGCAAATCTATCTGCTGTAAATCGGCATCGAGTGCGCCGTGGGGAAAGATTTCTGCGGCTGGAAGTGTTTTATCGGTTGTATAAGGAATTTGAGAAAGTTCTGCAGACGACATGATACCAATTCCAGGAACTTCTCCGTTCCATTGAACCGGCAAAGAAGCAGTGTCGATATGGGTTAAGGCAGCACTTTTAGAAATGGCAGCTTTGCACGATGAAAAGTCTGCCAAAAGTGACGCTGCATTCGTGTCAAGATTCTTAAGGGATCGTCGTTCAATATCCATTAGGTGGGCATAAAAATTCGGAGGGCGTCGAACTGTTTGTGCTGCGTTATTTATAAGTATATCAAGGCGTGGCAGTGTTTGTTCGCAATAGGCGCAAAAGAGTTCTACGCTGGGGGTATGGCGAAGGTCTAGGCCAAAAATTTTAAGTCTATCTTTAAATGTAGGGAAATCTAATTCTTTACTAAAGCGAATAGCTGAATCGTGAGGAAATCGCGTGGTTGCAATAACCGTTGCTCCGGCACGCAACATCATGAGGGTGGCCTGATACCCGATTTTAAGACGGGAACCGGTAATGATCGCTACCGCACCCGTGAGGTCTGCACATTGAAATCGTTTATCGTAATTAAGCTGCGCGCACGCTGGGCACAGAGCATCATAAAAATGATGAAGCCGGGTATACGATGCTTTACAGATATAACAATTTCGTGGCGATTCAAGTTCTGGGGCGGTCGAAGGTGTCTCATGTGCCGGGGCGCAGAGAAGCTGCGCAGGCGCAAAGAATACAACATTCTGGCGCGCTTTACGAATACCAGTCTCTGCACGCAGCCTACGGTCGCGAGCAGCAATCTTTTCTTTTTTCGTTTCTGCTCGTGCTTGCTGCCTTTTTTTTCGGTCTTCGGGTGTAGGATTTGTAAGCTGCCCAGCAACCCGAAGGATATGGGCTCGTGTGTTTTCGTCTAAGGAGGCGAGCTTTTTCGGATCTGTTATAAGGGAGTCAAGCAGCAACAGAGCTGATTGTAGGTCGGAAACCTGAGTTGGGTCGGTATTCATAACGAGGGTATTTCTTTTTTGAGTTGGATTGAAAGGGATTAAAATACGTTACTTTTTGCAATGCGCTCAAAAAAAGGTGAATGTGCTGGGGATCTATCGCTGTTGCGATAGCAAATGGGTTCTAACTGCAGGCCTGTGGCGCGAAGATGGTCAATTGTTAAATGGAATATTCTTGTTGCTCGGTAAAGTAAGCATGATTCGGAAATAGTGTCTGATAGGGTTTAAAGGCAGATGCTTTCAAACCCCTTTTTTTTGTGATGATGAAAGAATTTCTAGCCCTGTTGCCAAACCCGCAACACTTTGTATCTTTGGTCATGGCAGGAGAGCTTAATTTGAGGTATTATATAACTAGACGAATAAAATAAGGCCACGTTTGAGAAGGGGGCTAACAATTTATATACAAAACAATATCCTAAAGGAATTCGTGGTTTTTAAAAGGAAAATCGAGTATATTTAGACGAGGACTTATGTAGAAGAATTACTATAGCATCTTCAGTTTTTAAATGAGAATTTTTAATTCGAACAGTATCTTTCATTTTAAATAGGGGTATTTATGAGCAACGCAACCGGTAAGAATAAAAGAAAACGTTTATTTGAGATTATGTGCTCTGCTGGGCTAGCAATGGGACTACTTGCAACATCGTATGCGGGAATAAGTCCTCGAATTGCGGCAACACCTGCTTCTGTGCAAGAATTTTTTGGTACCAATAAGGTTAAGTTGGTGTATGTGCAAAAAACCAATAATGTGAATACAATCTATTATGTCGATTTCTCGGAAACTTCGCCAACTATTAAAAAGCTTATCAATAATACCGGCGATGTAGCTTTGCCGGTTATTGCACCTGATGGGAATTGGGTTGTATACCGTGATGGTTTGGGCGATGCGCAAGAAAATGAACTGTGCCCTTCACCTGCGGTTGCAAAAGTGATGTTTGTCAAACTTGCTGCAGGATCGACCCCGTATCAAGTAGCTTCAACAGGCTTTTCACCACGATTTGATTATAAAAACTCTTCTGACAATCAGTTCGGCGTAATCTATCCAAATTCCTTTTGCAACGGAACAATTGTAGATCAAAAGTATCCTCATGGTATAGGTGGGCCAAAAACTTTGCGAACAATGGTTAATGTGAGCAGTGGAACCCCTGTTATTGGCGCTACTACGGATGTGTGGGTGGATGGTGGCTACAACGCGGGATATTCCAAAGATGGTAAATATTTAGGGGCCCAATATCCGGGGGATAATGTTTTTATCCTGGATGCTAGCAATCCTAATAATACTGCTATTTCATTGGGTAACTATGCAGCAAAAACTCCCGCCGGCAAAGATACACTCATTTCTACAAATACCTGCAACGGATCTATGTCGCCTAGCAGTGTTGTTCCTGGAGCAATGCTTATGTATACAGGAGGATTGGGTTCAGCAAAAGCTCAGACAGCCTTTGGCAGTTGGGGTGCTCATCAGCGGCTTATCGTAAAAACCTTTGCAAAACCTAATGACATCCTTCGTGCTATTACAGTCCCTAATGATTTGAATGTATGCACCGAAAATACCACAAATCCCACTCCAAACGGTTGCAATGGGAACGGAGAAATTTACGAAAAGGTTGAATGGTGGAACCCAGAATGGTCAAATCATCCTCTCTATGCAGTTGCTTCTGCACAGCCAAATAGGCTCTTTAAAGTTGGTACTGCGTGGAATCAGGTTCAAAATGGTCAGCTTGTGTATGGTGTAAATCTTGATAATGGCAAACTTCTTCGCCTCATGGAAACTATTGATACTACAATCACCGATAGTACCAACATGGTCTATCCTTGGTTGTGGGTGAGCACCGATGGGTATACTGAGCCTGCAACAATCTTAACTTCAATTAGAGTCCCTATTAAAGGAATTGCAGCAGCGGGACGCTATTTGACACTTGACAAAAATGTGGTACGTACCAATACGCCAATGAATCAGGTAGTGGTATTTAATGCATTGGGTGCAAAAATATGGGATAGTGGCGCTTTAGGGGCAAAGGCAATGCTTGTGTCGTTGCCTGCAGTTCGCCAGGGTGTTTATTTTGTAAAGATTGCAATTCCTGGTGCAGATGTTCCATCTATTGTTAAATGGAATGTTCCTGCTACTCGATAAAGATTAAGTATATTTTAAGTAGTATCGGTTTGGGTTTGAAGGCATTTGCTTTCAAACCCTTTTTTAACTTTAGAGCTTGGAGTAAAACATGAAGCGCTTTTTAGTTGTGGTCATAGGTCTCTTTGCATTTTGCACGCCAAATTCGCCTGAAGCTCCATTAACTGGAATAGTCAAAAATGAACTGAATAAACCGGTGGCGGGTGCAATGCTTTGGCTTAAAAATTCACCATCAACAATTACCACGAGTCAATCGGATGGTAGCTATTCTTTTGTTGGAGATGGAAAATCATCGTCTGATGTTCTTGTGATTGTTCATCCTTATTATGACACTACCGAGATTCCACTTTCGAAAGCCTCAGGTGTTCAATCTGCGTCCGTAAAGTACCGCCGTTTGAAAGCACATGAGTTTATGCGAATTCTTTCTCCCAATGGAAAAGAAAGCTTCCGCTATGGGCAGGATACTATTACTGTTGCTTGGCTCCAAGATCTCTCTGTTTCGTCGGCTGGGGTTGTTGGGTTTTCTAAAAATGGTAGATTCTATCTTGATGTCCCTTTTTCTGAGGAGTATTGGAATCAGTACCCCCGGGATCTCAATTCAACAAGCTATAAATCTTATACCATGATTGACTCGGTTGCAAAGCTTGCGCTGGGGACATTTAAAATAGCTGCAAAAGATACTGTTACTCCCCTTGGGTCAACGGTTAAGTTTATTGGCGACAGTATGATGGTAAAGGTATATGAGCCCTATCCAGGAGGCTCGCATAATATCAACGAACTTACCGCTTATTCAGATAATTATTTTAGTGTGAGTGGGCATCCGTAAGTAAGTAATTACATTGAATTTGGAAGTGTGATGGGACCTGCGGGCGCGAGATCTTCGCGCCTTTTTTTATTGGTATTGAAAGTTGTTGGTGCAAGCATGCTGAAAGTTACCTAATTTCTTTAAAAAATGCAGATTGCTCTATTCGTTGAGTAAAGTGATACAGTGCAAGCGTGAAAGATGCACATTCTTTTTAGGATAATTCATGACATCTGAAAAAATTAATGGTCAAGGCTATTCATGGATTCCATGGGGTGCGGTGTGCACAATTTTCCTTTTGTTCACGGTTTACCTCTATGTAAAAATTATAAGCTCTTGCAATGGCATTTTTGTTTACGCGCTCGATGATCCTTATATTCATCTGACAATAGCTCGAAATGTGGCGCTTTCTGGCATCTGGGGCATTGCCCCGGGGGAGTTTTCTTCAGCGTCCTCGTCAATTTTATGGCCGCTTATACTTTCTCTGCCGTATCGATTTGGGATTGATGGGGTGCTATTTCCTTTCGTGCTCAATTGTTTTTTCGGATGTGCGTTCTTACTCTTGTGTGATATGCTTTTTAGCTTCATTAAACTATCAGCGCTTATGAGATTTAGTTTACTTGCAGCAATAGTTGCCCTAAGTCCCTATTTACCTAATGTGTTTTCGGGTATGGAACACTTGCTTTAGGCATTTGTAAATATATTCTTTGGGATTATTTTTATTAAAACCGATGATCGCAAGCCCTCTACTCGGCACATTGTTGGGTTGCTTGCCCTTGCAATGCTTGTAACCGCTACTCGCTTTGAGGGAGCATTTGTGGTAGGGATTGCAGGGCTAATCTTTGTACTGCGAAAGCAATTGACGAATTGCAAATAGCCCCGCTTGCAAAAAATCTGGCAGAGTTTGATAAATCGGTACCTGATCAGATTAAAAGGACATTTTAGGAGGAAAAGGTAAAAAAAAGTCATTTTTGAATAGATTTATTGAGGTGCACATAATGTATACTTTAAAAATATAATCCTAGATCATTTTCATTTGGATTGATCCATGAATTTTCCCAAAAACCAATTTGCGCTTAAATATTTTTTTGTCTGTTTGAGCATGCTCGGGGCAAGCTTTGGCGCTCTTGGTGCCACAACCTCAGGTAAGTCTGTTAAAAAGCTTGTTTTTGAAGAGCAGAAAATCGAAGGGAAAATCCGTCGCCCTCAGCTTGTGCTCATTAAGGCCGATCAGCGTCCCGAGTTTGCGCCGATGGTTATTCAAAGTCTTGGAAAAGGCGGAAATATTGTGGATTTTGTTGATCCTTCTGTGTTGCAGAAATCTTCATATGATGGCGCCTTCCAGTTTTCTGGTCGAGCCATATCAAATTATCAGCCCTAATTCCGTCATGGTTTAGCCGGCTTGCGCATACTTTTTCATAATAGATATTCAACGCGTCAATGAGAAAGTATTTTCCATGTGCTTTCTACCTATCCAAAGTAGTATATTCTTTACCTGATATATATTATTATATGTTTTAGAGTAATAAGCCCTTGAGTCTCGAGCCACTATAACGGTTTTGATCATCTGATCATATAAGCGTGGAACAATACGGAGGAACCGAATGGAATTCGTTGGAAAACTTTTTGCTTCATTTAATCCAAAATCTGATGCCTTTCTTTTTATGTGGTCGATTTTGGTTGTAGGCGTATTTTGCTTTTCGATTGCTGTTGAACGGCTTTTGTATCTTATGTCCCGCTCGGGCTACAAAGCAGACCTTTTTATGAAGAATATTCTTTCGTCAATCGAAAAAGACGATATACCCGGAGCTCTCAAGATTTGCGGCAAGGCAGGAAAAATGGCACTGTCGGGTGTTGTTAAAGCCGGCCTTGACGAGGCAAACTCTGGTGCCGATAGAATTCGCAACGCGATTGATGAAGGAATGCTCCGAATTATTCCCGAGCTCGAAAAACGAACTGGCTATCTCGCCGTGATAGGAAACGTTGCAACCTTGCTCGGGCTGCTTGGTACCGTGTATGGTCTTATCATGTCGTTTGCCGCTGTGGGACGACCTGGTATCGATGCTGCGCAAAAGTCCGAGCTTTTGGCTGCTGGTATTGCTACTGCTATGAATTCAACATTTTCGGGACTCTCGGTTGCTATTACAGCAATCATGATTTTTGCTCTTATCAAGGCAAAAACACAAAAGATTATCGATGAGCTCGATGAGCACTCATTGCGGGTGGTTAATGCACTTGTCGAAAAATCGTATAAAACACATAAATACCATATTGCAGCAACACAGCTTAAAGAAGGTGTTGGTATTCATGTGACGCATAATAATATCAAGATTTTTACCGACAATAAGCTCATTAAAGAAGTAAACATCTGACACGCGGCATGACATTGTCATGACGCAACGGATCTGATATCACATGGATTTTCTTCCCGAACTTGCCAAATGTTTTTTCCCTAGTCATGATGCCTTCATATTCATGTGGTGTCTGGCGGTTATTGGTATTATTGGGGCCTTAATTACCCTCGAACGATGGCTAGCAATTGGAGCCTACTCCGACTACGATGCTCTGGCACTTTTTGATAAGGTCAAGAAACTTGTCTACGAAAAAAATATCGATGGAGCCTATCAGGTATGTGCCGCAGGGGGAAAACGGGCTCTTCCGCGCATTCTTGCTTCGGGTATAAAAAAGTCTAAGGAATCTCCCGAACTTGTCATGGGGGCAATGTCCGAAGAGTCTACCCATATGAATGCAGCCCTCGAACGACATTTGGGCATAATGGTAATGTTTGGGAATGTCTCGACACTCTTTGGACTCCTTGGAACTGTTTTTGGTCTGATAATGTCTTTTTCTGCAGTGAGCCAACCTAACATAGAAGCAACAGAAAAATCTGCATTGCTTGCTGCGGGTATTTCTGCGGCAATGAATTCTACCCTTGTTGGCTTGACGATTTCTGTTTTATGCGTTGTTGCGTATGCTTTTTTACGAGCACGCGTAGATGCTGTTCTGGTTGAGATCGATCGGTATGCTGTTGCGATTCTCAATATTCTCAATCCACCCGAGTTTAATCAGAAAAAACAGATCACACTCACCAGGCGCAGTAGTGGCGAAGAAGAAGCTGCTGATGCAGACGTTACGCCCATGCTCAACCTTATGGTTATTCTTATCCCCGTGTTGCTTACTTCATCAGAATTTGTAAAAATTGGAAGCATCGAGCTCAAATTGCCCGAAGCTTCGGGTGGTGGTGGTGGCGGGTCTTCGGTAGCTGCACTGGAAACAAAGCTTGAAGTTGGAGTAGTTATTACTGCCAAAGGTTTTAATCTTTTTCATTATTATAAAACCGAAGCCAGTAAGGCAGGATCCCAGGCTCCTGGTGAACCAGACATCCCGCTTTTATCGGATGGAAAATACGATTTAGAAGCGCTCAACAAGGCTCTGTGCGAGGTGAAGCGCAAAGCACTCTATGAAATTGACAAAGCGTATTTCACGGTGGGGCCCGATGCCACCCTCATAGAACTTTACAAGGCGTATATTTCAAAAGATTTGAGCGGTTCTACGACTTTTCCCGACAATGAATCGATAAAAATTGTTGCCGAAGAAAAGATCAAATATCAGACCGTTGTTGCAGTAATGGATGCTGCCCGCGGGGCTAAAACCGATGGCGGGGTTGTTACGCTCTTTCCGAATGTGTCGATAGCCGGAGGGATCGTTCAATAATGCCGAGTTCTCGTACGCAACGCGGCAGAGGCCGTCGCAAGGGTGATGGGACAGTAAAACTCAATATCACCTCCATGATTGACATGTTCACCCTCATGGTTGTGTTTTTGCTGCAAAACTATTCGTCTCAAGGGCAAATGGTTACTCCTGCGCAAGGGCTTATGCTTCCCAAGTCCAGCGTCGAAACAATCGCGCAGGAAGCATTGTCTGTAAAGGTGTCACAAAATTCTATCATGGTAGAAAATGCCACCGTTATTGACGCTGCAGGTTTTGAACAACTTACACTGCAAAAAGATTTTATGATTGCGCCGCTGTATGACGTTCTTAAAAAATTTGAAGTTGAATCGCGTAAATCGGCTGCAATGTTTAAAACCGAATTTTCTGGAAAAATTTCGATTCAGGGTGACGAAGAAATTCCTTATAATATCCTGACCCGTGTTATGTATACCTGCGGGCAGGCCGGGTTTCCTAATATGAACCTGGTAGTATATCGGAAATAGGAGCCATGGCAAGCGATTCTACTGGCATTTTTCTCATGCAGAACGCTGCAGCTGGACAGCCTACGAGCTTTCCACGTGAGTTACGGTCGCGCCTATTTGGGAAGGTTGAGCCTCGTTTTGTGCTCCTTTTTGGCATTTCGCTTCTTGTTGTAGGGTTATCGGTGTATCTTCTTTCTTTTCGTAAACAATCCGATGTAATGACCGATGCTCAAATTCTTAAGCTTCAAGAGCGTTATGCAAGCATCGTGCTTAATCAACCCGTGCCAAAGCCTCAAGAAATTCCAAATCCAACAGAAATAACGCCAAAGGCGCAAGAGCAGGCACAAACTACCGAAGAGAAGCCAGCCGAAGCTGCCCCTGTTGACAGAGAAAAAGAAACATTCAAAGAGCGAGAAACCCGTCGGGTAGCAAGCAGCGCAACGCGCGAATCGGTTCGTCAACAAGTTGCAGCGCAAGTACAATCAACTGGGATATTTGCTGCAATAACGGCAACCGCAAACGGCGGTGGTGGTGGTAGGGTAAACGATTTACTGGGGGCTGCAAATGGAGATGGCATAGCCGATTTGCAAAATCTTAAGGTATCTAAGGGTACCTTTGCTGCGGCTTCGCGCGGGATAAGCGCATCCGATATTAAGGAAAGTCGAGGTGCAAAAACAAGTGGTGTTGTGCTCAGTCAATCGGCAATTGGTCGCGCATCGGGAGGAAGTATCGTAGCTGGTGGCAGTGTTAATATTACCAGTAGTGCACCGCCAGAAATCAAGGGCGAATCTGCTTCTTCCGAAGAACGTTCAATGGCCTCTATTCAAAAAGTGATCGATCGTGAAAAGGTTCGGCTTATACGCATCTACGAAAATAGGCTTAAGCAAGATCCCGAGCTTAAAGGTCAGATAAAAATTCGCTTTACTATTTTGCCAACCGGCGCTGTGGCAAGTGTTTCCATTGCTAAATCAACCATGAATAACCCCGAATTTGAGGACATGGTTGTAAGGTTTGTGCAACGATGGATGTTTACCCCCATAAGCGGGGGCGGGCCTGTGGAAGTAGTCTTCCCCTTCGCATTTGAGGGGCAGTCGTAAATCAATACTGATGTATCGACAAGGAGTCGACTATGAATTCAGAATCTGATCGAGTCGAAGAGCGGGTCGAGAATATCGATCTGGTTGACAATCAGTTGAATTTTTTTGATTTAAGCTCACATGGCGTTGCGTGTCTGTTCACAAAAAATCTTGAAGTTGGGGCTTTTGTAACCGTTAAGCTTAATGCTATCGTGTGCAAAGCAATTGTTCGGCATACAACATCCCGATTAGATGGCTACCGGGTGGGTTTAGAATTTATTGAGGTATCGCCTGAAATGCATGCAAGCATTAATGCGCTTGTCGATGCCTACTCTAAAGGTGTTGAATTAAAATGTGGTATCGTGGGTGAAATTGGGCGAGAGTAAATTTCGCATGAACGAGCCATCATGGGAACAAAGTAAAAAAAAGCAGGGTGTCAGGCGAATTATAATCAGTGTAGTAGTGCTCTGTCTTGCGGGGATTGTGGTTTATAATAATCGAGACGCACTGCCGATGCATGGTTTAAAAAGTGTTTTGCAGCGATGGACTCCTAAGACCAAACCTGCCAACCAAAGTGTCGCAGCCGCTTCGAGCACTGATAGTATGCCGGGTGGGGTAATGCATAAGCCAGAGCAAGGCCCTGCGGCTGCGCCTGTTTCAATTGTCGATACCATGTCTTTCGCAAAGCCTTTGCAAACCATAACATTCGCTGCCGTTCGCAGTGTTGTTTTCGATCGGCCCGATCTCTCGATAGTGATGAATGTTGATTGTCAATTCTCTGATGTGAACCGACGCAAGGAGATTCTCTTTAAAAGGGAAGAATTACGAGGTCTGATTGTTGGTTCAGTGGGGAAGCTAGCGCTCTCGGAGATGAAACCAGCAGTTTTAGCGCCTCTTGTCAAAAAAGAGCTTAATAGAATTTTGAAGAATGAGCCCATTTTAAATATTGTAATACGCGATTGTACTTTAGACAGGAAATGACATGCAACTGATAGAGATTATTGGAAAAGTTTTTGGGAGCAAAACAGATAGGGATGTTAAAAAACTGGCGCCTCTTGTGGTTGCCGTGAATGGCCAACGTGAATCGGTGGCAGCCTTATCCGATGAAGCATTAGCCGCTAAGACTATTGAGTTTCGGCAACGGATTGCTCAGGGAACAACCCTTGACGATCTTCTGCCAGAAGCATTTGCGGTTGTACGTGAGGCAACGCATCGCGTGCTGGGTGAAAAGCGCGTTCTAACAGATGCTGTGGGCAAGAATATTTTCTACATGGCCCATTTTGATGTGCAAATAATGGGTGGTATTACTTTGCATCAGGGCAAAATTTCAGAAATGAAAACGGGTGAAGGAAAAACCCAGGTAGCGCTGCTTGCAGCATACCTCAATGCATTGTCTGGCAAAGGCGTACATGTTATTACGGTCAACGATTACCTTGCTCGTCGCGACTCTTCGTGGATGGGTCGTGTTTTTTCTTATTTAGGTTTGACCGTAGGGTGTCTCGATCTCACAGAACCAGGATCGACCGAACGCCGACAAGCATATAATGCCGACATTACCTATGGTACTAATAATGAATTCGGATTCGATTACCTGCGCGATAACATGGCTGGGTCGCCCAATCATTGTGTACAGCGGGAACTTAATTATGCCATTATCGACGAAGTCGATAATATTCTTGTTGACGAGGCAAGAACTCCGCTTATTATTTCTGGGCCCGTAACAAAAAACAATCGAGAATACGAAGAGCTCCGTCCGCGTGTTGCAAAAGTTGTTGCAGCGCAAATTCAGCTTGTGCAAAAAGTAATCGACGAGGCCGAAAAACTTCTTGCCGATAAAGACAAGGAGTACGAAGCTGGGTTTAAATTGCTTACAGTGCAACGTGGATCTCCTAAAAATAAGAAGCTTGTCAAGCTCATTAAAGAAGCTGGTGTAAGTCGGATTATGAAAACGGTGGAGACCGACTACCTTCGTGAGCGTAAACTACATGAGATCGATGAAGAGCTCTATTATGTCATGGACGAATCCGGACATTCTGCCGAGCTTACCGAAAAAGGAAGAGACCTCATTTCTGGATCGACACCCGACTTTTTTGTTGTGCCAAATCTTGCCGAAGAAGTTGCTCATATCGATAATGACGAGACACTCGATCCTGCTGCCAAGGCAGAGCGCAAAGAAGATCGGCATCGTGCCTATGCCGAAGGTAACGAGCGGATTCATTGTGTGAGTCAATTGTTGCGTGCGTTCTCGCTTTTCGAGCGTGATGTCGATTATGTTGTACAGGATGGTCAGATACTTATTGTCGACGAATTTACAGGGCGTATTCTTGTTGGACGGCGCTATAGCGATGGTTTACATCAGGCTCTTGAAGCAAAAGAAAACGTCAAGGTTGCAGGAGAGAATCAGACGCTTGCTACCATTACCTTCCAGAACTATTTCAAAATTTACAAAAAGATATCGGGTATGACCGGTACCGCTACTACCGAAGCTGCCGAGTTCCACGAAATTTATAAGCTCGATGTGGTAACAATTCCAACAAACAGGGGTCTTAAGCGTAAAGACTTCGAAGATGAAATTTATAAAACACATCGCGAAAAGTATAATGCCATTGTCAAAGAGATTCAGGAGATTCATGCACTCGGTAGACCGATCCTTGTTGGTACAACCTCCATCGAAAAATCGGAGCTCATAAGCAAACTCCTCTCGCGTGCGGGTATTAAGCACGACGTTCTTAATGCCAAACAGCATGCACGCGAAGCTGTTATTGTAGCACAAGCTGGTCGGTTGGGATCCGTTACGATTGCTACCAACATGGCAGGTCGCGGAACAGATATTGTATTGGGTGGTAATTTCGACATCATGGTCAACGATCAGATTACCCGCGAAGGCATGTCGATTGACGATTTGTCAATATCCGAAAAGCGCAAAAATTATGCTGCGCTGCATACTGAACTTCAAGACGAGCATCAGAAGGTCATCGATCTGGGCGGTTTGCATATTATTGGTACCGAACGCCACGAAGCACGTCGTATCGACAATCAGCTGCGCGGTCGTGCTGGACGTCAGGGAGACCCAGGATCATCGAAGTTCTTCTTGTCGCTTGATGATGACCTCATGCGTATTTTCGGGTCTGGTCGTATCGCGTCAATTATGGAACGGCTTGGCGCCGAGGATGGCGAAGTAATTAGTCATCCGCTTGTTACAGGAGCCATTGGCAACGCTCAGAAGCGCGTCGAAGGACGCAACTTCGATCAACGTAAGCACCTTAAAGAATACGACGATGTCATGAATTTACAGCGAACGCAAATTTACGGATTGCGCCAACGCATTCTCAAAGGTGAAGATGTTCGCGACGAAATTCTCGATCAAACAGCAGCCTGGCTCGAAGATGCAATATTTAAATTTACGGCCGAAGGAAAATATGTTGAGGAATGGAATCTAGATGGACTCTATGCCGATATTGCTGCAACGTGCGGGGTAAGCTATACCATTCCTGCCGAAACTACGGCAAAAATGTCTCAGAATATGCTCTTTGATGATTGCTGGAAAGCAATCAAATCGCGGTACGAAGCTAAAGAAGTCCGTCTCACTTCAGAAGGCATGCGTCAATTTGAGCGGGGTGTATTTCTAATGGTTATCGATAACCTCTGGAAAGACCACCTTTACGAAATGGATCATCTCAAAGACGCTGTGCAGTATCGTTCGTTTGCTCAAAAAAACCCTCTTTTTGAATACCAACGCGAAGGTCTTAAAATGTTCGAGCAATTGCGTTCGCTCATTGCACGCGATGTATCGGGCTATATTTTTAGGCTCGAAGCAGTTGCTCAAGAGCAGGATCGTATGGGACTTAATCAAGCTAAAACAGTACATGCCGAATTTGATGCATTCTCGGCTGATGGACAACCACCCACCGATCAACTTGTGCAAGCTCCTGTTCGGCGGTCTCAGCCAATGATCACCAATCGTGAGAGCGATAGTCCGGTTGCAGCACCTATTCGAGTTGAACAGCAGGTCGGCCGAAACGACGCGTGTCCATGTGGAAGTGGAAAAAAGTATAAAAAGTGTCATGGAGCCACTGCATGAGTAATGGCATTTTTTTAACGTTCGAAGGCATCGATGGCTGTGGAAAATCAACACAGGTTCTGCGCATTGCCAAAATATTGGCAGAGCGTGGTGTTGCTTATCGGCAAAGTCGTGAGCCAGGTGGCACTATCATCTCAGAAAAAATTAGAAGTATTCTTATAGATCCCGATCATTCCGAAATGCATAATTCGTGCGAGGTATTGCTGTATCTTGCTGCGCGGGCCCAACATGTACAAGAAGTAATTCAGCCCGCATTAGCTGCAGGCGAAGTGGTATTATGTGATCGCTTTGAGCTTGCGACCTTTGCATATCAAGGGTACGGACGCCACGGAGATTTAAATGCTCTTATGGCGCTTAATCGTTTTGCAACCGGTGGGGTAAAGCCTCATCATACGTTCGTATTTGATATCGATGCAGACACTGCACATGCCAGACTTGTCAGCAGGCAGAAAAATGCCGATCGTCTCGAAGGCCTTGGGCGGGAGTTTTTTGTCAAGGTTAGGGCAGGATATAAAACCATGGCAACCGAGGACGCAACTCGCTGCACTGTAATTAATGGCGCGCAGGATCCTGATGTTATCACTCGTCAAGTAATGGAGAGAATCGATGCATTATGGCTGCCTAGTGCTGCGTCTCTATAGGTTTGGTTTCCTTGCAAGCGACATGATGTTTAGCTGAATATATTTTATACCGAGGAGTTTAAATGAGTGTGCAACAAGAATCAAATGGTAAATCTTCGTCCCCCCGAATAAGTCCTCCCTTTATCGGATTAGTTGTATTGCTGGTTGTCCTTGCCGGGCTGCTTATCGATACGCAAACACGCGCCGATAGCGATTCTTTTTACGGGGATATAATTCGGTTGGAAAGTTTAGCTGCAAAGGTGCATCAAAGCTATGTCGAAGAGATGAACTCTAAGGATCTTATCGATAAAGCCATCGATGGGATGCTCTCTATTCTCGATCCACATACTGCCTATTTCGATGAAAAAGAGTTTGAGGAGCTGCGCATTCACACCGAAGGTAAGTTTGGTGGATTAGGTATTCAAATTGCTATTCGCGAAAAAGTTTTAACCGTTATGACGCCTATTGCAGGAACACCCGCTGCACGTGCTGGTATTCAGCCAGGCGATCAGATAGTAGAAATAGATGGTAAACCTACCAAGGGAATTAAACTCGATGAAGCAGTAGGCAAATTACGGGGAGAGCCTCAAACCCAGGTTAAAATTACTATTGTCCGAAAAAGCGAAGGGAAACCACTGCCCTATACCCTCACCCGCGAAGTCATTAAGATTAAGTCGGTTCCTTTTGCCGGCGTAATTTCTGGTTCTATTGGCTATGTTCGCCTCAACCAGTTTTCAGAAGAGACTAGTTCCGAGGTCGAAAAGGCACTTAAGAGTCTTTTGGCTAAAAATGTGAAAGGCATCGTTCTTGATTTGCGCGCAAATCCGGGCGGACTTTTACCCCAGGCGATAGAAGTATCGGCAAAGTTTTTACCACGGGGATCTCTTGTTGTTTCGACCCGGGGGCGCATGCCTGGGCAAAATCGTGAGTTTTCATCATCCGCTCCAGTTATCCCAGGATCTTTGCCCATAGTCGTCTTGGTTAATGGTGGATCTGCCTCTGCATCGGAAATTGTTGCCGGTGCAATACAAGATTGGGATCGCGGCGTAGTGCTCGGAGATACCACGTTTGGCAAAGGATCTGTTCAAACGATTCTTCCCCTCGATTCGTCGCATACAATCAAGATGACAACAGCATTTTATTACACACCTTCTGGACGCTGCATCAATAAGCCCGAGAATGGCATTCGTGGCAAGAAGCCAGGGGTTGTTGAAGATGGAGAAGCTGTTGATTCAGCGGCAGTCGCCGATTCTCTTAAAAACAAGAAAACACCATTAGATACAATGGTTTATAAGACTAAAGGTGGACGTATTGTGCATGGAGGCGGGGGTATAGTTCCCGATTCGGTGCATATTCCTCCATTTTTTAATCCCCTTATTCTTACGCTACTCAGCGACGACATGTTTTTTAGATTTTCTACCATCGAGCATATTCGTCTTGAGAAGAAAAAAATAGTTATCGATGAGAATTTTAAGGTCAACGATATGGTGATGGCTGATTTTAAAAATTTCCTCGATTCAATAAAATTCAAATACCGCTCCAACGCCCAAATTATTTTTGAAGACTTCAAAAAGCGTGTTGGAGTAATCGATAGTGTAAAAGATACTGCTAAAACGGCTCGGTTCGATTCGATTTCCTTAAGCGCCGCAGAAAAAATAGCAGTTAAAGATCTCTCCGCTAAAATCGAAAAGATCTTGGTTGAAGAACGTGGTCGCGAATTTGGCGCCCATGATGCTGAAATTCGCACCTTTTTGCGCGAAGCAATGTTAGCGCAGGTTTTTGGACAAGACAATGAAATTGTTTATCGTGCCCGGCTTAATAATGATACCGAGCTCAAGGCAGCCATAGATATTTTGGGTAATCCATCGCTCTATTCTCGGTTGCTCAAAGGGAAATAAGCGAAAGCTTTTAAAATAGCAGGCCACATTTTTTCGGGAGATTGTTTGTATGATGATGAAGCTGAGGGATCATATTCCCTTAATAATGATAATTGTTATCGGTGCTTTTTTGGCGACAATTGTCTTTTCGTGGGGTATGGATGTCACAGGAGATGGCGGCAAATCTCAAGTTGTGGGGAAGATCGGTAAGGAGGCTGTCGGCATCGATGGGTTTGATCGCGAGGTACAGGCTGAACGCGAAAAACTGCGTGAGAGCAAAAACGGTGCAGATATTTCGTCGCAGGAATCGCGTATGGTGCCCCGGCAGGTATGGGAAAATAAAATTTCTCGCTCAATTCTTCAAAATAGCTTTCAGTTAATGGGGCTCTCTGCCTCTGCCGAAGAAATTTTCCAGTATATCCGCAATAACCCCCCTGCGCAAGTAACGGAAAGTAAAGAATTTCAGACCAATGGGGTATTTGATACCAGCAAGTTCGAACAATTTTTAACAAATCCCGCAAACCTCGATAACGAAGGCATGCGGATGTTTGAAAAGCAGATCCGGGATATGGTTGTTCCCATGCAGCAACTTCAGCGCTTGATCGATGCTTCAGTCCTGGTTACAAAAGTGGAAGTTGCCCATGCTTACCGCGAAGACAATGAACGTGCTGTTTTTGAGTATGCTGCATTTGCTGGAGCTACGCTTTCTCTCGATTCAAATACTGTTACTCCTGCAATGATCGAAAATTTTTATAAGGCAAAAAGCGACTCCCTCTTCTCAGATGAACAGGCAGTCTTGTATTATGTAAAGGTTCCAAAGGTAGCTGGCGCAGCCGACGAGGCTGAATTTGTCAGTGAACTTTCAGATATCAAAAAACGTGTTATGTCTCATGAAGCAGCCTTTGCCGATGAAGCGAAAGTCGAATCGGATGATGAGGGTTCTGCTGCACAAGGCGGGGAGCTTGGCTGGTTTGGAAGAGGCGCCATGGTTCCTGCATTTGAATCGGTTGCCTTCGGACTCGATACCGGGGTTGTATCCGATCCTATTAGGACGCCTTTTGGATATCATCTGATTGTTGTAGAACAAAAGGAAATGGTCAAAGATTCTGTAGTAAAAGTCAAGGCTCGTCATATCCTTCGTAAAATACGGCCTTCTGCCCAAACCTCCGATTCGCTCGAGCAAATTGCAGATTCACTTCGTTCGGAAATCGAGAAATCCGGTTTTGCCAAGGTTGCGATAGCGCATGCAGGACTTGTCGTTGATACGGTAGGACCTATCATAAAAGGAAAGCCTTTTGGATACGGTCTCGATGCAGTCACGGGTGTAAGTCATTTTGCATTTAATAATCGTGATGGCGCTGTTGTAGAAAAAACGCTTGAAGGAGAAGATGGATTTTATATTCTGGGCATCAAGAAAAAGACTCCCCGGGGCATACCTGCTTTGGCCAGTGTAAGCAGCGCTATTAAGCTACATCTCCTCGACTCACTAAAAGGTGCACAGGCTGCACAGCGACTTGCCGAGGTTATTGGCAAAGCAGGAACAGCTGTTACCATCGCAAACCTTAAAACGATTGACCCTACTGTTAACTCAGGAACAACCGATACCGTTACACAATCCCGTTATATTCCTAACGTGGGCATGCAAAATGCAGCAGTTATTGCAGCATTTAACCGTCCTGTTGGATCTGTTTCTAAGCCTTTAGTTGTTGGCACAACCGCCTATGTGGTTAAACCGCTTTTTCATCAGGCAATCGAGACAATCCCATGGGGAACCGATCCTGTCATGCAAGTGCAGCAACGGCTCATTATGATGCAGCGTCAAACCGTTTACGCACAGTGGTTTGCAGCACAACGCAAAAAGATTTCCATCGAAGACAAGCTCGATAAATACTATATCGATTAACGATAATCACCATAACTTAAGAGGAGTAGATCATGGGAAGAGGCGATAAACGCACCGAACGAGGTAAAATTTTTAAAGGATCAAACGGTAACGCACGGCTTAAAAATGCCAAGAAAAAAGATAAAGGCGAAAAAGCTCCAAAGTAAATAAGCTTTTTTGCAGCGCTTCGATAGAGGCCGTCTAACAAGATGGCCTTTGTCGTTTGATAATCCTGACTATGCTTCAATTCTTGCCTTAATTGTGGCTCGATTGCATATCCAGGTCTCTTATATGGAGGGCATTGTACCCGCAATGGTAAACAACGAACAGGAACTCATTATACTGGTTCCAGAGCACGCAAACCGCGTGTGGGTAGGTACTCAACGGCCTCTCGTGATGCTTGCGCTCTCACGCCCTCTCGTGTTTGATTTCTCATCTACGCTATCTCTTGATTCTTCTACAGCGGCCCTTATCTATAATCTTGGACGCCGCTGCAAAGCAAGCGGCTCTACGCTCACCATTAGAAATATTAAGGCCGATCTGCATTCAACACTTACGGCATGGCAACCCCCATCGCCAGTTTCGAATACCCTGACTCGCATGGGAATGCTCGAGGATCTCGGGACAGCAACTCTTGCATTTATTGAAGAATGTAAAGAGGCACTTTCGGTGTGTGCCGAAACACTGTATTGGTCGACGTGGGGATTATTTAAAAAGCGGGATATAAGAAAAGGTGCCTTGGGCGAACAGATGTATCAGCTGGGATTTAAGGCATTGGGTATTGTTGGCCTGCTCTCTTTTCTCATTGGGATGGTTCTTGCTTTACAATCGGCTATACAACTTAAGCAGTTTGGTGCTGGTTCATTTCTGGCGCCCATGATTGGCATTGCCATGATTCGCGAGCTTGGCCCGCTGCTCACGGCAATAATCCTTGCTGGCCGCACGGGTAGTGCAACCACAGCCGAAATTGCAACAATGGTGGTTGGTGAAGAAATTGACGCTTTGAAAACCATGGGTATAAATCCAATTCAATATGTTGTAACGCCTAAATTCTGGGCGATTACAGTAACGATGCCATTCTTATCGATTGTTTCAACCGCGATGGGTATTGCTGGCGGTTTTCTAATTTCTCTTTTGTATCTTGAACTGTCGGCATCGCTTTTCTGGCAGCAGTTGGTGCTCAATCTCTTTATACGGGATGTTATGGCTGGAATTCTCAAGTCCATAGCGTTCTCCTGGCTTATTGTCATGATTGGTGCCTATTTTGGTTTTAAAGTGCGCGGTGGCGCAGAAGCCGTGGGCAAAGAAACAACATCGTGCGTTGTAGCTGCGATTTTTGCAATTATCGTTGCAGATGCCATTTTCTCTTTTGTCATTTAGGTGTATATGCAGGAACATCCACTCATCCGAACAAAAAATATTGTTGTGGGCTATGGCAGTCGCACTGTTCTCGATGATGTTTCCATCGATATCAATCGAGGGGATATTACTGCGATTCTCGGAACATCTGGCTGTGGAAAAACGACATTGCTTAAAACCATCGTTGGTCTCATTAGTCCTCGCGCAGGGAGCATAGAAATTCTTGGCCATTCTTTGGTTGAGCCAGATTCGGATGAGTCCCTTACTGTTCTTAAAAAAATTGGTGTTCTTTTCCAAAACGGTGCGCTTATAGGCTCGCTTTCTATTGCAGATAACGTGGCGTTACCGCTAACGTTACACACCGATTTGCCAGTATCAATAATTACTGAAATTGTTGCGATAAAACTTTCGCAGGTGAAGCTTTCTCATGCAGCCAATTTGCTGCCCGAGGAATTATCGGGCGGAATGCGTAAACGGGCAGCACTCGCAAGGGCATTGGCGCTCGACCCTGAAATTCTTTTTTGCGACGAACCATCGGCGGGGCTTGATCCTGTTACATCGGCAGGACTCGATGAGCTACTTCTGGAACTTAAGCAATCGCTTGGTATTTCGATCGTGGTAGTGACGCATGAACTTTTTTCTATCGAAGCTATCGCCGATAGTATTATATTCTTGCATAAGGGAAAATTGTTGTATCGGGGAGAATTGTCGGGAGCTCAGGCTATTACGCAAGGTCCCATACCCAATTTTTTTGCCCGAGTCGATAGCCAAGATTCTGTTGTCCATAATGCCGACGAACTCTTTACGGTGGAGAATGTTTCATGAGTATTTCAAGTGCTCAGCGAGTACGGCTTGGAATTTTTATGGTGTGCGGCATCGTAATAATGTTTCTCTTTATTGCAATTCCCGTAGGTCTTCGACTGCGGGATCATACCGTTATGTACTATGCACTCTTTTCTGGGGAGTCTCTTTCGGGGCTCGAGCAAGGGGCATCGGTTAAATTTAGGGGAATACCAATAGGTAAAGTAGTAAAAGTTGGTTACGATCCCAAAAATCTCTCTTCCATTAAGGCAACCCTTAAAATTGATGACGTGTTTCCCATGAAACAGGATATGTATGCACAGTCGGGCATGATGGGGATCACAGGTTTGATGTATATAGATATTCTAGGTGGATCAGATACTGGGATAGCTCTCAAGCCAGGTTCTAACATTACGACACGGCGTTCGGTGATTGCTTCCATAACGGGCAAGGCAGAAGCCCTTAGTGTCAAGATTGAATTGCTCCTCAATCATCTTAATCAGCTTACCGATCCCGATAGTCTTCATGCGCTTCGGGAGATTTTGGATAATGCAGCAGTGATCTCCGCAGATGCGCGAAGCTTTTTTGACAATGTGCGACCAGAAATTTCATCGATGAGTAGATCTACTCAGAACGTATTGCGCAGCGTCGATTCGATTTCAACAGATATTCGTATGCTTACGTCGGAGCTTCGCAAGAATGTTTCCAGTGGCCAGATAACACGGATCATGAGTTCGGTAGATTCCACCGCGCATTCATTAAAAGAGCTCTCCGAAACATTTAATATGACACTAAAGCAAAGCCGCGAAGATATTTCTTCTACCATGAAAAACATTAGAGAAGCATCTGCAAACGCTAATGAACTCACCCGCGAATTGTCGGAAAATCCGACGCTGCTTTTACGCGGTGAACAACAGAAGGAAAGAGTAGTACGATGAAAAACCGCCTCTTGATTATCCTGTGCGGGAGTATTATGGTTGGGCTTTTGGTAACGTGCTCATCCGTACTTGTCAAGCAATTTTATATGCTCTCCTATGCGCCTTCTCCGCTTACCGAGAGGCTTAACCCAACTCCGTATCCATGTGTTATTCGACTTAAGGATTTTGAAATTGAAGAAGCGTATTCTCGCCCGCAAATAGTGTATCGTCAAAGTCCTTTTGAATTACGCTATTATGTATACCGGGTTTGGGCGGTTAAACCCACGCTCATGATATCAGATCTTATTCGCAAGCATTTGCTCTCTGTCAACATTGTTAGCCGTGTTATCAGGAGATTCGACGAGGGTGTAAAACCCGATTACGAATTAAGCGGTACCATCGAAGCAATTGAAGAGTATGATTCCGAAAAAATATGGTTTGCCCATCTTGCGCTCATGATTCGGCTCACACGCCTCTCCGATAATAAAGTGGTATATTCCCGCCATTTTGATAATCGTAAGCAGGTGGCAAAAAATGAGCCGGAGATCGTAATTCGCGAAATGTCATCAATTTTTGAATATATCATGATGCAGGCTACTCACGATATCGACCTTGTCCTCGCACGTGATTATGGACAAACTCAAGTCCAGCTGCAGGGCAGTTTTGACACACCCGATACCACCGCACCAGTAATGGCCAAATAACCATGCGCTCATACCGAACTATCTTTTTTCTTGTTTTTTTTGGTGTCAAGGGTTTTGCTTCCCCTCCGCCAGAATTACCGGGAGAAGATATTACAAACTCGGTTTCGGCAGAAGAAGCGCACATCGATAGCATACAAGCGACTATTCCGCGTGATATACCAACTTCGGTTGGATGGCTTGATGCTGCCCAACTAAGCTGGGACGCGCCGGGCATTGCTTTACAAGTGGCTTCAGATGCTTCATTTACTCCTCTTGGCAAGGGGTCGATTTTTATTCCCCGACTAACAAATAGTACCTTGGAACCCGATGTAGATATTCTAGATGCAACAGGAAATTCGATTGCAACAGGCAAATCTGGTAAAAAAATTAATGTGATGGCGGGTAACTATTTTGCCGTTTTTGGCTCGGGGAGTCATGAACAAAGAATGATACGTCAGGTTGTTGTAACCGAAGGAGAAATAACTACCGTTGCCCCCGATTTTTCGGGCCTTGCTATTGAGGTTGTTGACGAAAACAATATCGCGGTTAAGGGAGAATATGAGTTAGCGCGGATCGATGAATTTGAGTCGTTTGGCAGAGCCTACGGGGCAGATCCCGATCTTGGGGAGGAGCCTAAAACATGGATTCTCAAACCAGGACTGTATAAAATATTTGGCGTAGGTCAGAGCTATAACACTCAAACTAATTATATCACTGTTCGATTGATGTCGGGAGAATTAACGCATGTTCAGCTGGTTCTCAATAACATAAGTGAGATGAAAATTATGGGCGGCGGGGTGTTGACAAATAGAGCAACTCGAACGCTTCTCTCAGACTGGAAATATGGGCTTGATCTCGGCGGATCCTTTTTTTTCAATGCCACAACAGATTTTCGCAAGGCTAAAACCGATACCACCACGGTATCATCCCTTGTGGCAGCTCTTTTTGGCGGTCGGCTCAATTATCGAAAAGAACCTGTCGAGTGGAACACTTCCCTTAAGTTCGATGAAGGTGTTACTATCCAATCGTTTGATATTGGAAGTCTGGCCATTAATTCCGATAAAGCAAGGCTCGTTTCTTTGTTTACATGGCGATTTCTGCCATGGCTTGGGCCGTATGGTCGCTTAGAAGCACTCACAAATATCTTTCCGATATTTAAAAATGGGACAACCAGTGCAGAGAAACAATATTTTGCCCTTACTTCCTCCGATTCCTTGCTCACAAGTATCGATTCTGTTTCGCGTACGCGACTCTTGCAGCCCTCTTTTTCTCCTTTTGGATTAGAGACAGGGCTTGGCGTTAATGTAAACTTAATTTCGCGCCGATTTGTTGAATCTCGTTTGCTTGCTGGATTAGGTTTTAAATCCGACTTTACTCGGGGTATTTCTGTGTTGTCAGACACCGTCAAGCCCGATCTCTCCTCAGAAAAGGCACTTTTTGATTCTCTCATAAGCCAAAAGAAAGAGGTTACCATTCTTCGGCGAACCGCCCAAAATGGCCGACCAGAATTTGGGCCAGAAGCTGCACTAAAAGTAACACTTCGATTGGGCCCTGTTGGCACCTTAGAATCGGAATGTAAGATTTTGTTGCCCTTTGAGCGCATTTCACATCCCGATGTCAACTGGACTAATACTCTCTCCATACGAATTTTCCGCGCTGTCACCTTCGACTACGATTACACCTACACCCTCAAGCAACCAAGTGCTGCTGATGCTCAAATGAATCAGGCGCAGCATAGGGTTTGGGTTAGGTTTTCCTACTCAAGCATGTAAAGAGCCGCTCCAGGATGAGCAAAGTCTGATGTGACAATTATTGAGAAAGACATAAAAACTGAAATATATCAACTATGCTGTATACTTACAGAAGATGATAATGAGAAGATATGACAAGGGCTGTGAAACAATGAACCTTGACAAAATACTCGGATAATCATTTCATGCGTTTTCGAATATTATTACTTTGGAAGAGCTCGTGAAAGTTGTATTAATTAAATTAGCCAGATTTCGGATACAGGTTTTCTGCCACCCGATTTCGCATCTGGGCAACACAAAAACTCAAGGAATATATTGTTAAAGGTTTTGTGCTGGACGACCTTCGGCTTAAGGAACCCGAAGGTTGCCGTTACTTCGAAGAACTCCTTGCGCGTATCCGGGATATTCGCACTTCTGAAAAAGTTTTCTGGAGAAAGATACTGGATATTTACGCTACCAGCATAGACTACAACCCGAATGGCGAAACTTCACAAGAGTTTTTTAAGCAGGTACAGAATAAAATGCATTAGGCAGCACAGGGGCATACTGCCGCGGAACTGATCTACAACCGCGCAGATTCAGCCAACCGGAATATGGGTATCACCGATTACCCTGGTAAGACACTGCTCAAGCGCGATACCGAAATTGCCAAGAATTATTTGACAGAAAAAGAATTGAATCTTCTTAATCGGCTTGTTACCGCATATCTCGAAGTTGCAGAAATCCAGCCTCTAAATCGTGTTCCCATGTCAATGCAAGATTGGATAGAACGGTTGAACCAGTTTTTAACCATGACAGGACGGGGACTTTTGACCCATGCAGGAAATATCAGCCACGATGCTGCAATGGAAAAGGCGAATCAGGAATATGATAAATTCAAGGCAAAGCAATTAGAGGAACCTGCGGCGGTTGAAAAACATTTTATTGAAGCAGAAGAGAAGATAAAAGATATTACTGCTGTCTCTGGGAAAAAAGGAGATCAGCATGAATAATAATATATGGCCAGATTTACAGAAGCAGTTATATGATTGACTTATGAAAAACCGCCAGCCCCTCAAAGGCACCAGCGGTAAAAGATCAGTATGAAAGTAGAAAATACAAAAGATAGCCGCTCTCGCTCATAACTATCGTATGGTAGCGTATCTAGTTTGGTTAATCTGAGCCAAGCACCTTAATGACAGCACTGTGGCTTCTGCAAACAGCTACGCATCTATTACATACACTTCGAAAATCCGCAAACTTTACAAACAGAACAACCGCCTTCGTGTTCCATCATGCCACCACATTCGGGGCATTGAGGACAAAGCCCAAAATCGAGTGCGCTATATTTAATAGCAATCGATGGTTTTGTTTCTGATGTTGCATGGGCGCTCGGGACAAGGGTACGAGCACCAATCGAGAAATCGGCGATTGCTTTTTCGAGAACACGCCCAATTGCATCTGCGCACGAGAGAATCATTTCTCCTTCGTTCCATGTTGGAACAGGGCAACGAATCCCGCGAAGTTGTTCGACTATGGTATGGGGCTCTATCCCAGACCGAAGCGAAAGAGACATCATACGACCAACAGCTTCGGAGTTTGATGCTGCGCAACCACCCGATTTACCCATTTGTGTAAACACTTCGCACAAGCCGTGGTCATCGGCATTTACGTTGACATACAAATTGCCGCATCCCGTTTTGGTTTTGTAGGTGCGACCTTTTGTGATAGATGGTCGTGCTCGAGGGGTTATAGCCCCACCAATAGCAACCGGAACACCATGCGCATCGATCTTGCTTCCTGCAGTTAATACCTGATTGGCGCGAGAACCATCGCGGTACACTGTAACACCTTTACAGCCTAAATCGTAGGCTTGTCGGTATACTTCTTCGACATCTTCTGCAGTTGCATTGTGTCTAAAGTTAACGGTTTTGCTGACAGCATTATCGACATATTTTTGGAACGCTGCCTGTAGAGCAATGTGCCAGCGAGGCTCGATGTCGTGGGCAGTTACAAAAATGTCACGAATTCTTTTGGGAATTCCGTAGATTTTATTGAGGCTACCAGATTCGGCAACCATTTTCATGAATTCATCAGAGTAGAAACCTTCTTCTCGTGCAATGCGCTCGAATGCTGGGTGCACTTCAAAAAAGTGTTGACCATCAAGAACATTTTTCTGGTAGACAATTGCAAAAAGGGGCTCTATGCCAGAGCTGCATGAGGCAAGCATCGAAAGCGTACCTGTGGGAGCTATGGTTGTTACCGTTGCATTGCGCATCTTGATGCCGTCTGGTTTGTCGAATATTGAGCCAGGATAATTAGGAAAAACTCCCCGTTCTGTTGCAAGGTAGGCGCTTACTTTTTTGCCTTCTTCATCAATCGCTTTCATGATTTCTTCTGCCAGGTTTGCAGCAGCATGCGAATTATATGCAATACCAAATTCAACAAGCATGTCGGCGAATCCCATAACGCCAAGACCAATTTTGCGGTTGCTCTTGGTTGTTTTATCGATTTCTGGAAGGGGATATTTATTAACTTCAATAACATTATCAAGAAAGCGGACCGCCAAACGAACTGTCTCGGCTAGCTTTGTGAAATCTACTTTTTTCTCACCATTTTCAGACTTAATCATATGAGCAAGGTTGATCGATCCAAGATTGCAGGATTCATATGGAAGCAGGGGTTGTTCGCCGCAGGGATTGGTTGCTTCCATCATTCCAACATGGGGAGTTGGATTTGCTGCATTTATTTTGTCAAGAAAAACCATGCCTGGTTCACCATTCTTCCAGGAAAGCTCAACAATGCGTTTAAATACCTTGGAAGCGCTCAGATGCCCAACAACTTCTTTTGTGTGAGGATTACGCAGCGGGTACTCTTCGTTGCGCTTGAGAGCTTCCATGAATTCGTCTGTTATGCCAACAGAAATATTGAAATTGGAAAGAACACCGTCTTTTTCTTTTGTTTCGATAAAATCGAGAATTTCTGGATGGGTGCAGTTAAGAATACCCATGTTTGCGCCACGGCGTGTTCCACCTTGCTTTACTGTTTCGGTAGCGATATCAAATACTCTCATAAAAGAAAGAGGGCCGCTTGAAACGCCTTTAGTTGACTTTACGCGATCATTTTTTGGACGGATATTAGAAAAGGAAAATCCAGTTCCACCGCCGCTTTTATGTATAAGGGCTGTATTTTTAACAGACGTAAAAATTTCTTCCATCGAATCCCCCACGGGAAGCACAAAGCATGCTGAGAGCTGTTGAAGTTCACGGCCTGCATTCATGAGGGTTGGTGAGTTTGGAAGGAAATCCAGGTCTGTCATGACGTTGTAAAATTTTTCTGTCCAAACATCGGGATTGGCAGCTGAGTCAAAGATTTTTTCGGCACTCGCAATATTTTCTGCAACGCGAAAAAACATATCTTCAGGTCCTTCGACAACAATTCCATTATCATCTTTAAAGAGGTATCTTTTTTCGAGAACTGTACGCGCATTTGTCGTGAGGCCAACCTTTTTCTGGAGGAGTTTTTCGCGCAATACTTTGCTGCGAACAACAGTCTCGGGAGTGTTCTCTTTAGATGCAAAGAGTTTAGATGATATTGCTTCCTTGATGCTGCCAATTGCTTTGTCTGTCACCATTTAAAATGATCCTCCCATACGTAGCATATACACGAACGCGAATTCTGCTACGTCTGTTAATTGTTTAGTTATATGATTGTAATTGTAATATATTCGAACTGGAGTAATTATTCTAACAAAATCCTTATAAAACAAAAATACCCACATTAAAAAAGGAAAGTCAAGGGCATGTTTAAAAAAAGACACAATATGTGGTATACCATTTGCTACGTGAGGCAGCAGCTAGTATAATAACCAATGAAACCTGCATAGTAATCACTGCGCTGGCTTTGCCTTACGGCTTGGGTGCGGTCGAATAACGCATTTCAATAGATCCCAAAGCTTTGCAAACCACCAAACCACAATAGAGTGTATGAATGTTTGATCTTAAAGCGAGATAGAGCGTTATGCAGCTGCCATTAGGTATTTTCATAATGGATTATACGGTAAATAGTGCATCTCAAAGGAAGATCATTGGCTATTTTTGCAGCACTCGATTTTGAAACAGCCGATTACGGCAGAGATAGCGCCTGTGCCCTCTCTGTTATACGAGTTGAGCAGGGCGAGATAGTAAAAAAGGTTACGCATCTTATACGTCCGCCACGACAGTATATGGTGTTTGAATATCTTCATGGGATATCATGGGCAGATGTCTGCGATAAACCTGTTTTTGGTGAAGTCTGGAAATTGATTGAGCCATTGTTTGAGGGTGTCGATTTTATTGCCGCGCATAACGCAAGTTTCGATAAAAGTGTTCTGTATACATGTTGCGCTTTGGCCGGATGTGTCCCGCCTGCAGCAGATTTTGTATGTACCGTCAAGGTGTCTCGAAGAGTGTGGAAGATAAAACCGACTTCGTTAGCGCATGTCTGTTCGCACTTTAATATCCCTCTAAGGCACCATGATGCCGCGTCGGATGCTTTAGCGTGTGCTCATATCGTTTTGAGAGCTCTTAACGAAGACGTTGCTCTTAAGGAATGTATGAAACCTATAAAAAAAGCTTCAACTAAAAAACGTTCTGTCAAGACTCTTGTGGGCAAGGATTATCCCCATGCATGATATATTCCTTGTGTCGCTTCCCGTTCCCATGTTTGCCCCAATAGAAAACACGGGTAACCTGCCCCTTGGGATTGCTACTCTTGCACTGCATGCACAAGATTCTCCTTCACGTATAGCGCTGTGCGATCAGACGAGTGCATCGCGCTATGGCGATGCTTTGCTTATTAAGCATATTGTCAATAAAAATCCAACTCTTTTGGGATTAAGTGTTACCGTATGGAATATTGAGCGCAGCTTGTATTTGTGCCAAAAAATCAAGGAGCAGATTCCGGCAATTACCATTATACTTGGTGGTCCTGATGTAGCAGCAGACTCTCCCTGGCTTTTAGACCACGCGGCGCCATTCGATTATGCCATAGCAGGCGAAGGGGAATCTATCTTCAAGTGCCTGGCGTACGGCGTTATGCCAGAGGGATTACGCGGGCTTTTAACTCCTGGAGGCAGAGTAACCGCTGGGCCCGTTACCGCGCCAACACTGTCATCGCTTAAAAGCATTCACGATCCTTTCCTGAGCAGGCTTGTTGTGCCCGAACCCAATGGGGTCGTGCATGCCGAGATGTATCGTGGTTGTCGCTATGCGTGCACGTTTTGTCATTATAATCAGGGTCGGCTCAAAAAAACGCCGCTTGTTCGAGATTCTGTCGAATGTGTAGAGCTTTTTTTATGGGCTAATCAAAAGGGTGTCAAGGAGATCTATCTTCTCGACCCTAGCCTCGAACAGCGTAAGGATTTTAAGGAGTTCTTGCAACTTCTTGCAAAAGTCAATACTCAAAAACTGCCGCTCTTTTGTGAGTTACGGCTAGAATCGATATCCGATGCTATCGCAGATATGCTGTCAGAAGCTGGCGTACGAATGGTAGAAACCGGTTTGCAAAGTATTGATAAAAAAGTACTGGCATCGGTAGGTCGGCGTTTTAATGCAGAGCAGTTTTTGCGTGGGAAATCTGCTTTGTCAAATAAAAAAATTGGCATTCAGACAGATGTAATGATCGGGCTCCCAAGCGATACCATGGAAGGGTTTGAGAAAACGTTATCGTTTGTCAAAAATGCTGGATTGGCATCGTCGGTTGCGGTGTTTCATACGCAGGTTCTGCCCGGCACTCCCTTACGTTCTCAAGCAGAGTCATTAGGCATTACCTGCGAAAATGCACCGCCGTATCATGTGGTAGAAACAAAAACCTGGGATGCAGATTCCTTGGCAGGTGCGCTAGGGTTTGCAGAAGAGTATCTGGGAATTAGCACGCTACCCTATGCGAAACCGTATTTTGGCAGCTGCGATTTTATGGCACTATCCCATCAGCATGAATCGTTTCCAGGAACCGATGCAGAGATATTTTCTTTTTTTAGGCTATCCGATCAGACAGGATGCGAAACGTTTTTCGCTGAATCTTTTAACCAGAGTGCAAACACTTTTACACTCGTTCTGGATATTCGAGGTTGCAAGCTGTCGCCACTCGAAATTAAAAGATGCATAAATCGGCATTGTGAAACAAATCCCTTTGCAGCACTGTGCGTAATCGTAATAGTTACGCCACACATGCCACTTGATTTTGTTGATGCTGTCAACGATTCTTTTGTCTCTCATAAAAAAAGCAGCTATCCTGAGAAAATGTTTTCCACGCAATCATTTCCTAATCCTATGCGTCGCGTTTTCGCACTGCTCGATACATCTCTTCATAAGGTAAATCAGGCATGGCTCGACGATTTGTCGGAAAGTGCAGGCATTATCCTGCGTCATGAAATTTACACAAGTCGTGATGCTCTTTGTGTACTAAAAAGTATAGATACCGATGTGGACTGTGCTGATTATCACTACCTCGATACCAGTGCGCTATCCCCCGATGCCTTGCAGAATGTATGTTTACTAGATATGACACACTGGCTCGCTCAACATGCGCTTCTCGCAGAAAAAATTATTCTCTCTGGGCTCTTTGCTCAGTGGGCTCTTGAGCGATCGATATCAAAAAATTCATGATCTCGAATTTGCTATGGATCAGATGAAGCTTGACTTAAGCTATAAAGTTCCTGAATTCGTGAAAATAGAGTGTCCTGCAAGAAATTAAAATCCAAATGTTTTAGCAGAGGAATACTATCGTATGACTTATACACCCTGGCTTTTTTGGGCATTCTTATCTGCCGTATTTGCAGCAGCAACGGCTATCTTGGCAAAAATTGGCATACAAGGCATCAACTCCGATCTTGCCACCCTTGTCCGAACGGCTGTCATTATTGTAGTACTTTCTATTTTTGTCTATACTACTGGCAAATGGAGTAATCCATTTCAGATATCAGCTAAAACGTGGATATTTTTAACGCTTTCGGGGCTTGCCACCGGAGCCTCGTGGGTCTGCTATTTTAGAGCTTTACAAATCGGAGATGCTTCAAAGGTTGCTCCAATTGACAAGTTGAGTGTTGTTCTCGTTGCACTTTTTGCGGTGGTATTTCTTGGCGAACGCCCCAGTCTGCGCGATTGGGGCGGCATAGCACTTGTTGCAGCAGGGGTGGTTGTGCTTGCGCTTAAGAGGTAGTTGTGCAAAATAAACCAGGAAAGAATGCAGAAAGAGACAATTCGATTGCAATTGCAGGAGATGGTTGAGTTTACAAAAAAGATTAACTAGTTGAGAGGGGAAGGCTACGACATTATCTCTAAATTATCTCTAAATATTACGTAAGTCATTGAAAATGCTGTAGTTGTCTTTGTGGCAAATAAAACTGGTTCAAGCCTGGAGTGATAGCTTAATAGTCAATATCTGCGCTGCCCTTAACATTAAATATTGTCCCATACCTCTCAGCAGCAAAACCTCCGACATTCTTGAAATGGCTGTAACTGCTTTTTTATGGGGCATAGCCGGCCTTTTCTGTAGCTCACGCTATGCGGGTTGCTCACCTGGCTGCATTATCTATATTCATTATATTCCATTTAAAGTGTATGCATGTAAGCATGCATCCAATCACTCAAACGATTAGGGTTGCTATGAAAAAAATATTGTTAGTCAAGCAGGTATCCGGATTTGTTTTTCTTGGCATGTTTATGCTAAGCTGTAACCTTGCTCCAACCACAGTTGTGGAGAAAGCCCCGCCACCGATCTTGACAAGCACTTCTGCTTATTTCCCTTTTCAGAATGCACAGAATTGGTGGAAGTACACGGAAAAAAATTCTAAAAATCAACTTTCTATTATGGTGCTTGATACCATAACTGATGCAGATACTAGCTTTTTTAAGATTTCATTTGTAGAAGCAACAAGACCAACGACTAACGACTGGTTCAAACAATCTACGCAAGGAACCTTTTACAGTTCTGCCTTGCGCGGCGTTTTTGGAAGCTTTTTACCTGACAATTTTTCGGATGATAGTGGGTCGTTTATGAGTGGGGGTAATCCTATAACGTATATGCTTAAAGATACACTCGTTCTTGGTACTAGGCTTGCAAACGTTGCTGAATTATCCTATCCGAATCGAAACTTTCACGGATTTTCGCAAATCGATTTCGCACAGTCAATCGGTATTGTCAAGCTTATTGATCCGGTTGGTAGATTGCCCTTTGTATATGAGCTCGATAGTGCTTATGTAAATGGTGTTATGTATCGCAAACCGTTACCTCAGATTGCACCATTATTATAATGTTCGGCCTCGCTCCTCCATACTCACTTTGATGCTCTCCAATGGCACTGTTTGTAGAAAACAGTGCCAAACGCAATGTCGGATCGTCATTTGCCCCCTGCCAATACCGCCTCTTAGATATTGGTAAAAGTTGACGAATTGTTTAATGACGCTATTGTGAAATAGCTGCATCTGCGTACTTGATACCTAAGGAGCAATGTGCTCGTGTGGAGCTCCCATAATGACGTATCAATTCTTCCCCGTTAAATCCACCCAAATTTTTGTGCGATAGTGCGAATCGTGTCAAGGAGCATGATAAGGCACAGGGTAGATTCTCCGACAATTAAGTATTTGATAGATTTGATTTTTTGCTTGAGAAGCCATACAACCAGAGGGAGAGCCAAAAGGGTAATGCCGTAAATGCGAAAAACAGGATCTCCGGAAAGAAAGAGAAGAATTGTGGTTGCTACAGAAAAAATAGAGAGCACGCCTAAAAACATGGTTGATGTGGGGATCGGTGCCGATTCGGTTTGAGCGTGATCGAGAAGTTCGATGGCGCGGTTTGGCATGATAATAACCAGAATTTCGCCAATACAACCGATTGTGGCGCAGGAAAATAGGCTTGGGAGAATCCAATTAGACATCATCATTTCCTTTACTGGTGCTTGTGCTCCGGAGCGTGTGAACATAGGAAGCCCTTGATTTTTCGAGGAATTTTAAGAATTCGGGTTCTTTGTAATCGGGGTAGGTCCACGAGAAAAAACGATAGCATCCTTTGCGATAATGGAGAGTAATTTCTGCGTAAATCCCTTGGTCGAGATAGATGCGATGAAAGAAGTCTTTGGTTGACGCGAGAACAAGTTTGTCGTTTGTGATGTAGCCCGGGTCGATATTGATACTGCGCTTGCCTTGTATCGCACATGCCATTTCGAGTTCGTTTGTTTTGTTTTTGATACGTGGTAATGTTGTTCGATCGATAAGATTTGAAAACGAGAAATAAATCTTTTTTAGGCTATCTCCCATTTCTTGGGCATAATATTCTGTATGAGTAAATTCGATTGGTCCATAGGTGCATTCGACAGGCCCAAATAGATGAACGAGCGTGGCAAGAGTTGGCTCGTAGGGAACTGACCGATTAAAGGTGATGGCTATAAGATTCATCGCGTGGAGTGCTTTTTTAGCTTCACCCATAAAAAATCCTTGCGGAAAAAGGTGGTTCCGAGATTATATACTATATATATGGCTACAATCAAACACAGATAAAATAGCGCCTTGCACCAATTGTTGCTTACACTGTATTAGATACGTGCGAAGCTTTTTGAGTGAATTAGAGCACTTGATGTAAAAAAAGCATAAATAGTTGCTTTACCACAAAAAAAGAGCCATTTTTACTAGTGTCCCTCGAAGTATCGAGCATGTTTCCTGTATGGAGATTTATGGCAAAACATACCCAGAGCGTTTGTGGTGTTGATCTTCGCAAAGATTGCATCTGCATGGCGCAATATTTCCCTCATGATGGTTCTGTAGCCAGTATTATCATTAAACCGTTGGTACTTGCGGGTGATGCTGGTTGGGATGAACTGAAAAGCGAATTTATCGACTTGATATCAGAAATTGGTTTTGCTGATCAGGATGTCGTATGCGCTTTGGGGGGCGAAAATGCAATCATCAAGGAAGTTGTCCTCGACGCCGAGGAAGACGATGTGCGAAGCGTTATCGAATGGGAAGCTAGTCAGCAGATTGTCGGATCTTTAGACGATTATATAATCGACTATGAGCCGCTCAGGCCAAATCCCGCTTCCCCAGGCCAGCGTTTTTTTGTGGTTGCTTATCGCAGAGACGCTGTCGATCAGATTCAGAGCATTATAAAATCTGCAAAACTTAATCCGTTTATTCTCGATATCGATATTTTTGCATTGGTAAATGTGTTTGAAACAAACTATAAAGAATTAATGTCTACGCTCGTGTGTATTGTATCTGCTTCTGCTGATACTCTCGTGGTTTTGTTAACCTCTGGTGGAAAGCTTCTCGATTTCGAATACAGGCCAATTCCCGCAGATGTTATTGATGGAGCGGGTATTCAATCGATTATCGAAGATTCTAAAGCTACAGTTTTTTCTGCAAACGCATCGCTTGGTACGCCACAGTCAACGTATCTAACGGGTCCTCTCTTTGTTCAAGAAGAGCTTGCAACCTATCTTTGTGCGCAAATGCAAACTACCGAAATGCTCGATCCTTTTCGTACCATTTCCTGCCGGGCAGAAATGTCTCCCGCCGATCTCAAAAAACATGCTCCCCAGCTTGCTGTGGCAGTTGGTCTTGCTGTGCGTGGTGGAACTGAGGTCGACGCATGATACGTATTAATTTGCTTAAAAAAGGCTCTCGCCGTAAGTCAATGTCGTTTCCGATGCCTCTTATTATAGGCTCAGGTGCTGTACTCATTGTTGCTCTGGTTGCAGTATTTCTCGTTCCTCACGTGTTCAAGCCTAAAAAAGTAGCCGTTGCAGTTGTTGTCCCAAAGCCCGTTCCTACGGTAGTTCAAAAGAAAGAACCACCGGTTGCGCCTTCGAGCTTTGTTGCTCAGCGTCAAGTAGAAGATGTGGTAACTGATGTTGCAGATACCGTAGATATCGCTCGCAAGGATGGAAAGCTTCTTATCCCGTATAGCCAGATGTCATTTACCGAGCAGATAAATTTCGAATCGCTTTTTGCGCGTGCGGCATGTGAAGTGCTAGCTCGCGCAGTTCCCGATGATATCGGACTGCGTTCTTTGGAAATTGCTAATTTTCAAACCGTGTATGCTGTTGGTTTAGGGAGTCGTAAAGAGAGCGTTAATGCCATGTTTGCAGCGGTAAAGCGGGAACGGGTAGAAGTGCTTGCTCCTCCTTATTCGTTTATTCGACCAAATGGAACTGACGGTTATCGTTTTGCATTTACCTATAAAGCGCTTTGGGGAATAGATCTCACCGATCCCTTTGTTGATTTGAGTTTGTCAACTCTTTCTGAAAACGAAGATTTGCCGGCGCTTATTACTCGGTTTTCTGCACTCGGGAAAAACTCAGGTGTTTCGCTTGTTCCGCCTACGCCTGTACAAACAGAGGTTGCACAAGCGGGGTCTTTTAGACGGTATAGCTATCATGTAACGGGAACTGGTTCATTTGTCGATTTTGTTGCCTGGATCAAAGCACTTTACGATGCGCGGATACAATGTGCCTTTATAAAGTTGTCGGTTGGGGCAAAAAGCCGATCTCTGGTTTCTATCGATGGTATTGTTATTTTTACCGTTCGTAAGTAAACGCTATCAGGATTTTTAAAGCATGAAATTGCGGATCACAGCAGGCACGCACGCTCGCCGCTTTGTATCGATCCCACCCTCTGCAGAAAATTTTAGGCCAACTGCCGAAAGAACTCGCCAGGCTGTGGCAAATATCCTCAATCCGGTACTTCATAATGCCCGCGTTGCCGATTGTTGCGCAGGTAGTGGTGCATTGGGTTTTGAGCTTTTAAGCCGTGGCGCGGCCTTTGTCGTATTCGTAGAATATGATGCGGGAAGAGCTTCTGCTCTTGTGGCATCGGCTCACAACCTTGAGGTGGTAGAGTCGGTTGAAGTTTATAAAAGAGACATGAAATCTTTTGTGAAGAGCGATCCCAAACCATTTGATGTAATATTTTTTGACCCTCCCTATTATGATGATTCGGCCCCCGAAATATGTGGGTCGCTTTTTTCGCTCTTAGCTCCACGCGGCAAACTTGTGTATGAACATGCTGAGGATGACAGACGTGTATGTGCTAGCGTGCCACCGCCCTATCTTTCACGACGCTACGGTGATACCATGATCGACCTCTATACTACTCTACCTTAAACTTGAAGTGGATGAGCTTTCTATGCCAGTAGCATTATACCCAGGAACTTTTGATCCCATTACATTTGGCCATATTGATATTGCGCGTAGGGCAGCAAAAATATTTAGACATGTAATAGCCGTTATTGCACCTAATTCCAGCAAGAATCCGCTCTTTACGGTAGAAGAGAGAGTTGACATGGCTCGCGAAGCACTTAAAGATTGTAGCGAGATTGAGGTGATTCAGTATGCTGGCTTAACGGTGCAGTGTTTACAAGATTATAAAGCTACCACTATTATCAGAGGTATGCGCGCACTTTCCGATTTTGAGTATGAGTTCCAAATGGCATTTACTAACCGAAATATGTATTCGGAAGCCGAAACGGTATTTCTCATGCCCAACGAAAAGTATACTTACTTAAGCTCAACCCTTGTTAAAGAGATTGCGCGTTTAGGCGGGGATGTTTCTGCTTTTGTCCCTCCCTTGGTACTTGATAGAATACGACAGAAACTCAATAAAACAGCATAGGATCACACTTCATGATCTCATATCGTACACGCTTCCTTTCGCAATCTCCCGGTGTTTTTACGCTTATTGGGCTATGCATTGGAATGTATATCCTCGAATATATTCCCGGAGTAAATACGTATATATTTGCCTACGGAGAACTTATTCCACAGCGGGTATTTGAGCACGGGGAACTATGGCGACTATTGACCTATGCATTTATGCATGATGCTGGCTCGATATGGCATATAGCTTTTAATATGCTCGCGCTCTGGATGTTTGGGGTGGAACTTGAGGCGCGGCTTAAAACTATCCCCTTTGTAGTATTTTATTGCGCAATGGCACTCGGTGCCGCACTGTTTAGCACATTTGCCTATACAACCCCCGTGATTGGTGCCTCAGGTGCTGTGCTTGCCCTGCTTACCGTATATGCACTATGGAATCCAGATCGCCAGATTCTCATGTTTTTTATATTCCCCATGCCCGTAAGAATTGCCGTTGCCATTATAGGAGCCATTTCTTTATTTGGATCTATGGGCGGTGGTGGAGGAATTGCGCACTTGTGTCATCTTGGTGGTATTGTTGCCGGGTTTGCATATGTAAAGATATTGCCATTGTGGGAAACATGGCATCTCTCGTACACCGTGCGGGTAGAAGAAGATCTTCGTAGGCAACGGGCACAATCGTTTTTAAACAAAGAGCAGTATTATACAAAGGTTGTAGATCCGCTTCTTAAAAAAATTTCCGAAAGGGGCATAAAATCCCTTACTAATGAAGAGAAAAAGATTCTGCAAAAAGCCGCAGAAACCGATCCCGCACGATTAAAAAAAGAACAAATCCTTCCTTTTGAAATTTTTAAAAAAAAACGGATGTAGGAAATTTTGCTGTCTGAGGCTTACGTACCAATCTTGATTCCTGCCTTTATCAATTTGAGAAGAGTCCTCTTTTCTTAAGAAAAAATCATTCTCTTTTTCAATGTTATCGACACTAGTAAACTTTCTTCAGTCAAGTATCGTGTTGGTATAAGCTTAAGCAATTAAATCGATTACATAGAATAGTTATATTTTTTTTGAGATGCGCTCACTCACTGGCGTAATAATTGCTGATTAAATACAGATTGTTTTTTGCACACGGCTGTGTGAAAGAGTGATTGCTATACTTATTTGTATCGGGATACATCCATGCCAAAATTTACCTATAAAGCTCGTGATTCCCTTAATAAAAAAATAGCAGGCACTTTAGAAGGAGCATCCTTTGATGAAGTATTGGTGCGTCTTTCCGACAAAGGCCTTATACCGCTATCGTTAGAAGAGCTTAATTTTGATGGATCCCCAAAAAATGTAAGTTTCTTAGATACTGTCAATGAGTTTTTGCGTGCCTATCAAACGCGTGTTCCGTATAAATCGGTTGTGTTTTTTACTCGCCAACTTGCTACTATGGTAAATGCAGGGGTCCCGCTTTCGCAAGCACTAGAACAGCTTGCATCTTCAGAAAAAGCCATATTTGCAAGAACAATATCAGCAGTAGCAGCAGATATTTCTATGGGAGCAAGTTTTTCTGAGGCTATATCGCATCATCCTGGCGCGTTCGACAAAACGTATGTGGCTGTTGTACATTCGGGCGAAATTGCAGGTGCGCTGGATCGGGTTCTCGATGAGCTTGCAACATACATGGAAAATATCCATACCCTCAAAGAGAAAGTAAAGGGAGCCATGCGATACCCCGCTTTTATAGGTGGGTTTGTTGTTATTCTCATTGTAGCAATTCTCTGGAAGCTTGTTCCTGTATTTGAGAGGCTTTATGGCAATTTCGGTGCCCAGCTTCCTGCCCCCACAAAAATGCTTATTGCAATGTCTCATACCATTCAACACTATGCACTTTTATTTGTGCTGGGAGCGATTATTGTAAGTGTCGCGTATGTGTTTGCATTGCGTACCCCTCGCATACGAGCAATCGCCGACGCGTCGGTACTAAAATTTCCTGTGTTTGGAGAAATTTTGCGCAAGAATATTTTAGCACGATTTAGTAGAACAATGTCGCTTCTTTTGGGTAGTGGCACCCCAATTCTTTCTGCAGTTGAAGTTGCGGGGACTGTGGTTGGAAATAAATTGTATTCTGACGCACTCGATGGTGTTTACAAAAGTCTTAGAACGGGCGAGCTTTTAAGTTCTGGATTAAAAGCATCGGGACAATTTCCGGTTCTTGTGGTTCAGCTCGTTACCACGGGAGAATCTTCGGGTAGAATAGATGACCTGCTTTCTCGTGCGGCCGAATTTTACGAACGGGAAATTAAGGTTACCGTCGATTCTCTTGCTGCAATTATTGAGCCGTTCCTCATAATAACGCTTGGTGCAATTGTGGGCGCTATTCTGATTGCACTGTATTTGCCCGTTTTTATGATGGGAAAAATTATGCACTAACAGTGCTTTTAAATAGTTGGCGATGTGTCTTAATTAATCATTTATTACTGTAGAGAAAGGTGGATAGTATGAAGCGTTTTCTTAAAAGTCAAAAGGGTTTTACCCTGGTGGAAGTTATTGTGGTTGCGGTCATTGTTGCCATCCTTGCAGCAGTGGCAATTCCTTTGTATAACGGCTATGTTACAAGCTCGCGTCAAAACGTAGTTCAAAATGCTGCGGGTGCTGCCGCCTCATTTTGCGCCGCAGCGCGTAACAGTGGTACTATTCCAACAGTTGATGTAACAGCAAGAACAATTACAGGTGCACAAAACACAATTTTTAATTTTCCCGTTGGTGTTACCATGTCTCTTGGAGGTGCAGGATCTATCCCAGCCGGAGGTACTGTAACTGCTACCGATACGACACCTCCAGGCTATAATGCAACTCAAAACTGGTAACGATTTACGAGAAATGAGACCGATCGTAATGCGGGGAATCTATAAAAGACAGCAGGGTTTTACTCTTATCGAGGTGATAGTTACTGCTGTAATTATTGCAATTCTTGCTGCAGTAGGAATACCTCTTTACAGAGGATATATTACTGATGCACATAATCGGGATGCTCATGCCAGAGCCGAAATGATTGGTGCAGCAATTTTGCAGAGGCATAATCAAGGTGTCTCAATAGATGCCAGTAGCGGAAACGGGTGGACTCAAATTAGCATTGTTGACCCTTCGGATAGTGTCTTTACGTATGTGTTTGACGATTATCCGGCAGGGGCTAACGATCCTGATTTTCATGTTGAAATAACCGGTTTTGCTAACGGCCCCATGAATGGTTTTTCTCTTGCTTTTTATCCTTATCTCAGTGGTTCAAATCGGTGGCAATAAGGGTATGAACCATATCTTTAGAATGCATCAAACTCAAAGCGGCATGACTCTTATCGAAACGCTTGTGGGAGGGGCTATCTTGATTTTGGTGATAGTTTCGGTGAGCGCCATGATCGGTGAGGGTAGTAGTATAAGTAAACGTGATATTTTGCGACGGCGGGCTTTTCAAGAGATGAATAACATTTTAGAGAGAGTAGAGTATAGTAGCGGGGGAGATGGCACTAATTATGCCGCATTGCGAGCAGTTGCTCCCGGCATACTAGACTCCTTTACAGTATTGCTTGATACTTCATATAGCGATGGAGGGCACTATCGAGGGACTATGCAAATAGCTGTCGCGCCGATAACCTGTAGACTTAATGGTTCAGATATTCCAACCCTACAGATTACGGTAAGATGTACCTGGTCTGATCCTGCAGTACAGAATGATAGTCTTGCTAAAGTGATTACCTATGTTCGCGGCTAGTCTTGACAAAAGATTTGCACGGGGTGCACGGGGACTCACGCTTATTGAAGTTTTAGTTGCATCCACAATTGGGTTAATTGTCATTGCAGGAGCCACAATACTGTTTAGATTTGTTGGAAATCGTATTGATTTTATTAGCGCAGAACAGCGCAATGCCTTGGAGAGTAGTGCGGTGATTGAGATTGTTACTAAACAAGTGCATTTGGGAACTATCGTTACCGTGGAATCGCCTCAGCAAATTGTAATTGACACAAATGGAGCTGCATGGTATAGGTTTAAATTAATTCCTAATTCAGATAATACTCACGACACATTAACATATGAAAATCCGATTTCTTCAGGAACATACTCTAAAGTGATAACCCCTTATGCATGCACTTTTGTCAATGCTACTTTTTCGGCAAATGGAGGAGCCGGGGTAACTTTTAATTTTACTGTTCGCAGCAGTCTGGATAGCACTTTTTTTACACCTGTGGGTATGAGCGCATTATGCAAAAATCACACTTCTTTTTAATATCAAAAGGCGGAAGCGCCTTAATTTTTGCCATGGTGTTTGGTATAGTTTTTTCTATTATTGCAGTAACAGCAATGACAGTTATAGGAAATGGAAGTTCTTTTGTTAATCAGGATATTCAAATCATGCGCAATTATTGGGCCCACGAATCCGCACTAAATATAGCCACTAGGCATATATGCATTGTAGCAACCCCTTCCATAATACAATTGGGAGATAGTGCATATGCCATTAATGATTCAATCGACAACCCAATGAATGTTAATGGATATTCTTTGCATTTGAATTCAGAAGAGACTGCTTCTGTCTACAAATTTCAGGTTCAAGATCCAGTAGATCAAACGGTATTTGAGAGATTTACTGAAATATCAAATGTTTACGCTGATACCACCTTTTTAGTTCCAGATCCAGATGGTCTCCAATCGAGACGAATGGCGTGGTCGTCATCAGCTAATTCCTGGCTCGATCTGTTGAATTGAAATTTCTCTATGGTCAAGGAAATGTATACATGAAAAAAACTACACGATCTGTTGGCTTGGACATAGATGCATATGGCGTACGAGCCGTTGTTACCGCTCGTTCCTATCTTGGTAATTCTGTGGTAGATGACATTGAGAATGTGGTTACGATAACTTCAGACATGACACACGAGAATGAAGCTCTTGATACACTCAAACATCTTAAAAATGAGATTAGCGCTAAGCCAATCGATCATGTTGTATCCTGCCTTGCAGGAAAGCAAGTTTACGCATCAAGAATGTCGTTTAAAATGCTTCCGTCAGATGAACTTTTGGGAGCCTTGCGGTTGGAACTCAGAAAAACGTTGCCTTTTAATGTTGATACGGCCACTATCGAATATCAAATTCTGGAAAGCTCATCCGAGAAGCAGGAGTTGCAGATTTTAGTAACTGCTGTTGCAACAGATTTATTGCATAAACATACTTCTTCTTTAAAGCGATGCGGTTTACAACCAGAAATAGTAGATATCGTGCCAACGGCGCTGGCTAATACAGCATGGCATTTAAATAAAGCAGCAAGCGATTCCAAGGCTGTTGTGTTGTGTATTCATTTTGCTCCGCATGCATGTACCCTTGTGTTTGAAGGCGCCGAAGCTCCTTTTTTTTGCAGAACGATTTATTTGCCAGAAGAGGCTTCTGCTCTAGACAATGAGCGAAAAACAGCAGATTCGCTTATCGATGAAATATCTCGTTCTTTAGTATTCTATAAAAAGACCTATCGTGTACCAGTAGTAGATGGATTGGTAATGCTTGGAAGTGAAACGTTTAGTAAGGGCTTTAAAAAAACTATTGTTGCTGGAATTGGATTAGATCTTATTCCGACAACGCGAATTATCCTTGAGAGCGCTAAAGATCCTCAACCGGATGGCGTTTTTGATTGTGCAATGGTGCTTGCACTTCGAGGGTTCAAAGAGTAGAGAAGGTAAAAAGGTCACATTATGCGCTATATGACAAATATGCTCCGGCTGCAACGCGAGCGAGAAAAAATTGGCGAGAAGGTACACCTGCGGGTTGTTACCTTGTCTGTTGCAAGCTTTGGGCTGCTCGCTTTAGCTCTCTTTTATGCACTTTTGAGAATAGTGCCTATGGTTGCTGTCATTCACGAAGAGGAATCTCAGGTTTCTCGCATTAAAGCAGAGTATAGTAGGTATAAACAAACACAAGCAATTGTAGATCGCGAAGACATTGTCCAGCTTGTTGGTCTAACTTCTAAAGGAGTTGTGTGGACAAAAAAGCTGGTTGCTCTGGCTTCTCATTTACCCGAAGGATATTGGATCACGGGGTTTGAATACGATGGTGAAGTACTTTCGGTAAATGGTTATGGTACACCTCGCGAAAATCAGGATCAGTTATTGTCGCTTAATGTTTATCTTTCGGAATTAAAAGCAGACCCGCTTTTTGGTAATGTTTTTAAAAGTGTTTATCTCAAGTCTACTCGTGCTGCGCAGGGAGATGCTAATAAACAGGTAAGCTTTGAATTTGCGGCTGAACCTCTGGGCAAGGATGGCGCTAATGAAATCAGGTAGAATACTGTTTATGTGTTCTTTAGTTCTTGCGCTTGGAATTATTCTTGTCGACAGGATTTATGTCGTTGGTTTACATAAACGTATTGTATTGCTAGAAAAAGAACGTATTGCAGCTTCTAATCAATTGGCTACCGCAAAAATTGTACAGGAAAATCTGAATCATGTGCGGGAGCTTGTTTTTGAAAATATGGAATTTGGCAATCAAAGCGATTCTGGGGCATTTGAGTCTCGATTTTTTGAGTTTATAACTCAGAGCGTTTCCGATTTAAAATTGCGGCTTGTTGCATTGGAACCGTCTCGGCCGAATACAAAAGGGGCACAGACAGAATATTCTTATAAGCTTGTTATTGAAGGCGATTTCTTTTCTTTTGGGGAGTTGTGCGCAAAACTTGAAAATAGTCGGCGCATTATTACTCTCGAGCGGTTTAGCGTACAGCAGCTTGCAGATAAGTTTTCAACGAGTATTGTTACTCAAAGTTTTACACGGGGAATTACTGCAACGCTTGTGCTTAACACGTATCGCATCAAAAAGAGAACTATGTAACCATTTTCAGGTAGGACCCATGAACGAATATCGTTTACATATTGCTTCTATTATTATAGTTTTTGTGATGGCCTGTCTGTTGTCGATCGGTATAACGCTCGAATCGAGCACCTTTGATTCGTTTGTTAAGAATTCATTGCGTGCTACCGTGGGCTATGATATGCAGTTTATTGCAATGGTGAATAATCTTGAGCGTGATTTGGCAAT